>NZ_CP060587.1:0-626956 GCF_014334735.1 Aeromicrobium senzhongii
CAACAGTGTGAACAACCCCTCGGGCGGCCCGCCCTGCTCTCGGCCGCTCACGAAAAAATCCCGGGAAACCCGCCCGCTGTGGCGGAAGGAAGGCTGTGCAGTGCGCGACGAGGTTGAAGTGGACTTGGAGTCCGTCTGGCGCGATTCGGTCGCCACCTTGTCGCCAGGGGCGAAGGTCTTCGTCTACGGGGCCAAGCCTCTCTCGCTGCACAACGGCATCCTGATCGTCGCCGTCCAGGACGACCTCTCGCGCGCGCAGCTCGAATCGCGCGTCCGCCCGGCCCTGGAACAGGCGCTCACGACCCAGGCCGGTGAGGACATCCGCCTCGTGGTGACGATCGACCCCGAGGTCGTCGACGACGCACCCGAGCTCTTCTCCCCCGCGATCACGGTCGCCGAGGAACCGACAGACATCGACAAGTCGTCAAGTCGATTTGTCGACAGGGATGACGAGATCGAGGAGGACGACGACAGCCTCACCCCCAGCTGGGTCAGCCGGCCGGCCGCCTCCAAGGGCGGGCCGGGCCCGTCGCATCGCGCGAACATCGCCGAGGCACGACTGAACTCGCGCTACCAGTTCGAGAACTTCGTCATCGGCTCGTCGAACCGCTTCGCCCACGCCGCCGCGGTCGCCGCGGCCGAGGCACCGGGCAAGGCGTACAACCCGCTGGTGATCCACGGCGACTCCGGCCTGGGCAAGACGCACCTCCTGCACGCCATCGGGCACTACGTCATCAACCTCTACCCCTCGTCGCGCGTCCGGTACGTCAGCTCCGAGGAGTTCGTGAACGACGTCATCAACGCGATCGGTGAGAACCGCACCCCCGCGCTGCGTCGCAAGTACCGCGAGATCGACGTGCTGCTCGTCGACGACATCCAGTTCATCGAGAACAAGGACGCGACGCAGGAGGAGTTCTTCCACACCTTCAACGCGCTCCACAACGAGAACAAGCAGATCGTCATGACGTCCGACCGGCCGCCGTCGGAGCTGCGGACGCTGGAGGAGCGCCTGCGCAACCGATTCAGCTGGGGCCTGCAGACCGAGATGCTCCCGCCCGACCTCGAGACGCGCATCGCGATCCTGCGCAAGAAGGCCGCCACCGAGAAGCTGACCGCGCCGGCCGACGTGCTGGAGTTCATCGCCAGCAAGGTGCAGACCAACATCCGTGAGTTGGAGGGCGCCCTCATCCGCGCCACCGCGTTCGCCAACCTCAACGGCACGACCGTCGACCTGCAGTTGGCGCAGATCGTGCTCAAGGACCTGATCGCCGAGGGCGACGACCCCGAGATCACCGCCGGCATGATCATGGCGCAGACCGCGGCCTACTCGGAGTACACGATCGAGGAGCTGTGCGGCCCCAACCGCTCGCGCAACCTCGTCCTCGCCCGCCAGATCGCGATGTACCTGTGCCGCGAGCTCACCGAGATGTCCCTGCCGCAGATCGGCAGCGAGTTCGGCGGGCGCGACCACACCACCGTGATGCACGCCGAGCGCAAGATCCGCAAGCTCATGGCCGAGAAGCACGCCGTCTACAACCAGGTCACCGAGCTCACGGCACGCATCCGCCAGCAGGCACGGCAGTCCTGACGACTTTTGTTCTTCCCCACCTGGGGACACGGGTGTGGATGAACCGCCAGAATCGGTGCACCGGAGCTCCCAGGGTGTGAACACGATGTGAACGACAAACGTTCGTCCACAGCCCGACCGAGTCCCCCCACTGCGCCCACCACAACTTCATCCACAGGCAGAAAACACCGCTGACCAGCACAAACAAGGGTTGTCCACCGAATCCACAGGCCCTACTACGACGACGGAAAGTACAAAGAGCCAAATCCGAGTAGAAGTCACGACGCCCCATGGGTGTGGATGACCGCCCACCGTGGCAGGATTCGACTGACGAATGAGAGGCCCCAGAACGTGAAGTTCCGCATCGATCGCGACACCCTTGCCGACGCTGTCGGATGGACCGCCCGCAGCCTGCCGACCCGCCCGAGCGTGCCGGTGCTGACCGGGCTGTTGCTCGAGACCGTCGGCGACGAGCTCCACCTGTCGGGCTTCGACTACGACACCTCCACGCGCGCATCGCTGCCCGCGGAGGTCAACGACGAGGGGAAGGCGCTCGTCTCGGGCCGTCTCCTGGCCGAGATCGTGCGCGCGCTCCCCGCTGGGAAGCCGGTCGACGTCGTCCATGACGGCACCAAGGTCCAGGTCACGTGCGGCAGCTCGCGCTTCAGCCTGCAGACGATGCCGGTCGACGAGTACCCGCAGCTGCCGGCGATGCCCACCTCCACCGGAACCGTCAAGGCCGACGACTTCGCCACGGCGGTCGGCCAGGCCAGCGCCGCCGCCTCGCGCGACGAGATGCTGCCGTTGCTGACCGGAATCCGGGTCGAGCTCGAGGGCTCGACGATCTCGCTGATGGCCACCGACCGGTTCCGCGCCAGCCTGCGCGACCTGTCCTGGTACCCCGAGACCTCCGACATCTCGGCGCGCGCCCTCGTCCCGGCGCGCGTCCTGTCCGACACCGCCAAGGCACTGACCGCGGGCGGCGACATCACGATCGCGGTTTCCACCAGCGAGAACGGCGACGGACTCATCGGCTTCGAGGGCACCGTCGGCGGCGGCGTGCGCCGCACCACCACGCGTCTGCTCGAGGGCGACTTCCCGCGCGTCCGCCAGCTGTTCACGGCCCAGGCCGAGACGGTCGCGTACGTCAGCACCCACGCTCTGGTCGACGCCGTCAAGCGTGTCGCCCTCGTCGCCGAGCGCAACACCCCGGTCCGGCTCACGTTCTCCGAGGGCCAGGTCCTGCTCGAGGCCGGCAGCGGTGACGAGGCCCAGGCCTCCGAGAGCGTCGAGGCCACGATCGACGGCAACGACATCTCGATCGGCTTCAACCCGAACTACATGCTCGAAGGACTCTCGGTCATGACCGAGCCGGTCGTGCACCTGTCGTTCACCCAGCACACCAAGCCTGCCGCGATGTCCGGAGTCGCGGAGGTGGGAGCGGATCCCGATGGCGCGTTCCGCTACCTGATCATGCCGGTACGGCTCCAGAACTGAATCGCGCCAACGACGTCGGGAGGCGCCATGCACATCGGACTCGTCGGACTGGGGAAGATGGGCGGGAACATGCGTACGCGCATGCGCAACGCCGGTCTGACCGTGGTCGGATACGACCGCGATCCGGACGTCAGTGACGTCGGCTCGCTGGCCGAGCTGGTCGAGCAGTTGCCCAGCCCCAAGGTGGTCTGGGTGATGGTGCCCCACGGTGAGCCCACGCACAGCACGATCGCCGAGCTCAACGAGCTGCTCTCCGAGGGCGACGTGGTGGTCGATGGCGGCAACTCGCGCTGGACCGACGACGAGTTGCACGCCGAGATGCTGGGCGAGAAGAAGATCGGCTTCGTCGACTGTGGCGTCAGTGGTGGCGTCTGGGGTCTCGAGAACGGGTACGCGCTGATGGCCGGCGGCGACGCCGCGGACATCGCCAAGGTGCAGCCGGCGTTCGACGCCCTGCGCCCTGATGCCGAGAACGGCTTCGTCCATGCCGGCAAGACCGGCGCCGGGCACTTCAGCAAGATGGTCCACAACGGCATCGAGTACGCCATGATGCAGGCCTACGCCGAGGGCTACGAGCTGCTCGAGAAGGTCGACATGGTCGACAACGTCGCCGAGGTGCTCAACTCGTGGCGCGTCGGCACGGTCGTCCGATCGTGGCTGCTGGACCTGCTGGTCAAGGCCCTCGAGGACGACCCGGGCCTCTCGCAGATCCGCGGTTACGCCGAGGACTCGGGCGAGGGACGCTGGACCGTCGAGGCCGCCATCGAGAACGCCGTCCCCGCTCCGACGATCGCCGCCTCGTTGTTCGCCCGCTTCGTGTCGCGCCAGGACGAGTCGCCGGCGATGCAGGCGGTCGCGGCGATGCGTCAGCAGTTCGGTGGCCACGCCGTCCGTGCGACGCAGGAGAGCCCGGACGTCCCGCCGGCCTGATCCTCGAGCAGTCGCGTCCCGCGCCCGAGATGTGTAGCGGTAACCACCCGATTCGGGCCGAAAACGGTTCAAACGGGTGGACACCGCTACACATCTGGTCGGCCGTAGGCTGAGCGCATGCACGTCACTCGGCTCGAACTCACCGACTTCAGGTCGTACGAGTTCGTCGGGATCGACCTGCGGCCCGGTCCGGTGGCGTTCATCGGGGCCAACGGGCAGGGCAAGACCAACCTCGTGGAGGCGATCGACTACCTCGCCGGGCTGGACTCGCACCGGGTCTCGTCCGACACCCCGCTCGTGCGTGCGGGTGCCGAGCGGGCGATCGTCCGGGTGCAGCTCCAGCGCGACGACCGATCGGCCCTGCTCGAGCTCGAGATCACGCCCGGCAAGTCCAATCGCGCGCGGGTCAACGGCAATCCCCTGCCGCGGGTCCGTGACATCGTCGGCATCGCGCGGACGGTGCTGTTCTCGCCCGAGGACCTGGCCCTGGTCAAGGGCGACCCGTCCGACCGCCGGCGTTTCCTCGACCACCTGATCGTCATGCGGGCGCCGCGACTGGCGGGCGTCAAGGCCGACTACGACCGCGTCCTGCGTCAGCGCAACACGCTGCTCAAGACCGCCGGCCGACGCAGCAACGTCGAGATCTCGACCCTGGACATCTGGGACGAGAACCTCGCGCGCACCGGCGGCCAGCTGATCGCCGCACGGCTGGCGTTGCTGGACGCATTGGCTCCGCACGCCACCGAGGCCTACCGGGACGTGGCAGCCGGCGCCGCGGCCGATCGCCAGGTCGTGTCCCTCGTCTACAAGCCGTCGGTCGAGGGCGTCGAGGAACTGCGTGACGTCGACGACATCGCCAAGGCACTGCTCGACGAGATCGGCCGACGCCGTCGCGAGGAGCTCGAGCGCGGCATCAGCCTCGTGGGGCCGCACCGCGACGACGTCGTACTCGGGATCGGCGAGCTGCCCGCCAAGGGCTACGCCAGTCACGGCGAGTCCTGGTCCCTCGCGCTGGCGCTGCGCCTTGCGGCGTTCGCCCTGCTGCGGGACGAGGGCGACGACCCGATCCTGATCCTCGACGACGTCTTCGCCGAGCTCGACTCTGATCGGCGCTCCCGCCTGGCCGCCCGGGTCGCCTCGGCCGAGCAGGTGCTGGTGACGGCCGCCGTGCAGGGAGACGTCCCGCCCGAGCTGGTGGGTCAGGTCTTCGACGTGGCCCGAGGGGCGGTGACCCCACGTGACTGACGATGACGACGTGCTCCGGTTGGCCCGCGAGATCGCCGACGCGTACCGCACCGGGGGCCAGCCGGCGACCAGGCGGCGCCGGCCGATGCGGCGCACGGGTCCGGCGCGGCGCCCTGGTCGTGAGGATGCGGTCGCGCTGGGTGACGTCCTGGGCGAGATGGTGAAGAACCAGGGCTGGAACGACCGGCTCGCCGCGTCGCGCGTCTTCTCGGACTGGGCCGCGATCGTCGGCCCCGAGGTGGCCCAGCACTGCACGGTCGACCACTTCAGCGACGGGGTCGTGCACCTGGAGGCCGACTCCACCGCGTGGGCCAAGGAGCTCAAGCTGCTGGCGCCGCGGCTGGTGGCCAAGCTCAACCAGGAGCTCGGTGACGGTCAGGTGCTGCGGATCGACGTCCGTGGTCCGCAGGCACCCAGCTGGAAGAAGGGTCCGCGCTCGATCAAGGGACGCGGGCCGCGCGACACCTACGGATAGTGGGCCGGCCGCGCTCGCTTCGCTTCGCGCTCACTCCCGGCTCCGCAGAGCTCCGCCGGGCCGGCCCCTCGTCGCTTCGCTCCTCGCCATGGCGGGGTCACACCCGGGAGGCGTCCGGGCAGATCCAGGACATCAGCCAGATGGCGCACGCGGAGGCCAGGGCCACGGCGCCGAGCACCAGGGACGCCTGCAGGAATCCCTCGAGGCCCGACACCGGGCGCACGCCGATCAGGACGATCCCGATCAGCGACGCGACCGCTCCGCTGAGCGCCGTGAGGAACACCGCGGAGTCCCGCGATCGGCGGCCTCCGTGCACGAGAACGCCGACGGCGCACCACCCGAGGGTCACGAGCAGCGCGGCGACGACGTCGGCCGGCCGGTGCCAGCCCGCGACGATCGTCGACAAGCCGGTCAGGCCGGTGGCGAAGGTGCCCAGCCCGGCGACAGAGGCTCGCGCAGCGGGCGGGACGACGATCAACAGCGCGGCCACCGCGGCCGCGACGACCGTGACGTGGCCGCTCGGCAGGGAGTTGTGCACGCCGTAGCCCAGGTCCGCGCGGTCGAGCACGCCGTGCTTGAGCACCTGCGTGGTCACGTTCGCTCCGACGATGACGGTGAGGGCTGCCAGCGCGGCGCGGCCGTGCCGGCGCAGCGCGGCCAGCAGCAGGCACCCGACGGCGAGGACCGCCACCGTGCCGATCGAGACGCGACCCAGGATCGACAGCACGGTCAGCCGGGCCTCGCGACCCGCGGTGACCGCGAGCATCGCGTCCTCGTCCGCGGCCTGACCCGTCGTCGACCACAGCGCCACGCTCACCACGGCGAAGAACAGCGCGGCGGCACCGGCACCGACCACGAGGGCCGGTCCCACGACGGAGGATCTCGATCGGGTCATCGAACTCACCCCTCCAGCCTTTCAGACGGCGCAACGGCAACGGCCGCGTGCCGTCCGAGGGACGGACACGCGGCCGTGTGCGAGGTGCTGCGGAGCAGCTAGGCCCTGCCGTGACTGACCCGCGATCGCCGTGCGACCGAGTCCAGGATCACGGCGCAGCAGCACGCCACCGGTGACCATGAAGCGCCACGACGAGTCGAGGTTGACCAGGGTCAGGCCGCTGGAGATCGAGGAGATCACCAAGATGCCCAACAGTGCCGCGAAGGCCGACCCGCGGCCGCCGAAGAGGCTGGTGCCACCGATCACGGCCGCCGCGATCGCGTTGAGGTTCACGTCACCGGTGCCGCTGCTCTGAGCGGCGGCGGCGAGACGACCCGCGGCCAGGACTCCACCCAGCGCCGCCAAGGTCGAGGCCAGCATGAAGACGGTCATGTAGACCCGGTTCACGTTGACGCCGGCGCGGCGGGCGGCCTCCTCGTTGCCACCGACGGCGAAGACCGAACGGCCCCAGCGCGTGCGGGTGAGTGCGTAGTGCATCGCCAGGACGAGGCCGACGAACAGCACGAACATCCAGCCGATGCCGCGGGCCTGGTTCATGTACCAGGCGGCCGCGAGCAGGACGACGGCCATCGCACCGGCCTGCAGCGCGAGGTGCGACACCGGGACCGAGGACAGGCCGGCCGCAGCGCGAGCACGCGACCGTCCGAACCGGGCCAGGAAGAAGCCCGCCGCGGCCAGCACGACCAGGACGTACGACAGCGTCGCCGGCACGAACCACAGCTGGCCGAGCTTCACGATCGGGGAGTCGAACGGCAGGTTGATCGTGCCGCTGGGGCCGAGCACCTTCAGCTGCAGGCCCAGGAAGCCCAGCAGGCCGGCCAACGAGATGACGAACGACGGCACACCGAAACGCGTGTAGACGACCGAGTAGACGAAGCCGATCGTGGCGCCCGCGGCGAGCGAGGCGAGGACGGCCAGCCACACCGGCCAGTCGTGCTGGACGAAGGAGACGCCCAGGATCGCGGCCGACAAGCCGCTCACGGAGCCGACGGACAGGTCGATCTCGCCGACCAGCAGCACGCAGACGATGCCCAGCGAGATGACGCCGACCGCGGCCGACTCCATCAGCAGGTTGCCCAGGTTCGCACTGGACAGGAACGACGAGTTCAGCGACTGGAACACGGTCCAGATCACGACGAGGCCGACGATCACGGGCAGGACCCCGAGGTCACCGCCGCGGATCCGCTCGCCCAGCGAACGCACGAAGCCGCCGAGTCCCTCACTCGTGCGCAGGCGCTCGTCCTGCAGGTCGGCGGCGACGGGGCTCAGGCCCTCGGGGGTGGTCATCGGATCTCCTCATGGGTCGAGGCGGAACGGTCGGCACGGCGCGTCACGGCGTTGTCGGTGGCGCCGGTGATCGCCGCGACCAGCTCCTCGGTCGTGACGTTGCGGGCGTCGAAGACACCGTTGTTGCGGCCCAGACGCAGCACGGCGACGCGATCGGCGACGGCGCGGACGTCCTCCATGTTGTGGCTGATCATGATCACGGCGAGGCCGTTCTCACGCAGGCGCTCGACGAGGTTGAGGACCTCCGCGGTCTGGGCCACGCCCAGGGCGGCGGTCGGCTCGTCGAGGATGATGAGCTTCGGGTCCAGCAGCAGCGATCGGGCGATCGCCACCGTCTGGCGCTGACCGCCCGACAGCGAGGCGATCGGGATCCGCACGGACGGGATCTTGGCCGCGAGCTGGCGCAGCAGCTCCCAGGAGCGGACCTCCATCTGCACCTCGTCGAGGCGCAGCGGCGAGATCTCGCTGTTGAGGAAGAGGTTGCTGACGACGTCGAGGTTGTCGCACAGCGCGAGGTCCTGGAAGACCGTCGCGATGCCGAGGTCGATCGCGTTCTGCGGGCTCGTGATGCTGACCTCGCGGCCGTCGAACTCGAGCGTGCCGGACGAGGCCGCGTGGACGCCGGACAGCACCTTCACGAGGGTGGACTTGCCGGCGCCGTTGTCGCCGACGACGGCCACGACCTCACCGGCGTGGACGTCGAGGTCGACGTCGGTCAGTGCGGCGACGGCGCCGAAGTTCTTGCTGATCGCCCGAAGGCTCAGGATGGGGCGCCCGGACGCGGGGGTCGCCTCGGTGGGTTGGTTCATGTCTCTCCCTGTGGATCGACGACGGCCGGTCCCCACACGCGTGCGGGGACCGGCCGAGCGTGATCAGTTGATGCCGAGCTTCTTGCAGCCGGCGGCGTAGGCGCCGGTGCACACCTGGTCGGCGGTGTAGATGCCGCTGTCGAACATGACCTTCTTCACGTTCTCGGTCGTGACGACCTCGGGCGTGAAGAGCTGCGACGGAGTGTCGAACAGCTCGGTGTCGGCCTTCGGCTCCTCACCCTTCAGGAACGCGACGGCGGCCTCGGCGGCGGCGCTGGCGACGATGCTGATCGGCTTGGAGATCGTGTTGTACTGCTCACCGGCGATGATCCGCTGGATCGCGGCGACCTCGGCGTCGTTGCCGGTGACCGGCGGGACCGGGTCGATGCCCGCGGCCTTGAGGGCCGCGACGGTGCCGCCGCCGGTGCCGTCGTTGGCCGCGACCGCGCCCGCGATGTCGTCGCGGTACTTGGTGATCTGGCCCGAGACCCAGTCCTGGGCCTTCTGCGGGTTCCAGTCCGGCGTGTCGTACTCGGCCAGCACGTCGTACTTGCTGCCCTCGACGCCGGCCTTCATGCCCTTCTTGATGAGCTGGGCGGCGTCGTCCGTGGGCGACCCGTAGACCATCAGCAGGCCGCCGTCGGCCTGGTCGGCGTCGAGCTTCTTCACGAGCGACTCGGCGATCATCTTGCCGATCCCCTCGTTGTCGAACGACACGTAGAAGTCGGCCGGCTTGGTCGTGATCGGGCGGTCGTAGGTGATGACCGGGATGTCCTGCGCCTGGGCGTTGGCGACGATCGTGGCCGCGGCCTTCGTGTCGACCGCGTCGAGCACGAGGACGTCGACGCCCTGGGCGATGGCCGAGTTGGCCTGCTGCTGCTGCTTGTTCGGGTCGCCGTCGCCGTTCTGGTAGAGGACCTTGCAGTCCTCGCACAGTTCCTTGACCTTCTTCTCGAACAGCGGGCGGTCCTGCTCCTCGTAGCGCGTGGACGCGCGGTCCGGCATGAGGAACGCGATCGTGCCCGAGGCCTTGTCGCCGTCCTTGCCCTCGGAGTCGTCGCCCGAGCCGCAAGCGGCCAGCGTTCCCAGGGCCATGACCGCCGCGGCGACTGCCGCCATGCGGAAGCTCGTTGTCTTCATGTGTCTCTCTCTTCTGAACCGGGCGTCCGACCGAAGCCGTGCCTATACCATCGCTTGTGACAGCTGTCACACGCTGAATGCGGGGACCGTAACATTTAACACGTTAAGTCTGTCAAGTGGGCTGTTACCCCGACACACCGCGTGTTGACCCGAGGAAGGACACACATGACCGAGCAGGCTCCAGCCCGGCCATCGCGTGCTCAACGCCAGCGACGGATTATCGATCGCGTCGTCGAGCAGGGCTTCGCCAGCGTCGCGGAACTGGTCGAGGACGCGGGCGTCAGCGTCATGACGATCCACCGCGATCTCGACGATCTCGCGGGGCGCGGACTGCTCCGGCGCGTGCACGGCGGGGTCTCGGCGCTGCCCACCGGCGTCTTCGAGTCCAGCTCGGAGTTCCGGATGCAACGCCAGGTCGAGGCGAAGGACGCGCTCGCGCGCACGGCGCTGGGCTTCGTCGAGCCGGGGATGTCGGTGTTGCTCGACGACTCGACCACCGCCCTCGCCCTCGCCCGGCTGCTCCCGACGGTGGGCGCGGTCACCGTGATCACCAACTACCGGCAGGTGCTGGAGGTGTTGATGGACCAGGACGAGGTCTCGGTCATCATGCTCGGCGGGGCGTACTCGCGGACCCACGACTCGTTCATCGGCGCGCCCGACGCGTCGGGTCTGGCCACCTACGCCGTCGACGTCTCGTTCCAGTCGACGTCGACGATCGACGACGTCCGCGCCTACCACCAGGAGCAGGAGCTGGTGCTGATGAAGCGCGCCATGATCGGGGCCGGCGAGCGCAGCGTGCTGATGATCGACGGCTCGAAGGTGGGACGGCGCTCGCTGCACCGGTTCGCCGAGCTGTCGGAGTTCAGCGACCTGGTGGTGACGCCGGACGTTCCCGTGGCGATGCGCGAGACGATGGCCGAGCACGTGCGGCTCCACGTCACGGACGGCACGTGACACCGTCACAGTCCCGGTGATATAGATAACAACAATCTTGTTATCTCGGCGGGGCGTGCGCGCCGCCCTCGGAAAAGGTGAACCCATTGACCACGATCCTCTCGGCCGGCGACCGCTTCGTTCGCCCGGAACTGTTCTCCGACGCCATCCGTGCCGCGGTCGGTGACGCAGTCCCGCTGGACTTCCGGTCGACGTGCTCGGAGTGGCCGCACGAGCCCTTCGGTCCCGTCGAGAACGTCGACGAGGCGTCGGGCACGGTCGACGGCATGATCGAGGCGCTCCGCGGGGTCGAGATCGCCGTCACCCAGCTCGCGCCGTTCTCGCGCTCGATCATCGAGGCGTCGCCCGAGCTCAAGCTCATCGGTGTCAGCAGGGGTGGACCCGTGAACGTCGATCTCGAGGCTGCGACCCGTGCCGGCGTGATCGTCGTCAACGCGCCGGGCCGCAACGCTCAGGCAGCCGCCGAGTTCACCATCGGGCTGATCCTGGCTGCCAGTCGTCGCATCCCGGCCGCCCACGGCGAGCTGGCCCGCGGCACGTGGCGCGGCGACTACTACTCCTGGGAGGAGGCCGGCGGAGAGCTCGCCGGTGAGACCGTCGGCCTGATCGGCCTGGGTGCCATCAGCTCGATCGTCGCGCGCATCCTGCAGGCCTTCGGCGCCACCGTCATCGCGTACGACCCGTACGCCGCGCCCACCGGCGGCGTCGAGCTGGTCGAGCTCGACGAGCTGATCGCCCGCAGCGGGATCGTCAGCCTGCACGCCCGCCTGACCGACGAGACGCGGCACATCCTCGACGAGACGCGCCTGCGCGCGATGCGTCCCGGTGCGGTCCTGATCAACACCGCCCGCGGTGGTCTGCTCGACTATGCGCCGTTGCCCGAGCTGCTCGAGTCCGGTCATCTGCGCGCCCTCGGCCTGGACGTCTACGACATCGAGCCGCCGCCGGCCGACTGGCCGCTGCTGTCCGCGCCGAACGTCGTGCTCTCGCCGCACCTCGCCGGTGCCACGCGCGAGACGGCCGAGCGCGCCGCGTCGATCATCGCCGGCGAGGTCGCCGCGTACCTGGGCGGCGGCGAGCTGCGCCACGTGTGCAACCCGGAGGTGCTCCGGGGATGATCCTCGGCGTCGACATCGGCACGTCGGTCACGAAGGCCGCGCTGATCGCCCGCGACGGTCGCAGCGTGCGATCGGCGAGCCGCCCGTCGGAGCTCCTGCGTGGGCCCGGTGGCGTGGTGGAACAGGACCTCGACGACGTCGTGGCCTCGGTGGTCACCGTCGTCCGCACCGTCATGGACGGCACGGACGAGCCGATCGACGCGATCGCGCTGACCGGTCAGGGTGACGGCCTGTGGCTCCGCGACGAGCACGGTCGCCCCACGCGGCGCGCCATCTCCTGGATGGACGGCCGCGCAGCGGACCGCGTGGCGCGCTGGCGCAGTGAGGGCGTGCTCGACCGCGTGCACGCCCTCACCGGGTCGGGCGTCTTCCCCGGATCGCATGCGGCGCTGCTGGCCCACCTCGCCGAGCACGAGCCCGAGGTGCTGGAGCGCTCCGCCGTCGCCGGCTACTGCATCGATGCCGTGCTGCAGCGGTTGACGGGGGTCGTCTCCGTCGACGCGTCGGACGCGTCGCTGCCCTTCCTCGACGTCCGCACCCGCCGGTACGTCGAGGAGGCCCTCGTGGCGTGCGGCGTGGAGTCGTGGCGTCGCCTGCTGCCCGAGCCCGCCGCGCCCCGGGCGGTCTTCGCCCTGGACGCCACGGGCGCGCAGTTGCTCGGGCTGCCCGAGGGCCTGCCCGTGACGGCCGGTCCGTACGACGTCATGACGTGCGGCATCGGCGCCGGCGCGCGGCGGCCCGGGCAGGGCACCGTCGTGGTGGGCACGACGCTCAGCTGCGAGGCGCTGACCCGCGACGCGACGATCGATCCCGACAGCGAGCCGGCCGGGATGTGGCTGTGCACGCCCGACCCCGACCTGTTCCTGCGGACGATGCCGTCGATGGCGGGCACCGCGGCGATCGCGCACGCCCTCTCGCTGGTGGGTGCCGGCACGGCCGACCTGCAAGGGTTGCTCGAGCAGTCGGCACCGGGTGCGTCGGGGATCCGCGCCCTGCCGTTCGTCTCGGGCGCCGGTGAGCGCGCCCCCTTCGTGGAGCCGCGGGCCACCGGACAGATCCTCGGCATGACGCTGGCGCACGGCCCGGCCGACCTGGTGCGAGCCATGTGCGAGTCCGTGGCCTACGCCGCGCGGCACTGCCTCGAGGCCGCCGGCCTCGACGGTGAGCTCTCGGGATGCGGCGGCGGGCTCGGGACACCGGCCTTCGCCCAACTGATCGCCGACGCCACCGGGCAGGCGCTGCACGTCCCGTACGAGCCGTTCGTCGGCGCGCGCGGAGCGGCGGCCGTGGCCTGGGCGGCCCTGGGCACACCCGTCGACGAGGACGCCTGGGCGGAAGACCGACAGGTGATCACCCCGCAGGACGACCTGCGCGACCGGTTCGAAGCCGGATACGCCGCCTACTTGGCGGACGTCCGTGAAGCACGACAGAGATGGACGGCATGAGCAACGTGAACCCCGTGAGCATCGGCGTGGACCTCGGCACCCAGAGCGTCAAGGTCCTCGCCGTCGGCCTCGACGGAACGGTCCTGGCCGAGGCGGCGCGTCCGCTGACCAGCACCCGGGACGGAGTCCGCCACGAGCAGGACCCGCACGAGTGGCTCGCGGCGACGGCCGCCGCGACCGCCGAGGCTGTCGGCCGGCTCGACCCCGACCAACGCGCCGCCATCGCGGCGGTCTCGCTGTGCGGCACGTCCGGCACGGTGATCGAGGTCGACGCGGCGGGTCGTCCCGCAGGTCCGGCGATCATGTACGACGACGCCCGCGCCGCGGCCGAGGCGGCCGAGGTCGCCGCCGCCGATCCCGCTCGCTGGGACCGGCTCGGCTACCGCATCCAGCCCAGCTGGGGCGTCGCGACGATCGTGCACGCGGCCCGTGGCGGGCTGCCCGCGGGACATCGCTTCGCCCACCAGCCCGACGTCGTCGCGGCCGCGATGTGCGGCGGCCCGGTCGCCACGGACTGGAGCAGCGCGCTCAAGAGCGGGTACGACCTGCTCGAGCTGGCGTGGCCCACCGACGTCCTGGGCGGTCTCGGGGTCGACCCGGGCACTCTGCCCGACGTGGTGGCTCCCGGTGCCCCGCTGGGAACGGTCGCGGCGGACTGGGCCGAGCGGACCGGCATCCCGGCCGGCACCCCGGTGGTCGGCGGCATGACCGACGGCTGCGCCTCGCAGCTGGGCGCCGGCGCGATCGGCGACGGCGACTGGCACTGCGTCATCGGCACGACCCTCGTGCTCAAGGGCGTCACCTCGACACCGCTGAAGGACGACGGCGGCGCCGTGTACTCCCACCGCTCGCCCGTGCCGGGTCGGTGGTTGCCCGGTGGTGCGTCGAGCGTCGGCGCGGGCGCGTTGGGCGCGCTGCTCCCGGGCGCCGATCTACCGGGCCTGACGATCCAGGCCCAACGCCTGTGGGACGACGGCGCCTCCGTCGTGCCGGCCTACCCGCTGACCGGCACCGGCGAGCGGTTCCCGTTCGTGCGCCCGGACGCCGGCGGGTTCGCGCTGGTCGACGGTGTCGAGCGCGACCTGTCCGTCCTCGGCTTCGGGGCCGACGCGTACCTGTCGGTCATCGTCGGCGTGGCCGCGCTCGAGCGCACCTGCATCGACGTGCTGGCCGCCGCCGGCGGCTCGGTCGACGGCCGCTACAGCACCTCGGGCGGGGGCACGCGCAGCGACCTGTGGAACCAGCTCCGCGCCGACATGCTCCAGCGCCCCGTGACGATCCCCCGCTCGGCCGAGCCCGCGGTCGGTGCCGCGATCCTGGCGGCATCGTCGATCGTGGGCGCCGAGACCGAGGCCGACTGGACCGCCCTCGTGCGCGGTATGTCCGGTGTCGCGTCGGTCGTCGAGCCGCGTCGGGAGTCGTCCGAGCGGCTGTTGCAGGTGCACGGCCGCCTGGCCGATGCGTGGCGTGCCCGAGGATGGCTGGCATGACCTCCGTGATCCACCTGGCCCGGCACGGCGAGACGGTCTGGCACGCCGAGAACCGGTACGCCGGCTCCTCCGACGTGGGACTGACCGAGCGCGGGATGGAGCAGGCGCGCGATCTCGGCGCCTGGGCCGCGGCGCACGGGCCGCTCACGGTGCACAGCTCGGACCTGAGCCGTGCGGTCGTGACGGCGACGCCCGCGGCCGAGGCCCTGGGCCTCGAGCTGCAGGTCCGCCCGGCGCTGCGCGAGGTCGACTTCGGTCGCGGCGAAGGGCTGACCCGCGCCGAGATGGCCGAGCGGTTCCCCGACGACCTGGCTCGGTTCCTCGAGCGACCCGCCGAGTCGCCGCTACCGGAGGGTGAGCCCGGCCGGGCCGCCGTCGAGCGGGCGCTGCCCGAGCTGCGTGCGCTGGCGTCGCAGTCCGAGGCGCCGGCCCTCGTCGTGATGCACTCGACCCTGTTGCGGCTCGTGCTCTGCACGCTCGTGGGCATCGATCCGAACCGGTATCGCAGCGTCATGCCGAAGGTGCGCAATGTCGCGGTGACGACGCTGGAGCTCTCCGCCGACGGCCGGTCCGCGGCCCTGCTGGGGTTCAACGTCCCGGTCTGAGCCCGGCCGGAACGACCAGCGGTCCGTGAGGCCCGCGCGGAGGGGTCCGGACGATGGGTGCCTTGGTCGGCCCCCTGGTCGTGACTCCCAGAGGCCGTTATGAGCCGTTCAGCGGCATCTGTGGATGAACATCGGAGCCTCCACAAAAGGTGTCGTGTCGTGAGACGAACAGAATGGCCCCGTATACTGGATAGGTGACCCAGGCGCCCGAGACACCCAGCACGTACGACGCGAGCAACATCCAGGTCCTGGAGGGGCTCGAGGCGGTCCGCAAGCGACCGGGCATGTACATCGGCTCCACGGGTGAGCGCGGTCTGCACCACCTCGTGTACGAGGTCGTCGACAACTCCGTCGACGAGGCCCTCGCCGGTTACGCCACCGAGATCTTGGTGGTCCTGCAGGCCGACGGCGGCGTCAAGGTCGTCGATGACGGCCGTGGCATCCCGGTCGACGAGCACCCCGAGGAGAAGATCCCCGCGGTCACCCTGGTGCTCACCTCGCTGCACGCCGGCGGCAAGTTCGGCGGCGGCGGCTACAAGGTCTCCGGTGGTCTGCACGGCGTCGGCGTCTCGGTCGTGAACGCCCTGTCGTCCAAGCTGTACGTCGAGGTCAAGCGCGACGGCCACCGCTGGACGCAGTCCTTCACGTACGGCGTCCCGGACGGGCCGCTCGTGCGCGAGGAGGAGACCGACGAGACGGGCACCACCACCACCTTCTACGCCTCGGACACCATCTTCGAGACCACGACCTACGACTACGAGACCCTCAAGACGCGCTTCCGCGAGATGGCGTTCCTGAACAAGGGCCTGCAGTTGACGCTGCGCGACGAGCGCCACCTCGAGGACGATGCCGAGACGGGCGTCATCGACGACGTCGAGCGCGAGGTCACCTTCCGCTACGACGGCGGCCTGGTCGACTACGTGAACTACATCAACGTCGGCAGCAAGGCCCCGATCCACCGCGACGTCATCAGCCTCGAGCGCGATGACGAGGCCAACGGCCTGTCGCTCGAGCTGGCGATGCAGTGGAACGACAGCTTCAGCGAGTCGGTGCACACGTTCGCCAACACGATCAACACCCACGAGGGCGGCACGCACGAGGAGGGCTTCCGCGCGGCGCTGACCACCACGGTCAACCGCTTCGCCGAGACCAACAACCTCATCAAGCGCAAGGAAGACCGCCTCACTGGCGACGACATCCGCGAGGGCCTGACCGCGATCATCTCGATCAAGCTGGCCGAGCCGCAGTTCGAGGGCCAGACGAAGACCAAGCTCGGCAACACCGAGGCCAAGGGCTTCGTCCAGCAGGTCCTCAACGACGAGCTGGGTGCCTGGTTCGAGCGCAACCCCGCTGAGGGCAAGACGATCGTCCGCAAGTCGATCGACGCCGCCGCGGCGCGCGTCGCCGCCCGCAAGGCCCGCGACCTGGCCCGCAACCGCAAGGGCTTCGGCTCCGGCGGCGGCCTGCCCGGCAAGCTGATCGACTGCTCCAGCCGCAACCCGGAGGAGTGCGAGATCTTCGTGGTCGAGGGCAACTCGGCCGGCGGCTCGGCGCGCAACGGACGCAACCCCGCGACGCAGGCGATCCTGCCGCTGCGCGGCAAGATCCTCAACGTCGAGAAGGCCCGGATCGACAAGATCCTGCAGAACGCCGAGGTCCAGGCGATCATCAGCGCGCTCGGCACCGGCGTCCACGAGGACTTCGACATCGCCAAGCTGCGCTATCACAAGATCGTGCTGATGGCCGACGCCGACGTCGACGGCCAGCACATCACCACCTTGCTGCTGACGCTGCTGTTCCGGTTCATGAAGCCGCTCATCGACGCCGGTCACGTGTACCTGGCGCAGCCGCCGCTGTACAAGATCAAGTGGACCAACCACCATCACGAGCTGGCCTACTCCGACTCCGAGCGCGACGCCGTCATGGCGGCCGGCCTCGACGCCGGCTACCGGCTGCCCAACACGGCCCCGGTCCAGCGCTACAAGGGCCTCGGCGAGATGAACGCCAGCGAGCTGTGGGAGACCACGATGGACCCCGACGGCCGACTGCTGCGCCAGGTCACGCTGGCCGACGCGGCCGCCGCCGACGAGATCTTCACCATCCTCATGGGCGAGGACGTCGATCAGCGGCGCTCGTTCATCCAGCGGAACGCCAAGGACGTCCGCTTCCTCGACATCTGACCCCATGGACCACCGGTGGTCCGGCAGCACGGTGAGCACAGCGAGCCGCAATAGCCAGGCCACGGAACGAAGGACACAGAAGTGACCGACTCCCCGATCGAAACCGACCGCACCGAACCGGTCGAGCTGCAGGACGAGATGCAGCGGTCGTACATCGACTACGCGATGAGCGTCATCGTCTCTCGCGCGCTGCCCGACGTGCGCGACGGCCTCAAGCCGGTGCACCGCCGCGTCCTGTACGCGATGTACGACGGTGGCTACCGCCCCGACCGCGGTTTCAACAAGTGCAGCCGCATCGTCGGTGACGTCATGGGTCAGTACCACCCGCACGGCGACTCGGCGATCTACGACACCCTCGTGCGTCTCGCGCAGCCGTGGGTGATGCGGGCGCCGATGATCAGCGGCCAGGGCAACTTCGGCTCGCCGGGCGACGATCCCGCGGCCGCCATGCGGTACACCGAGTGCAAGCTCGCGCCGATCGCCATGGAGATGGTCAAGGACATCGACGAGGAGACCGTCGACTTCAAGGCCAACTACGACGGCCGCTCGCAGGAGCCGACCGTCCTGCCGGCGCGCATCCCGAACCTGCTGGTCAACGGCTCGGCCGGCATCGCGGTCGGCATGGCCACGAACATCCCGCCGCACAACCTGCGCGAGGTCGCCGAGGGCGTCCAGTGGGCGCTCGAGCACCCCGAGGCCTCCCGCGAGGAGCTCCTCGAGGCCCTGCTGGAGCGCATCAAGGGCCCCGACTTCCCGACTGACGGCCTGATCGTCGGCACCAGCGGCATCGAGGACATGTACCGCACGGGTCGCGGCTCGGTCCCGATGCGCGCCGTGGTCAGCATCGAGGAGGACACCAAGGGACGGATGCAGCTCGTCGTCACCGAGCTGCCCTACCAGGTGAACCCGGACGGCCTGATGCGCAAGATCGCCGACCTCGCCCAGAGCGGCCGGGTCCAGGGCATCAGCGACCTGCGCGACGAGTCCAGCGATCGCGCCGGCCGCCGCATCGTCATCGAGATCCGCCGCGACGCCGTGGCGCGGGTCGTGCTGAACAACCTCTACAAGCACACCGACCTGCAGACGAACTTCAGCGCGAACATGCTGGCGATCGTCGATGACGTGCCGCGCACGTTGACCCTCGACGGGTTCATCTCGCACTGGATCACCCACCAGATCAGCGTCATCCGGCGCCGCACCGAGTACCGCCTGCGCAAGGCCGAGGAGCGCGCCCACATCCTGCGCGGCCTGGTCAAGGCCCTCGACCTGCTCGACGACGTCATCGCGCTGATCCGGCGCAGCCCCACCGTCGACGAGGCGCGCCAGGGTCTGATGGAGCTGCTCGACATCGACGAGCTCCAGGCCACCGCCATCCTCGACATGCAGTTGCGTCGTCTGGCCGCCCTCGAGCGCCAGAAGATCATCGACGACCTCGCCGCCATCGAGCAGGAGATCGCCGCCTACAAGCTGATCCTGGCCAGCGAGGCCCGCCAGCGCGAGATCGTCGGCGAGGAACTGGCCGTCATCGTCGACAAGTATGGCGACGACCGACGCACCAAGATCATCGCCGCCGACGGCGACCTGTCCGACGAGGACCTCATCCCCGACGAGGACCTGGTCGTCACGATCACCAAGGGCGGCTACGCCAAGCGCACCAAGACCGATCTGTACCGGGTCCAGAACCGTGGCGGCAAGGGCGTGCGCGGGGCCTCGCTGCGCGGCGAGGACGTCGTCGAGCACGTGTTCTCCACGACGGCCCACCACTGGATCCTGTTCTTCACCACGGCCGGCCGGGTCTACCGTGCCAAGGCGTACCACCTGCCCGAGGGCGGCCGTGACGCCCGCGGCGGCCACGTCGCCGGCCTGCTGGCGTTCCAGCCGGACGAGGAGATCGCCCAGGTCCTGGCCATCCGCGACTACGAGCAGGCGCCGTACCTGGTGCTCGCCACCAAGCGCGGCCTGGTCAAGAAGACCCGCCTCACGGACTACAACAGCCCGCGCCAGGCCGGCGTCATCGCGATCAACTTCCGCGACGAGGACGACGAGCTGGTCGGTGCCGAGCTGGTCTCGCCCGAGGACGACATCCTGCTGATCAGCCGCAAGGCGCAGTCGATCCGCTTCCGGGCCGACGACGAGCAGCTGCGTCCGATGGGCCGCGCGACGTCCGGCGTCACGGGCATGAAGTTCCGCGACGACGACTCGCTGCTGTCGATGACCGTCATCAAGGCGGGCGCCGACGAGGAGGGCAAGGACGACGAGAGCCAGCAGCTCTACGTCTTCACCGTCACCGACGGCGGCTTCGCCAAGAAGACGCGCATCGACGAGTACCGCGTCCAGGGACGTGGCGGTCTGGGCATCAAGGCCATGCAGATCACCGAGTCCCGTGGGGAGCTGGTGGGTGGATTGGTCCTGCGTGACGACGATGACGTCATCAGCGTGACCGAGCACGGCCAGATCACGCGAAGCCTCGTGTCCGGTGTTCCTGTGAAGGGACGTGGCACGATGGGAGTGAGTTTCGTGAAGTTCAAGGGGAACGATCGGGTCGTGACCATCGCGCGCAACACCGATCTGACCGTCGAGGACGCCGCGGAGCCGGCCGAGGAGTCGAACACGAGTGGGGACGACAGTGACTGACCAGAAGCCCGGCGACGGCCAGCAGAACGGCACGCCACAGAACGGCACTCAGCCGAACGGTGCGAAGTCCAACGGTGTGCAGCCCAAGGCCAAGTCGAACGGCACGGGTCCGACGGTCTCGGCACGCCGTCCATTGAGCAAGGCCGAGTACGCCCGCACGACGAAGGCGGCCCCCGACGTCACGGCGGTGATCCCGGCGGTGCGTGACGACCAGCCGGCCCCCGGTGACGCCAAGGCGCCACCGACCGGAGACGACCGTCCCACACAGACGTTCAAGGCCGTCCCGCGTGAGGCACCGGAGAAGAAGCCGGCGCCCAAGCCGCAGCAGAAGGCGGACCAGTCCGCCCCGAAGCAGCAGCCGAAGGCCCGGCCGACCGAGTCCAAGAAGCCGGCCGCCCCTGCCGCGGCCGCCGGTGCCGCAGCTGCGGCCGCGAGCGCGCCCACCGCTCCCGCGCCGAAGGCCCCGGCTCCCGTGGTCCCCCGCCCGGGCGAGCCGAAGCCCGCTCCGGTGACGAAGACGGCGCCGGCCGCGCCGAGCAAGCCTGCTGCCAAGAGCACGCCGAGTACGTCCTCGACCACGTCGTCGGCCCCGGCCGCGGAGTCGGCCACGACCCGCTCGGCCCAGCTCAAGGTCAAGCACGTCGACCCCTGGAGCGTCACCAAGATGGCGTTCGTCGTCTCGGTGTCCCTGATGGTCGTCAGCGTCGTCGCGGTGACGGTGTTCTGGCTCGTCATGCAGATCACCGGCGTGTGGGGCTCGCTGAACGACAGCGTCTCCAACGTGCTCGCCGACGACGCCTCGGGCTTCGACGTCACCGACTACCTCGGCTTCGGCCGGGTCGTGGGCCTGACGCTGTTGGTCTCGAGCCTCAACGTGATCTTCATGTCCGCCCTGGCCACGATCGCTGCTCACCTGTACAACCTCGCCGCCGGGATTCTGGGCGGAATCGAGGTCACGTTCGGCGAACGCCGCTGACCACGGCGGCCGATCGGGTCCGCGCGCGCAGCACGCGCGGACCCGATTGGAAGTCCCCCAGGGGCTTGCGGTAATCTCTTCTATTGCTGCCCGGGGCCTATAGCTCAGCTCGGTTAGAGCGCTTCCCTGATAAGGAAGAGGTCGATGGTTCAAGTCCATCTAGGCCCACCCGAAGGAGGATCGACATGAAGAAGCTCCTCACCCTCGCGGCCGCGGTCGCCGGGGCCGTCTGGTTCTCCCGCCGCCGCAAGTCCGCCGCACAGCCCGATCCGTGGGCCGCGCACAGCGATACGGTCTGATCACTCCCACCAGGGGCCTTGGCGCAATTGGTAGCGCACCTGCTTTGCAAGCAGGGGGTTAGGGGTTCGAGTCCCCTAGGCTCCACCACCTTCCCCAGTCCTTCGATCGCGGGGCTGATCCGGCGCAGGGCGTCTCAGCCGCCTCAGCCGTCACGAACCGTCACCTTCCGACGAGCGGTATCGGTCCCACTGCGGTACCAAGGGTGGAGGGCTCGGCGCTCCAGTGTCGACCGACGCAGCCGCGCCCGTGGAGGAGAAAACCCATGGACAACATCGACACCTGGGTCTGGGTACTGATCGCCGTCGTGGCGGTGTTGCTGGTCGCCGCCCTCGTCTGGGCCCTCACCAAGGGCCGTCAGGCGAAGGAGCAGCGCCGGCTCGAGAAGGAGCGCGAGAACCGCGAGGAGGCCGCACGCCTGCGCGACGAGGCCCATGAAGCCACGGTCACCGCTCGCCAGACGGAGGCCGAGGCCGCCGCTGCCCGCGCGGACGCCGAGCAGGCCCGGCTGGACGCCGAGCGGCTCGAGCAGCGAGCCGGCAAGCTCGAGGGCGAGGCCACCGAGGTCAAGCAGCACGCCGAGCACCACTCGACGCAGGCCGACAAGATCGACCCGGACGTCACGACCGACAAGCACGGCAACGTGACCGAGACGTACGAGACGCGCGAGACGACGACGGCCGCCGACCCCGCGGTCGCCGGTGGCGAGTACCGCGAGACGCGCACGGACGTCACGCGCGACGAGGTCCTGCCGCCCGATCCGGGCCAGGGCCCCGACGCGACGCGTCGCTGACCGACCGATCCACGACCTCTCGGGTGATCCGCCAGCCAGGCGGGTCACCCGATGTCGTCGTGCCGGGTTCAGCAGGCCCATTGCGCGGGTGTCACCTCGAGACCGTCGCGGCGCGGCGCGGTGATCATCAGCGACGTCCCCTCGTCGAGTCCGGGGTCACCCACGACACGGTGACCTCCCCCGGTTCCTTCACGGCTGGGGACGAACCTGTGGACAGACGACGGCGTTGTCCCCAGGTGTGCACAGAGGTGTGGACAAACTACACGCATGTAGTTTCCTGTCATTTCACCGCAGAACGGCCGCCGCGCCCGGCCCGTGCACGACCGGCTCAGTAGGATGGCCGAATGCCGTTGACCGCCCCCGATGTCCTGCGCGCGGCAGGTGTCATCAGCCTCGTCGCGGCGACGATCGAGGGCGGGTGGCTCGGCTTCGCCCTGTTCTTCCTCGTCCTCGGAGCGCTGTTCGTTCCGCGGGCGATCGGCTCGTCACCGTGGCTCGACCTGGCGTACTGCGGCACCCTGCTGCTCGGCGGCTGGGCGGCCCAGCTCGACTGGTACGTGGCCATCCCGGCCCTGGATCTCGTGGTCCATGCGACCGCCACCGGGCTCATCGCCGTCATCACCTGGCAGGTGCTCGTGCGCGCCGACGCGCTGCCCCGGCACCGCGATCCCCGGATCGGCCGTCCCGCGCTCGGCGCCTTCGTCACGACCGCCACGGCCGCCGTCACCCTGGCCGTGCTCTGGGAGTTCGGCGAGTGGCTGGGTCACACGTACCTCGACGAGCGCATCCAGGTCGGCTACGACGACACGATCGGCGACCTGGCCGCCGGAGCGCTCGGAGCGGTGGTCGCCGCGCTCATCGTCAGCTGCACCGACATGGCGGAGCCGCAGTGACCCGTCCTCGTATCTCCGTCGTGATCCCGGTCCACGACGACGCCGTCGAGCTCGGCGCCTGCCTGCGCCTGCTGGCCCGCCAGACCGTGGCGCCCGACGAGGTCGTCGTGGTCGACAACGCCAGCACCGACGCCTCGGTCGAGGTGGCGCTCGCGTACGGAGCACGTGTCGTGACCGAGCCCCGGCTCGGCATCCCCGTCGCCGCGGCGTGCGGCTACGATGCCGCGACCGGCGACGTCATCGCCCGCCTCGACGCCGACTCGCGCCCCGAGCCCGACTGGGTCGCCCAGATCGCGCGAGCCATGTCCGACCCCAGGGTCGACGCCGTCACGGGCCCCGGCCGGTTTCACGACCTGCCCGCCGTCCTGCGACCTCCCGCCGCACTCGTCTACCTGGGTGCCTACTTCGTGCTGACCTACCTCGCGCTGGCGCACGTGCCCCTGTGGGGCTCGAGCATGGCGGTGCGGCGCACCAGCTGGCAGCGGGTCCGCGACGAGGTGCACCGGCTCGACGACGTCCACGACGACATGGACCTGTCCTTCGTCCTCGGACCGGAGTCGGTGATCCGCTACGACCGCGGCCTGCGCGTCGGGGTGTCGGCCCGGTCCCTGCGCGGCTGGCCGCAGTTGCGGCGCAGGATGGGGCGGGCCGTCACGACGCTGCGGCTGAACTGGGCCGTCCGCCCCCCGTGGACGCGTTGGCAGGACCGGATCCGGCGGATCAGCGCAGGCTGATCCAGATCAGCAGCTGGGTCACCAGGAAGCCGGTGAGGAAGTTGAGCCACAGGAACCTGCGCCAGCCCGCATTCGCCTGCTCGCACGTCTCGTCGGTGACCGACAGGAACGGAGCGATGTTCGCGGCGTACGGCAGCACCAGCAGCGCGGCCAGGGTCGCGGGCCACGGCAGCGCCAACAGACACACCCCCGCCAGCAGGTAGGCCGCCAGCGCGAACCACGTGGTGTTGCGGGCGCCCAGCACCGTGCCGATCGAGCCGATGTCCGCCGCGCGATCGGCCGTGACGTCCTGCACGGCGCCGAAGGCGTGGGAGCCGACGCCCCAGAGGAAGAAGCCGACGAGCGCGGCCACGACCGTGACACCGAGTTCGACCTCGTGACCGCGGGCGTCGGCCAGGGCCAGCCCGAACACCGCCGGGCTGACGAAGTGGGTGCTGGAGGTGATCGAGTCCAGGAAGGGCCGCTCCTTGAAGCGCAGGACCGGCGCCGAGTACGCCACCACGGCGAAGATGCTGATCGTGAGGACGAGATTGGACGCGACCGATCCGACGGCGGCGAACAGCACGACGAACGGCACGTTCGAGACCACCGCGGCCCAGATGGTGAGCCGGTGGACGCGGCGGTCCAGGACGACACCTTCGACGCCGCCCTTGCGCGGGTTGCGCAGGTCGGACTCGTAGTCGAAGACGTCGTTGATTCCGTACATGAGCAGGTTGTAGGGGATCAGGAACCACAGGCAGCCCAGCCAGAACAGGGCGTCGGGCCCGCCCCCGGCCAGCAGGTAGGCCGCACCGAACGGGAACGCCGTGTTGACCCAGGACAGCGGACGGGACGAGGCCAGCACCTGTCCCAGAGGGCTCACGCCCGTGCCTCGTCGCGGTCGAGCAGCAGCGTCAGCGCCGACACGAGGACGGTCGCCGCGATCGGCCACGCGAAGTCCTCGATCGGCGCGAGTCCCACGTGGATGCCGATGAGGGACGACTCGTCGAAACGGAACAGGTCCGCAGCGATCATGATGCTGTCGAAGACGGCGGTCAGCACGCACAGAACCAGGGCGGTCAGGCCGGTCGCGGCCCACCAGCGCCGATCCGGACGACGGACGAACACCGCGACGGCCAGGACAGGCAGGGTCACCGCGACGAAGACGGTCGCCAGTTGCAGGTAGGTCATCGGCGCACCGACTCGCGCTGGCGCAGCAGGAGACCGAACAGTCCGTGCAGCACGCCGGTGACGTAACAGAGGAAGACGATGAAGAACAGCTCCTCCAGCGGCAGGTGCGGGGCGAGCTCGATGCCGGTCATCGCGGGCGACTCGCCCCTGCCGTAGACGCCGATCTCCAGGGCCACGAGGTCCCAGACGAGGAAGAAGACGAAGCCGGAGGCCAGGACGGCGAGCGCGACGCGCGGGCCGCGGAACGCGAAGAGCCGCCACCGGTGGTCGACCAGACCCATGCAGAAGCCCGCACCGATCACCGAGGCGAGGTAGAGCCAGCTCACGCGACCACCGTAGTGCCGATTCCGGGTTCGGGTGAGGGTCCGGCGGACCGGTCGCCGCGCAGGCGCTTGAGCACCAGCTCGGCACTGATCAGGCACATCGGCAGACCGATGCCCGGGATCGTGCTGGATCCGGCGTACAGCAGCCCGTCGACACGACGCGAGGCGTTGTTCGCGCGCAGGAAGGCGCTCTGGCGCAGCACGTGGGCCGGGCCGAGCGCGCCGCCGGACCAGGCGTTGAGGTCGTCGGCGAAGTCCCGGGGCCCGACCGTGCGGCGGACGACGACACGCTCGGCGAGGTCCGGCACGCCGGCCCACTGGGCGATCTGGCCGATCGCCGCGTCCGCGACCTTCTCGACCGCGGGGTCGCCGGCGCCGTCGATCCCACCCCGCCCGAGCCGGACGTCGGCGGGCACGGGCACCAGGACGAACACGTTCTCGTCGCCCGCGGGAGCCACGGAGGGGTCGGTGGCCGAGGGCCGGCAGACGTAGGACGACGCCGGGTCGGGGACGCGGCCGGGACGGCCGAGGACGTCGTCGAAGTTCCGGTCCCAGTCGCTGGTGAAGAACATCGAGTGGTGCGCCAGCTCGGGCAGGCGACCCTGCACTCCGAGGTAGGCCAGGACGGCACCCGGTCCGGGATCGCGACGTTGCCACCACGACTCGGGGTACGTGCGCAGGTGCTCGGGCAGCAGCCGGGTCTCGAGGTGGTGCAGGTCGTTGGCGCCGACGACGACGTCGGCGGGTACCTGCTCGATGCCGTCGGACGTCCGTACGGTGACGCCGGTGACGCGGGCCTGCCGCCGCGACGGACGCCGCCGGTCGCCACGCTCGGTGTCGATGCCGACGACCGTCGCGCCGGTGTGGATGCGGACCCCGCGCGAGACGGCCAGGGCCGCGATCGCGTCGATGATGGTCGAGAAGCCGCCCTGGGGATAGCGGACCCCGTCGGCGAGGTCCATCCAGCTCATCAGGTGGTACATGCTCGGCGTCCGCGAGGGCGAGGAGCCCAGGAAGACGGCCGGGTACCCCAGTACCTGCCGCAGGCGCGGATCGGCGAACCGCGACCCGACGAACGACTCCAGGGAGCGGCCCAGCAGCTCGGCGAGGCGCGGCAGGCGTCGCACCACGTCCGGGTGCGCGAGGTTCGTCGGCCGGTCGAAGCTCGTGTAGAGGAAGTGGTCGATCGCCATCTGGTGCGTGTCGCTGCCCGAGTCGAGGTACTCCTCGAGCCGGGCGCCCGCCCCGGGCTCGAGCGACTCGAACAGGGCGACGTTCTCGGCGCGGGTGGCGCGCACGTCGACGGGCTGGTCACGGCCCTCGAAGAAGACCCGGTAGCCGGGGTCGAGCCGGACGAGGTCGAGCTGCTCGGCCGACGTCGTGCCCAGCAGGCGGAAGAAGTGGTCGAAGACCTCGGGCATCAGGTACCAGGAGGGACCGGTGTCGAACCGGAAGCCGCCACTGGCCCAACTGCCGGCGCGGCCCCCGAGCTCGGTCCGCTGCTCGAACAGGTCCACGGACCACCCGTCGGCGGCCAGCAGTGCGGCGGTGGCCAGGCCCGAGATGCCGCCGCCGATGACCGAGACGCGGCTCATCCGGCGCCCACCATCACCGCTCGCGCCACGATGCGCGCCTTCACCGGTCCGGGGACGCGGATGCGCTCGGTCCGGATGCGCTCGGGCGATGCGGCTCGCAGCCGGTGGGACAGCTCGGCGAAGAGCGCGTGGGCCGCAGCGACGGCACGACGACTGCCGACGGGAAGAGCCGGGATGACCGCGGCCGCGGCCCCCAGGTCGGCGTCGATGTCGTCGAGGAACCGGTCGCGCGCGGCCTCGTCGAAACGGTCGGGGTCCAGGCCCGGGAAGTAGCTGCGTCCCAGCTGGTCGCGGTCGGCGGCGAGGTCGCGCAGGAAGTTGACCTTCTGGAACGCGGCGCCCAGCCGCCGGGCGCCCGGAGCGAGGGCGGCGTACTCGCGGTCCGCCTCGGGGCGCCCGGTGAGGAAGGCTCGCAGGCACATCAGGCCGACGACCTCGGCCGACCCGTAGACGTACGCCGCGAAGCTGGCCTCGTCGTGCTCCACGCGGAAGAGGTCGGTGCGCATCGAGGCGAAGAAGGGATCGACCAGATCGGTACCGATGCCGCACGACCGCGCGGTGCGGGCGAAGGCGTGCACCACGAGGTTCGCGCTGTGCCCCGTGCGCAGGGACTCGTGGACCTCGGCCTGCAGCGCGTCGATCAGCCGCAGCTGGTCGGCCGGCTCGCCGAGAGGGCGCGGCGCGTCGACGATCTCGTCGGCGACCCGGACCAGCGCGTAGATGTTGCGCACGCGGGTGCGCACGGGCCCGTTCAGCAGGCGCGAGGCCATGCCGAACGAGGTCGAGTACCGCCTGATGACCAGCGCGGCGCTCTTCTCGGCGACCTCGTCGTACAGCTCGTAGCCGGTCGTGGGCTGCTGGTCGCGGTCGTGGGTCCAGGGTGCGCTCATGCGGCACCGGCCCGCGTGGACGGGACGTCGCTCCACGCATGGGTCAGGAGCGGCTCGAACAGGGCCGCGTCGAGCCCGAGCGAGCGGGACTGCTCGCGGGCGATCTCGATGTGCTGGTCGGCCAGCTCCTCGATGTGTCCGCGCGAACCGCAGGACTCCAGCAGCTCGCGCACGGTGGCCGCGGTGGTCTCGGTCAGGTGCGGGTCGCCCAGGTGCGGGGCGATCCGCGGCCACGAGGAGGTCTGCGAGGCGTGCACCATCAACGGGGTGCGCTTGCCCTCGCGTAGGTCCCCCAGCCGGTCTTTTCCGGTCTCGATCGGGTCGCCGAAGATCGCGCGGACGTCGTCGCGCAGCTGGAAGGCGATGCCGAGGCAACGACCGATCTCGCCGAGTGCCGCGACGTCGTCGTCGGTGGCGCCGGCCAGCACGGCCCCGGCCTGCATCGGCAGCACGAACGAGTAGGCGGCCGTCTTGTGCTCGGCGACGGCGAGGGCCTCCTGGGCATCGGGCATCCGCGGACTGAGCGCCAGCCGGACGTCGGCCAGCTCGCCGGCCGCCGACGCGTGCAGCGTGTCGTCCAGCAGGTCGAGGAGTCGCCCGGTCGTGTGCGCGTCGGCACCGCACGTCGCGACCGCGCGGATCGCCGCCGCCAGGGCGAGGTCGCCGGCCAGGATCGCGCCGGCGCGGGTGTAGGTGTCCTGGTCGTCGGGCGCGGTGTCGAGCGCGATCGCGTCGGCGCGGAACCAACCCGGGACGCTGGGCCGCCCACGGCGGGTGTCGTCGTTGTCGATCACGTCGTCGTGGACCACGAAGGCGGTGTGCAACAGCTCGGTGGCGGCGGCGGCCCGGTCGACCACGGACTCGGGCTGGGTGCCCGCGAACGCGGTGTGCACGCTCGTCACGAGCCAGGGCCGGAAGCGCTTGCCTCCCGAGGTGCCGACCTCGACGGCGGCCATCAGGGCGCCGTGGTCGCGGCTCAGGTCGGGGACCTGGGCCGGACTCACCAGGTCGTCGAGCTCGTCCTGCAGGCTCATGGTGCGGTCTCCGTCCCGACCGGGCGCAGCAGGTGCCACGCGTCGGACTCGTCGAGCGCGCGGGTCTGGGCGACGAGCCACGGGCTGACCGCCCACGGGGCGACGCGGATCGTGTCGCGCAGGTCATCGACGGTGATCCACGCCAGCTCGGCGACCTCGTCGGGATGCGGCGTGACGGCGCCGTCGGCGCGGGCGACGAAGACGGGGCAGAACTCGTTCTCGACCACTCCGGCCGCATCGACGGCACGGTAGGAGAACTCCGGCAGGACCGGGCGGATGTCGTGGGTGTCCACACCGAGCTCGCTGCGTCCATGGCGGCGCACGGCGTCCAGGAGCGACTCCTGTGGGCGCGGGTGGCCGCAGAAGGAGTTGGTCCACACGCCCGGCCAGGACCGCTTGGTCAGGGACCGGCGGGTCACCAGCAGCCGGTCGTCGGCGTCGAAGAGGTAGCAGGAGAAGGCCAGGTGCAACGGCGTGTAGTGGCTGTGGACGGCCGATCGGGAGGCCGTGCCGCGGGGCTGGTGGTCGTCATCGAGGAGCACGACGAGGTCCCGCGGGTCGCCCGGGGGCAACCGGTCGGGCTCGGGGCTCGCCGAGTTCTGGTGCAGCACGGTCTCCATGGGCGCCTCCTCGACGACCCTTGCAGATTATTGCTAAGCAATCTAGATATCAAGTTCTAAAAGAAAGTGTAGTCTGTGCAGGTGTCGTCGCACCACCCCCAGAACCCTCCGATGACGCACGAGTACACCGACGACGAGCGCGCCTTGCTGCGTGCGGTACGCCACCTCGTGCGGGCCGACCGTGACATGCGGGCGCGGCTGAGCGCCGCCATGCACGTCAATCCGACCGACCTGCGGTCGATCAGGCACGTCATGCGCGCCGTGGAGCCGGACACTCCGGACACTCCGGACACTCCGGACGCGCCCCGGGCGTCGCCCGGTGGCGTGACGCCGCGGAAGCTGGCCGATCACCTCGGCATCTCCACCGCGGCCGTCACGACCCTGGTCGACCGGCTCGTGGCCTCGGGTCATCTGACGCGGGCCCCGCACCCGACGGACCGGCGGTCGGTGATCCTCCTGCCGACCGACCTGGCCCGCAGCCAGATGGACGCCCACCTGGCCGACATGCACGACCGGATGAAGAAGATCGCCGCCGCCGTGCCCGAGAGCGCGCGGCCCGCGTTGATCGAGTTCCTCGAGGCGCTGACCCGCGAGATGGAGCGGGACCGGCTCGACGTCACCCGGCCGTGACCCTCGCGGCTCAGACGTGGGGCAGGATCTCCTCGGCCACGAGCCGCAGGTGGTCCAGGTCGGACAGGTCCAGCACCTGCAGGTAGATCCGCTCGGTCCCGGCGTCGGCGAACTGCCCGATCCGCTCGAGGATCTCGGCCGGGGTCCCGGCCAGGCCGTTCTCGCGCAGCTCATCGACCTCACGGCCGATGGCGGCGGCCCGGCGCGCGATCTGCGCCTCGTCCGCGCCGGCGCACAGCACGAGCGCGTTGGAGTACACGAGCGAGTCGGGATCGCGCTCGGCCGTCTCGCACGCCGAGCGCACCCGCTCGAACAGGGTGCGGGTCTCGTCGACCGAGACGAACGGGACGTTGAACTCGTCGGCGAACCGCGCCGCCAGGGCGGGCGTGCGGCGCTTGCCCTTGCCGCCGATGATCACCGGCACGCGGTCCTGGACCGGCTTGGGCAGGGCCGGCGAGTCCTGCACCTGGAAGTGCGTTCCCTCGAACGAGAACGCACCCGAGGTGTCGGCCCACAGGCCCGTGATGATCTCGAGCTGCTCCTCGAGACGGTCGAAGCGCTCGGGCGTGGCGGGGAACGGGATCCCGTACGCCCGGTGCTCGTCGTCGAACCAGCCCGCACCGAGCCCCAACTCGACGCGTCCACCGCTCATCTGGTCGACGCCGGCCACGCTGACCGCCAGCGGCCCGGGCAGGCGGAACGTCGAGCTGGTGACGAGCGTCCCGAGCCGGATCGTCGAGGTCTCGCGGGCCAGACCGGCCAGCGTGATCCAGGCGTCGGTCGGACCGGGCAGCCCGTCACCACCCATGGCGAGGTAGTGGTCGGAGCGGAAGAAGGCGTCGAAGCCGAGCCGCTCACTCTCCTGCGCCACGGCGAGCAGGTCGTCGTAGGACGCGCCCTGTTGGGGCTCGGTGAAGATCCGCAGGTGCATCAGGGGCGAGAACCGTCGACGGTGTCGTCGGCGCCCAACGGGTACGGCTGCGAGGCGAGGTCGTCCGAGCCCGCCTCGTCGATGTCGAAGGCGGCGGCGGCGTCGGCCTCGGCGGCGTCGGCGCGCAGGCCTTCGCTGCTGGTGCTGTACGCGGGAGCGGCCGCATCGGCATCGGCCGCGGCGGCCGACTGGCTGGACGAGGTCGAGGACGCGTCGTCCTTCGAGAAGTCGGCGGCGGTCTTGACCTTCTCGGTCACGGTGCTGGTGACGTCCTTGGCGGTCTCGGCGGCGCGGTGGCCCACGTCGCTGGCGGTGGTCTTCGCCGTGTCCTGCGCCTTCTGGGCGGTCGCCTGGACCGGTTCGGTGTTCCAGACCTTCTCGGCCTGCTGCTTGATCTGTTCGTAGCGGCCGCGGCCGGCACGGGTTCCGAGGACGTATCCGACGCCGACAGCGGTCAACAGCGCGAGCTTCTTCACGGGGGCACTCCTTGGATCGAGGTGGGTTCGCCCCCATTGTTGCCCGATTCGGCGGGAACCTCATGTGGAGCGCTCGGGGGGCGACATCGCCCAGCCGATCGCGCGGGTGACCACGGTGCCGCCCGCCCGGACGGCGGTCGCCTCCGTGATCGGCAGCCATGGCAGGCGCAACGGGACGCGTGCCCACCGCGGCAACAGGCCCACGGCAGCGGCGGCGAGCAGGCCGTACGGCGGACGGATCGCCCACGGAACTGGCGGGCGCAACAGCATGAAGCGGGCCGCCTCGCGGGCGGCGGGCGTGCTGTGGAGCTCGGGACGGTACGCGCGCAGGGCCTCCTCGAGTGCGGCGACGTCCTCGGGCAGATCGGTGGCACCCAGCAGTCGAGCGGTCACCGCGGACTGGGCCACGTAGCGATCACGCTCGGTGGCCGAGAGGCGGCGGGACCCGTACCGGTCGTGGGCCCGCAGGAAGGAGTCGGCCTCGGCCACGTGCACCCATCGCAGCAGGTGCGGGTCGGACGCGGCGTACGGACGACCGTCGTCGGCGGTCCCCCGGACCCGTTCGTGAATCCGTCGGACCGCGCCGATCGAGCGGTCGGCGTGCTCGATGGTGCCGAACGTCGTCTCGGCGAGGAAGCCGCTGGTCCGCTGCAGGCGTCCCCACGGGTCGCCGCGGAAGCCCGAGTGCTGGTCCACGCCGGCCATCGCCAGCGGGTGCAGGGACTGCAACAGCAGCGCGCGGATGCCGCCGACGAACATCGAGGCGTCGCTGTGCACCCGCCAGATGGGGTCGTCCGGGGTGAACCGCCTCGGGCCCTCGGTGGCGTGGATGCGCTCGCGGCGACGTGGGCCCTCAGGCCCCGCGACTCGGGCGAAGATCACCGATCCGGCGTGCTCACGGACCCTCTCGATCATGGAACCAACGTAGTCCCGGCGGCACAGTGCCGCCGGGACTGCGGGAGATGGGGCCTCCGAGGGGGGAATGAGGCCCCGTGCGAGGGCCGACGCCGGGGGGACGCGTCGACCACAACGGTGGAGCGGCCGGGACCTGGGTCCCGGCGCGCCTCAGTGGTCGACCAGCTCGTCGGCCGACTCCACGTCCAGCACGTCGCCCGTCGAGACGGTCGGCACCGCCACGACCACGCACTGGGCGTGCGTCAGGCAGTAGTGGCTGACCGAACCGAACAGGACCCGGCTGATACCGGTGTGGACGCGAGTCCCCACCACCAGCATGTCGGCCGCGCGGGAGGCCTCGACGAGGGTCGGGCCGGGGGCGCCCTGGACCACGTCGATGCGGCGGGGACGACCGCTCGGATCCTGGGCGCCGATGGTCTCGGTCACCCAGCGGGCGGCGTTCGAACGGGCGTCGGACTCGTAGGCCATCCACGGCACTTCTGCACCGGCCATGGCGACCGCGGCGTCGATCTGCCAGACGTGAACGATCTTCAGTTCGGCGTCACGCAACTCCGCCTCACGGGCTGCCCACTTCAGGGCGGAGGCTCCGGCGGGGGTCTCGTCGACGCCGACGACGATGGTGTTGTTGCTGCTCATCGAATCGTTCCTTTCGTACCTGTCCATTGTGCGTCGGCAGGTGAGGAGTCGGCAGGGTCGAATGTCACGAGTTGCTGGGACCTTGGGCCCGACCGGGTCGGTACGGTGGGCGCGTGGACGAACTGGACCGGATTCGGTGGGAGAACATCGTCGATGCCGCGGTCGCGGTGACGTCGGACCTGGACCTCGACAGCCTGTTGCGGCGCATCATCGACCAGGCCCGTGAGCTGACCGGTGCGCGGTATGCCGCCCTGGGCGTGCTGGGCCGCGACTCCGACGACGAGCTGGTCGAGTTCCTGGTCGAGGGCATCGATCCCGACACCGCGGAGTCGATCGGCCGGCTGCCCCGCGGCCACGGGGTGCTGGGGGTCGTCCTGCGTGACGGGTGTCCGCTGCGTCTCGAGGACGTCGCCTCGCACCCGGACTCGGTGGGATTCCCCCCGAACCATCCTCCGATGGGCGCGTTCCTCGGTGTCCCGGTCCGGGTCAACGGCGTGGTCTTCGGCGACCTGTACCTCACCGAGAAGACCGGTGGTTTCACCGCCGACGACGAGCGTCTGGTCACCGGCCTGGCCGCCGTGGCCGGCACGGCGATCAGCAACGCCCGGCTCTTCGACGAGCTCGCCAGCACCCGCGCCGAGCTGACGCGCCTGGCCGTCATCGAGGACCGCAACCGGATCGCCCGCGACCTGCATGACCTCGTGATCGGTCGGTTGTTCGCGGCCGGGTTGGCGGTCGACCGGGTCGCGCGCCACGTGCCCGAGCCCTGGGCCGAACGCGCCTCCCAAGCGGTCGATGACGTCGACCGGGCCATCGCCGACCTGCGCGGGGCGATCTTCGCCCTCGGTTCCGATCCGGCCACCGACGGCGCGCGTCTGGTCCGCATGCTGAAGGCCACGGCGGCGCCTCTGGGGTTCGCCCCGACGATCGAGGTCCAAGGTGACCTGGCGGTGTTGGACATCGGTCTGCGCAGCGACGTGCACGCGGTCATGAACGAGGCCCTCGCCAACGTGATCCGCCACGCGCACGCCTCGAAGGTGGACCTGTGCCTGGACGTCGAGCCGGACCGTGTCGTCGCGAGCGTGACCGACGACGGGATCGGCATGGGTGACCACGTGCCGGCCAGCGGCCTGGCGAATCTGCAGGAGCGCGCCCGTCGCGCGGGTGGCACGCTGACGATCGAGCCGGGTCCGGAAGGGGTCGGCACCCGCCTGGTCTGGAGCGTTCCGGTCGGGAACGGAGTTCAAACCGGAGCGGCTTCCGTAGGCTGACCCCCGTGACCGAAGCGACTGATCTGATCCGCGTCTTCCTGCTCGACGATCACGAGGTGGTCCGCCGCGGGGTCGGCGACCTGCTCGAGGACTCCGGGACCATCACCGTCGTGGGCCAGGCCGGCACGGTCGCCGAGGCGGCCGAGGCCATCGAGCGGCTCCAGCCGGACGTGGCCGTGCTCGACGCACGGCTGCCCGACGGCTCGGGCATCGAGCTGTGCCGGCGGGTTCGCCTGTCCGCCGAGAACACCGCCGTGCTCATCCTCACGTCCTACGAGGACGACGAGGCCCTGTTCGACGCCATCATGTCCGGCGCCTCGGGGTTCCTGCTCAAGCAGGTGCGCGGCAACGACCTGGTCGACGCCGTCCAGCGCGTCGCCGCGGGCCAGTCCCTGCTCGACCCGGCCGTGACCCGCTCGGTCCTCGAGCGGCTGCGCCACCAGGCCGCCCCCGATCCCCTCGCCGACCTCACCGCCCAGGAGCGCAAGGTCTTCGACCAACTGCGCCTGGGTCACTCGAACCGCGAGATCGCCGCGCATCTGTTCCTGTCCGAGAAGACCGTCAAGAACTACGTGTCGACGGTGCTCGCGAAGCTCGGGCTGGAGCGGCGCGGCCAGGTCGCCGCCTGGAAGGATTGACAACTGCCTGGCCGAGATACGGCCGCGAGCGGTCACGACTTGCACACCCCCTTGCCGCGGACCAAGTCGCCACCCCGGTCCTGGACCACTGCCTTCATCCGCCCACGCTGTGGATCGTCGGTACCAGCGGCGGTCGCCCGCATGGTAGGAGTGGTTGATGACCGACGACGTCATCCTCGGTATCGCGATCGACTGCACCGACCCCCGACTGCTGGCGCGCTTCTGGATGACGGCGCTGCCCTACGTCGAGGCGTCGCCCCCGGCCGGGTGGGCGTCCTGGGAGGACTTCCTCACCGCATGGGATGTACCCGAGTCCGAGTGGAACGACGGTGCCGCCATCGAGCCCGAGAACGGCTCCGGACCCACGATCAGCTTCCTGAAGGTGCCCGAGCCCAAGCAGACGAAGAACCGCGTCCACCTTGATGTGAAGGTCTCCGGCGGGCGCCACGTGGATCCGCAGACGCGCGAGAGCCGCATCCGTGCCAAGCAGGCTGAACTGCTCGCCGCCGGAGCCGTGAACCTCACCGAGCACCGGGCCGGCGACCACCTCGACCATTTCGTGATGGCCGATCCCGAGGGCAACGAGTTCTGCATCGCCTGACGGACGCGCCGGTCAGGCCAACGGTCCGCCCTGCCTGACCGCGAACGCCGCGAACCGCTCGCGCATGATCCCGTGGGTGGCCGCGTCCGGACGAAGGGCGTCGGCCAGGGGCGGTCTGGGTGTCGATCGCCGGGAACTCGACTACGCGCCGGTCAGCAGGTCACCGCGCGCAGCACGGCGGCGGCGCTGCTCGGCCGGATCGGGCACCGGCACCGCGGCGATCAGGCTGCGCGTGTACTCCTGGGTGGGACGGCGCAGGACCTGGTCTCGGTCGCCCAGCTCGACCAGCTTGCCGCGTTGCATCACGGCCACCCGGTTGGCCAGGGTGTCCACGACGGCGAGGTCGTGGGTGATGAACAGGCAGGCGAACTGCAGCCGCTGCTGCAACTCCAGGAACAGCTCCAGCACTCGCGACTGCACGGAGACGTCCAGCGCCGAGGTCGGCTCGTCGGCGATCAGCAGATCGGGATCCAGTGCCAGGGCGCGTGCCAGGCTGATGCGCTGACGCTGCCCGCCGGACAGCTCGTGCGGGAAGCGCTCGGCGAAGTCGCGCGGCAGCTCGACCGAGTCGAGCAGGCTCTGGACCTTCTCGGTCACCTGCGCGCTCGTCAGGTCGGTGTGCACCCGCAGCGGCTCGGCGATGCAGTCCAGGATCGACATCCGCGGGTTGAGCGACGCGGCGGGATCTTGGAAGACGAAGCCGAACCGGCGGCGGAACGGCCTCAGGTCGGCGTCGCTCAGGCCGGAGACCAGCTCGCCGCCCACGCGGACCGTGCCCGAAGTCGGCTGCTGGAGACCGACGGCGACCCGGCCGAGGGTCGACTTGCCCGAGCCGGACTCGCCCACGAGTCCGAGGACCTCGCCGCGGTGCACCTGCAGGCTGACGTGGTCGACGGCGCGGAAGACCGGCTCGCCCCAGCCGCCGGCGAACTCGACGACGACGTCGTCGAGGTCGAGCACGACCGGTGCGTTCTGCAGCGGTGCCGGTCCGGTCGCCGTGGTCCCCTCCGCAGCGCGCGTGCGACCGAGGTGGGGCACCGAGTCCAGCAGGGCGCGCGTGTAGGGATGCGCCGGAGCCGAGAACAGCTGGTCGACCGGAGCCGTCTCGACGATCTTGCCGCGGTACATGACCACGACGCGATCGGCCATGTCGGCGACGACGCCCATGTTGTGCGTGATCAGCACGATCGCGGTGCCGAGCCGGTCCCGCAGGTCCAGCAGGAGCTCGAGGATCGCGGCCTGGACCGTCACGTCCAGGGCCGTGGTGGGCTCGTCCGCCACGATCACGTCGGGGTCGCAGGCGATCGCGATGGCGATCATGACGCGCTGCTTCTGGCCGCCCGAGAGCTGGTGCGGGTAGTAGTCGACGCGCTGGTCCGGATCGGGCAGGCCGACCAGGTCCAGCAGTTCGACGGCACGGGCGCGGGCCTGCGACTTGCTGACGTCGCGGTGCGCGCGGATCGCCTCGATGATCTGCCAACCCACGGTGCGCACGGGATCGAGCGCGGTCGAGGGCTCCTGGAAGATCATCGAGATCTCGTCGCCGCGGACGGGGCGCAGGTCGCGCGAGCTCATCCCGATGAGCTCGCGCTCGGCGGCGTCGGACGTGCGCAGGACCGCCGATCCGTCGACGTTCGCCGTGCCGGGCAGCAGGCCCATGACGGCGCGGGACGTGACGGACTTGCCCGAGCCGGACTCGCCGACGACGGCCACGACCTCACCGGGCGCGACGTCGAAGCCGACGTTGTCCACCGCGACGATCCGGCCGGCGTCGGTGCCGAAGCTGACGCGCAGGTTCGACAGCGACAGGACCGCGGTGCGTCGCGGCGGCTGGCCGTTCGTTCCGACCGGGGCCTCGGTGCCCGATGCCACCTCGGGGGCGGGGGCCAGGTCCTCGGCGAGCTCGATCTCGAGCTCGCTCTCGGCCTTGTCGCCACCGCGGGTGCGCAGCAGCGGGTTCATGATGTCGTTGAGGCTCTCGCCGAGCAGTGTCACGCCGAGCACGACCAGCACGATGGCCAAGCCCGGGAAGAGACCCGTCCACCAGATGTCATTCGTCGCGTCGGGCATCGCCTTGTTGAGGTCGTAGCCCCATTCGGCGGCGGCCGACGGCTCGATGCCGAAGCCCAGGAAGCCCAGGGCCGCCAGGGTCAGGATCGCCTCGGAGGCGTTCAAGGTGGCGATGACCGGCAGGGTCTGCGCCACGTTCGACAGGACGTGCCGGCGCAGGATGCGGGGCGTGCGGACGCCCACGACCTTCGCGGCGTCGACGTACGGCTCGGTCTTGACCGAGACGGTCGCGTTGCGGATGACGCGGAAGTACTGCGGGATGAAGATGACGGTGATCGAGATCGCCGCCGACGCGATGCCGCCCAGGGCACCACTCGAGCCGCCCGAGACCACGATCGACACGACGATCGCCAGCAGCAGCGAGGGGAACGAGTACAGCGCGTCCATCACCAGGACGAGGGTCTTGTCGAGCCAGCCGCCGAGGTAGCCCGAGACCAGGCCCAGCGGGACGCCGATGAGGCTCGACACGGCCACGGCGAGCACGATGACCTCGACCGCGGTGCGGGCACCGTAGATCACGCGGGACAGCACGTCGGTGCCGCCGACGGTCGTGCCGAACCAGTGGTCGGCACTGGGCGGCTGCTGGGTGCCGAACAGCACTCCGTCGTCGCCGCGGACCTGGTTGAAGTCGTAGGGGGCCAGCCACGGCGCGAAGACCGCGAGCACGAGGAAGAACGCGATGAGGAACGCGCCGAGCAGCAGCATGAACCGCTGCAACCCGTGGGACTGCTCGATGACGCTCTTGCCGGGGTACCGCATCAGAACCTCACTCGGGGGTCGACGAGCGCCACGATGGCGTCGATGAGGAAACTCGCGATGCACACGACGAACGCGATCGCGGTGACGATGCCCTGCACGGCGAGGAAGTCGCGCCGGATCAGGTACTGCGCCAGCTCGTAGCCGATGCCCTTCCACTCGAAGGTGGTCTCGGTCAGCACGGCGCCGGCCAGCAGCATGGCGATCTGCATGCCCATGACCGTGACGACGGGGACGAGCGCGTTGCGGAAGGCGTGCTTGCGCTCGACCTGGCGCTCGGAGACGCCGCGGGCGCGGGCGGCCGTGACGTAGTCGGCGCGCAGCGTCTGCAGCAGGTTGACGCGCACGAGGCGCAGGAAGACGCCACCGGTGAGCAGGCCCAGGGCGAGGGCGGGCAGGACCGCGTGCTGCAGGACGTCCCACACGTACTTCGGCTCTCCCCACAGCAGGGCGTCGATGATCATGATGTTGGTCTGGGGCTCGACCTTGGCCAGCGTCAGCTCGGTGGCGGTCGAGGCGCGGCCCGAGGTCGGCCAGCCGAACGGCGCGGTGGCCAGCTTCAGCAGCAGGCCGACGAAGAAGACGGGCGCGGCGTACGCGACGATCGCGAACAGCCGCAGCAGCACGTCGGGCCAGCGGTCGCGGTACCGCGCGGCGATCCGGCCGAGCGGGATGCCGACGGAGAAGGCGACCAGGAGTGCCCAGAAGGACAGCTCGAGAGTGGCCGCGCCGTTGACGATGAGGATGTCGGTGACCTCGCGGTTGTCGGTCAGCGTCGTGCCGAAGTCCCCGCGCAGGATGTTGCCCAGGTACTCCACGTACTGGGTCAGGATCGGCCGGTCGAGGCCGGCCTCGGCCTTGCGCTCGGCGATCTGATCCGGCGTCAGTCGACCACCCTGCGCCGCGGTGATCGGGTCACCGATCACCCGCATGAGGAAGAAGACCAGGGTGACCAGCACCCACAGCATGGGCACGATGAGGGCCAGCCGGACCAGCAGGTAGCGCGCCAGCGGGCTCAGCCCGCCGCGGCGGGTGGGCGGCTCGGCCGACGGTGTGTCGGCGGCGACGAGGACGTCAGTGGTCACAATGCACTCCTGGCAGCGTGGAAGCGGGGTCCCGGCGCGCCGACCTGGCGCGCCGGGACCCCGTTCCTGGGTTGATCGGTTACTTCGACAGCGACGAGAACCGGAACTTGAACGACGCGTCGAGCGTGTCGTCCACGCCCTTGACGTCGGTGCCCGAGACCGCGACCTGCGCGCCGGTCAGCAGCGGGAGGATCGGGATCTGGGCGGCCACCATGTCCTGTGCCTTGGCCAGGGTCGCCTCGCGGGACGCCTGGTCGGAGTCGACGCGCTGGGCGTCGAGCAGCTTCGTCATCGCGTCGTCCTCGTAGTGCGACTGCAGGAAGTTGTTCGGCGCGAAGAACGGCGTCAGGTAGTTGTCGGCGTCCGGGAAGTCCGGGAACCAGCCCAGCTGGAAGGCCGGGTAGGCGTCGGCGACGCGCTCCTCGGAGTAGGTGTTCCACTCCGTCGACTGCAGGTTGACCTTGAACAGGCCGTCGGCCTCGAGCTGGCGCTTGACCGCCTGGTACTCCTGGTCCGAGCTGCTGCCGTAGTGGTCGGGGCTCCACTGCAGGTTGAGCGTGACGGGGGTCTTGACGCCCGCGTCCTCGAGGTACTTCTTCGCGGCGGCGGGGTCGGGCTTGTCGCCGTAGGCGTCCTTGAACGCCTCGGTGGCACCGGTCTGGCCCTCCGGGACGGCCGAGTACGCGGGCGTGAACGTGCCCTTGTAGACCTCGGAGGAGATCTCGTCGCGGTTGACCAACGAGGCCGCGGCCTTGCGGACGGCCAGCTTCTGCTCGGCGCCGTCGCCGGGCATCGTCTTGAGGTTGAAGACGATGTAGCGCAGCTCGCCACCGGGGCCCGTGTGGACCGTGACGTCGTCCTTCTTCTTCTCGAGGCTCTCGATGTCGGTCGGCGTCAGCGAACGGTAGGCGACGTCGATGTCACCCTTCTCGACGTCGAGCTTGAGGTTGTTCGAGTCGGCGTAGTACCGCATCGTCACGTCGGACTTCGGCTCGCCGTAGGTGCCGTCGTAGTCCGGGTTGATCGTGAACTCGGCCAGCTCGTTCTTCTTGTACTCGCCGATCGTGTACGGGCCGGCGAAGCCGTTGGCCTCGACCGCCTCCTCGTCGGAGAGCAGCTTGTCGGCGGGGTAGGTCTCCTCGTCGACGATCGGACCGGCGGAGGTGACGAGCACCTGGGCGAAGGTCTGGTCGTTGGGGGCCGCGAGCGTGAACGCCACGGTGGAGTCGTCGCGCGCCTCGACCTTCTTCATGGCGCCGAGCAGCGAGGCCGGGCCGTTGGGGTCGTTGATGTCGACGATGCGCTGGAACGAGAAGGCGACGTCGGAGGCGGTGAGCTCGTTGCCGTTGGCGAACTTCAGGCCCGACTTCAGGGTGCACACGTACACGGTGGGCTTCTCGAAGTCGCACTTCTCCGCGGCGTCGGGCGTGAGCTCGGTGCTGCCGGCCGGGAAGTTGAGCAGGTACTGGTACACCTGCGTCTGCACGGCCATGGAGCCGTTGTCGTACGAGCCGGCCGGGTCGATGGAGACCACCTTGTCGGTGGTGCCCACGATCAGGCCCGCGTCGCTGTCGTCGCTCCGGCCGGAGCCGCACGCCGCCAGCACGGAGCCGGCGAGGGTGGCAGCAGCCAGCACGGTGGCGCGTCGCCGCATGGAATTCATCCGATCCTCCTGTCGGGTGTCCACCATCTGGACACTCGGTCCAGACGGTACTCCCGACCGGCGGAGCGTGCCACGTCCTGAAGGTTGCGTTTCTATTAACCGCTCGCCGGACGGGCGAATCGGGGTGTCACCCCAGGGCGATACCCTTGGACTCATGAGCCATGACCAGCATCTCGCCGAGTTCGATCCCGACGTCGCGGCGCTCCTCGACGCCGAGTTGGCTCGCCAGCAGACGACGCTCGAGATGATCGCCTCCGAGAACTTCGCTCCGGTCGCCGCCCTCGAGGCGCAGGGCAGCGTGCTGACGAACAAGTACGCCGAGGGCTACCCCGGCAAGCGCTACTACGGCGGCTGCGAGTTCGTCGACCAGGTCGAGCAGCTGGCCATCGACCGGCTCAAGCAGCTCTTCGGCGCCGAGTACGCGAACGTGCAGCCCCACTCGGGCGCCTCGGCCAACGCCGCGGCCCTGCACGCGATCGCCACGGCCGGCGACACGATCCTGGGCCTCGACCTGGCCAACGGCGGCCACCTGACGCACGGCATGAAGCTCAACTTCTCGGGCCGGCTCTACAACCCGATCGCCTACCACGTCGTCCCCGAGACCGGCCTGGTCGACATGGACGAGGTCCGCGCCCTCGCGATCGAGCACCGTCCCCGCGTGATCATCGCCGGCTGGTCGGCCTACCCGCGCCAGCTCGACTTCGCCGCGTTCCGCGCGATCGCCGACGAGGTCGACGCCGTCCTGTGGGTCGACATGGCTCACTTCGCCGGCCTCGTCGCCGCGGGCCTGCACCCCAGCCCGCTGCCGCACGCGCACATCGTCACCACCACGACGCACAAGACCCTCGGCGGCCCGCGCGGCGGCGCGATCCTCACCAACGACGAGGCGATCGCCAAGAAGATGCGCTCGGCCGTGTTCCCCGGTCAGCAGGGCGGCCCGCTCGAGCACGTGATCGCCGCCAAGGCCGTCGCGTTCAAGATGGCGCTCCAGCCCGAGTTCGCCGAGCGCCAGCAGCGCACGATCGAGGGCGCCCAGATCCTCGCCGACCGGCTCCTGGCCGATGACGCGGTCGCCGCCGGCATCCAGGTCCTCAGCGGTGGCACCGACGTGCACCTGGTCCTGGTCGACCTGCGCAACTCCGAGCTCGACGGTCAGCAGGCCGAGGACCGTCTCGACCAGGTCGGCATCACCGTCAACCGCAACGCGGTCCCGAACGACCCGCGTCCGCCGATGGTCACGTCCGGTCTGCGGATCGGCACGCCCGCGCTGGCCACCCGTGGCTTCGGCGCCGAAGAGTTCCGTGAGGTCGCCGACGTCATCGCCGCGGCGCTGCAGCCCGGCGAGGTCGACATCGACGGCCTGCGCAAGCGCACGGCCGTCCTGGCCGAGCGCTTCCCGCTCTACCCCGGCCTCAAGCCGTTCACGTCATGATCGATCGGCCGGGACCCGGTGCGTGGTTCGCTCCGCGCCTGCTCGGCCTGCACCTGTTCGCGATCGTCGCGATCGGGTGCTGCATCTTCATGGGCACGTGGCAGCTGGGCGTGTACGACCAGCGCCAGGCCGACGAACAGGTCCAGGCCGCGGGCTCCGGTCCCGCCGACATCGAGTCGGTGTGGGGTCCGGGCGAGGTCTTCACGACCGACCAGGACCAGCGCGCCGTCACGGTGACGGGTCGGTTCCGGCCCGCCGCCGAGCAGCTGTGGGTCACCGATCGCACCGATGACGGTCGGTCGGGCGTGTGGCTGCTGGCCCCGGTCACGGTCGACGAGGCGCAGTTGATGGTGGTGCGGGGTTGGGCGCCCAAGCCCACCGCCACGTTCCCCGAGGTGCCGACCGGTCCCGTGTCCTTCGAGGCCGTGCTGCAGCCGGGCCAGGAGTCCGGGGCGGGCTGGGATCCCCAGGCCCGCACGATCGGCTCGGTGCGGATCCCGACCCTGCTGAACGAGCTCGGCTACGACAACCTGTGGTCCGGCTTCGCGATCGCGACCGATCAGAAGGTGGCCGGCGGCCTGGACGTCGCCGAGGTCCCGTCGCCCGACGTGTCGTGGACGGCCGGCGGCCGCAACCTCGGATACGGACTGCAATGGTGGGTGTTCGCGGTCTTCGCGCTCTTCATGTGGTGGCGCATGTCCCGCGAGATGGTGCTTGGCCGAGATCGGTAATCTGGGGCCGTGAACGATCGACTCCTGCGCGCTTACCAGGTCATGGCGACCATCGTCGGACTCAACCTCCTGATCGTGATGGCGGGCTTCATCGGCAAGATCGCCACCGACGCGGGCTCGTGGTGGAACCTCAACCAGGACATGTTCCTGGTCATCGACCAGGTGCACGGCTTCCTGTTCATGATCCTGATCGTCATCGTCGCGCGCCTGACCCTGCGCGAGAAGTGGTCCTGGGGCTTCATGCTCAGCGTCATCGTGCTGGCGTGCATCCCGTTCGTGTCCTTCTGGTCCGAGCGCCGCACCACCCTGCGCGTCCACGCCGGCCGCCAGCCCGCCGCTGCGGTCTGACGCTCTAGCCCTCGTCGTGCCCGGGGACGAACAGGTCCTCGATCCGGCACTCGAACACCTCGGCCAGCCGAAACGCCAACGGGAGTGAGGGGTCGTACCGGCCCTTCTCGATGGAGATCACGGTCTGGCGCGAGACGCCGAGCTCGTCGGCGAGGCGCTTCTGCGACCATCCGCGCTCCTCGCGCGTGCGCAGGACGTGGTTGAGCATCAGCCCTCCCGGCGCCTGATCCACACCAGTCGAACGCCGACGTCGGCCATCGCGAAGGTGGTCAGAGCGATGAGCGCGACCCTGAGCGAGACGGCCAGGTCGACGATCACCCCGGCGACCAGGACCACGCCCAGGACCAGCAGCAGGTCGGTGAAGGCGCCGCTCTGGGCGCGCTGCAGCCAGTGGGACTCGATCGTGTCGTCAGGGCGCTGCACCGCGTCGCGGATCGAGCCCGGGTCGACGAGGGCGACCCATGCCATCGCGAAGACCGACGGCAGCGAGACGAACGCCACCAGGAGGATCTCGCTGCGGCGCGACCCGTCGAGCCCCGCCAGCGCCCACAGCGCGAGCGCCCCCGACACCGAGAGCGCCACCCCGGTGCATCCTGCCAGCAGTACCGCGGTCCCACCCCCGAACCGTGACCGTCCCCACAAGCTTTGGTCCTTCACCTGCGACGTCATGCCTCGACCGTAGTGTCAAGGAGCTTTGACAGTCAAGGGACCTTGACCTCTCCGCCCCGAGATTTGCTTCTCAACTCACCTTTGATTGCCCCTCAAAGGTCGAAATAGGAGCAAATCTGGGAGGGGCGGAGGTCAGCGGCCGGCGAAGGCGGCGTTGCCGGGGCCGTCGGCGAGGAAGGAGGCCATGCCGTGCTGGAGGTCCTCGGTGTCGAAGAGCTCGGCGGCGATGGCGGTGGTGCGGGTGATCGAGCCGGGCACGCCCCCGGCCTCGAACTCGCGCAGGATCTCCTTGGCTGCCGCGAACGCGCGGGTCGGGCCCACCGCGAGGTCCGCGGCGAAGGCGTCGACGCCGGCGTCCAGCTCGTCGGGGGCGAAGACGCGGTTCACGACGTTCCAGCGCTCGAGGGTGGCCGCGTCGTACGGGGTCCCGGTGAACACGAACTCCTTGGCCCGCGCGACGCCGGCACGGCCCGCGAAGCGCTGCGTGCCGCCCATCGTGGGGGTGAGACCGATGACCCGCTCGACCAGGCCGAACTTCGCCTTCTCGGAGGCCAGCAGCACGTCACAGGCGAGCGCGACCTCGAGGGCCCACGTCAGTGTGAGGGCGTGCGCGACGAACACGGTCGGCACCGGCAGCGCCGCGAAGCGCTCGGGCAGCTCCAGCATGCGGTCGTAGAGCGCCTGGGTGTCGGCCTTCGTCTTCCGAGCGTGGAACTGGGCCACGTCCACACCGCCCGAGACGATCTTGCCCTCGGCGCGCACCACGAGGACGCGGGGCAGGTCGGCCTCGACCTGGTCGAGGGCCGCGTCGAACTCGTCGTGCAGCTCCAGCGAGTAGAGGTTCACCGGTCCGGACGAGAACGTCAGCGTCGTGACACCCGCGTCGTGGCGGAGGTCGACGGTCACCGGTCCGTCCTGGGATCGTAGGAGCCACCGCGGTCGGCGGTCGCCTTGCGGAGCACCACGACAGCGGTCGCCGAGGCGACCAGGAGCAACACCAGTCTCGACATGCCCCCACGCTAGCGGTCCTCGTTCGTCGGGTCGTGCAAGGATGGACTCAACCCCTGAAAGGACGTGAAGTGCCCATCAACGCAACGCTCCACACCAACCGTGGAGACATCAAGATCGAGCTGTTCGACCACCAAGCACCCAAAACGGTGGCGAACTTCGTCGGCTTGGCCGAGGGCACGAAGGAATGGGTCGATCCCGCCACTGGTTCGGTGTCGACGAAGCCCTTCTACGACGGGCTCACGTTCCACCGCGTGATCTCCAACTTCATGCTCCAGGGCGGCGACCCGCTCGGTGACGGCCGCGGTGGACCCGGTTACGAGTTCGACGACGAGTTCCACCCGGAGCTGCAGTTCGATCGCCCGTACCTGCTCGCCATGGCCAACGCCGGCACCAAGCCCAACGGCTCCGGAACGAACGGCTCGCAGTTCTTCATCACGGTCGCCAAGACCGAGTGGCTGAACCGCAAGCACTCCATCTTCGGCGAGGTCAAGGATCCCGAGAGCCGCGCCGTGGTCGACGCGATCGCCGCGATCGAGACCGACCGGTTCGACCGTCCGGCCGAGCCCGTCGTGATCGAATCCGTGACCATCGAGCGGTGACTCCCGAGGGCGCCGGTCAGCAGACCTGCTACCGGCATCCCGACCGGCCTGCGTACATCCAGTGCCAGCGGTGCTCGCGGTACATCTGTCCTCAGGACATGCGTGAGGCCAGCGTCGGCTTCCAGTGCCCCGAGTGCGTGAGCCGGGGCCAGGCGGCCGTGCGCCAGCCGCGCACGATCGCGGGCGGGGCCGTCACCGGCAGCGCCGGAGCCATCACCTACGCGATCATCGCGATCAACATCGCGGCCCAGGTCGTGGTGATGGCCACCGGCGGTGCCGGCAACCCCAACCAGAGCGAGTTCTTCCGCTGGGGCTGGATGAGCGGCATCGAGGTCGCCCAGGGCGACTACTGGCGCCTGATCACGGCCGCGTTCCTGCACGGCGGCCTGACCCACATCGCGCTGAACATGTTCGCGCTCTATCTGTTCGGGCCCTACGTCGAGCAGACCCTCGGCCGCGTGCGGTACGTCATCACGTACCTGACGCTCGCCATCGGGTCGTCGGTGCTGGTCTATCTGCTCGAGGACCCGTTCACGCCCACGATCGGTGCGTCCGGCGCGGTGTTCGGGCTCTTCGGCCTGGCGTTGATCTTCTTGATCCGCACGCGTCAGAACATCACCGGAATGGTCGTCATCTTGGCGATCAACGCCTTCTTCAGTCTGCGCTCGGGGATCAGCTGGGAGGGCCACCTCGGCGGCTTCCTCACCGGTGTCGCCCTCGGCCTGGTGTTCGCCTACGCGCCCCGCGATCGCCGCACGCTGGTGCAGGTCGTGGCCTTCGTGGTGCTGTGGGCGCTGTTCTTCGCCGCGATCGCCTGGCGCACCGACCACCTCGTCGGATCGCTCGTTCCGGGCTTCGCCTGAGCGTCGCGGCACCGAATCACACGGGTGTAGTTATCCACATGTGTGTGCACACCTGTGGGTAATCACATCGGTGTGATTCACTCCCACTTCATCGCGAAGCCGAAGGCCGCGAGGATGAATCCCATGCCGATCACGAGGTTCCAGCCACCGAGGTCGCTGTAGCCGGGGATGGTGACGTCGGTGTTGCTGATCGTGTAGAACACGACGATCCAGGCCAGGCCGATGACCGCGCACGCGACCATCAGAGGAGCGGCCCACCGGTTGCCGATGCGCACCGGCTTGGGGCCGTTGTCGTCGACGGACTTGCGCTTGAACCTGTTGAACACGAGCTTCTCCCGGTCGGGCGGCGGCGAGGCCGCGGTGTGACGTACTCCGCTAGCGTAGTCGCCGTGCGGGACACGCCACGTCATGAGGGGAACAACGCGACCGTCAGCAGGTGGAGCCTGCTGGCGCTGGCGCTGGCCTGCGTGTGCGGAATCGTGGTGGTCGCCGCCGCCGTGACGTCCAACGGATCGGACCTGCGCCCGGCCGGTGGAGACCTGAACTCGGTCCTGCGCGACCGGGCTCGTGAGGTCGAGACCCGGCGCGAGGAGGCGGCCCGGCTGCAACGCGAGGTCGACGCGATGAGCCGCAAGGTCGACGATGCGGACCTGCGTCGCGACCTGCGCCGCGTGGAGGCCCTCTCCGGCCCGGCCGGTCTGACGCCCGTCCAGGGACCCGGCCTGCGCATCGCACTGGAGGACGCCCCCCGCTCCGTCGAGTTCCCGGGACTGGACCCGAACCTGCTGGTGGTCCACCAGCAGGACATCCAGGCGTTCGTGAACGCCCTGTGGGCCGGCGGCGCCGAGGCGGTGACGCTCCAGGGCCAGCGGCTGATCAGCTCGATCGGGATCAAGTGCGTCGGCAACACCGTCGTGCTCGACGGCGTGCCGTACGCCCCGCCCTACGTCATCGAGGCGATCGGGGACCAGGCCGCTCTGCGCCAGGCGCTGGCCGCCTCGCCCGAGGTGGCGACCTACACGCAGTACGCCGAGCGCTACAGCCTCGGGCTCGACGAGCGCGCCGTGGACCGGATCAAGGCTCCGGCCTACGACGGCAGCGTCTCCATGCGGTACGCGACCGCCCTGGACTGACCTCCTCAGGGGAGGAGGTCGTCGTCCGTGGGCTCCGTGGTCGGGGTGGGCGTGGGCGTGGTGGGAGCCGGCGGTCGCGACACCGTGATGGTGATCGTCGTCCCCGGCGAGACCATGCTGCCGGGCTCGCGGCTCTGCGCCGTGACGGTGCCGTTCGGCGCGGTGCCGGACGTGTCGTTCTGCACCGAGACCTTCAGGCCGGCGTCCTCGAGCGCCTGGCGCGCGTCGTCCGCGCTCTGCCCGACGACGTTGGGCACGTCGACCTGACCACGCGAGACGATGAGCGTCACGGTGCTGCCGCGCTCGACGGAGGACCCCGGCGGCGGGTTGCTGTTGAGGACGCGGTCCTTCGGCTGGTCGCTGTCGGTGTTCTGACGCTTGACCTTGAGACCGTACTGGTCGCCCTCGAGCAGGTCCTTGGCCTCGTCGTACGAGTAGCTCGTGAGGTTCGGCAGATCGACCAGCTCCGGACCGGAGCTGACGACGAGGTCGACCGCGGTGCCCTCGTCGACCGTGGTGCCGGCCTCGGGATCGGTCGCCATGACCTGGCCCTCGGGGATGTCGGCGCTGGTCTGCTCGCGCGTGTCTCCCACGGTGAGGTTCTTCGACTCCAGCCGGTTCGTCGCGGTCTCGACGTCGAGGCCCTCGACCCGCGGCACGGCGACCTGCGGAGGCGCGTTCTCCTCGTCGCCGCCGTTGAGCATCAGGGCCACGCCGATCGCCGCCGCGATCGCCAGCAGGACGAGCGCCAGGGCCCACCACTTGGCGTGGCCCTTCTTCTCCTCCTCCTCGCCGCGGGGGCAGGACGGGGGCCGTGACGGCCGGTGCGACCTGCGTGGCACCGGCGGTGACCGGAACGGCCTGCGTCGGGGCGTCGACCGAGCCCCCGGCCAGCACCCGCTCGATGTCCTTGCGCATCTCGCCGGCGCTGGAGTAACGGTCGTCGACGCGCTTGGCCAGGGCCTTCGCGACCACGTGGTCCACCGCGACCGAGACGTCGGGATTGAGCTGCGACGGCGGCCGGGCCTCCTCGCGCACGTGCTGGTACGCCACGGAGACGGGACTGTCGCCGACGAACGGCGGCCGTCCCGTGAGCAGCTCGTAGAGCACGCAGCCCGTGGAGTAGATGTCGCTGCGGGCGTCGACGGTCTCGCCGCGGGCCTGCTCGGGCGACAGGTACTGCGCCGTGCCGATGACCGCTGCGGTCTGGGTCATTGCGCTCGAGGTGTCGGCGATCGCCCGGGCGATGCCGAAGTCCATCACCTTGACCTTGCCCTCGGGCGTCAGCATGACGTTCGCGGGCTTGATGTCGCGGTGGATGATGCCGGCGCGGTGGCTGTAGTCCAGCGCCGCCAGGATGTCGGCGGTGATCGACAGTGCGCGCTCGGGCAAGATCTTGCGGCCGTCGCGCAGCACGTCCCGCAGGGTGCGGCCCTCGACCAGCTCCATCACGATGTAGGGCACCGTGGCGCCGGAGGCGTCGGTGGCCTCGCCGGTGTCGTAGACCGCGACGATCGACGGGTGGTTCAGGGACGCCGCGGACTGCGCCTCGCGGCGGAACCGCTCCTGGAACGTCTCGTCGGCGGCCAGGTCGGCACGGAGCAGCTTGATCGCCACGGGACGGCCGAGCCGCAGGTCGTAGCCGGCGCGGACATCGGCCATCCCGCCGCGTCCGACCAGCTCGCCGACCTCGTAGCGGCCGCCGAGCGGCTCCATCTTCGCGTCACTCTCGGTCATGGTTTCCAGTCTCCCAAAGGGTGGATGAGGTTCATCGGAGCACTGCCTCCATCACGGCACGGGCGATCGGCCGCCCAGGCGGCCTCCGGCGATGTCACTGGTGTTCTGCGCGGACTCGACCAACACGGCGACGGCGACCTGGGGATCGTCGGCCGGTGCGAAGCCGATGAACCACGCGTACGGGGGTCGGTCGGGTGCGGACTCGGCGGTTCCGGTCTTGCCGCCGACGTCGATGCCGGGGATCGCGGCGGGGCTGCCGGTGCCCTGGTCGACGACGGAGACCATCATGTCGCTGAGCTCGCGGGCGTCGCCCGCCGACATCGGGCGCCCGAGCTCCTGCGGCTCGGGCTGCTCGAGGATCGAGAGGTTGGGCGCCCGCACGGTGCGGACCAGGTGCGGCTTCATCAGGACGCCGTCGTTGGCGACCGCGGCCGACACCATGGCCATCTGCAGCGGCGTGGCCGCGACCTCGAACTGGCCGATGCCGGACTGCGCGAGCTGCGGCGGCTCGAGCTTGGTGTCGGGATCGGCGGTGAAGCGGCTGGCGGCCGAGGGGAGGTCCTCGATGGGCCGCTCGCCGAAGCCGAACTTCGCGGCCTGGTCGGCCATCTTCTCCTGGCCGACCTTGCCGGCGAGCCAGCCGAAGGACACGTTGCACGACACCTGGAGCGCACGCTCGAAGCTGATCGGGTTGCCGCCGCAGCTGCTGCCGCCCTGGTTGGTGAGCTTGTAGCCGATGCCGGGGAAGCCCAACGTCGCTCCGCCGCGCACGTCGTCGTCCGCGGAGAGGCCGAGGTCCTCGATCGCGGCCGCCGACGTGACGATCTTGAACGTCGATCCCGGCGGCAGGGTGGTCTGGGTGGAGCGGTTGGTCAGCGGCTGCGTCTTGTCCTTCTCCAGCCGCTGCATCGTCCGCATCACCTTGTCGGCGTCGTGGCTGGCCAGCTGGTTGGGGTTGTAGGTGGGCTGGCTGACCATCGCCAGGACCGCACCGGTCTGCGGGTTGAGCGCCACGACCGCGCCGCGGGTCTCCTCGCCGAGGTCGGCCAGCCCTTCGAACGCGGCCTTCTGGGCGGCCGCGTCCAGGGTCAGCTCGACGCTGCCGCCCTGCGGCTGGTCGTTGCCGATGAGGTCGATGACCCGGTTGACGAACAGGCGGTCGTCGCTGCCGGACAGGATCGAGTTGTACGAGCGCTCGATGCCCGCCTGGCCGTACTGGTACGAGAAGTAGCCCGTCACCGGCGCGTAGAGCTTCGGGTCGGTGTACTTGCGCTGGAACTGCCACCGGTCCTTGACCGGGACCGACTGGGCGATCGGCTCGCCGTCGACGATGATGGCGCCGCGCTCGCGGCTGAACTCCTCGTCGATGACCCGACGGTTGCCGGGCTTCTCGTTGAGGTCGTCGGCCTGCACGAATTGGACGTAGTTCGCGTTGAGGAGCAGTCCCATGAACATCAGCAGGCAGACGACGGCCATGGCGCGGATGGGCTTGTTCACGACAGCTTCACCACCTGGGTGGCCTCGTCGCCGCTGATGGGGGTCGCCTCGGGCGCGGGCCGACGGGTCTGGTCGCTGATGCGCAGCAGCAACGCGACGATGATCCAGTTCATGATGATCGACGAGCCGCCGGCGGCCAGGAACGGCGCCGTGAGGCCGGTCAGCGGGATCAGCCGGGTGACGCCGCCGGCGACGACGAACACCTGCAGCGCGAACGAGACCGACAGGCCGACCGCCAGCAGCTTGCCGAAGGCGTCGCGGCAGGTCAGCGCGATGCGCAGGCCTCGCTCGACGATGAGCCCGTAGACCATGATCACGGCCATGAGCCCGGCCAGGCCGAGCTCCTCGCCGATCGACGACAAGATGAAGTCGGAGAACCCGAACGGCGTCAGCTCGGGGCTGCCCTGACCCCAGCCGCGGCCGAGCAGGCCGCCGTGGCCGAGCCCGTAGAGCGCGGTGATGATCTGGTAGTTCTGGTCAGGGTCGCTCCACGGATCGAGCCAGGCGTCGAAGCGGGCGCGGACGTGCCCGAATGCGAGGTAGCCGAACCAGGCGCCCACGGCGAACAGGCCGGTGCCGACGACGAGCCACCCCGGACGCTCGGTGGCGACGTAGAGCATCACGACGAACAGGCCGAAGAACAACAGCGACGAGCCGAGGTCGCGCTGGAAGACCAGGATGCCGACGCTGATCAGCCAGCCGAGCAGGATCGGGCCGAGGTCGCGTCCGCGCGGCAGGTCGACGCCGAGGATCCGGCGGCCGGCCAGGGCGAGCGCATCACGCTTGGCGACCAGGTAGCCGGCGAAGAAGATCGCGAGGGCGATCTTGGCCGCCTCGGCGGGCTGGAAGCTGAAGGGGCCCAGCTGGATCCAGATCTGGGCGCCGCGCTTGGCGCTGCCGATGACCGGCAGGATCGGCAGGATCAGCAGGGCGATCGCGGCGAGCCCGAAGGTGTAGGTGTACTGCTGCAGCCAGCGGTGGTCACGGATCAGCACCAGGACCGCGACGAACATGAGCACGCCCAGGATCGTCCAGCGCAGCTGGCCCTGCGCGAACGGACCGAACGGAGAGCCGATCGAGTCCAGGCCCAGGTCGATGCGGTAGATCATGACCAGGCCGATGCCGTTGAGACACACGACCAGGGGAAGCAGCACGGGGTCGGCGTACCCGGCGAACCGGCGGACCGCCAGGTGGGCGCCGAGCGCAACGAGGGCGTAGACGCCTCCGACCGTGTAGATGCCCGAGGGGACCGTGCCGTCGATGCCCAGACCCACCGCCGCGTAGGAGCCGATGCCGATCGCGATCGCGAGCAGCAGCAGTCCCAGTTCGGCGGTGCGGCGCTTGCGGGGGATCCAGGCCGGGGTCGCGCCCGCGGCACTCACGGGGTCTCCGTCGGCTCGGGCGTCGCGCGGGTGCGGCGCGGCGCGGGTGAGGGCGTGGGCGTCGGGGTCGGCGTCGGCTCGACGGCCTGGATGCTCAGGTTGGTGACGATGCGCTTGGCCTCGTCGTGGTCGGCGGCGGTGATGCCCGCCGCGACCCGGTCGCGCTGATAGGCCGGCAGGGTGTCGATCTCGATCTGCGTGACCTCGTCGAGGTGCGCCAGGGTGACTCCGGGAACCGAGAGGTCCACACCTCGGAAGATCGCCACCTGACCGTCCTGGGAGGCGACGAAGTACTGACGCTGGGACCAGTCGTAGGCGTACGCGCCCGCACCGCCGAGCAGGCCGACGATGACGACGGCGACCAGGGCCCAGCGCACCCAGCGTCGCCGCGGGACGGGACGGGGCGCGTAGCGCAGCTCCTCGGGGTCGGCTTCGACCGCACCGGAGTCGGCGGTGAGGCTCGAGGTCGGCGAGGTGGCGGCCCGGACCGAACCGGTGCGACCGCGTGCCTGGTTCGTCGCCGCGCCCACGATCTGGGGCTGACCGTCGGCGCAGACGAGGTCCTCGTCCTCGGGCTCGTCGGCCGACACGAACTCGGCGATGACGACGGTGACGTTGTCGTACCCCCCGGACTCGAGCGCGAGCCGGATCAGCTCGGTGGCGGCGACGTCGATCGTCTCGAGCTTCATCGTCCGCTCGATCGTCTCGTCGTCGACCATGTCGGTCAGGCCGTCGCTGCACAGCAGGTACCGGTCACCGGCCGAGGGCTGCAACCACGTGAAGTCCGGCTCGAAGTCGTCGCGGCCCAGGATCGCCTTGAGCAGCAGCGAGCGGTGCGGGTGGACGCGCGCCTCCTCGGCGGTGATGCGCCCTTCGTCGACGAGGCTCTGCACGAAGGTGTGGTCGATGCTGAGCTGGCTCAGGCGGCCCTGGCGCAGGCGGTAGGCCCGCGAGTCGCCGATGTGGGCCACGGCCAGCTTCTCGCCGTCCCAGAGCATCGCCTCGAGGGTCGTGCCCATCCCCTCGACGGCGGGGTCGTCACGGATCAGCTCGGCGAGGCGGTGGTTGGCGTGGGCGACGGCGGTGCGCATCGCCTCGAGCGCGTCGCCGTCCTCCTCGGGATCGAGGTCGCGGTCGATCTGGCGGATCTCGGCCAGGGCGGCCGAGGAGGCCAGGTCACCGGCGGCGGCGCCGCCCATGCCGTCGGCGATCACCAGCAGCCGAGGGCTGGCGTAACCGGAATCCTGATTGTTCGAACGGCGCAGACCGACGTCGGTGAGCGCCACGTAGCGGTAGGTCAGGGACGCCATCTACTTGCGCAACTCCACGATCGTCTTCCCCAACCGGACCGCGGTGCCGATGGCGACAGGCTCTGGAGTGGTCACGCGCTGGCTGCCGATGTACGTGCCGTTGGTCGACCCGAGGTCCTCGACGAACCACTGCTCGCCGTTGGTGGCGAACCGGGCGTGGCGGGTGGAGACGTAGTCGTCGTCGAGCCGGATCGCCGCGTCGGTGCCGCGGCCGAGCAGGACCGGCTCGGTGCCGACCGGCACGCTCTGGCCCGCATTGGGACCGTCGACGATCACGAGCTGGCTGGGGGCGCCCCGCGCGCGGCGGTTGCGCGTTCCGCCCTTGGCCGGCTTGACCGGCTTCTGCTTCTGCTTCTGCCCCTTGGGCGGCTTGGGGGTCTGGACCTTGGTGCCGAAGATGTCGGTGCGGATCACGGACACGGCCGAGAGCACGAAGAGCCACAGCACGGCCAGGAAGCCGAGCTTGATCAAGGTGAGGGTCAGTTCGCTCATCGGCCCCCCGCGTCCCCGGTCACCCGATCTCCTCGCTGATCTGGACCGCGATCGTCGTGTTGCCCAACCGGACGGTGGACCCGTTGCGCAGGAATGCTGCGTCCACGCGGCGTCCGTCGACGATGACCCCGTTGGTCGACCCGAGGTCGCGGATCTCGACGCCCGAGCCGAGGAACGAGATCTCGGCGTGGTTCCGGCTGATGCCCGGGTCGTCGATCTTGAGGTCGGCGCTGGAGCCCCGCCCGATCGTGATGCCGGGCGGATTCACCGGGTGACGCAGGCCTCCGATGTCGAGGACGACCTTGGCGCGGCGTACCGCGGTGTCGGTGATCGGCTCGCCGCGCACCGGGGTGACGGACGCGTTGGAGGCGCTGACGATCGTGAACCGGCCGGTGTGCAGATCCTCGTCGAGGGCGAACTCGATGTGGAGCGGCCCGGCGGCGGTGTAGTGCTGCTCGGCGATGTGCTCCTTGAGCAGCGTCGCCAGCTCGCTCGAGAGCGTCGCCCCGTACGGCGCGAGGCGCTCGTGGTCGGCCGGCGAGAGTTCGACGGTGAAGTCGTTGGGCACGAGCCTGCGCTCGCGGCTGATGATCGTGGCGTTCTGGTCGACCTCGCGCTGCAGGGCCGCGGCGATCTCGACCGGCTGGACGGCGCTGCGGAAGGCGCGCGCGAAGGCCCCGGTGACCGCACCTTCGAGGCGCTTCTCGAAGCGCTGCAGTACTCCGGCCACGGGTGCTCACCTCCTGGGCATGCGAACGACGGCGACGTCTGGTCCTGTTGATCGTATCGACACCCGACCACATCGGGGTCGTTCGCGCCTGCGACCCGCCGCACAGTGGGTCCACGGATCGCTGGGTGACCCACCGCGTTCGTGGTGCGGTGAGTGCCTGTTAGACTCTGACGTCGGTTCGGTTATCCGGACCATGCGCGAGTGGCGGAATGGTAGACGCGCTGGCTTCAGGTGCCAGTGTCCGCAAGGGCGTGGGGGTTCAAATCCCCCCTCGCGCACAGTGACAAGGGCCGGATCCCACGGGATCCGGCCCTTTCTCGTTCCCCGGTGACGACCGCGTGCGCCCGTAGCATCGTCAGATGCTCCTGTTGTCCGATCCATCCGTCGCGGCCGTCCCGGTGCACGACCTCGGCGAGCCGCTGGTCGACGTCCGTGAGCTCGGACTGGCCCTCGATCACCGCAAGGCGGACCCGCAGGGGTCGTGGGCGCGGGTGCGTGAGGGAGTGGGCCGGCGCCTGGTCCGCGCCCAGCAACTCCTGCCCGAGGGCTTCTCGCTGCTGGTTGTCGAGTGCCATCGACCGGCCGCCCTGCAGCAGCGGTACTTCGACGAGCACTGCGCGGAGCTCGCGGCGACGCGTCCTGGCCGCAATGCCGAGCAGGTGGCGATCGAGGCGAGCCAGCACATCTCGCCCCCGGGCGTGGCGCCGCACCCGTGCGGCGCGGCGGTGGACCTCACGCTGGCGGTGGACGGACGCGAGCTCGATCTGGGCACGCGGGTGAACGCCACGCCCGACGAGAGCGACGAGGCCTGCTTCACGGCGGCGACGAACGTCCCCGCCGAGGCGCACCGGCTGCGCGACGTCTTGGGCGCGGCGATGTCGGGCGCGGGTTTGGTGAACTATCCGCCCGAGTGGTGGCACTGGTCCTTCGGCGACCGCTACTGGGCCACCGTCACGGGCGCACCGGCGGCGCTGTACGCCCCGATCTGAACCGGGAACGCCGATGGCCCCGAGGAAGACCTCGGGGCCATCGGCGTTGCTGTTCTTATGACGTCGTCTCTACGTTGAGCCGACGTTCCGAGCGCGAGAAGCGCTCAGTCGCCGGGCCACTCGCCGGTCGCCTTGGCGAACGCCTTGGCTCCCTGACGCTGGACGATCGCCCGGATGCCGGAGAAGATCGCGCCCTGGACGACCGCGGCCAGCACGATCTCCTTGAGCGGGAACTCCGACTGGGTCGGCCCGGGGGCGTCCCCGGTGCTGTTCGGACTGGCCCGTTTCCAGATCTGCTTGAAGATCGCGGTGGCGATGACCCCCGCGACGATCGAGGAGATCAGTCCGATCGGCTGGTACAGGATCTTGGCCGACGTGCTGGCCTTGCCCTGCTTCGAGCCGGCCATCAGACCGCGGCCGACACGCGGCCGGCCAGGATCTCGGCGCGTTCGGACTCGGTGAGTCCGCCCCAGACGCCGTACGGCTCCTGGACGGCGAGCGCGTGCTCGCGGCACCGGTCGATGACCGGACACGTGGCACAGACCGCCTTGGCGGACTCTTCGCGACGGTGACGCTTCATGCCGCGTTCGGCTTCGGGTGAGAAGAAGACCGAGGAATCGACGCCCATGCAGGCGCCATCCCACTGCCATTCGTAGGACTCGATGATCGGCGACGGAAGTCGCTTGATGTTAACCATGAAACCTGCCCCTTCCCCAAGGGTGAGGATTTGACCCGGGCTGGGTGCACAACCCGGTCAAGTAGTCCGACCGTACTAGTCAATCTATTCACTTGGCAAGTAGCTTGAATAAGTTTTAGGATCTGACCCATGCACCGCCGGTGGACCGTGGGCGCGCTCTCCGAAATGCTGGGAATCGCCGCCCCGACGCTTCGCACGTGGGAGCGTCGATACGGCGTGGGGCCCACGTTCCGTACGACGGGCGGCCACCGGCGCTACACGATCATCGACGCCGACCGGGTGGCCACGATGGCCCGGTTCATCGAGGACGGACTCTCGGCCCACGACGCGGCCGACCGGGTCAAGCGACTGGCGCCGCACGAGCTCGCGGCCATCGTCGGGTCCGGCCCGGAAGGACTACGTGCCTCCGGCCACGAACAGGCGGTCTTCGAGATTCTCGCCGGCACGAAGGAGTTCGACGCGGCCAAGGTCCAGTCGGTCGCTGAGAACGCCATCGCGCGCTTCGGCATCGAGGAGGCCTGGGACGAGGTGATCGCCCCGGCGATGATCGAGGTCGGCGTGCAGTGGGCGGACGGCCGGCTGGGCGTCGCGTCCGAGCATCTCGTGACCGCCGGCATCCTGAGCGCGCTGAGGGCCGCGGCGCACGAGCACCCCACCCGGGGCCCGTCCCGGGTCGTCCTGGCGTGCATCGAGGAGGAGCAGCACAAGCTGCCCATCGTCGCCCTCGGCGCGGCGCTGGCCAAGCGTGGTCATCCCTGGACCGAGCTGGGCGCACGCCTGCCGATCGAGTCGCTCGAGGCGTTCGTCACGAGCAGCAGTCCCGCGGCCGTGTTCCTGTGGGCCTCCTACGTCGGGCCGTCCGAGGAGGACCTGGTCCGGCTGGAGTCCCTGGGCCGGAGCACGCGCCTGCTCCTGGGCGGCACCGGATGGCCCGACGGCATGGCCACCTCGCACTCGTTGTCCCAGGCCGCGGCGCAGTTGCATGAGGCGCTGAGCCAGCCCCTACCCTGATGCCATGGCCGAACCCCATGTCGTCACCGAGATCGAAGGGCCCATCGCCCACGTCTGGCTGAACCGCCCCGACAAGTTGAACGGGATCACGTTCGACGTGCTCGACGGGCTGATGGAGGCGGCGGACCGGATCGAGGCCGATCCCAACGTTCGCGTGGTCCTGCTCGAGGGTCGCGGACCGTCGTTCTGCGCCGGTCTGGACTTCGGCTCGGTGATGGGCGACAAGAAGCGCGTCACGCGTTACTTCCTGCCGAACCCGTTCAAGGGGACGAACCGGTTCCAGGAGCCCTTGTGGGCCTGGCGCCGGCTCTCGGTCCCGGTCATCGCCGTCACCCGCGGTCACGTGTTCGGCGGCGGCATCCAGCTCGCGCTGGCCGCGGACTTCCGGTTCACGTCGCCGGACTGCCAGTGGTCGATCCTCGAGGCGAAGTGGGGCCTGGTTCCGGACATGAGCGGCACCGTCGCCCTGTCCGAGTTGGTCGGCGCCGACCTGGCCAAGCGCCTCGTGATGACCGGCGAGATCTTCTCCGGCGAGAAGGCCGTCGAGTACGGCATCGCCTCGGGGGTCGCCGAGGACCCGCTCAAGCCGGCTCTCGAGCTGGTCGACCAGCTCCTGGCGCGCTCGCCGGACTCGGTCGCGGCGTCCAAGCGATTGCTCAACGAGACGCGTCGCGCGCAGCCCCGCCGGGCGTTCTCGCTGGAGCGCAAGCTGCAGCGTGCGATGTTCAAGTCGCCCAACACCGCCATCGCCCGCAAGGCCGGCATGGCCAAGACCGAGCCGGAGTTCGGCCCGCGCACCTTCGGCTGAGCCCGTGCGTCGGTGCTCTCGTCAGCCTGTGATTGTTAGGGTTGCCCGGTGAACGAGGACAAGCCGAGCAAGAAGGTCGCCGACCAGTACGACCGGGGTTACGACTACACCCAGTACTGGAACAACCGCGACTACGAGAACGCCGCCGAGCAGGTGGCGATTCGCCGTCTGTTGCGGGGCCGCCACTTCGCCAAGGCCGCCGACGTCGGCGGTGGCTTCGGCCGCCTCGCGCTGTTGCTGCGCGAGTACGCCGACCGGGTCACGCTCGCCGAGCCCAGCCAGACGCAGCTCGATGCCGCCGAGAAGTTCCTCGCCGGCACCGATGTCATCCGCGAGCGTCAGCAGGCCGACGCCCTGAAGTTCGACGACGGCGAGCTGGACCTCATCACGATGGTCCGCGTCATGCACCACATCCCCGAGCCCACTGACGAGTTCGCCGAGATCGCCCGCGTCCTCGCGCCCGGCGGCACCGCGATCATCGAGGTCGCCAACTACGGCCACTTCAAGAACCGTCGCGCCTTCAAGAAGGCCGGCAAGGCGCTGCCGAAGGAGCCCGTCAGCATCCGCACTGTCGCGGCCGACGAGCCCGACGCGATCGCGTTCGTCAACCACAACATCGACACGGTCGTGAGCCAGTTGGCCGCTGCGGGCCTGACTCTGCAGCGCAAGCTCTCGGTCTCGAACCTGCGCAGCCAGAAGCTCAAGCGGATCGTGCCGACGAAGGTCCTCGTGGCCGTCGAGCGCGTCCTGCAGAAGCCGCTGGCCGCCAGCGACTTCGGTCCCTCGATCTTCTTGGAACTGCGCAAGAACTGAGGTGGCGGCCTACCGCACGATCGATCGACCGCTCGGCGGCACCGCCGAGGCCGAGATCGTCGTGCTCCGGTCGCGTTTCCTGGCGCGGGCCGGCCGGGTCGAGGACGAGGCCTCCGCGCGCTCGCTGATCGCGGAGGTCCGTGCCACCCACCACGACGCCCGTCACCACTGCACCGCGTTCGTCATCGGCCCGGACGGGTCCCTGCGCCGGAGCAATGACGACGGCGAGCCCTCGGGCACCGCGGGCCGGCCCATCCTCGAGGTCGTCTCGGGTCGCGAGGTCAGCGACGTGGTGGTCGTGGTGACGCGCTGGTTCGGTGGCACGCTGCTGGGGGCCGGCGGTCTCGGGCGCGCCTACGGCGACGCCACCGCCGCGGTCCTCGACGTCGCCGGAACGCGCGAGCGGGTGCTGTGGCGCCGCGCCCGGATCGTGGCGCCGGTCGCCGAGGTCGGAGCGCTCGAGAACCGGTTGCGGCGCAGCACCGACGTCATCGAGGTGTCGTACGGCGCCGAGCAGGTCACCTACGAGGTGGCGGCGCCGGATCTGGGGGTGCTCGATCGACTCGAGTACGAGGAGCTGGACCCGGTCTGGCGCGACGCCTGACCCGTCGCGTCACGGCAGGCGCTTGAGCACCTCGCGCACGTGGGTCAGGGCGTCCGGGTGGGCCAGGCCGGTGGTGTCGTCGAAGTAGAGGCCGTCGCCGATCAACTGGATCGTGCGGGCGAGCGCGACGTCGCCGAGGTGCTCGTTCAGCACGTCGAACCAGGCCTCGCGGATCTCGGCCAGGGCCGTGCGGGCACCGGCGTCGTTCTCCTGCGCGATGCGTGAGGCGGCGATCAGGGCACGATCGAAGTCGCTGCCGGAGTCGACCGAGGTCTCGAGGTAGAACTCGACGGGCCCCTGGGGTGCGGACAGCATCTTCGCCACGTCCGCGCGCGCCTGTTCGCGCAGCCGCTCGACCATCCCGTCGACCAGCGCCTCGCGGCTGTGGAAGTGGTAGAGCAGTCCGCCCTTGGACACGCCGGCTTCGGCGGCCACCGCGTCGAGGGTGGCCGCGCGGCTGCCGGTGCTGACCAGGAGTCGCTCGAAGGCGTCGAGGACGCGGTCGCGGGTGCTGCGTTCCTCGGCCATGCACCCAGCCTAGTGAGTGCGGCTCGCGGCGGGGGCGACACGCCCGAAGCCGTGACCCCGGTCACGAAAACGACTGTGACACCAGTCCTTTTGGAACTGTACCGTCTGGACGGTATAGTTCTTCTGATGTCGTCGTTCACCTCCTCCACCACGCGCGCCGGCCGCCGCGAATGGACCGCGCTGGCCGTGCTGATGATCCCTGTCCTGCTCGTGTCGGTGGACAACACGGTGCTGTCCTTCGCCCTGCCGGAGATCAGTCAGTCGCTGCGCCCGGGCGGCAACCAGCTGATGTGGATCGTCGACATCTACGCCCTGATGCTGGCGGGGCTGCTCATCGCGATGGGCAGCCTCGGCGACCGGATCGGGCGCCGTCGCCTGCTCGTGATCGGCGCGGTCGGATTCGGTGGCGCGTCGGCCCTCGCCGCCTTCAGCTCGTCCCCCGAGATGCTGATCGCCGGCCGGGCGTTGCTCGGGTTCTTCGGTGCGACGCTGATGCCCTCGACGCTGTCGCTGATCCGCAACATCTTCGAGGACGCGCGCGACCGCCGGACGGCCATCGCCGCCTGGGCCTCGATGTTCTCCGGCGGCGCCGTGCTCGGCCCGGTCGTGGGTGGCTACCTGCTGGAGCACTTCTGGTGGGGCTCGGTCTTCCTGCTGAACGTCCCGATGATCATCGTCTTCGTGCCGCTCGCCCTGGCGACGATCCCGGAGTCCCGCGATCCCCAGCCGGGCCCGTTCGATCCGATCTCGGTGGTCCTGTCGCTGCTCGCGATGGTGCCGCTGGTCTTCGCGATCAAGCACGGCGCCGGCCACGGTCTGGACGACACGACCCTCGCGTCGCTGGCGCTGGGCATCGTGGCCGGGTGGCTGTTCGTCCGCCGCCAGCAGCGCAGCTCCTCGCCGATGCTGGACCTGACGCTGTTCCGCAACCCCGTGTTCAGCGGGGCGCTCGCGGCCAACGCGCTCAGCCTCATGGCGCTCGCCGGCTTCCTGTTCTTCGGTGCCCAGTTGCTGCAGCTGGTGCTGGGCCTGTCGCCGATGGAGTCGGCGTTGGTGCTCGTCCCGGGCTCGGTCGCCACCATGGTGGCCGGCTTCGCGGCCGTGCGCGTGGTCGAGCACATCCCGCCGCGCACCCTCGTGCCGCTGAGCTTCGTCCTGTCCGCCGGCGGTTACGCGCTCGCGGCGTTCACCGGGCACCCGACGGTGGTCTCGGTGATGGTGGCCTTCACCATCTTGGGCATCGGGATCGGACTGGCAGAGACGATCACGAACGACCTGATCCTGTCCAGCGTGCCGCCGCAGAAGGCCGGTGCCGCCTCGGCGATCTCCGAGACGGCGTACGAGATCGGCGCGGTCCTCGGCACGGCCGTGCTCGGCAGCGTGCTGACCGCGACCTTCCGGTCGAACCTGACCATCCCGTCGGTCGCGCAGTACGGCGAGAACGAGAACGCCTTCGAGACGCTCGGCAGCACGATGCAGTTCGCCGAGAAGTTCGGAGACCCGGTGCAGGGCTGGATCGAGGCGTCGGCCGCGTCCGCGTTCGACCTGGGCGTCCAGTTCACGGCCGGTGCCGCGATCTTCGTCGCGCTGGGCGCGGCCCTCGTCTCGCGACGGACCCTGCGACGCGGCTGATCGGGCTTACACTCGGCCCATGCGGGGGCGCATCGCACTGGCCGGGGTGATGCTGCTGGCTGCCGGTTGCTCGACGGAGCCCGAGCGCACCGACCCGCCTGACGGGCTGACGGCCGAGGTCATGCAGTACCGCGGCAAGCGGTTGACGCGCGAGATCGCCGTGGCCGTCTCGAACGACACCGACCGACGGCTCGAGCTGACGTCGATGCGGCTCACCTCCAACCGGTGGTCCGAGCCCGTCCGGTGGAGCGGCAGCGACGAGGTCGGGGCGGGGTCGGGCACCGGACTCGACGTGGACCCGCCGACCGGCACGTGTCCCGAGGGGGAGGGACTGACGGCCTCGGCCGACCTCACGTACCGGTTCGGGGACGAGGAACGGCGATCGGTGCTGCCGGTCGAGGACCCCTACGGCGTGCTGCGTGACCTCGTCGACGGCGACTGCGGTGAGCAGGCGTTCGACGAGGCGGTCACGATGACCGTCGGCGCACCGCAGGTCCGGGGCGGCACGTGGTCGAGCCGGATCACCCTCACTCCTCGGCGCCCGAACGACACCGTGCTGCTGGGCTTCGCACCCACGCTGCGGTTCGCCTTCGGCCCTCGGACGCCGGCGGAGGTGGAGCTCCCCCTCGATCGCCCGCAGCGGCTCACGCTCGACGTCGTGATGGGCCGGTGCGATCCCCACATCGTGGCGGAGGACAAGGTCGGATCCCGTTTCGGCGCCTGGGTGCGGACGCCGGGGCTCGAGTACGGCTACTTCACGCTTCCGCTCGACGACGAGATCCACCAGTCGCTCGAGCAGTTCTACGCGCAGCGGTGTCGCCCGTGAGCGTCGGCGCTGGAACACTGGGCGCGTGACCGAGCACTACCCCAGCGACGACCACGCCGGAGAGCGCAGCCTGCTCGTCGCGGCCGCCTACGTGATCCTGCGGCGCGGCGACGAGGTCCTCCTGCAGTTGCGGGAGGGCACGGGCTACCGCGACGGCCACTGGGCGCTCCTGGCCGGCCACGTCGATCCGGGCGAGTCGGTCCACGAGGCGGCCGTGCGCGAGGCGTACGAGGAGGCCGGTGTCACGATCGATCCCGCCGATCTGCACCCGCTGACCGCCCTCCACCGGTTCGAGCGCGGCGGGCCCCAGGTGGAGCAGCGGCTGGACGCGATCTTCGAGGTCACCCGCTGGAGCGGCGAGGCAGGGCTGCAGGAGGCGGACAAGGCCGCCGAGATGGGCTGGTTCCCGCTCGACGACCTGCCCGAGCCGACCGTCCCCCACGAGCGCGACGTGCTCGATCTGCTCGCGGCCGGCCGGCCCGTCCCCCCGGTGATCTCGCTGCCGCTGTGACCCCGCCGCCGCTGGCGCGATCATGACGAAGGTTGGCGGGCCGGGCCCGGGCCGGACCCGGTCGTGGCGTGCGAGCATGGATCGGTGACCCGCCGCGACAGCCTGCTCGCCGTCCTCGTCGCGGTGATCTGGGGCTGCAACTTCGTCGCCATCCACGTCGGTCTGGCCGACGTCCCGCCGTTCCTGTTCCTCGCCATCCGGTTCACGCTCGTGGCGCTCCCGCTGGTCTTCTTCGTGCCACGGCCGCAGGCGCCGTTCGGCGTCGTCTTCAGCATCGGCCTGTTCATGAGCTTCGGTCAGTTCGGGTTGCTGTACCTGGCCATGGCGATCGGGATGCCGGCCGGACTCGCCGCCCTGGTCCTGCAGGCCCAGGTGATCTTCACGATCGTGATCGCCGCGGTGGCGCTGGGCGAGCGGGCCTCCGTGCGCCAGGGTCTCGGCGCGGTCATCGGGACGGCCGGACTCGTCGTCGTGGCGTGGGGCTTCCACCAGGACGCGCCGCTGGTCCCGTTGCTGGTGACGGTGGGCGCGGCCCTGTCGTGGGCGATCGGCAACGTCATCGCCCGCGCCGCGAAGGTGTCCTCGGGGCTGTCGCTCGTGGTCTGGTCGGCGCTGGTGGTGCCGGTGCCCTGTCTGGCGGTGTCCCTGGTGGTCGACGGTCCGGCCGAGATGGCCGATGCGATCGGCCGGTTCGGCCTCGGGGCGTGGGTCAGCACCCTCTACACGGTCGTGCTGGCGTCGCTGGTCGGGTACACGATCTTCAACCGGCTGATGGCGACCTATCCGGCGGCCAGTGTGGTGCCGTTCATCCTGCTCGTGCCGCCGGTGGGCGTGCTGTCGGCCTGGGTCGCCCTCGACGAGGTGCCCAGCACGCTGGAGTGGGTCGGCGGCGTCGTGATGATGGTCGGGGTGGCGGTCGCGACCGTCACACTCCGGTCGCGAGCACGCCCGCTCGGGCCATCGACACCAGCAGCTCTGACATCGCCTCCGGGCTGATGCGCGCCGAGTGCGGGGTCGAGTTGATCAGTCCGAACACCGCCTGGGTCGCGGCGCGTGCGGTGGCGCGGTCCAGGTTCGGACGCAGCTCACGCAGGGTGTCGACCCAGGCGTCGATGTAGGACAACTGCAGCTCGCGGACCGTCTGCTGGGCGTCGATCGAGAGGTTGGCCCACTCGCGGTCCTGGACGACGATCAGCGCCGGGTGGGTGAGGGCGAACTCGACGTGCCACGCGATCAGCGCGTCCAGTGCCGCCTCGGGCCCGGTGGCCTCGGACCGCCGCTGGCGGCCGCCTGCCAGCAGCTGCTCGCTGATCGAGGTGAGCGACTGGGCGAGGAGGTCCTCCTTGCCGGTGAAGTGCTTGTAGATCGCGGGTCCGGAGATGCCGCACGCCTCGCCGATGTCGTGGACCGAGACGCCGTGGTAACCGCGCGCGGCGAACAGGCCCGCGGCCGTGTCCAGGATCTGGTCTCGACGGCTCACCACAGGAGCATAGCAAGGACAGGTTAATGAGTGTTAACCTTCGAGCCGTGGACATGCGAGAGCTCGTCGCCGAGCTGAGGGAACGTACGGCGACCGCGCGGCGAGGCGGTTCGGAGAAGGCACGCGACCGGCACGTCGCGCGCGGCAAGCTGCTGCCCCGGGAGCGGGTCGACCGGTTGCTCGATCCCGGCTCGCCGTTCCTGGAGATCGGCGCGCTGGCCGCGTACGACATGTACGGGGAGGATCCGTTCGCCGTGCCCAGCGCCGGCATCATCACGGGCATCGGCCGGGTGTCCGGCCGCGACTGCGTGATCGTCGCCAACGACGCGACGGTCAAGGGCGGCACGTACTACCCGCTCACGGTCAAGAAGCACCTGCGCGCGCAGACGATCGCGGCCGACAACCACCTGCCGTGCCTGTACCTGGTCGACTCCGGCGGCGCCTTCTTGCCGATGCAGGACGAGGTCTTCCCCGACCGCGACGACTTCGGCCGGATCTTCTTCCACCAGGCTCAGATGTCGGCCCGCGGGATCCCGCAGGTCGCCGCCGTCATGGGCTCGTGCACGGCCGGAGGCGCCTACGTGCCGGCGATGAGCGACGAGTCCGTGATCGTGCGGGACCAGGGCACGATCTTCCTCGGCGGCCCGCCGTTGGTGAAGGCGGCCACGGGCGAGGTCGTCACCGCCGAGGACCTCGGCGGCGGCGAGGTCCACGCCAAGATCTCGGGCGTCGTCGACCACCTGGCCGACGACGACGACCACGCCCTGCAGCTGGTCCGTTCGATCGTCGACACGTTCGCGCGACCGGCGGAGCCGACGATCACCCGCCGCGAGGCCCTGCCGCCGCGCGAGGACCCCGAGGGTCTCTACGACGTCGTGCCGGTCGACTCGCGGACGCCGTACGACGTGCGCGAGGTCATCAGCCGGATCGTCGACGACTCGCGACTGCACGAGTTCAAACCGCTCTACGGCGACACGCTCGTGTGCGGGTTCGCGCACATCGACGGCTGGCCCGTCGCGATCCTGGCGAACAACGGGATCCTGTTCAGCGAGTCGGCGCTCAAGGGCGCGCACTTCATCGAGCTGGCCAACCAGCGCGGCATCCCGCTGGTCTTCCTGCAGAACATCACGGGGTTCATGGTCGGCAAGGAGTACGAGAACGGCGGCATCGCCAAGGACGGCGCCAAGCTCGTCACGGCGGTCGCGTCCAGCGTCGTCCCGAAGTTCACCGTCGTCATCGGCGGCTCGTTCGGCGCCGGCAACTACGGCATGTGCGGCCGCGCCTACGACCCGCGATTCCTGTGGATGTGGCCCAATGCCCGGATCTCGGTGATGGGCGGCGAGCAGGCGGCCTCGGTGCTGGCGACCGTGCGCGGCGACTTCGAGTCCCCGGAGGCCGAGGAGCGGTTCAAGGCGCCGATCCGTGACCAGTACGAGACCCAGGGCTCGCCGTACTACTCGACCGCCCGGTTGTGGGACGACGGGATCATCGATCCGGTCGACACCCGCCGTGTCCTGGCACTCGGCCTCGCGGCCGCGTCGCACGCCCCCCTTCCCACGCCGAACTTCGGCATCTTCCGGATGTGAGTGACATGGCTCTGCACTCTGTGCTCGTCGCCAACCGCGGCGAGATCGCCGCCCGTGTCCTGCGGGCCTGCCGCGAGCTGGGCATCCGCTCGGTGGCGGTCCACGTCCCCGGTGACACCGCGCACATCGCACTGGCCGATGCCGTCGTCGAGGTGCCCTCGTACCTCGACGGGGCCGCCATCATCGAGGCCGCGCGGTCCACGGGGGCCGAGGCGATCCACCCGGGGTACGGGTTCCTGTCCGAGAACGCCGGATTCGCGCGCGCCGTGACCGACGCCGGCCTGGTGTTCGTCGGGCCCAGCGCCGACGTCATCGAGGTGATGGGCCGCAAGGACCGCGCGCGCGAGGTCGCCGAGCGGGCCGGCGTCCCGGTCATGCCTCGGTACGACCCGCAGGCCGTCCCCGCGGACGCCTACCCGGTCCTGGTCAAGGCGGCGGCCGGCGGCGGAGGCAAGGGCATGCACGTCGTGCGACACCCCGAGCAGCTGGCCGAGGCGCTCGCGACGGCGGCGCGCGAGGCCCGTGCGGCCTTCGGCGACGACACCCTCCTGGTCGAGCGGTACGTCGAGGGCGGCCGTCACGTCGAGGTCCAGGTCTTCGGCGACGAGCAGGGGAACATCGTCCACCTGCTCGATCGCGACTGCTCGGTGCAGCGTCGTCACCAGAAGGTCGTCGAGGAGGCCCCCGCGCCCGACCTCGACCCCGGGGTGCGCGACCGGATCCGCTCGGCGGCCGTGGCCCTGTGCCGCGAGGTCGGATACGTCAACGCCGGCACCGTCGAGTACCTCGTGATGGGCCAGGAGGCGTTCTTCCTCGAGATGAACACCCGGCTCCAGGTCGAGCACCCCGTGACCGAGGAGGTCACCGCCACGGACCTCGTGCACTGGCAGCTCGCGGTCGCGGCCGGCGAGTCCCTGCCGCTGACCCAGGACGAGATCACGGCGGTCGGTCACGCGATCGAGGTGCGCGTCTACGCCGAGGATCCGGCAGCGGGATTCCTGCCGCAGGCCGGCCGGATCCGCGAGGTCTGGTGGCCGGGCGCCCGCGTCGAGTCCGTCATCGGCGACGCCGAGGGCGCGGATGTCACGTCGTCGTTCGACCCGATGATCGCCAAGATCGTCGTGGCGGGCGACGATCGCGCCGAGGCGGTCGACGCGATGGTCGAGGCGCTCGAGATGACGGCCGTGTTCGGCATCCGCAGCAACGTCGGCTTCCTGCGCCGGGTCGTGGACTCCGCGACCTTCCGCGACGCCGGTGATGGACACGGGCTGGCTGGACACGGCTCCCGAGGAGCTGTTGACCACTCCCGCAGTGCCCGCCCACGCAGCGGCGGTCGCGGCCCGGCTGCTGTGGCCCGAGCCCGACGACGGCTGGCGCTCGGCGGGCCCCGCGGCGCCGCTGAGAATGCCCGTCGTCGACGAGGAGGGCATCCGGCACGAGGTGACCGCCTGGTCCGACCACGTGCTGCCGGCGACCACGGACGGCGCACGGGCCTGGGTTGCTGTCGAGGGCGAGACCTACGTGTTCGAGCGGCCCGACGGCACGCGGCGGCCACGCGTCCTGCACGCCGGCGACGCCGAGGTCACGGCCCCGATGCCCGGCACCGTCATCGCGGTCGACGTCGCGCAGGGCGATCGGGTCGAGGCCGGCCAGCGACTCGGTGCCGTCGAGGCGATGAAGATGGAGCTCGCCCTGACCGCCGCCCATGCCGGCGTCGTCACCGAGGTCGCCACGCTGGGTCGTCAGGTCAAGATGGGTGAGTTGCTGTTCCACGTCGAGCCGTTGGAGGAGTCGTGACCGCACTGCCGATGGTCGAGCGTGACCCGTCCCTTCCGGACCGCGTCACGATCTACGAGGTCGGTCCGCGCGACGGCCTGCAGAACGAGTCCGCGATCGTCCCTGTCGACGTCAAGGTCGCGTTCATCCAGGAGTTGGTCGCGGCGGGCCTGCCGATCGTCGAGGCGACCAGCTTCGTTCATCCGAAGTGGGTGCCCCAGCTCGCCGACGCCGCCGAGGTCGTGGACCGGCTGCCCGTCTCGGGCCGCGTCCCCCTCCCGGTGCTGGTGCCGAACGAGCGAGGACTCGACCGTGCCCTCGAAGCGGGCGTGCGCCACATCGCGATCTTCGCCAGCGCCACCGAGACGTTCGCCGAGCGGAACCTCAACAGCTCGGTCGAGGGGCAGTTCGCGATGTTCGAGCCGGTCGTCCGGCGCGCGCTCGCCGAGGGCGTGGACGTCCGGGCGTACGTCTCGATGTGCTTCGGTGACCCGTGGGAGGGACCCGTCGACCCGGCCCAGGTCGTCCGCGTGGGCCGGCGCCTGCTCGATCTCGGCGCGTCCCAGCTGTCCCTCGGCGACACGATCGGTGTCGGCACCCCCGGCCATGTCGCGCGGCTGGTCCGGGAGTTCGGCGATGCCGGGGTGCCGGTCGACCGGTTGGCGATGCACTTCCACGACACCTACGGGCAGGCGCTCTCCAATGCCCTGGCCGCGCTGCGGTGCGGGATCACGACGTTCGACGCCTCCGCCGGCGGCCTGGGCGGCTGCCCCTACGCCGAGAGCGCGACCGGCAACCTCGCGACCGAGGACCTCGTCTGGATGCTCGACGGTCTGGGGATCGAGCACGGCGTCGACCTCGCCGCGCTGGTCAAGGCCAGCGTGACGATGGCGAAGGCGCTCGGCCGCGAGAGCCCGTCCGCGGTCGTGCGCGCCCTGGCCTGACCGCCCCCCTCCCGAGATTTGCTCCCTTTTCCACCTTTCAAAGACTCTGAAAGGTGGAAAAGGGAGCAAATCTCGTGCTCGGGGAGAGGCGCTCAGCGCTTGCGCTTGAGGCGGCGGTCCCTGAGCTCGCTCTGGGCGTAGCGGCCGACCTGCCAGGTGCCGAAGCCGTCGGCGCCGGCGCCGACTGCCCCGCCGAGCAGCGGGATGCGCTTGCCGGCGAGCATCAGGGCCCGGCGACCGATGGTGCGGCCGACCAACTCCCCGGTGACCTCCTTGGCGATCCGGTCGTCGAGCAGCGGATCGTGCACGGGCGACGTGGCCAGGGCCATCGGCGAGGACGGCAGCCGCTTCTTCTTGACCATCTCGGCCACGGTGTCCTCGCCGAGCATCACCGCGAGGACGGCGTTGCGCACGCGCGGATCCTCGAGGTCGTAGCCGCGCAGGTGGGCGATGCTCGCGACGAGGTGGCACTGCACGATCGTGACTCCGACGACGTTCGCGGGCACGGTGGCCGGGGCGAGGGCGATGCCGCCGATGTTGGTGACGAAGCCCTGCACGCCCGCCAGGCTGGTGTGCGACCGCACGAGGGAGGCGACCGCCTTCTCGACGTCACCGCCGTGCGAGGCGAGCTTGGCCCCGGCGGTCTCGATCACGGGGCGCAGCGGCCCGACTCCGTCGATCGCCATGTCCAGAACCGCGCGGACGTATCCCGATGCCACGCTGGGCACGACGCGCGTGCCGGCCTCCTTGGCGATGCGGTCCTTCATCATTCCCATGCCGCAAGCATAGGAAGGATGCGCGAATGCGCCCCTCGGTCGCGTCGCCGCGGGCGATGCGGGGCGTGCCGCCCCTAGGGTTGGCCCATGGTGCACGAGCCGTTCTCCACGCGGGTGGCGACACCGCAGTGGCGCACGGAGGCGGAGGGGTGGATCCGGGCGGCGTTGGCCGACCACGCGATCGCCGTCACCGGCACCATCGAGCAGCCCCGGATCCGTCCGTGGTCGACCCAGCTGACGGTGCCGACCGACCGGGGCGTGGTGTGGTTCAAGGCGGCCTGCCCGTCGATGGCGTTCGAGCCGGCGCTGCAGCAGGCGCTCGCGCGTCTGGTCCCCGGCTCGGTGCAGCACCCGCTGGCGGTCGAGCGCGACCGTGGATGGATGCTCACCCTCGACCACGGCCCGACGTTGGCGGACCAGCGCACCGCGACGTTGGAGGACTGGCGGCTCGCGCTGGCCGAGGCGGCGCGGGTGCAGCGCGCCCTGGTGCCGCACCGTGCGGAGCTGCTGGCCACGGGGCTTCCCGACGCCGGCCCTGAGACGGTCGTGGGCCGGTTCGACCGGCTGTTGCAGCTCCACGAGCACGCGACGGCTGGGCACGGTGCCCTGGTGGCGCCGGAGCGGATCGTCGAGCTCCGCGGACGCCGTTCCGAGCTGGTCGACGCCTGCGCGGAGCTGGCCGAGTCGTCGGTGCCGTCGACGTGGCAGCACGGCGACCTGCACCCGGGCAACCTGCACGAGGACGAGCGGATCGCCTTCTTCGACCTCGGCGACGGGATGTGGGCGCACGCGATCGAGATCCTGTCGGTCCCGTACGGCGTGGTCACCGGCGAGGGCTCGGTCCCGTGGCCGGAGGTCGTGACGGCGTGGACCGAGGCGTGGGAGATCGAGCCCGCCGAGTTCGACCGGCTGTGGCGGGCCTCGGCGCTCACGCATGCGGTGAACCGTGCGGTGACGTGGCACCGCGCCCTGGTGACGGCCACCGGCGCCGAGATCGACGAGTGGGGCGATGCGGTCGAGCATCACTTGGCGTCCATGCTGGACGCATGAAGCCGGTCCCCCTGCCACCCTCGCCGTGGACGTTCGATCCACGCGACTGGCCCCAGGACGACTGCATCGCGTACGGCGCCGACCTGGAGCCCGCCACCATCGTCGAGGCGTACCGCCACGGCGCCTTCCCGATGCCCGACCGCGACCTCCTGCTGTGGTGGTCTCCCCTGGAACGCGGGGTGCTGCGGCCGGGTGACCTGAGGATCTCGCGGTCGTTGCGGCGCTCGCTGCGGGGCTTCACCTTCACCGTCGACACCGACTTCGAGGCCGTGATCGACGCCTGTGCCGACCCGAGTCGCCCGGGGTCGTGGATCACCGCGTCGATCCGGTCGGCCTACCTGCGCCTGCACGATCTGGGCTACGCGCACAGCGTCGAGACGCGCGACGAGGACGGTCGGCTGGTCGGCGGGCTCTACGGACTCGGCCTGGGATCCCTGTTCGCAGGCGAATCGATGTTCCATCGCCGCACGGACGCCTCCAAGGCGGCGCTGGTCGCCCTGGTCGATCGGATGTCGGTCCTCCCGGAGTGGCTCATCGACACCCAGTGGCAGACGGAGCACCTGGCGACGCTCGGTGTCCAGGTCGTCTCCCGGGAGTCCTACCTGGCGACGATCGAGACGCTCGTCGACCGTCCCGCGCCCGTTTGGGACTGAAATCTCGCGACACGCCGAAGGCCCCCGGGGGGAAGCACCCCCGGTGCGCTCCCTAGACTGCTGGACGTACCCATCACATCCATTTCAGGAGCAGAATCGTGGCACTTTCCCGCAACGATCTCGTGGCCGAGCTGGCCGCCAAGACCGGCAGCACCAAGAAGGACGTCGACGAGTTCGTCACCGCCTTCGCCGAGCTCGTCATCGACTCGGTCGCCAAGGGCGAGAAGATCTCCATCCCCGGTGTGCTCTCGGTCGAGCGCGTCGCCCGCGCTGCCCGCACGGGTCGCAACCCCGCCACCGGCGAGACCATCGACATCCCGGCCGGCTTCGGCGTGAAGGTCAGCGCCGGTTCGCGCCTCAAGGCTGCCGCGAAGTAAGTCTTCGCCCCGACGCCCCCGCCCTGTGCACACAGGGTCGGGGGCGTCGTGCGTTGTGTGAGGATGCGGGGGTGACGCCTTACCACCGGCTGGCCCGCGAATCGCCCGATTTCGCCCACTGGCGACTGCCTGTGGCGGCGGTGCTGGGAATCGTGTTCTACGGCTCGATCTCGGTCGGTCTGGCCATCGTGTTGATGATCGTCCTGGTGGCGTCGGGCGCCGACACGGACGCGTGGCTCGACTCGGCCAGCACGGACATCGCGATCGACGACCCGGGGATGCTGCTGTTCCAGCTGGGCACCATCGCCGCCCTGATCCCCTGTGTCCTGGTGCCGGTGGCCGTGGTGTGGCGCCGTCACGTCGGGTACCTGCACTCGGTCGTGGGCCACCTGCGCTGGCGCTGGCTCGGCCGCTGCGTCGCTCTCGGGTTCCTCGTCGTCGGGGTCACCCTGGGGCTCTCCGTGGTCGTCGCGGCCGTGGTCGGGGACGACTCCGTCCAGTTCGCGTCGCTCGACGGTCGGGCCGTCGCGTCGCTGCTGGTCGTGCTGCTCGTCGTCCCGTTCCAGGCCTCCGCCGAGGAGTACGTGTTCCGTGGGGCGCTGATGCAGCTCATCGGCTCCTGGACCCGCTGGGCCGTCGTGCCGGTCGTGGCCACCAGCCTGCTGTTCGCCGCCGGCCACGTCTACGACTTCTGGGGCCTGGTCTCGGTGTTCCTGTTCGGTGTCATCGCCGCGGTCATGACGATCCGCACCGGCGGCCTGGAGGCCGCGATCGGGCTGCACATCGCGAACAACACCGTCCTGATGGTCCTCGACGTGCTGGGCCTGGTCGACTCCAGCGGCGAGGGCGCGGGGTTCCTCAACGAGGTCGTGCCGTCGACCGTGATGTGCCTGGTCTTCTGGGCGCTCGTCGAGTGGTCCGCCCGCCGGGGCGACCTCCAGCGGCTGAGGCCATCGCTGCCCCCGTTGCCGGCTCCTGTCCCGGCGTACCGCGTGGTCCCGCCGCCGCCCTACGTGCCGCCGGGCGTGCCGCCGCAGGCGGTCGCCCCGCCCGCGCCGGTCGTCCCCGTGGCCCCGCCGCCCCGTGCCGAGGTCCCGCCCAACGCGCCGTCCTACCCGGGGGATCCGGGCGTGTGGGACCGCTGAGCCGGTCCTGTCACGACGACGACGGGCCGCCCTCGGACGAATCCGAGGGCGGCCCGTACGCCGTGTCGGCTCAGACCTTGCTGTAGTGGTCGTCCAGGTGCGGACGGTGCAGGTTCTCGCCCTCGATGTCGACGTTGGGGATGATCCGGTCCAGCCACTTCGGCAGGTACCAGGCCTTCTCGCCCATCAGGTACATCAGTGCCGGGATCAGCACGAGACGCACGATGAAGGCATCGAAGATCACCGCGGCGGCCAGCGCGAAGCCCATCGACTGCACGATCGGCTCGTCCATGAAGATGAACCCGCCGAAGACCGCGGTCATGATCAGCGCGGCAGCCGTCACCACGCGGGCGCTGTTGCGGAACCCGTCGACGACGGCCTCGCGGTAGGACGCGCCGTGGACGTGGGCCTCGCGGATCCGGGTCACCAGGAAGACCTGGTAGTCCATCGCCAGCCCGAAGACCACGCCGATCAGGAAGATCGGGATGAAGCTGACGATCGGCTGGCCCGGGAAGAAGCCGAACAGGCCCTCCTGGAAGATCGCGACCGTCGCACCCAGGGTCGCCATGACCGAGAGCAGGAATCCCAAGGTGGCGGTCAGTGGCACCAGCAGCGACCGGAACACCATGACGAGCAGCACGAAGGCCAGGCCGATGACGATGGCCAGGTAGAGCGGCAGCGCGTCGGCGAGCATCTGCGAGACGTCCGCCTGGATGGCCGTCAGGCCGGTGACGCCGACGGTGGTGCCCGTCTGCTCCTCGATCGCCTCTTCGCCGTCGCGCAACGATTCCAGCAGTTCCTCGGTCGCGGTGTCCTCGGCGCCGGTGGACGGCTGGATGAGGATCATCGCGCCCTTGTCGTTGGCTGCGGCCGTCATCGCGTTGGCGACGTCGTCCTGACCGCTCGCCCACGCCGTGACGGCCTGGTAGGCCGCCTGCTGCTCCTGCGGGTCCTCCACGCCACGGGCGTCGACGACCAACAGCATCGGTGACAACCGGCCCGGGCCGAAGGCCTCGGTGACGAGGTCGGACGCCTTGCGCTGGGTGGTGTCCTTCGCCGCCGTGCTGTCGGTGGGCAGCGCCAGGTGCATGTCCTTGACCGGAACGGCGAGCACACCCAGACCCACGACGACGAGCAGCACCCAGGCCAGCGGCGCCTTGCGCAGGAACCGCGCCCAGCGGACGCCGTTGTTGAGGATGTGGCCGTTGGCCTCGCGCGCCGGGCGGTACCGGCGGAACGTGCCGCCGAACGCCTTGGACTTCAGCAGGCCCAGGATGGCCGGCAGCAGTGTGAGGGCGACGAGCACCGCGACGGTGACGGTCGCCGCGGCGCCCAGGCCCATGGCGGTCAGGAACGAGATCCCGACGACGCTGAGCGCGACGAGCGCGATGATCACCGTCAGGCCGGCGAACACGACGGCGGAGCCGGCGGTTCCGACCGCGACACCGATGGCCTCCTCGCGGTCGTCGGTGTGGTCGAGCTCGTTGCGGTAGCGCGCCAGGATGAACAGCGCGTAGTCGATGCCGACCGCCAGCCCCAGCATGCTGGCCAGGGCGGTCGTGCTGGACGGGACCTCGGTGATGGCGGTCATCGCGGTGATGGCGGTGATGCCGATGCCCACGCCGATGCCGGCCGTGACGATGGGCATGCCGGCCGCCACGAGCGAGCCGAAGGTCAGCGCCAGGATCACCAGCGCCAGCGCGATGCCGATCAACTCGGACGAGGCGCCCGCGGGCTCCATCGCCTGCATGGCCGACCCGGAGACCTCGACGGTCAATCCCGCGTCACGGGCGTCGTCCATCGCGGCCGTGACGGCATCTTGCATCTCGGGCGTGACCTCGAGGACCGTGGGCACGTCGAACGTGAACGCGATCGTGCCGACCCGGCCGTCCTCGGACAGCGGTGTGGCGGCACGGATCTGCGACTGCGCCTGGGCCAGCGCCGCGTCGCGGTCGAACGGCTGGCCGGCGTCCTTCGCCTGGGCCTGTGCCTGATCGATGCCCGAGGTCACCTGCCCCTCGAGGCCGGCCGCGGCCTCGACGGGACCGACGACGCCCTCCTTGACGTCCTCGATCGAGGCGATGTCGGCGACGAGCGATGCCACCGCGGCCGCCTGCGGCTCCTGTGCGAGCTTCTCGCCCTCCGGGGCGGCCACGACGATCGTGGCGCTGGGCGCGTCGACGGCGGCCGCGGCGGGGAAGAGCTCCTGCTGCAGCTCGGCGGCCTCGACCGACTCGATGCCGGGGATCGAGAAGGTGTTGGACATGGGCTTGGACAGGTAACCCGCGACGGCGCCGAGGCCCACGAGGGCCACCAGCCAGCCGGCGAGGAAGATCGGCCAGCGCCGGTAGGCGGTCTTGCCGAGTCGATAGAGCAGGGTTGCCATGCGGCGGTCGTCTCCTGGGGTGGGGGGTCGGGGATGGTGGTGGTCAGGTGTGAGCCGGCTCGAACAGCGAGCTCGTGGTGTCGAAGGCGAGGTCGAGGCACTCCGCGAACGTCCGGGTCGGTGTGGCGAGAGCTTCGTCGAGGGCGGCATCGCACACGGTGACGACGACGGCGCTCAGCAGACGCAAGGTGAGCGGTTCGATCGCCCGGCCCTCGCGGCGGGTGATCGCCTCGGACAGCAGCCGCGACTTCTCGACGAAGCGCTCGTGCACGGCGGTCATCAGGCGGGGGTCGCTGCACAGCAGGCGCCGGATCGCGTCGATCTCGGCGGGGTCCGGGGAGTCGGCCGCCACGGTCGCGCGCACGATCTCCTTCACGTCCACCAGGAGCCGACCGGTCGGCCCGCCGGCCCGGAAGGTCTCCAGCAGGTCGGGCTCCACCTCGTGCTCGGGACCGAGCACGGCGTCGACCTTGCCCGGCACGTAGTTGAACAGGGTGCGTCGCGAGACGCCCGCCCGTTCGGCCAGCTGGTCCATGGTGAAGCCGTCGAGTCCGCGCTCCTGCGTCAGCTCGCGAGCGCAGCGCGTGATCGTCAGGAGGGTTCGCTCCCGACGCAGTTGCATTGCACTCTTCGACACGGAGTGCAGTCTTGCACTCCGTGTGCCCCGGTGCAATCGGGGGCGTCCGTCAGGTCACGACGGTGCGGCCCGCCGCCTCCCACGCGTCCATCCCGCCCTCGAGGTTGATCGCCTCGTGACCGCGGTGGGTCAGCCACGCGGCGGCGTGCGCCGAGCGCTGGCCGAGGTGGCACACGACCAGGACGGGGCGCTCGGGGTCGAGCTCATCGACCCGGAACGGCAGGTCGCCGAGGGGGGATGTGGAGCGCCCCGGGCAGGTGTCCCCCGGCCCACTCGAACGGCTCGCGCACGTCGAGCACGATCCACTCGGCCGGGACCGGATCGGGCACCTCGGTGGGCTCGAGACGCGTGAGTTCGTGGTCGGTCATGAGACGGTGGACCTCCGGGAGGGCCTTGAAACGGTGGCGGTTGAATGGTTAATTGTTAGTAGCCACGGGTGCGCGCCGGCGAAGGCGCGCCCTCGCATGAGGCTGCAGGTCACCTGCCGGGGGAATCGAAAGGGGGACAGATGGTGCACAGTCGCGATGTGGTGCGACTGCCATTCGAGTCTTCCACCCCGGGCATCGCCCGCACGAAGCTGGCCGCATTCTTGACCATCAACCGGATCGACTCCCCGGTCATCGACAACGCCCTGATCGTGCTGAGCGAGATGATCGCCAACGCCGTCGCGCACGGCACGCCCGACCAGGACGGCACGATGGAGATCTCCTGGAGCATCGACGACGGTCTGCTCAACCTCAGCGTCCGCGACGCCGGCCACTGCACCGAGATGGTGCCCCGCCCGTTCGACGAGGACTCCCTCGGCGGTCGTGGCCTGTCGATCATCAGCCGGGTCGCCGACAAGTGGTCGGTCGACCTGACCGGCGGCACCTGCGTGCGCGCCGAGCTCGCGCTGGCCTGATCACCGGCCCGCTGCGGCGGGCGGATAGCGTGTCGGTCATGGGCAAGAAGTCGAGGCGTACCAAGCCGGCCAAGCAGCGCATGCCATTCGTCGCGCGCACCTTCGAGGGACTGCCGTCGGAGGGTGACTGGGTCGCCCTGCGTGAGTTCGTGCCGTCCGCCACGGCGACGGTCGGCCTGCGCGACGGCGGCACCGTCCGGATCTGCTCGTTGCTGCCCGGCGCCGGTGCCGGACTCGTCCGTCCCGACGGCGAGATCTGGGTGGGTCTGCAGGTCATGCACAACCACGGCGACATCAGCCGCGACCTGGCCCACGTCATCGAGATCGCCCGCGAGACCGAGCCGGGCACCCCGATCCGCATGACGGCGCCGGGCGTCGGGGCGCGCCTGCAGGACCTCATCGACCCCGACAGCGACTTCGAGGTCGAGCTGCACGACGGCTTCGACTGGTGGCTCGTCGAGCAGGACCGTGACTCGTCCGCCGCTGCGGCCGCCCTGGAGGAGGCCAACGCCACGATCGCGCCCACCACCAAGCTGACGGCCACCGACTCCGCGTACGTCACGGACATGGGCGACCACTCCTACCTGCGCTGGATCATGCTCGACGACGAGGGACCGCTGCTGGACGCCTTCGCTCGCCTGCGCGCCGCCGGGAAGGACTCGCTGGGCGAGGGCACCGAGCTGATCGGGATCTTCCGGGCGCACGGCCTGCTCGTGCCGGTGTGGGAGCTCGACGGCGTCGGTGCCGCGGAGCTGGACGCGGCGGTGCCCGACTTCGCCGCCGTGCTGGACGAGGCGAAGAGCCGCACCGACGAGCTCAGCAGCGACGAGCGGACGGCACGGCGCGAGCTGATCAGCCGTCAGGTCACCATCCGCTGACTGGAATCCGTGGGGTTCTCGTCGCCCAACGCACGCGGGTGCACCCGCATTCACGCGGTTGTCATGTGGGCAGCCTAGGCTGGAAGACGTGGACTGGAACGACTATGACGCCGCGTTGTTCGATCTCGACGGAGTGATCACTCCGACCGCTCGCGTGCACCAACTGGCCTGGGCCAGGATGTTCACCGACTTCCTGCAGGGCCGGGACGTCGACCCCTACACGGAGGCGGACTACTTCGCCTACGTCGACGGGAAGCCGCGTTACGAGGGTGTCGCCTCGTTCCTCGGGTCCCGAGGAATCGAGCTCCCCCACGGGGACCCCTCCGACGACCCGTCCGCCGAGACGGTCTGCGGCTTGGGCAACCGCAAGAACGACTACTTCTCCGAGGTGCTGCGCACCGAGGGTGTCGAGGCGTACCCCGGCTCGATCGCCCTGCTCGACGCGCTCGAGGAGCGCGGCGTGAAGTCGGCCCTCGTGTCGAGCTCGCGCAACGCGCGGCCCGTGCTGGCGGCGGCCGGGTTGGCCGACCGCTTCGAGGTGGTCGTCGACGGCGAGGTCGCCGCCGCCGAGCACATCGCGGGCAAGCCCAGACCCGACACCTTCCTCATCGCCGCCGAGCGACTCGGCGTCGCCTCGAAGCGCTCCGTCGTCCTCGAGGACGCGGTCTCGGGCGTGCAGGCCGGCGCAGCCGGTGACTTCGGACTGGTGGTCGGCGTCGATCGGGGCGCCGGGGCCGACGTCCTGCGCGAGAACGGCGCGGACGTCGTCGTGTCCGACCTGGCGGAGTTGCTGTGAGCTGGCACGAGGCGCCGGAGACCGCCGACTTCCTCGACCGCTCCCGGTGGCCCGTCGATCCGTGGCGACTGGTCGAGACGCACCCCGACCAGACCGACCTGGGCGTGGCCGAGACCTTGTTCTCGGTGGCCAACGGCTACCTGGGCATGCGCGGCAACGTCACCGAGGGCCGTGACTCCCACACCCACGGCACTTTCATCAACGGCTTCCACGAGACATGGCCGATCCACCATGCCGAGGAGGCGTTCGGGTTCGCCCGTGTCGGCCAGACCATCGTCAACGTTCCCGACGCCAAGGTCATCCGGCTGTACGTCGACGACGAGCCGTTGCTGCTCAGCGTCGCCGACCTGCTCGAGTACGAGCGCTCCCTGGACTTCCGCGACGGGGTCCTGCGCCGCGAGATCCTGTGGCGCACCCCGTCGAACAAGCTGGTGAAGGTCGTCGCGACGCGCATGGTCTCGTTCGCCCAGCGGCACCTGGCCGTGCTGGAGTTCGAGGTCACGATGCTCGACGCCAGCGCCCCGATCGCGCTGTCCTCGCAGATCCTCAACCGCCAGGACGGCGAGGACGAGTACCACGTCCGCTCCAAGGCGATGGGTGAAGGACACGATCCCCGCAAGTCCGAGGGCTTCGACCGCCGTGTGCTCGAGCCGAAGTACCGCTGGGGCGACGCCGACGAGGGCCGCGTGGCCCTGGGGTTCCGGTGCTACGACAGCGGCATGACGCTCGCGGTCGCGGCCGACCACGAGTTGGTGACCGACAACCTCAGCGACACGACGGTCCAGGTCGAGGACGACCTCGCCAAGGTGACGTACCGGATCGCCGCCGAGCCCGGCGTGCCGATCCGGCTGACCAAGCTGGTCGCCTATCACACCTCCCGCGGCGTTCCGGCGCGCGAACTGGTCGACCGGTGCCGCCGCACGCTCGACCGCGCCTTCCATGAGGGCGTCCAGAAGCAGTACGACGACCAGCGGGCTTGGCTCGAGGACTTCTGGAAGCGCTCCGACGTCGAGGTCCCCGGCCACGTGGAGGTCCAGCAGGCGATCCGGTGGAACCTGTTCCAGGTCGCCCAGGCCAGCGCCCGCGCCGAGGGTGCGGGCATCCCGGCGAAGGGCCTCACGGGGTCGGGCTACAGCGGCCACTACTTCTGGGACACCGAGGTCTACGTCCTGCCGTTCCTGACCTACACGAACCCCGACCACGCGCGGAACGCCCTGCGTTTCCGGTACAGCCTGCTCGACGCCGGCCGCAAGCGAGCCCACGAGATGTCGCAGTCCGGGGCCCTGTTCCCCTGGCGCACCATCAACGGGGAGGAGGCCTCTGCCTTCTTCGCCGCCGGTACGGCGCAGTACCACATCGACGCCGACATCGCGTATGCCGTGGCGCAGTACTACCTCGCCACCTCCGACGAGGACTTCATGTTCCGTCAGGGGATCGACATCCTCGTCGAGACGGCCCGGATGTGGGTGGACCTGGGCTTCTGGCGTGACGAGGAGGTCGGCACCTTCCACATCCACGGCGTCACCGGCCCCGACGAGTACACGACAGTCGTCAACGACAACCTCTTCACCAACGTCATGGCCCGGTTCAACCTGGCTGCGGCCGCCCAGTCGGTGAAGCTGCTCAGTCAGCGCGACTCGATGGCCTACGACCGCATGGTCGTCCGGCTGGGGTTGAAGGACCACGAGGTCGGCGACTGGGAGCGGGCGGCGCGCAACATGGCGATCCCGTTCGACGAGGCACTCGGGGTGCACCCGCAGGACCAGCACTTCCTCGAGCGCGAGGTGTGGGACCTCGACAACACCCCGCTGGAGAAGCGGCCGCTGCTGTTGAACTACCACCCGCTGGTCATCTACCGGTTCCAGGTGATCAAGCAGGCCGACGTGGTCCTGGCGCTGTACCTGCAGGGCAACCACTTCACCAACGAGCAGAAGCGCGCCAACTTCGCGTACTACGACCCGATCACCACCGGCGACTCCACGTTGTCCGCGGTCGTGCAGTCGATCATCGCCGCCGAGGTCGGGTACCGCGACCTGGCCTACCGCTACTTCCTCGGCGCCCTGTTCGTCGACCTGGCCGACCGGCACAAGAACGCGACCGACGGCGTGCACGTCGCCTCGACCGGCGGCATCTGGAGCGTCCTGGCCTGCGGCTTCGGCGGCTTCCGCGACCACCAGGGCGAGTTCACGCTCGACCCCAGGCTCCCCGAGGCGTGGGACGAGCTGATCTACCGCCTCACGATCCAGGGCACCCGCGTGCGAGTGACGGTCCGTCAGAACGAGCTGGAGCTGTTCATCGAGGAGCAGCAGCCGAACGGGCTGGGTGAGTTGGTCGACCCGGTCTTCAGCGTGCGGGGCCGCACGGTCAAGGTCTCGCCGGGCGATCCGACGCTGGTCCCGCTCGACGGGCAGGGTCCGCACATCGAAGGGACCCCGCAGCCGGTCGCCGGGCGTCGCCGCGCGGACGGCACCGTGATCACGGCGATCGTCCCGGGAAGCTGACGCCGGCTACGGCGCCGGGGCGAGGCTGGCGGGAACCCGCACCAGCACGACGCCGGGGTGGACCTGGGCGGTGATCTCCTGGAACTCGCCGACCGGGTCGCCGTCCAACTGCATCGGCACGGGCTTCTCGGCGCGGATGTGCACCTTCTGGGCGCACAGCCGCGCCAGCCGCTCGTCGTTGGACTTGCGACGCATCAGCACGCGGGCCACGATCGACAGCCAGCCGATGAAGCGCTTCGGGGCGACGACCACGATGTCGAGCACCCCGTCGTCGATCTGGGCCTCGGGCAGCAGCGGGATGCCCGCCTGCAGGAATCCCACGTTGCCGATCACGACCGTGCGGGCGCGGAAGTGCCGCGGCGGATCGTTGTCGAGCGTGATGGCGACCTTGGTGCGCGGGAAGGTGACCGCCTTGAGGCCCGACAGGAAGTACGCGAGGTAGCCCACGCGCTTCTTGAGGTCCTCGTTGACGCCGGTCATGATCATCGCGTCCATGCCCAGGCCCGCCATGACCAGGAACGAGGTCTCGGTGCCGCCGTCGGTCGAGAAGCTGGCCAGGTCGATCGCGCGGTCCTGTCCGCCGAAGACCACGTCGAGCGCATCGCGGGTGTTGACGGGGATGTCGAGGTTGCGGGCCAGCAGGTTGCCCGTGCCCAGCGGCAGCACGCCGATCGCCACACCGGAGCGGGTGGCCTCCTCGCACACGGAGCGGACCGTCCCGTCGCCGCCCGCGGCGATGATGAGGTCGACGCCCGCGTCCAGGGCGGCACGGGTCTGCCCGTGGCCCGGGTCCTCGACGGTGGTCTCGAACCACCGCGGCTCGCCCCACCCGTGCAGCGCGCCCACCTGGCGCACCTTGGTCTTGAAGTCCTCGACGTCACCGACCTTGACCGGGTTCAGCACCACGGCGGCGCGGCGCTGGCCGGAGCCGGTCAGGACGGCGGTCTCGGCCGGGGCCCGGCCACTGCCGCTGACCGTCAGCCGCCACAGCAACAGCGGGACGAAACTGCCGAAGCACAGGCCGGCCGTCACGTCGCTGAGGAAGTGCACCCCCAGGAAGACACGGTCGGCCGCGACCACCAGTGCGAGGACGATCCACAGCGTCAGCAACAGTCGCCGGCGCAGACCGCGCCCGGTCAGGACGATCGTCAGCAGGGCGAGCACCGTGAAGAAGAGGCCGGCGCCGGCGGAGTGACCGCTGGGGAACGAGTGGCCGCCGATCTCGTGCAGGGGCAGGTCCCAGACGGGGCGCTCACGCCGGACGACCAGCTTGATCAGGGCGTTGCCGCCCAGCACCACGACGGCACTGACCACGACCCAGATCGCCAGCAGGCGCTCGTTGCGCCACCACAGCAGGCCGGCCAGGATCGCCAGCGCCACGCCGACGCTCCAGTTGCTGGTCACGGTCGCGGCGATGTCCAGCACGTCCACGAGCCACGGGCGTCCGTCCGTGACGTCGTACGCCCACTCGGCCACGTTCTGGTCGAGGTCGATCAGGGGCCGCCACGTGGTGGTGACGAGCACCGTCAGAAGGACGAACAGGACCGCCTCGACCGCCATCAGGAGGGTGGGGATGAACGGCCGGTCACCGTCGGCACGGCGCAGGTCGATCGTCACGGCAGTCCTCTCGTCGGTGTGGCGCCCGCCAAGCGTAACCGCGCCGCGACAGCTCGGCCGGTCGCGCCTCGCTAGGCTGGCGGGGTGATCGATCCCCGACTGTTGCGTGACGAAGCCGACCTGCTGCGAGCCGCCCAGGAGCGTCGCGGCGAGTCGTCCCAGCTCGTCGACGACCTGATCGCGGCCGACGAGGCCCGTCGCGCCGCCATCGTGGCCTTCGAGGCGGTCCGCTCCGAGCAGAAGCAGCTCGGCAAGCAGATCCCGAAGGCCCAAGGTGAGGAGAAGCAGGCTCTGCTGGCCCGCACCAAGGAGCTCAGCGTCGAGGTCAAGGCCGCGGAAGCCGCCCAGGCCGAGACCGCCCGGGCGTTCGAGGACCTGTTGAAGACGCTTCCCAACCCCACCGTCGACGCGCCGCCCGGCGGCGAGGACGACTTCGTCGTGCTGGAGGAGATCGGCACGCCCCGCGACTTCGCCGCCGAGGGCTTCGAGCCGCGCGACCACCTCGAGCTGGGCGAGATGCTCGGTGCGATCGACGTCGAGCGCGGCGCCAAGGTCAGCGGCTCGCGGTTCTACTACCTGACCGGCGTCGGCGCGCAGCTGGAGCTGGCGCTCGTGCAGCTGGCGATGAAGACCGCCGCCGACTGGGGCTTCACGCCGATGATCCCGCCCGCGCTGGTCAAGCCGCAGGCGATGGAGGGCACCGGGTTCCTGGGCCAGGCCGCCGACGACGTCTACCACCTGGAGAAGGACGACCTGTACCTCGTGGGCACCTCTGAGGTGCCGCTCGCGGCCTATCACGGTGGCGAGATCCTCCCCACCGAGTCGCTGCCGCGTCGCTACGCCGCCTTCAGCCCGTGCTTCCGGCGCGAGGCCGGCTCGTACGGCAAGGACACGCGGGGCATCTTCCGCGTGCACTGGTTCGACAAGGTCGAGATGTTCGTCTACACGACGCTCGAGGAGGCGGCCGCCGAGCACGAGCGGCTGCTGGGCTGGGAGAAGGCGTGGCTGGAGAAGCTCGAGCTGCCCTTCCGGGTCATCGACGTGGCGGCGGGCGACCTCGGGCTGTCGGCCGTCCGCAAGTTCGACTGCGAGGCGTGGATCCCGACCCAGGCGAAGTACCGCGAGCTCTCGTCGGCCTCGAACTGCACCGAGTTCCAGGCACGCCGGCTGGACACCCGCACGCGCGCGACCGGCGAGGACGGTACGTCGCACGTGGCGACGCTGAACGGCACGCTGTGCGCCATGACCCGCACGATCGTCGCCCTGCTCGAGAACGGCCAGCAGGCCGACGGCTCGGTCCGCCTGCCGGCGGCGCTGCACCCGTACCTGGGCGAGGTCCTGCGCCCGGTCGGGGACCGCTGAGCCATGGCGTGGCGTCCCCGGCTCGTCGCACTCGACGTCGACGGCACCATCGTCGACCATGACAACCAGCTGAGCCCCGCGGTCAAGGACGCGATCCTGGCCCTGCGCGAGCAGGGGATCCCCGTGGTCATCGCCACCGGACGCGCGGTGCCGGGCGTCTACGACGTGCTCGACAAGCTGGGCTTCCGCGAGGGTCTCGGCGTGGCCAGCAACGGCTCGGTGGTGTTCGAGGTCGACCCGTTCGAGGTCGTCCACACCACGACCTTCGACGCCCGTGAGGCCGTGCGCCGCGTCCTGGAGCGCGTGCCCGAGGCGCTCGTGGCGGTCGAGGAGGTCGGCGTGGGGTACCGCGTGAACCGCGCCTTCCCGCACGGAGAGATCAGCGGCGACATCATCCTCGACGAGGTCGAGCGCATGGTGTCCCAGCCGGTGACCCGCGTCGTCGTGCGCGCCCCCGACCACGACCGCGACAAGTTCTCCTCGCTCGTGGAGGACCTCGGCCTCGAGGGCACGAACTACTACATCGGCTACACGGCGTGGCTCGACCTGGCGCCAGAGGGCGTCTCGAAGGCCTCCGGGCTGGACGTCGTGTGCCACCGCATGGGGCTGACCGCCGCCGACGTGCTCGCCGTCGGCGACGGGAACAACGACCTCGAGATGCTCCAGTGGGCCGGCCGTGGCGTCGCCATGGGTCAGGCCCCCGACGAGCTCAAGGCGGCCGCCGACGACGTCACGGGTGCCGTCGAGGAGGACGGCCTCGCGGCCGAGCTCCGTCGCTGGCTGGACTGAGCCGGCACCGTTCACCGCAGCGCAGGAGCCGCTCAGCGGTGTGTGCTGGCGCACACCGGTGGGGATGGGGCACGGTGGAGTCGTCCACAATGGTGACCCGCGACACACCGCATCCCGCCCAGGAGGCCCACCCGTGACTCAGACCGGCATCGACAACCTCGCCACCGAGGACCGCATCTTCGAGCCCCCGGCGGAACTGGCCGCGAACGCCAACGTCAAGGCCGACGCCTACGACCGCGCCGCGGCGGACCGCCTCGGCTTCTGGGGTGAGCAGGCCGGCCGGCTGACCTGGGACACTCCGTTCACCGACGTCCTGGACTGGTCGAACCCGCCGTTCGCGAAGTGGTTCGTCGGCGGCAAGCTCAACGTCGCGTACAACTGCGTCGACCGGCACGTCGAGAACGGACTGGGCGACAAGGTCGCGATCCACTTCGTCGGCGAGCCCGGCGACACGCGGGACATCACCTACGCCCAGCTCAAGGACGAGGTCTGCAAGGCCGCCAACGCGATGGAGGAGCTCGGCATCGAGGCCGGCGACCGCGTGGCGATCTACCTGCCGATGATCCCCGAGGCCGTCGTCGCGATGCTGGCGTGCGCCCGCCTCGGCGCCCCGCACACCGTCGTGTTCGGCGGCTTCAGCTCCGACGCCCTGGCCAGCCGGGTCGAGGACTGCGAGGCGAAGCTGGTCGTCACCGCCGACGGCGGCTACCGTCGCGGCGCCCCGTCGGCGCTCAAGCCGGCGGTGGACGAGGCGATCGCGAAGCTCGGCGACGCCAGCCCGGTCGAGAACGTGCTGGTGGTGCGCCGCACCGGTGAGGACGTCGCCTTCGACGAGAACATCGACGTCTGGTGGCACGAGGTGGTCGACGAGTCCTCGACCGAGCACGAGCCGCAGGCCTTCGACGCCGAGCACCCGCTGTACGTCATGTACACCTCCGGCACGACCGGCAAGCCGAAGGGCATCCTGCACACCAGCGGCGGTTACCTGACCCAGTGCGCGTACACCTTCGACGCGGTGTTCGACCACAAGCGGGACACCGACGTCTTCTGGTGCACCGCCGACGTCGGCTGGGTCACCGGACACTCCTACATCGCCTACGGGCCGACCGCGAACGCGGCGACGCAGGTCCTCTACGAGGGCACGCCCGACACCCCGCACAAGGGCCGCTGGTGGGAGATCATCCAGGAGAAGGGCGTGACGCTCTTCTACACCGCCCCCACCGCGATCCGCACCTTCATGAAGTGGGGCGACGACATCCCCGCGCAGTACGACCTCTCGACGCTGCGCATCCTCGGCTCGGTCGGTGAGTCCATCAACCCCGAGGCGTACGTCTGGTACCGCACGAACATCGGCGGCGACCGCACGCCCGTCGTGGACACGTGGTGGCAGACCGAGACCGGTGCGCACATGCTCAGCCCGCTGCCGGGCGTCACCGCCGCCAAGCCGGGATCGGCGATGGGCCCGCTGCCGGGCATCAGCGCCGAGGTCGTCGACGACGCGGGCAACCCCGTCGGCAACGGCGAGGGCGGCTACCTCGTGCTCACCGAGCCGTGGCCGGCCATGCTCCGCACGATCTGGGGCGACGACCAGCGCTTCAAGGACACCTACTGGGCGCGCTTCCCGAACATGTACTTCGCCGGTGACGGCGCCAAGAAGGACCAGGACGGCGCCATCTGGCTGCTGGGGCGCGTCGACGACGTCATGAACATCTCGGGCCACCGCCTGTCGACCACCGAGATCGAGTCGGCGCTCGTCTCGCACCCCACCGTCGCCGAGGCCGCGGTCGTGGGCGCCACCGACGACACGACGGGACAGGCCGTCGTGGCCTTCGTCATCCTGCGCGAGTCCGCAGCGGAGTCCACCGATGAGCACATCGCCGCGCTGCGCGACCACGTCGCCAAGGAGATCGGGCCGATCGCCAAGCCGCGCCAGATCATCGTCGTCCCCGAGCTGCCCAAGACGCGCTCGGGCAAGATCATGCGGCGGCTGCTGCGTGACGTCGCCGAGAACCGCGAGGTCGGCGACGCGACCACCCTGGCGGACTCGTCCGTCATGGAGCTGATCACCGCCGGACTGAAGAAGCCCGCGGCCGACCAGGAATGACCCCAGCGGGACCCCCGCGCCCGCCGGGGTGGCCACGAAGGGCTGCCCCGGCGGGATTTGGGTACGCTCACACCATGACGAAGCCCACGGACGACCCCACGATCGGACGACTCGTCGCAGATGTGACCCGCGACCTGTCGTCGATCGTCCAGCACGAGATCGCCTTGGTGAAGTCCGAGTTGCGCGTCAGCGTGAAGGCCGGCGGCATCGGCGCAGCGCTCGTCGCGGCTGCCGCGTTCCTGCTGCTGCTCGTGCTGATCCTCGGCTCCGTCACCATCGCCTACTTCCTGACGATGACCGGTCTCCACGCGGCGTGGGCGTTCCTCATCGTCACGGTGTTCTACCTGCTCGTGGCCGTGGTCCTGCTGCTCGTGGCGTGGTCGCGGTTCAAGAAGATCCGGGTGCCCGAGAAGTCCATCGGCACGGCGCGTCAGCTGCCGTCGGCGCTCAAGCCCGGCAACCACGCGGCGGGGAACCGCGTCAAGACCGCCGCGCGCGGCTGACCAGTCCCACCACGATCAGCGCGGCGCCACCCAGCGCCACCCAGATCAACGTCACGTCCAGCGACGCGACGACGTGGTCGGTCAGCTCGTCGCGCAGATGGCGACCCGCCTCGGTGGTGGTGGCGGCCTGCTCGTCGACGAGGCGGGGCAGGGCGAGCCGGCCCAGGACCCACCACGCGGCGGCCGCCAGCACGGCACCGAGGCCCAGGGCGGCCAGTGTGGTGCCCCGTCGTCGCGACACCACGAGCGCCAGCAGGGCGGCGATCACCGCGGTCCCGACCGCGACGGTCGTCGTCGCCCTGGCGCGCGACGTCGCAGCCACGAAGTCGGCCGGGTCCTTCTCGCTCATGGTGACCAGTAGCTCACCGGGCGGCGGCAGGTCGACGGGCAGCTTCGCCGAGACCTCGCCGAGGGCGACCTCCACCAAGGGGGAGACGTCGGCCCGGACGTTCTTCGGGGTCGGCTCGGCGTAGAGCCGCTGGTGCGTGTCGCGGGCCACCTCGGCCCACGCCTTGTCCCAGTCCGGGGAGTCCGTCAGGCGCAGCACCCCGTCGCGGACGACGTCCGCGATCCGGTCGTGCAGGACGCCGGTCAGCCCGGTCCGGTCCGCGAACGCCTCGCCGGCAGTGTCGGCGGCCGCCCGCTGGACCTGCCGGTCGTCGCCGACCTGCGAGACCAGGTCGACGAAGCCGCTCTCGCTCTGGACGTGCGTGGCCGTCCAGCCCGCGCCGATGCCGACGAAGGTGGCCGCCGTGGCCACGCACCACAGCAGGGCGGTCGCGACGGTGCGCATCAGGCGCACTGGCCCGTCGACACCGTGGCCTCGGCCCGCGCCGCGGCCCGGGCGATCGGGATCGTCTCGGCCGCGGTCACCGCGTAACCGGTCTCCGGGTCGGAGATGGACGCCGCGAAGATCACTCCGATCACCTCGCCCTTCGTCGAGATCAGTGGCCCGCCGGAGTTGCCCGACCGGACGAGCGAGCGGATGGAGAAGACGTCGCGCGACACGCGGCCGTTCCCGTAGATGTCGGGACCCTTCAGGTCCAGTCGGCCACGGATTCGCGCGGACCGCGCGTCGAACGGACCGTTCTCGGGGAATCCGAGGACGGCGGCGGGGTCACCCTGCTGGGCGCCGGTCTCGAAGCGGAGGGGCTTCGCGTCCAGTCCGGGGACGTCGACGACGGCGAGGTCGAGATCGGGATCGAACCACACCGGCCGTGCGTCGTACCGGCGGTTGCCCACCGTGACGGTGGGCTCGTCCACCCCGGCCAGGACGTGCGCGTTGGTCATGATCCGGTCACGGGCGATGACGAAGCCCGAGCCCTCGATGGTGCGGTTGCACTCCGCCTCACCGAGCACGCGCACCACGCTGTCCCGGGCGGCACGGACCGACTTCAGCGCCAGCGTCTTGTCGTCCGGCGGCTCGGTGGCGGGGATGATCTCGGTCTCGAACGGGTCGAGGTACCGGGGGAAGACGTCGCCGGTGAGCGTGTCGGTGAAGGCCTGGAGGGCCTCGCCCGCGCGCTGCGGCATGAGCTGGTCGACGCGCTGCAGGACCGTCGAGTCGCGAACCGCCGCGCTGACGTACGGCAGCGTCGACGCGCTCACCGCGTAGCCCAGCGCCCAGGACGCGGCCATCACGACACTGGTGCCGAAGGCGGCTCCGAGCACGGCGTCGATCGCGCGCCCCGGGCCTCGGCGGATGCGCAGCGAGCGGCCGATCATGCTGCCGGTGAAGTTGCCCACGGCGGCGACGACGAACACGAACACGATCGACATGACCGCCGACAGGGCGTCACCGGACCCCTGGGTGAAGAACCGCGGCGCCAGGGCGATGCCGAGCAGGAAGCCGAGCAGCAGGCCACCGCCGGAGAAGACGTTCGAGACGAACCCGTGGACCCAGCCGGCGTAGGCGTAGACCACGAACGTCGTGATCAGGACGAGATCGAGCCAGTTCATGTCACTCCGGCAGGGGTCGGGTTCGGGTGGCGTCCCACGGGCGTTCCCACCCCAGGCGCTCGAAGAGTCGGGAGATGATGCCGGCGGTGAAGCCCCACAGCGGGGTCTCCGCGCCGATGTCGAAGGCGGGTCCGGTCCACCCGGAGGGGTGGACGACGCTGAACCGGCGCTCCGGGTCCAGCAGCAGGTCCAGCGAGGTCGGCAGGACCTGCTCGACCTCGTCGGGGCTGTGGGCGGTCAGCGGGTGCGGGTTCGTCCAGTAGCCCAGGACGGGCGTGACCGCGTGGTTGCTCGGCGGCAGCCACAGCGTGGGCAGCGTGCCGAAGACGACGACCTCGCTCGGGTCCAGTCCGACCTCCTCCTCGGCCTCGCGCAGCGCGGTGTGCACGGGGTCGCGGTCGGTGTCGTCCTGCTTGCCGCCGGGGAACGAGATCTGGCCGGCGTGGTTGCGCAGCGTGGCCGCGCGCTCGGTCAGCAGCAGCTCGCGGCCTCGCTCGCCCTCGGAGAAGAGCATCAGGACCGCGGCGGGCCGGGCGTCGGCCGGCGGGTGGGGGAACCGGGGAGCGAGCTGCTCGGCCTCGACGGAGCCGAGCAGGTCGGCGAGCGGTCGCAGCCAGTCCGGCAGCGACGTGGGGGGAGTCTGGGTCATGCGGGTCCCTGGGTGGTGACCAGCGCCTCGGCGATCTCCGGGTCGGTGGGGCCGATGCCGTACGAGGGGCACCAGTGGGCGACGGGGCACGCGCCGCAGGCTGGCGTACGGGCATGGCAGCGGCGGCGGCCGTGCCAGATCACGCGCTGGCACAGCATCGTCCAGTCGCGCTTGGGGAAGAGCGCCGCCACGGCGTGCTCGGTCTTGACCGGATCCTTCGCGGTCGCCTCGTCGACCCACTCCCAGCGGCGGACCAGCCGGGCGAAGTGGGTGTCGACGGTGATCCCGGGGATGCCGAACGCGTTGCCCAGGACGACGTTGGCGGTCTTGCGACCCACGCCCGGCAGGGAGACGAGGTCGGACAGGCGGGCCGGCACCTCGCCGTCGAACCGTTCGACCAGGGCCGAGGACAGTCCCATGATGCTCTCGGTCTTGGCACGGAAGAACCCCGTGGGGCGGATGATCTCCTCGATCGCCGTGCGGTCGGCCCCGGCGAGTGCAGCGGCATCGGGATAGGCGGCGAAGAGCGCCGGGGTGATCGCGTTGACGCGCCGGTCGGTGGTCTGCGCGGAGAGCACCGTGGCCACCAGCAGCTGGAACGGATTGTCGAAATCGAGCTCGCAGTGGGCGTCGGGATAGGTCGCGGCGAGCACCCGGTCGATCTTGCGTGCACGCCGTACCAACGAGGTCGCCGGACGGGGGGTCGCGGGGCTCGGATCGGCGGGCACGCTAACACCGTATCCGGACACGGCACACCCGCATGCAGACATCGTACGTGTGATCTGGGTTGCATGTGGGAAACTAGGAGAGTGACCGATGAAGTTCTGCGCCAAGCCCCTCTGTTCAACGGCCTCGACGACGACGCCTCCGGCGCCCTCGAGTCCTCCATGTCCGCGGTGTCACTGCGCCGCGGCGAGGTCCTGTTCGGCGAGGGCGACGAGGGCGATCAGCTCTACGTCGTCATCGAGGGCAAGGTCAAGCTGGGCCGCCGTTCGGTCGACGGCCGCGAGAACCTGATCGCGATCCTCGGCCCCGGACAGATGTTCGGCGAACTGTCGTTCTTCGATCCCGGCCCCCGCTCCGCGACGGCCACGGCCGTCACCGACGTCGAGCTGCGCAGCCTCGGTCACAGCGCGCTCAACCCGGTCCTGCAGTCGCACCCCGACGTGGCGTACGCGCTGCTGAACCAGCTGGCCGGCCGCCTGCGCCGCACCAACGAGGTCGTCGGCGACCTGGTCTTCTCCGACGTGCCCGGTCGCGTGTCCAAGGCGCTGCTCGACCTGGCCGCCCGCTTCGGCCGCGAGGCCGACGACGGCATCCACGTCAACCACGACCTCACGCAGGAGGAGCTGGCGCAACTCGTCGGCGCCTCGCGCGAGACGGTCAACAAGGCGCTGGCCGACTTCGCGTCGCGCGGCTGGCTGCGGCTCGAGCCCCGCTCGGTCATCATCCTCGACCTTGAGCGTCTCAAGCGCCGCTCGCGCTGACCCACGTCGGTTTACCACGGTCCCGTGGTAGTTCACCGCCTCCCCAAGGAAGTTTCCTTGGGGAGGCGCGTGTTTACCACGGTCCCGTGGTAAACCGTCACCCCCGCAGGTACTCCAGCTGGGCGCGCACGGACAGCTCGGCCGCGTCCCACAGGACCGGGTCGACGTCGGCATAGACCTTCTCGACCACCTCACGTGCGCTGACGGCGCCGGCGGCCATGGCGGACCGCACCTGCTCGAGGCGCTCCTCGCGGTGGGCGAGGTAGAAGTCCAGGACGGCGCCGGGGTCGTCGATCACGGGTCCGTGACCCGGCAGGATCGTCTCGACCTGCCCGTCTGCGACCAGCGCACGGAACCGCCGCATCGAGTCCAGGTACGGGCCGAGGGCGCCGTCGGGATGAGCGACCACGGTGGTGCCGCGACCCAGGACCATGTCGCCGCTCAGCAACGCCCGGTCCTGCGGCAGCAGGAACGCGACCGAGTCCTTCGTGTGACCGGGCGCGGTCACCACCTCGATCGTGAGCCCGTCGACCTCGAGGGTCTCGCCGTCGCGCAGGGGATCGGCCGAGCGGGTGTAGTCGGGCGAGATCGCCCGGGTCGGCGCGCCGGTGGCCCGGACGATCGATTCGAGGGCGTCGGTGTGGTCCCAGTGGTGGTGGGTGAACAGCACCAGGGCGACCTCGCCGGCGGCGGCCACGACGGCGTCGACGTGCTCCGCCAGGTCGGGCCCCGGATCGACCACGACCGCGCGGTCGGCGCCCGGCTCGCGCAGGATCCACGTGTTCGTGCCGTCGAGCGTCATGATCCCGGGGTTGTCGGCCAGGATGAACGACGCGCGGGGCGTCACGGAGGTGGTCACAGCTCTTCCTCACGATCGATGTCGAGCCACCACTGACCGTCCACCCGGACGAACCGGGGCTCGATGGGCTTGATGGTCCGCTCGGCCGAGGCCGTCAGCACGTCGCCGGCGGCCAGGGGTGCCAGTTCGCGGCAGGTCACGGCGGTGGGCGGCATCATGGCCGCCCGGCCGGCATCGACCAGCGCGAGAACGTCCGCCAGGGGCGCCCACAACGACTTGTCCGCCTCGGTGCTGACGGTGCCGATCCGCTGACCCTCGGGCAGGGCGGCGACGAAGAAGCGGGTGTCGTAACGGCGCGGCTCGAGCGCCGGGGTGATCCAGTGCGCCCACGCGCCCAGCAGGTCGGCGCGCAGCACGAGCTTCTCGTCGGCGAGGAACTGCGCGAACGACATCTTCTTCGCCTCGAGCTCGTCGCGGGCCCCGGCCAGATCGGTGGTGTCCCCCACGATCGAGTGCTCGTCGGGGCCGGCCAGCAACACGCCGGTCTCCTCGAAGGTCTCGCGCACGGCGGCGACGACCAGGCGCCGGGCCAGCTCCGGATCGCACGAGAACCGGACGGCCCACTCCTCGGGTTCCGGCCCGACCCACGTCATCGGCTCGCCATCGTCGTCCTGCACGCCGCCACCGGGGAACACGTACATGCCCGCCGCGAACGCCATCGAGGCCTGGCGGCGCATGAGGAACGCCTCCAGTCCGGCCTCACCGTCGCGGACGACCGCGATCGTGGCGGCGTCCTTGGGCTGGACGGCGTCGGCCGGGTCGAAGGTCTCGAGCCGCTTCAGGGCCTTCGGCGGGACGGGCACCAGCACGTCAGGCCACCTCGACGATCGCATCCACCTCGACGGGCGAGTTCAACGGCAGGACGGCCACGCCGACCGCGCTGCGGGTGTGCGACCCGGCGGCGCCGAAGGCCGCCGCGAGCAGGTCGCTGGCGCCGTTGGCCACGCCGGGCTGCCCCGTGAAGTCGGGGGCGCTGGCCACGAAGACGGTGACCTTGACGACGCGCACGACCGTGTCGAGGTCGGCGATCGAGTTGATGGCCGCGATGACGTTGAGGCCGCACAGGCGGGCGTACTCGTGGGCGTCCTCGGGCGACACCTCGGCGCCGACCTTGCCCACGGCCGGCAGGGCGCCGTCGACGAACGGCAGCTGGCCGGACGTGAAGACGTGCGACCCGCTGCGCAACGCGGGCACGTACGACGCCACGGGAGCGGCGACGTCGGGAACGGTCAGCCCCATCGATGCGAGGCGTTCGACGACGGCGCCCATGATCAAGCCACCGGCCGCTTGAAGTAGGCCACGAGGTTCTCCGGGTTCATGCCCGGGACGATCTGCACCAGCTCCCAGCCGTCGCGTCCGAAGTTGTCGAGGATCTGCTTGGTCGCATGGACGAGCACAGGTGCCGTCAGGTATTCCCACTTGGTCATGGCCCGACTGTATCGCCGGAACCACGACGGCTTCTCGACCGACGCGAGGGCCCGACCCTCGGTAGTCTCGACGGCGTGGCGAACTCGACCCCCTTGCACGTCGTGACCGGCAAGGGCGGCACCGGCAAGACGACCGTGGCCGCCGCCCTCGCGCTGTCCCTGGCCGACCAGGGCAAGAAGGTGCTGCTGTGCGAGGTGGAGGGCCGCCAGGGGATCGCCCAGCTCTTCGACGTGCCGCCGCTGCCCTACGAGGAGCGCCGCATCGCCACGAGCGATTCCGGCGGTCACGTCCACGCGCTCGCGATCGATCCCGAGGCTGCGCTGCTGGAGTACCTGCAGATGTACTACCGGCTCGGCCGGGCCGGGCGGGCGCTCGACAAGTTCGGCGTCATCGACTTCGCGACGACGATCGCGCCGGGCGTGCGCGACGTGCTGCTGACCGGCAAGGTCTACGAGGCCGCGCGGCGACGCACGAAGGACAAGTCCTCGGACTTCGTCTACGACGCCGTGGTCGTCGACGCGCCGCCCACGGGCCGGATCACCCGCTTCCTGGGCGTCAACGACGACGTCGCCGGGCTGGCCAAGGTCGGCCCGATCAAGACCCAGTCCGAATCGATCATGACGATGATGCGCAGCCCGCAGACGGCCGTGCACCTGGTCACGGTGCTGGAGGAGATGCCCGTGCAGGAGACCCTCGACGGCATCGCGGAGCTCACCCGGGCGGGGTTGCCGGTCGGCCACGTGGTCGTGAACCTGGTGCGCCCCTCGTTGCTCTCGCCGGACACGGTCGAGGCGCTCGAGGCCGGCCGCCTCGACGCCAAGGCCGTCGCTCCCGTGCTCGAGCGTGTCGGACTCCCGCGCCAGGCCGCGGCGACGCTCGTCGCCGACGGGTTCGGGCACGTCGAGCGGCAACGGCTGCAGAACGAGCAGCGGGCGATTATCGAGAGCTGCGGACGGCCGCACCTGAGCCTGCCGATGCTGACCGGCGGAATCGACCTGGGCGCCCTGCAGGATCTGGCCGACACGCTGGCTCCTCTGGTGGAGGACGCCCGATGAGCGGCCGCGCGACCACGACCCCCCGCGAGCGCCGTCCGCGCACCGAGCGCCGGATCTCCTCGGCCCACGAGCCGGTGCGCATCGACGTGGACGGGCTGATTGGCGACCCGCAGACCCGCATCGTGGTGTGCTGCGGCGCCGGCGGTGTCGGCAAGACCACGACGGCCGCCGCGCTGGCGCTGCGTGCCGCCGAGCAGGGACGCACGGTCTGCGTGCTGACGATCGACCCGGCGCGCCGGCTGGCGCAGTCGCTGGGCCTGCTCGAGCTCGACAACACCCCGCGTCCGGTCGCCGGGATCGACACGTCGGCCGGCGGCTCGCTCGACGCGATGATGCTCGACATGAAGACGACCTTCGACGAGGTCGTCGAGGCCCACGCCTCGCCCGAGAAGGCCGCCGAGATCCTGAGCAACCCCTTCTACGTCGCCCTGTCCAGCTCGTTCGCGGGCACGCAGGAGTACATGGCGATGGAGAAGCTGGGCCAGTTGCACGCCGAGGGCCGCTGGGACCTGATCGTCGTGGACACGCCGCCGTCGCGGTCCGCACTGGACTTCCTGGACGCGCCCGAGCGGCTGTCCTCGCTGCTCGACGGCCGGTTCATCCGGCTGATGCTGGCGCCGGCCCGGGGCCCGGCGCGGATGCTGTCGGCGGGACTGGGGATCGTGACGGGCGCCCTCAACAAGGTGCTCGGTGCGCAGGTGCTCACCGACATGCAGACCTTCATCGCGGCCTTCGACACGCTCTTCGGCGGGTTCCGTCAGCGGGCCGAGGCGACCTTCTCGCTGTTGCAGGCCGAGGGCACCGCGTTCCTGGTCATCGCCGCGCCGGAGGCCGCGGCGATGCGCGAGGCGGCCTACTTCGTCGAACGGCTCGCGGCCGACGACATGCCGCTGGCTGGCCTGGTCGTGAACCGCGTGCACGACGAGGCGGCCGCCGGTGTCAGCGCGGTGGACGCCGAGTCCGCGGCGCCGCGACTGGCCGGGGGGAAGGCGGCGGAGCGCCGGACGGCGGAGCTGCTCGACGTGCACGCCGAGCGGATGCGACTGGCCGAGCGCGAGAACCGGCTGCGCGAGCGGTTCAGTGCCGCGCACGGGAACGTCGAGATCGTCCCGGTGCCGGCGTTGGACACGGACGTCCACGACGTGGCGGGACTACGGACGATCGGTCATCACCTCGGCACCCCGCAGGGCGACTGAGACGGAGAGGGTCAGTTGGCGGGGACGAGCACGTCGCGCCAGCGGCGGACGTTGGGCTTGCGACGCAGCAGCGCGCGGCGCTCCCGCTCGGTCATGCCGCCCCACACGCCCCACTCGATGCGGTTGTCGAGGGCCTCGGCCAGGCACTCGGCGCGGACCTCGCAGCCGTTGCAGACGACCTTGGCGCGATTCTGCTCGGCACCCTTGACGAAGAGATCGTCCGACTTGCCCAAGCAGGCGGCGTCCTGAGACCAGTTTTCGTTCCACATGCGCAGAGACCTTTCCCGAGATCCCCCCGGTCCCCGTGACCGGAAGGAGAATTTGTTTCTGCTGTGCCACCAGCGTAGGGATGATCGGCTGAAGTGGACAGATTCGTCCGGGTAGTTGGTACATAGTTCCAAAGAGTCACTCCGTGGTTCGTCCGAATCGTCCGGTGCCCGCGCCGGACCGGCGGCTCACGGCATCGCAACGGTCCGTGGTCACATTGCGAAACTCCCGTATCCTCATGCCATGGCGTGGCAGGACATGGGCGAGTCGATCAAGAAGGTCGCCGAGAGCGAACCGAAGCCGACCTCTGTGTGGGGGGCGATCGGTTCGATCGCGTGGCTGTCCGTCCTGGCAGGCGTGATCATCGCCGTGATCTTCGTGCCCGGGACGGCCTTCGTGGCCTCCACGGGCAACAAGGCCACCAAGGACATCGTCGACCTGCCCCTCGCGCTGCAGGACCTGCCCAACCCGCAGACCACCCGCGTGCTGGCCTCGAACGGCCGTCGGATCGCGTACTTCTACCAGGAGAACCGCCAGGACGTCCCCCTCGAGAAGATCGCCCCCGTCATGCAGGAGGCGATCATCTCGATCGAGGACTACCGGTTCTACGAGCACGGCGCGCTGGACCTCAAGGGCACCCTGCGAGCCCTCATGAACAACGCCTCCGCCGGTGAGACGCAGGGCGGCTCCTCGATCACGCAGCAGCTGGTCAAGCTCACGCTCGTCCAGCAGGCCGCCACCAAGGAGCAGCGCGCCGCCGCCACCGAGGTGTCCACCGCCCGCAAGATCCGCGAGCTGAAGCTGGCCATCAACTACGAGAAGGAGTACTCGAAGGACGAGATCCTCGAGCACTACCTGAACATCGCCTACTTCGGCGACGGCGCCTACGGCGTCAACGCCGCGGCCTATCACTACTTCTCGGTCAGCCCCGACAAGCTGTCGACCTCGCAGGCCGCCACGCTGGCCGGCCTGGTCCAGAACCCCGAGCAGTACAACCCGCGCGTGTACCCCGAGCGCGCGCTGCAGCGTCGCAACACCGTGCTCGGTGTCATGGCCCGCCTGGGCAAGATCCCCACCGCCGAGGCCGAGAAGCTCAGCGCCACCACCATCGGATTGAAGATCACGTCCTTCCCCAACGGCTGCGTCGACTCGGTCGCGTCCTTCTCGTGCGACTACATCCGCCGCTACCTGCTGCAGGAGCCGGCGTTGGGCGCGACGGTCAAGGAGCGTCAGACGATGCTCGAGCGCGGCGGCCTGACCATCAAGTCCAACATCGACCTGTCGATGCAGGAGTCGGTCAACCAGGCCGTCAAGAAGTACGTCGGCCCCACCGACAAGGCCATCGGCTCGCTCGCGCTGGTCGAGCCGGGTACCGGCAAGGTCCGGGCCCTGGGCCAGTCGCGCTCGATGGGCAAGAAGAAGGGCGAGACCTACATCAACTTCTCCGTGCCGCGGAAGTACGGCGACTCGGCCGGCTTCCAGGCCGGATCGACCTTCAAGATGTTCACGACCGCCGCGGCGCTCGAGGACGGCATCCCGCCCAGCAAGTCGTACAACTCGCCCCAGACGATGACGATCCCGAGCGGGACCTACTTCGACTGCGACGGACGCGGCACGTCGGCCTGGCCGGTCAAGAACTCCACAGGTGCCGGCACGTTCAACATGGTCACCGGCCTGCGCACGTCCGTCAACACCTACTTCGCGCAGCTCGAGCGTGACGCGGGCCTGTGCAAGACGGTCAAGATGGCCAAGAAGATGGGCATCCCGATCACCGAGCCCGACCCCAAGGAGGGCAAGCCCGGCAGCTACGTCCCGTCGTTCACGCTCGGCCCGATCGACGTGAGCCCGCTGGACATGGCGGCCGCCTACGCCACGCCCGCCGCCGGCGGCGAGTACTGCGAGCCGGCCCCGGTCGCCGAGATCCTCGACCGCAACGGCAAGACCCTCAAGAAGTACAAGCCGGACTGCAAGCGGGTCATGAGCAAGAAGACCGCCGCGACGATCAACGCGATCCTCGTGGGCCTGCAGCAGCCGAACGGCTTCGGCTACCAGAACGGCACCGGCCTGAGCATCCCGTCGGCCGCCAAGACCGGCACGACGAACGACTCCAAGGCCGTCTGGTACGTCGGCTACACCCCCGAGATCTCGGCGGCGTCGATGATCGCCGGCATCACCAAGAGCGGCCGACCGTCCGGCCTGGTCAACACCAGCCTGCGCGGCGTGCCCGTGACGTTCAACCAGGCCGGCGGCTCGTCGCTGGCGGGTCCGCAGTGGAAGGCGGCGATGGGCGAGATCGAGAAGAGCCTCACGCCGGCCAAGTTCGACTCGGTGAGCCTGCCCAGTGCGCAGAAGGCCGCGGCCAAGCCTGACGCCCGTGGTGGCGATCGTCCGGCCCGTGGTGGCGACCGAGGCCGGGGCCGCGGCGGCGACCGCGGCGACGACTGAGTCACGCGATGTGAACGGACGAGCGGGGCCCGTGGTCACCCACGGGCCCCGCTCGTTTCACGCTGCGCTCAGGAGCCGAGCTGGCGCCTGACCTCGGCCGCGACGGCGCCTCCGTCGGCACGGCCCTTGGTCTGGGCCGTCACGGCGCCCATGACCTTGCCCATCGCCTTCATCCCCTCGCCCGCGGCGCCGGTCTGCTCGATGCTCTCGGCCACGATCGCCGCGATCTCCTCGTCGCTCAGCGGCTCGGGCAGGTACTCGGCCAAGATGGCGGCCTCGGCCCGCTCCTTCTCGGCCAGCTCGGGGCGGTTGCCCTCGTCGAAGGCGGTGGCCGACTCGCGGCGCTTCTTGGCCTCCGAGGACAGGACGGTCAGGACGTCGTCGTCCGTCAGCTCGCGCGCCTCCTTGCCGGCGACCTCGGCGTTCGTGATCGCCGCCAGCGCCATCCGGATGACCGAGGTGCGCAGGGCGTCCCGGGCCTTCAGGGCGGTGTTGAGGTCGTCGCGGAGTCGATCCTTGAGAGCTGACATGGCTCCAGTGTCCCACCCGTCGGCGAGGGTCTGCCTCAGTGCCGCGGCTCCCAGCGGAAGAGCCGGCGGGTGAGGTCGACGCCCACCCAGGTCCACAGCGCCAGGCCCGCGATCGCGAACCACGGGCTGCCGGCCAGCTCGAGGTCGTAGGCGGCGCGGACGAGGGTCACGACCGCTCCACCGGGTGTCAGGTCCAGGTACGGACTCTCGACCAGCGGCCCGGCGACCAGCGACCCCAGCACGACGGTGATGTAGGGCATCGTCGAGATCTGGGCGGCGCTCGCGTTCGGCGTGATCGCTGCCGTGGCCGTGGCTGCGGTCAGGGTCGACGCCACCAGGCCGACGACGGCGGCCAGGAGCCACCAGGGCCGCGAGGGGGCCGGGATGTCGAGCGCGACCAGGACGCCCGCGACCACGGCCACCTGGGCCAGGAACAGCACCAGGGGCGCCGCCAGCACGCCGGCGAGGATCGCACCGTCGCCCGTCTCGCCGGAGCGCAGCCGCTTGAGGAACAGGTCCTGGCGGCGGGTGACCAGCGTCGTCGTGGCCGTGAGGTAGATCGCGAACAGGGCGAAGAACGCCAGGACCATGCAGATCATCCCGACGGCGGCGTTCCGCGCCGTCTCGGCCTGCGCGATGACGAAGGCCGCGAACATCAGCGGGAACGCGGTCGCGCTGACCAGCGTGGCCTTGGACCGGGCGATCAGGCGCAGCTCCGTGCGGGCGATCACCCACGCCCGCGAGGCCGACGGTCGGGTGGTGGCGGTCGCGGTGCTCATGCGTTCTCCTCGATACGGTCCTGGCTGATGCGGGTGAAGACCTCGGACAGGCTCGCCTCCTGGGCGTGCAGGCGGCCGAGGCGGTGGCCGTGCTGGTCGGCCCAGCCCAACAGGCGGCCGAGGGCGGGCTGCAGGTCGGCGACCCCGAGCCGGACGAGGTCGCCCTGGACCTGCACGTCCTGCGGGTCGACGACGGTGCGCAGCTCACGCTCCAGGCGGGCCCCGTCCGCGACCGGCGCGCGGAACGAGATCTGCGCCGGCGCCGCCCCCACGATCTGCTCCAGGGTGCCCTCGCGGACGACGCGGCCACCGTGCATGATCGCGATGCGATCGGCCAGCGACTCGGCCTCCTCGAGGTAGTGCGTCGTCAGGACGACGGTGGTGCCGCCCGCCAGCAGGTCGCGCACGATGCCCCACGTGCGCTCACGCGACTCGGGGTCCAGGCCGGCGGTGGGCTCGTCGAGGAAGAGCACCTCGGGCCGGTTGAGCGTGGCGAGCGCCAGGTCGAGGCGACGGCGCTGGCCGCCGGACAGCTGGACGACCCGGGTGTCGGCGCGATCGGCCAGCTCGACGCGCTTGAGCACGTCGTCGACGGGGTCAGGGCGAGTCGTCAGCGCGGCCCACATCTCGAGCGTCTCGCGGACGGTCAGGTCGCCGGCGAACCCGGTCTCCTGGAGCATCATGCCGATGCGCGGCCGCAGGGCGGCCCGGTCGCGCTGCGGGTCGAGCCCGAGCACGCGCACCTGCCCGCCGTCGGCGCCGCGATGGCCCTCCAGGGTCTCCATGGTCGTGGTCTTGCCGGCGCCGTTCGTGCCCAGGAGGGCGAACAGCTCGCCGCGGTGGACCGCCAGGTCGAGGTCGCGCACGGCGACGAAGTCCCCGTAGGAGCACGACAGCCCGCGGGCCTCGATGACGGTGTCGTCGGTGATGTCCATGGCTCCACCTTGGCGTCACGGCGGCGGGACCGGCCAGAGTGCGCCGTCACCACAACTCATGACATCTGTCATGCGCCCTCTCGGATACGGTCGTCGGCGTGAGTCCGAATCCCGACGGCTTCGTCGCCACCTGGCGCTACACCGCGACGAGCCTGTGGCTCTACGTGGTGATGGGCCTGATCGGCCCGGTGGCTCGCGCCCTGGCGGACCTTGCAGAAGGCATCGCGGTCGTCCGCACGGTCGGGCTGCTCGTCGTCATCGCAGCGGTCGTGTGGTTCTCCTGTCGTCCGCTGATCGCGGCCGCGAAGGCGGGGCTCGGTCAGCAGCAGTTCTCCTGGGGGCAGCGGGTGAGATACCTGGCTCCCGCGTTGCTGGTCTTCCCGCTGGCGTGGCTGCCGCCCACCTTTCCGCCCGGCGTCGTCCTCGTGCCCTGGCTGGTCGTGTCGTTGCTGGCGATCGACCTCGCGCCGCGGTGGCGCAACAACGTGGTGCCGCTCGTGCTGGTGCTGCTCGTCGGGCTGTACGCCATCGGGGGGTGGGAGCAGCTGCGCGACCTCGACGACGAGGGCGGCTACGTGCTGGGCTACCTGGCCCTGTTCCTTCCGGTCGTCTGCATCTTCCAGGTCTGGCTGTGGCAGCTCATGCTGCAGGTCCGGTCGAAGGGCGAGGCCGAGGCCGACCTGGCCGCGGTGCGCGAGCGCCTGCGGCTCGCGGCCGACCTGCACGACGTCCAGGGCCACCACTTGCAGGTGATCGCGCTCAAGGCCGAGCTGGCCGAGCGCCAGCTCGACCGGGACCCCGAGGCCGCCCGCGCCTCGATGCACGAGGTCCAGCAGATCGCCCGGGAGGCCATCGCCGAGACGAAGGAGATCGTGCGGGGCTACCGCCGCACCAGCCTGCGCGAGGAGATGGCGAACGCCGCCGCCGTGCTCGAGGCCGCCGGCGCCGCCGTCGAGGTCGACTGCGCCGAGGAGCTCGAGCAGCCGCTCTTCGCCCTGGCCCTGCGGGAGGCGACGACGAACATCCTGCGCCACAGCGACGCGACCTCGGTGCGGATCGCCGCGTCGCCGCACCGGTTCACGATCACCAACGACGGGGCAGGCCCGTCGGCGTCGTCCCACGGGACGGGCCTCGCCTCGCTGACCGAGCGCGCCGCCGCCGCCGGTGGCCGACTCGCGGTGCGGCGCGATGACGGTCTCTTCACGCTGGAGGTGACGGTGTGATCCGCGTGGTGGTCGTCGACGACGAGGAGATGATCCGCAGCGCGATCGTGGCCCTCCTCGCGCTGGAGGAGGACCTCGACATCGTGGGCGAGGCCGGGAACGGCGCGGACGGCCTGGACCTGGTCCGTCTGCACGAGCCGGACGTGGTCCTGCTCGACCTGGAAATGCCGCCGACCGACGGGATCGAGGTGTCGACCCAGATCGCACCCCCGGCGCGCTCGGTGCTGATGACCCGCCATGCTCGTCCCGGCGTGCTCCGGCGGGCCATGGCCGCCGGGATCTCGGGTTTCGTGCCGAAGTCGAGCCCGGTGTCCACGCTGGCGCAGGTGATCCGCGAGGTCGCGGCGGGACGCCGCTACGTCGACTCCGAGGTCGCCGCGGCGGCGCTCGAGGCCGAGGCGTGCCCCCTGTCGGACCGCGAGCTCGACGCCCTGCGCCTGACCCGACGGCACGTGTCGATCGCCGAGATCGCCGGAACGCTGCACCTGGCCGAGGGCACGGTGCGCAACTACCTGTCGAGCGCGATGGCCAAGACCGACACGTCCTCGCGGTACGAGGCCGCCGAGCACGCCTACGAGCACGGCTGGATCTGAGTCCGCTGGCACCGCAGGACTAGGCTGCCCGCATGGCACTGGGACGGCTGCTGGCCGCGACGACCGCGCTCGGGCTCGGCACGCTGGGCTACTCGTACATCGAGGCGACCCGCCGGTTCGTGGTCCGCGAGTTCACCGCTCCCGTCCTGCCCGCGGGGCACGAGCCGCTGCGGGTGCTCCACCTCTCCGACATCCACCTGCTGCCCGGCCAGCTGCCGAAGCGCGAGTGGCTGGAGTCGCTCGCCGCGCTGGAGCCGGACCTGGTCGTGAACACGGGCGACAACCTCGCGCGCGCGGACTCCGTGGCGCCCTTGGTCGCCTCGCTCGCCGGACTGCTCGACGTCCCCGGCGTGTTCGTCTTCGGCTCGAACGACTACTTCTCGCCGAAGCTGAAGAGCCCCACCTCGTACCTGAGCGGCGGCACGGGGGTCGACGTCGGCGGCGACTGGAGCCGGCCTCGGGACCTGCCCTTCGAGGACCTGCGCGCCGCCTTCACGCAGCAGGGGTGGCTGGACCTCAACAACGACCGGGGCGAGCTGACGGTCAAGGGCACGCACATCGCCTTCACGGGTGTCGACGACCCGCACCTGCGGTTCGACCGGCTCGACCACCTGCCCGCCGACGCCACGGCGGACCTGCGCATCGGGGTGGCCCACGCCCCCTACCTGCGCGTGCTCGACTCGTTCAACGCCGCCGGGAACGAGCTGATCCTCGCCGGCCACACGCACGGGGGCCAGCTGCAGGTGCCCGGCTTCGGCGCCCTGGTCACCAATTGCGACATCGACCGGGGCCGCGCGAACGGCCTGCACACCCACCGCACGCCCGGTCACGACGCCTCGTGGTTGCACGTCTCGGCGGGCTGCGGCACCTCGCCGTTCACCCCGTTCCGGTTCTCCTGCCGACCCGAGGCGACAGTTCTCACCTTGACCGGGTAGAATCTCCAAGGTTGCACACGGGGTGTGGCGCAGCTTGGTAGCGCGCGTCGTTCGGGACGACGAGGCCGCAGGTTCAAATCCTGTCACCCCGACCAGTGCCTCAGCACGATGAGATCCTCGGAACCCTCGGGTTCCGGGGATCTTTTCGTTGTCGGTCCGCGACGCGCGGCAGGCTTCGATCGGCACGCAGCCTCACTGGTGTCGACTGCATCACAATTCCCAGCTTTTTCTCCAGAAACGGCCCTTGGTCACTGGGAGAGTTGGGCAAGATGTGGTCTGTTCGCCGGAGGGGGACCGGGAACCCGGCAGGCCCAGGAGCGTTGGTGTGACGCGATCGGAGCAGGGAGAACTGCCGTGAAGCCGTTGCGTCACCCGACCTGGTCGGAACGTTCCGGTGTGGGCGGGGGCACGCCGACGTCGAGACGATCGTCGACCTGCTGGGGAAGGCAGGGTCGCCGATCGTCTCGACGCATCGGTCCTGGGGCCGTCCTTCCGCGCCGCGCCGACACGGCGCCATCGCCGTCCTAGACTGCGGGCATGTCCGCCGACGTCCTCTGGAAACCGCCTCACCGGGGCACCACGCCGATCGAGCGATTCGCGGCGTGGATCGCGCAGAGCCGGGGCGTGGACGTCCCCGACTACGACTCCCTGTGGCAGTGGTCGGTCGACGACGTCGCCGGGTTCTGGGGTGCGTGGCTGGAGTACCTGGAGCTGCCGTACGACGGCGACGCCACCGAGGTCCTGCCGGACGCCTCGATGCCCGGGGCCCGCTGGTTCCCCGACGTCCGGTTGAACTACGCCGAGGCGATGCTGCGGCTGCCCGGCCGCGCCGACGACGACGTCGTGGTGGTCGCCCGCTCGCAGAGCCGCGACGAGGTCAGCCTGACGGCCGCCGGTCTGCGCGACCAGGTGGCGCGGGCACGGCAGGGCCTGATCGATGCCGGCGTCGGCCCCGGCGACCGGGTCGCCGCGTACTCGCCGAACATCCCCGAGACGCTCGTCCTGCTGCTGGCCGCGGCCAGCCTCGGCGCGATCTTCTCCTCCTGCGCCCCCGAGTTCGGCACGCAGAGCGTCATCGACCGCTGGCAGCAGATCGAGCCGGTCGTGCTGCTGGCCGTCGACGGCTACCGCTACGGCGACAAGGGCATCGACCGCCGCGAGCAGGTCGAGACCATCACCGCCGCCCTGCCCAGCCTGCGCACCGTGGTGTGGCTGCCGTACCTCGACCCCGCCGCGCCCGCGCCGGACCGGGCGATCACGTGGCAACAGTTCACGGCGACCGGCGGCCCGCTGGAGTTCGCGCGGGTCGCCTTCGACGCGCCGTTGTACGTCCTGTTCTCGTCGGGCACCACGGGCCTGCCCAAGCCGATCGTGCACGGGCACGGCGGCATCACGATCGAGCACCTCAAGGCGCTCGCCCTGCAGAGCGACCTGGGGCCCGCCGACCGCTTCTTCTGGTTCTCCACCACCGGCTGGATGATGTGGAACTACCTCGTCTCGGGGATCGGCGTCGGAGCCACCGTGGTGATGTTCGACGGCAACCCGGCCCACCCCGACATGGGCGAGCTGTGGCGCATGGCGGCCGAGGTCGGCGTCACGTACTTCGGCACCAGTGCGCCGTACCTGCTGCAGTGCCGCAAGGAGGACCTGCATCCCGCGCAGATCGCGGATCTGTCGTCCCTGCGTGCGATCGGCTCCACGGGCGCCCCGCTGCCCGAGGCGGGGTTCCGGTGGGTCTACGAGGAGTTCGAGCCGCACGTGCAGCTGTGCTCCGTCTCGGGCGGCACCGACACGTGCGCCGCCTTCGTGGGAGCCGCACCCACCGTGCCGGTCTACGCCGGCGAGATCTCGTGCCGCTGCCTGGGCTGCGACGTCGACTCCTTCGACGAGTCCGGGCAGCCGGTGCGCGACCAGCTCGGCGAGCTGGTCATCAAGCAGCCGATGCCCTCGATGCCGGTCGGCTTCTGGGGCGACGAGGACGGCTCGCGCTACCGCGCCGCGTACTTCGAGGACTTCCCCGGCGTCTGGCGCCACGGCGACTGGATCAACCTGACGTCGTACGGCTCGTGCACGATCACCGGGCGCAGCGACGCCACCCTCAACCGCGGCGGCGTGCGGCTGGGGACCTCGGAGTTCTACTCGGTGGTCGAGTCGCTGCCCGAGGTGGCCGACAGCATCGTCGTGCACCTCGAGGACGCCGAGGGCGGCGCCGGACGACTGCTGCTGTTCGTGGCGCTGGTCGAGGGCGCACGGCTGGACGACGCCCTGACGAAGCAGATCACCACCGAGCTGCGGTCCAAGCTCTCGCCGCGCCACGTGCCCGACGAGATCCACCAGGTGCGCGGCATGCCGCGCACGCTCTCGGGCAAGAAGCTCGAGGTGCCCGTCAAGAAGATCCTGCGCGGCACCCCGGTCGACGAGGCCGCCGCGAAGGGCGCCCTGCAGAACCCCGAGGTCCTGGACGACTTCGAGGCCTTCCGCGCATAACGAGATTTGCTCCGATTTCTACCTTTCAAACCCTCTGAAAGGTGGAAATCGGAGCAAATCTCGGGACGCGCGGGGTGGATCAGACGAGCAGTTCGGCGATCTGGATCGTGTTGAGCGCAGCGCCCTTGCGCAGGTTGTCGCCCGTGACGAACAGGACCAGGCCCTTGTTGCCCTCGACCGACTGGTCCTGACGGATCCGGCCGACGAAGCTGGGGTCCTGGCCGGCCGCGTCGAGCGGGTTCGGCACGTCGGTCACCTGCACGCCGGGGGCGGACGACAGGATCTGCGTCGCCTGCTCGGGCGTGATGTCGTCGGCGAACTCGGCATGGATCGACAGCGAGTGGCCCGTGAAGACCGGCACGCGCACGCACGTGCCCGCGACCCGCAGGTCGGGCAGGCCGAGGATCTTGCGCGACTCGTGGCGCAGCTTCTGCTCCTCGTCGGTCTCGTGCGAGCCGTCGTCGACGATCGAGCCCGCCAGCGCGACCACGTTGAACGCGATCGGCTTCACGTACTTCTGCGGCTCGGGGAACGACACGGCGTGACCGTCGTGGGTCAGCGCGTCGGCCTTCTCGACCGTGGCGAGGGCCTGCGAGTGCAGCTCCTCGACGCCGGCCAGGCCCGATCCGGAGACGGCCTGGTAGCTGCTGACGGTCAGCCGGACGAGGCCCGCGGCGTCGTGCAGCGGCTTGAGGACCGGCATCGCGGCCATCGTGGTGCAGTTCGGGTTGGCGATGATGCCGCGACCACGCGGGCCGTCGCCGGCCGGGATGTCGTGCGGGTTCACCTCGCTGACGACCAGCGGGATGCTGGGGTCCTTGCGCCAGGCGGACGAGTTGTCGATGACGGTGACGCCGGCCTCGGCGAAGCGGGGCGCCTCGACCTTGCTCATCGTGGCGCCGGCGCTGAACAGCGCGATGTCGAGGTCGGAGACGTCCGCGGTGGCGGTGTCCTCGACGACGATCTCCTGGCCGCGGAACGGCAGCGTCTTGCCGGCCGAACGTGCCGAGGCGAAGAAGCGGACGGACTCGGCGGGGAAGTCGCGGTCCTCCAGCAGCTGGCGCATGACGGCGCCGACCTGGCCGGTCGCGCCGACGACTCCGATGCGTGCGCTCATCGTCCGGTCCCTCCGTACACGACGGCCTCGGTGTCGGCCGCGCCCAGGTTGAACGCCTCGTGGGCGGCGTTGACGGCCGCGTCGACCTCGTTCTCGCCGACGACGACCGAGATGCGGATCTCGGAGGTCGAGATCATGCCGATGTTGACGCCCGCGGACGCCAGCGCCTCGAAGAACGTGGCGGTGATGCCGGGCTGCGAGCGCATGCCCGCACCGACGATCGAGACCTTGCCGACGGAGTCGTCGTACTGCAGGCGCTCGAAGCCGATCTGGTCCTTGAGGCGGGCCAGGGCGGTCATGGCGGTCTGGCCGTCGTCGCGCGGCAGCGTGAACGAGATGTCGGTCAGGTTCGTGGCGGCGGCCGACACGTTCTGGACGATCATGTCGATGTTGATCTGGGCCTCGGCCAGGGCGCGCAGCACGGGGGCGGCGTAGCCCACCTTGTCGGGGACGCCGACGACGGTGATCTTGGCCTCGCTGCGGTCGTGGGCGACCCCGGAGATGATGGCGTGCTCCATCGCCTGTCCTTCTTCCGTGTACTTGCTGACGTCTTCACTGGCCACGACCCACGTGCCGGTCCTGTCGCTGAACGACGACCGCACGTGGATGGGCATGGAGTTGCGGCGGGCGTACTCGACGCACCGCAGGTGCAGGATCTTGGCGCCGTTGGCGGCCATCTCGAGCGTCTCCTCGTAGGAGATCGCCGGGATGCGGCTGGCCGTGGGCACGATCCGGGGATCGGCGGTGAAGATGCCGTCGACGTCGGTGTAGATCTCGCAGACGTCGGCGTTCAGTGCCGCGGCGAGCGCGACGGCCGTGGTGTCCGAGCCGCCGCGACCGAGCGTCGTGATGTCCTTCGTGGTCTGCGAGACACCCTGGAAGCCCGCGACGATGACGATCGCACCGTCGTCGATGGCCGACTGCAGCCGGCCGGGCGTGACGTCGATGATCTTGGCCTTGCCGTGGACGTCGTCGGTGAGGACGCCCGCCTGCGAGCCGGTGAAGCTGCGCGCCTCCTGGCCGAGCGTCTCGATCGCCATGGCCAGCAGCGCCATGGAGATCCGCTCGCCGGCGGTCAGCAGCATGTCGAGCTCGCGGCCCGGGGGCAGCGGCGACACCTGGTTCGCGAGGTCGATCAGCTCGTCGGTCGTGTCGCCCATCGCGGACACGACGACGACCACGTCGTGACCGGCCTTCTTGGTCGCCACGATGCGGTTGGCGACTCGCTTGATGCTGGTGGCGTCCGCCACCGACGAGCCGCCGTACTTCTGCACGACGATGCCCATGGACATTTCCTTGCTTCAGAGGGTTTGCAGGCGCAGTGGGTCGGCGCCACGCTGCGCCGGCGTCAGTCTAGCCCGTGGTCGCTGGGATCCTCGGCTCCTGTCCCGGGGGTGGACGGGGTGCGCGTCAGCCGACGGCGGTGCGGCCCTCGAAGGCGCGCCCGAGGGTGACCTCGTCGGCATACTCGAGGTCGCCACCGACGGGCAGGCCGCTGGCGAGCTTGGTGACGCGCAGGCCGATCGGCACCAGCATCCGCATCAGGTACGTCGCGGTGGCCTCACCCTCGAGGTTGGGGTCCGTCGCGATGATGACCTCGGTGACGGTGCCGTCCTGCAGGCGCAGCAGCAGCTCCTTGATGCGCAGCTGGTCGGGGCCGATGCCGGCGATGGGGCTGATCGCGCCGCCGAGCACGTGGTACCGGCCGCGGAACTCGCGCGTGCGCTCGATCGCGATGACGTCCTTGCTCTCCTCGACCACGCACAAGACCGTCGCGTCGCGGCGCGGATCGGCGCAGATGCGGCAGGTCGTGTCGACGGTGACGTTGCCGCACACCGAGCAGAACAGGACCTTGGTCTTGGCGTCGACGAGGGTCTGGGCGAAGCGCTTCACGTCGTCGGGATCGGCATCGAGCAGGTGGAAGGCGATCCGCTGGGCACTCTTCGGGCCGATGCCCGGCAGACGTCCGAGCTCGTCGATGAGGTCCTGGATCACACTTTCGTACACGTCGTCAGCCTAGTCAGTGGTCCAGCATCTTCAGCCCGACGACGCACCCGACGAGGCCCAGCAACAACGCGATCTTGGCCACGGACGCGGGCTCGGAGCCCGTGAGCATCGCGTAGGTGACGGTTCCGGCGGCGCCGATCGCGACCCACACCGCGTACGCGGTGCCGGTCGGCAGGTCGCGCATGGCCCAGGCGAGACCACCCATGCTCACGACGACGGCACCGGCGAAGACGAGGGACGGACCGAGCTTCGTGAAGCCCTCGCTGCGGCCCAGGGCGGTGGCCCACACGGCCTCGAACAGACCTGATACGACCAGGACGATCCACGACATGACGCACTCCTTCGTGGCCGTCTTGTCGCGCTCCGGGTACGACTCCACTCGTCCGGCGGCCGTGAAGGGCCGTGGTCCCATCCTCTCAAACGACGCCAGGGGCGGGGTGCCGACGCAGGAAGGTCGCCAGCAGGTCGTGGCCGTGCGAGGTCAGGATCGACTCGGGGTGGATCTGGACGCCTTCGACGGGCAGGTCGCGATGACGCACGCCCATGACGATCCCGGAGCCGGTGCGGGCGGTGACCGTCAGCGGCTCGCGGACGTCCTGCACCACCAGGGAGTGGTAGCGAGCGCAGGTCAGCGGCGACGGCAGGTCGGCGAAGACCCCCAGTCCGTCGTGGTGGACCAGGGAGGACTTGCCGTGGACGACCTGCTCGGCGCGGACGACGGTGGCTCCGTGGACCTCGGCGATGACCTGGTGGCCCAGGCAGACGCCGAGGACGGGCGTGTGGGGCCCGAACCGGCGCACGACCTCGGCGCTGATGCCGGCGTCCGCCGGGGTTCCCGGCCCCGGGGAGACGACCACGTGGGTGAAGTCGCCGGCCAGCAGGTCGTCGACACCGACCTCGTCGTTGCGCACCACCTCGGTACGGCCGCCCAGTTCGCCGACGTACTGCACGAGGTTGAACACGAACGAGTCGTAGTTGTCGATGAACAGGACCCGAGCGGTCGCGGACGGGTCGGTCGACCTCGCGGGGGCGCGCGGTGCGGTCTCGCGATGCTCGAGGGCGCTCGCGAGGCGCGCCGTGACGGGACCGGGCGTCCAGCGGCCCACCCCCTCGCACGAGGTGACCGGCACGATGCCGCGCAGGGCGTTGGTGGCGAACACCTCGGTGGCGGCCGCGAGGTCGGCCGTGGTCATCCGGTGCTGGAAGACGGGCAGGCCCAGTGCGGACGCCAGCTCGATGACGCGCGCCCGAGCCGTGCCCGGCAGCAGCCGTCCGTCCAGCGCCGGGGTGTGCAGGCCGTCGTCCAGCACCGCGAAGAGGTTGGCGCGTGCCGTCTCGAGCACCGAGCCGTCGGTGTCCGTGACGAGCGGCTCGTGCCCCGGCACGACGGGGATGCGAGCGCGGTCGGCCCACTTGTGCGGGCCCAGACCGCCGGGGACCACACGCGCCACGAGCGACCAGGCCGCCTCGGTGGGCGTGAGCGGTGCGGTCGCCATCGAGATCCCGACGTCCCCGCCCTGCGGTGCGGCGTCGATGCGCAGGCGGTGCGGACCGATCAGTCCGGCCACGCGGGCGTGCACCGCCTCCTCCAGGCCGGCGCGCACGGTGGTGCCGTGGACGGCGCGGACGCTGGCGTCGAGTCGGGCGAGGTGGGCGTCGAGGTCGACGGCGCGCCCGTCGAGGACCAGGACGGTCTCGAAGGCCCCGAGGTGGACGTCGACGGGCCCGCTCGGACTCGGCTCGGGCTCCGTGGCCGGGGCGGCCGGTGCCGGTGGCGCGACCAGATCGAGCCGGCCACCGATCGCGTCGATCAGGGGTCGGGCCTTGTCGAGGCACTCGGCGTACTCGCCGGCCGGGTCGGAGTCGGCCACGATCCCGCCCCCGACGCCCAGCCACACCCGGGTGGTGCCGTCGGGCGCCGTCGCGAACTCGAAGGTGCGGATCACGACGTTCATCTCGAGACCGGCGGCGGCGCTGACGTGGCCGATCGCGCCGGTGTAGGCCTCGCGCCCCGTCGCCTCGAGCTCGGCGATGAGCTCCATCGCGCGCACCTTGGGGGCGCCCGTGACCGATCCGGGCGGGAACGTCGCGCGCAGCAGGTCACGGTCGGTCGTTCCGGCGGGCAGGTGGGCCACGACGTCGGAGACCAGGTGCCAGACGCTGTGTCGCTCGACCCGGTTCAGCGCGGGCACCCGGACCGAGCCCGGCACGGCGACTCGGCCGAGGTCGTTGCGCATGAGGTCGACGATCATCACGTTCTCGGCGCGGTTCTTGGCCGAGGCCTCGAGTTCGCGCGGATCGGTCGACAGGGCAGCGGTGCCCTTGATCGGGGAGGTGAGGACCTCGTCGCCGGTCCGGCGCAGGAACAGCTCGGGCGAGAAGCTGGCCAGCGCGCCCTCGGGCGACGAGACGTAGGCGGCGTAGGCGGGCTTCAGTCGCTCGACGCCCGCGCAGAACGCGTCGAGGGGGTCGCCCTCGAAGGTGGCCTCGAGTCGCGCACAGAGGTTGACCTGGAAGATGTCGCCGGCTGCGATGTGCCCCAGGGCGCGACGGATCGCCGCGCGGTGGGCCTGCGGGCTGGGGGTCATGTCGAACCTGCCGACGCTGAACGGGGCGGCCTCCGTCGGCGCGCTGACGGTCGCGATGAGCTCCTCGACCCGCGCGGGATCGGGGTCGCCGATCGACTCCAGCCACCAGGTGCCGCGCACCCGGCGCAGGACGAGGTCGTAGAACCCCGCGCGGTGGTCGGGCTGCGGCATCGGCCGGGGCGGCCCTTCGGGCAGGTGCTCGACCTGGCTGCCGAGGCGATAGCCCCAGGCGCCGATCCAACCGCCGCCGAAGCCGTCGGCGTCCAGTCGGGGCAGGTCGACGTCGTCCCACGTCTCGAGCAGCCGGACGGGCTCGCAGGCGATCAGCGCCTCGCCCTGGTGCCACGCGCCCAGCAGGGCGACGAGGCGGTCGCGGCCGCGGAGCCGACGCAGGACCTCGGGGGGCGTGGCGGTCAGGTCGAGCCGGCGCCGGACCGGCACGTGCGAGGGGTTAGCGGTAGGGGGTCTCGTCAATGACCTCGGCCCCCAGGTGCTCGGCGAGGAGCGCCTCCGCATCCTGCGAGCCGTCGTCGACGACGGGGTCGTTCGGGTCGACGCCGGCGTCGGGATCGACCCGTGTGATCGGGACGGGACCCTGACGCAGTGCCTCGCGGACCGACTCGGGCACCCGCGACTCGGTGGGTGCGGACGGTGCCGCAGCCGGTGCCGAGCCGCCGGCCGGCGCGCTGCCGGTGGGCGAGGCGGAGGGATCGACGATCGCCTCGATGCGCCACTGGACGGCCATGACGTCGGACAGCGCCTGCTGGACGATCTGGTCCGAGCCACTCTTGACGAACGAGTCACGCGCGCCGGTGTTGACCAGGGCGAGCGTCAGCGTGGAGCCGTCGAGCGCCGCGACCTGCGCGTTCTGGCTGAGCATGACCCACGTGAATCGACGCAGGTGCTGGACGCGCTCGAGGACCTGGGGCCACATCCGCCGCACGTCGGCGGTCGTGAGCTGCCCGGGAGCGGGAGCGGCGGGAGCGGGAGCCGCGGTCTCGACCGGTGTCGTCTCGGCGACGGGCGCCGGGGCGGGCTCGGCGGGACGTGCGACCTCGGCCGCCGGGGCGGCGGGCACTGCGCTGGTGCTGGGCGTGGCGGGCGCTGCGACCGGTGCCTCGGGACGCGGCTCATCGCGCTCGGCCGGTGTCTCGTCGGCAGCCGGGGCGGCCGGGGCGGGAGCGGGTTGAGCGGGAGCGGGCGTCGCGGCGGCAGGGGGAGCGGCCGTGGGCGCGGGCGCCGGAGCAGCGGGCGGCGCGACGACGGTCTCGGGCGCCGGGGCGGCTCCGGAGAGGCGTCGCTCGAGGCGGTCGAGGCGGGCGTGGAAGCCCTCGACGGAGTTGTCGGCACCGGGCACGAGGATCCGCGCGCACATCAGCTCGAGCATCAGCCGGGGGGCGGTGGCCCCGCGGAACTCGGTGATGGCGGTGCTGACGAGGTCGGCCGCCCGCGTCAGCTCGGTCGGCTCGAAGCCCGCGACCTGACGCTGCAGGACGGCCGTGCGATCGGCCGGGGTCTCGAGCAGGCCCGACTCGGCGGCGGTGGGAACGGCCTTGAGGATCACCAGGTCGCGGAAGCGCTGGAGCAGGTCCTCGGCGAAGCGGCGCGGGTCCTGACCGGACTCGATGACCTTGTCCACGACACCGAACACGGTGGCCGCGTCGCTGACGGCGAAGGCCTCGATCGCCTCGTCGAGCAGCGAGTCGGGCGTGTACCCGAGCAGCTGGACGGCCAGGTCGTACGTGATGCCGTCGGGGCCTGAGCCGGCGAGCAGCTGGTCGAGCACGCTGAGCGAGTCACGCACGGACCCGCCGCCGGCGCGCACGACGAGGGGCAGCGCGGTGGGCTCGAGGCGCACATTCTCGCTCTGGCACAGCTGGAGCATGTAGTCGCCGAGCAGCTTCGGCGGGACGAGCCGGAACGGGTAGTGGTGGGTCCGCGAGCGGATCGTGCCGATGACCTTGTCGGGCTCGGTCGTGGCGAAGATGAACTTCAGGTGCGGCGGCGGCTCCTCGACGAGCTTGAGCAGCGCGTTGAAGCCCTGCGGGGAGACCATGTGGGCCTCGTCGATGATGTAGACCTTGTACCGGCTGCTGACCGGGGCGAAGAACGCCCGCTCGCGCAGGTCGCGCGCGTCGTCGACGCCACCGTGGCTGGCCGCGTCGATCTCGATGACATCGATGCTGCCCGGGCCGCCGCGCGCGAGGTCGCGGCAGCTCTGGCACTCGCCGCACGGATCGGAGATCGGCGCCTTCTCGCAGTTGAGCGCGCGCGCCAGGATCCGGGCGCTGGTGGTCTTGCCGCAGCCGCGCGGGCCGCTGAACAGGTAGGCGTGGTTGACCCGGTTGTTGGCCAGGGCGTGACGCAGCGGTGCGGTCACGTGATCCTGACCGATGACCTCGGCGAACGTCTCGGGCCGGTATCGCCGGTACAGAGCCAAGGGGGGTGCGTCCACGGAGACCAGCCTAGACGCCCGCGCCGACAGTGGTCATCGGCGCCGCGCACGTCTCGTCGTGCCGACACCGGCGAGCAGGAGCGCCAGACCGCACGCGAACCACCAGGCGGTCGCCGTGCTGCCGGTTTCGGCCAGAGCCGCGTCGTCCTGAGCCTGCTTTGCGGTTGCCTCGGAGTCGTCCGCATGGTCCGTGGGCTCGTCGACGGCGACGGGCAGCGGCTCGACCTCGATCAGCAGGGTCGAGGTCGCTCCGTCGGTGTGTGTCGCGGTGATGGTGTGCGGTGACGCGTGCGGGAACGTGATCCGGTTGCCGGCGATGACGTCGGTCGGGACGGAGCTGGTGAAGGTCACGTCGTCGGTGACGTCGCCGAGGGCGTTGCCGAACCGGTCGGTGCCGGTCACCGTCACGACGATGGTGTCGCCCTGGCGAGCTGCGCCGGTGAAGCCCACTTCCATGCCGTCGACCTCGCCGAGGACGACCGCGACGTCCACCAGGAGGGTGGCGACGGTGCCGTTCGTGTGCGTCGCGGTGATGGTCCGCTTGCCGGCCTTGGTGAAGGAGACCTCGTCGCCGTCGATGACGTCGGAGGCGATGGAGCTGGTGAAGGTCACGTCGCCGGTGACGTCACCGAGGTCGTTGTTGAAGCGATCGGTGCCGGTGGCCGTCAAGGTGATCGTCTCGCCCTGGGCAGGAGTGCCGGTGGAGGCGAGATCCAACGTGACGACCTCGTCCAGGACGACGGCGACGTTGATCGCGAGCGTGGCGGTGGTGCCGTTGGAGTGGGTTGCGGTGACGATTCGGGTCCCTGCCTCGGTGAAGGAGACCTGGTCGCCGTCGATCACGTCGGAGGCGATGGAGCTGGTGAAGGTCACGTCGCCGGTGACGTCGCCCAGGTCGTTGCCGAACCGGTCGGTGCCGGTTGCGGTGAGGGTGATGGTTTCGCCTTGGGCAGCGGTGCCGGTGAGGTCGAGGGTGATGGCGGCGACTGGTCCGGGCTCGACGGTGAAGTCGAGGGTGGCGGTATAGGAGTGGCCGTCGATGGTGGTCGTGGCGGTGATGGTGCCGGTGCCGGCAGTGGTGCCGGTGAGGACCCAGGTGCTGTCGTCGTGGGTGAGGGCGACGCCTGCGGGGATGTCGATGGTCCAGTCGTCGGGGTCGATGCTCACCAGGTCGCCGTCGCCGTTGGTCAAGGTGAGGTCAACGGTGGTGGGTCGGCCAGCGGTGATGGTGATGGTGGTCCGGTCGAACGCGGCTGTTCCGGTGGTCCAGGTGGGGGTGAGTTCGATGGTGACGGGGTCGCCGGTGGTGCTGGTTCCGGGCAGCGGGGTGGTGTTGGTGAAGGGTGCGTCGGCGTGGGTCCAGCCGGCGAAGGAGTCGGCGCCTCTGGTGGGGGTGGCGGGCAGGGTGCGGTGGCCTGCCTGGACGGTCGGGCCGTAGACGGTGACGGTGCCCGTGGAGGCGGTCACGGTGTAGTGGTGGCCCGTGATGTCGATGGCGTTGGCGACGTCCGTCAGGGCGATGACGCCGTTGTTGGTGATGGTTCCGGTTCCGGTGAGTGATGCGCCGGTGGTGGGGGTGTCGTCGCTGCCGATGAGCTGGCCGGTGGCGCCGATGGTGATGTCGAGCCCGGAGGTGTTCAGCGCTCCGGTTGGGACGGCGAGTGTTCCGTCGATGGTGATGGCCAGCGGTGTGGCTGGGACTGGGGTGCCGGTGTGTCCCACGGCGGTGGCCGCGGTGGCTCCGCCGATTGCTGTGACGTGGGCGTCGGTACCGATCTCGATCGGCAGGGGCGTCGAGTTTCTGTGGGATCCGATCGCGCCGGCCTCTCCGAATCCTCGGGCTTTCACGGTGCCCCCGGTGATCACGATCGCACCACTGCTGACGCCACCGGGGGTAGCGCCGATGGCCACCGCCGTCCCATTGGTCCGGGCGTCTACGGTGCCGCCGTTGATGGTGATGGTGCCTGCCGCACCAGAGTTGCCTCCGCCGATGGCGGCGCCGTACGAGTCGGTTCCGGTGGTGGCGTCTACGGTGCCGCCGTTGATGGTGATGGTGCCTGCCGCACCAGAGTTGCCTCCGCCGATGGCGGCGCCGTACGAGTCGGTTCCGGTGGTGGCGTCTACGGTGCCGCCGTTGATGGTGATGGTGCCTGCCGCACCAGAGTTGCCTCCGCCGATGGCGGCGCCGCTCGAGTCGGTTCCGGTGGTGGCGTCCACGGTGCCGCCGTTGATGGTGACGGTGCCGCCCGACTGGTTGTAGCCTCCGCCGATGGCGGCGGCGTAGGAGTTGTTTCCGGTGGTGGCCTCCACGGTGCCGCCGTCGATCACCAGAGTTGCGCCCGGCGTTTGAATACCGGCAGCCATGATGTTCTCGGGGGAGGTGGAGAGGACACCGCCTTCGGTGGTGTCGTCGATGGTGAACGTCTTGCCTCGGTTGATCATTACACCGGCGACGTCGAGTTCGTGGCCGGACAGGTCGAGGGTGACATCACAGTTGACCGTCAGTGCCGGGCTGACGATGTCGGCGGCCAGGCGGACGGTGGCGTCGGTGCAAGAGGTCAGCGCGGTCGCGAGGGCGGTCGCAGAGGAGACACTGGACGCCGGGGCCAGATCACTGGGGACCGCTCGCCCATCGGTCGATCCGTCGCCGAGGTCGGTGTCCCCCTCGACCAGTCCATCCGCGCGAGTCCAGCCGAGGAATGACAAACCTGCGCGGGTCGCCGCCGGCAGTGCCTGGTCGGCCTTGGACGGGGAGTCGGTTGCCGTGGCGGGTTCGGGCTCGGTGGTGTTTGGCGAGTCCGTGGGCTTGGCCGTCGGCTCTGCCTCGAGGGCGGTGGCCGGGGCGTCGGCCGGCGAGACCGTCATCGGCGGAAATGCGGGTCCCTCGTCTGCGACGGCCGGGGTTGAGATCCCGATGAACGCTGCGGCGATGAGTGAAGCAAGCAGACGGGACCAGACAAGCACGCGAAACTCCGACCATGTCGATGACTCCCCGAATCTCGCCAAGGCTACGGGATTTGGTCCGCGATGTGTACCAATGGCGTGTCGCGGACATGTCCCTTCTGCGCGTCTGCGGTGCAGGTACGGGGCCTGAGGCACGCGGTAAGAGTGCTCTGGAGCGATGCTGACCGCCCTACCGGCCCCAGACCAACGGCAAGGTCGAACGGTTCAACCGGACCCTGGCCGCCGAATGGGCCTACGCCGAGATCTACTACTCCGACACTGCTCGCGCAGCGACCTACGATGCCTGGCTCCATCACTACAATCACCACCGACCCCACACCGGCATCGGCGAATCAACTCCGTCAGACCGCGTTCACCACCTCACGAGGTAGACGTCGTGGCGCGCGCCGACAGTGGTCATCGGCGCCGCGCACGTCTCGTCGTGCCGACACCGGCGAGCAGGAGCGCCAGACCGCACGCGAACCAGGATCTCCGAGATGGATCAGCTCCCCCGAGCGTCGGCGATCTTACTACCGCGGTCGGAAGAGCTGTCACCTGCGTCACATGCGGCTCACGCTCCCCGCAGGAGCGAGACCACGGCTGCCAGGTCGCTCACGACGTGGTCGGCTCCGGCGTCGCGCAGCTCCTCGGCCGAGCACGGCCCCGACGGGACGGCGATGCCGGTGACTCCGGCGATGCGCGCGGCGTCCATGTCGTGCACGTGGTCGCCGATGTAGGTGTCGGCGGACTCGCGCACCAGCACCTCGGCCTTCTGCTCGCGCCAGGCGTCGCCGATGACCGCGTCGTACGGCAGGCCGAGGTGGTCGAGGTGCAGCGCGGCGTTGTCGCCGGCCTTGGCGGTGATGACGATCGCGCGTCCGAGCTCGCGGGCGGCCGTGAGCACCTCGGCGGCGCCGGGCATCGCGAGGACCCGGGGGATCGCGATCTCGGGGTACATGGCGCGGTACCGGGTGAACATCTCGGGCACGGCCTCGGCCGGGAACCAGTGCTCCAGCTCCCAGGTCAGCGGAGGACCGAGTCGCGACACCGCCAGCTCGGCGTCGATGAACACGCCCGTCTGACGCGAGAGCTCCTCGTACACGGCGCGGATCCCCGGACGCGAGTCGATCAGCGTCATGTCCAGGTCGAACCCGATGGTGCGGCTCATGGCGCCACCCCACCTCCCACTTTTGGAAACGGATTCACGTGCATCGGCCGAATCGAGGTGAATCCGTTTCCAAAAGTGGGCAGGGGTGGGGCCAGCCGGGCCGCCGCGGCCCACGGAGTGCTCACGGGATCCAGCGGTCGAGCCACTCCGCGGTCAGGCGATACGCCTCGGCCCGCGGCTCGTCGTTCGAGAGGTAGACGTCGTGGCGCGCGCCGTGAACCGGCAGGGACGTGACCGCGTCGCCGAGACACCCGGACCAGCGCACGATCTGCCGCACGTCGAGCACGGCGTCGGAGGTGTCGGTCTTGGCGTGGTGGTTGCGGCTGAACCACGTGCGGTGCGACCGCAGCACGAGCGACGGCACGCCGATGTCCAGGCCGCGGTGCAGCTGGGCGTGACCGCGCCGCACGGCTCCCATCCAGCCGTACGTCACCGGGAAGCCCTCCAGCGGCTTCCACGCGATGTCGTAGTCCCACTGGCCGCCGCGGGACGAGTGCAGGCTCGCTCCGTAAGAGTCGGTGAAGGGCAGCTTCATCCGGTCGAGAGGCCGAGCCTTCGCCACGCTGCGGACGACCGTCGTGCCCACCGTGCGCATCCACGCCGGCCCTTGCAGGTCGAACCACGGGCTGTTGAGCACTATCCCGGCGATGCCGCGGGCGCGCGTGCCACCGGGCAGGAGGTTCATCCGATCGAGCCACAGGGGCAGGACCAGGCCGCCGGTCGAGTGCGCCGAGAGCACGATCGGCACGTCCGGCACCTCGGAGCGGACGATGCGCAGCGCCTCGTCGAGCTCGGCGTCGTAGAGGGACAGGTCCGAGACGAAGTGAGGCGTCTGCCCCTCGTCCAGCGAGCGGCCGCACTTGCGCAGGTCGAGCGAGTAGAAGGCGTAGCCGCGATCGGCATAGAACTCGGCCAGCTCGGTCTGGAAGAAGTAGTCGGAGAACCCGTGGACGTAGATGACGGCGGCCCGCGGCTCGCCCTCGAACCGGCGGCGGACGAGCGTCGCGCGGATGGCGCCCTCGCCGTCGGGGTCGGTGCCCAGGTCCAGCGTGAGCTGCTCGTACGGGTCCTGGAGGATGTCCTCGATCCAGCCGGTCATGGTGCTCCTTGCGACGTCCGTTGGCGCCCCCAGCGTAGGCGGCGAACGGCACGAGCACCGCTCGTCCTCATAATCGCCCGTCCGGGCCCGGGCCGTGATTAGACTCCGAATCGACCGGCCCGCCGGTCCCTTCATCCGGGAGAGAACCATGAATCGTCCGTACCGACGTCTCGTCCTGGCAGCGGTCTCCGCCGTCGCCGTTCTCGGTGCCGGAGCGCTCACGGCGCCCGCCGCCCAGGCGGCCGGCCCGGACGCCCCGATCCTGAAGAAGTGGGCCAATCCGGGTGTGGCCAAGCTGCCGTCGGGCGGGTACGTCATGACCCACACGACCTCGTGGAACAAGCCGGGCGCCTTCGCCACGGCTCCGCAGCCGAACGGTCCGTGGAAGCGCACCGGCACGACGCTGCTGACCGGCACGCCGGCATGGGCCAAGTCCGCCAAGCAGAAGCGCTCGGTGTGGGCCCCGTCGATCATCCGGGGCACCAACGGCCGGTGGGTGCTGTTCTACTCGGCGCTGGTCCCCGGTCGCGGCTCGCAACGCTGCATCGGCACGGGCACGTCGACCCGTCCCACGGGCCCCTTCGTCCCGGACGCGCGCCCGCTGTCGTGCTTCAAGGGCAGCGGCACCAAGCCCAAGGACCTGATTCCCAACGAGGGCACCACGAGCCTGATCGACGCCACCCCCGCCGTGGTGAACGGCCAGACCGTGCTGACCTACAAGACGTCGCACGGGTACACCAAGAACGGCAAGAAGTACTGGCACACGACGATCCGGATGGTGGCGCTGAACCCGGCCCGGCCGAACCAGCTCATCGCCAATCCGGTGAACCGGAACGGACGCAGCGTCCAGCTGACCAGCAAGCGCCACCGGTACATCGAGGAGAACCCCTCCTTGATCCACCGCGGCGGCAAGTACGTGCTGTTCACGTCCTGGGGCTGGTACGGCACGCACGACCGGTACTGGACGCAGTCGCGCACCAACCGGAGCCTGTGGACCGGCTGGCCCACGACGGCGCGCCGGGTGACCTTCCCGGCGGGCACGAACACGTGGGGCCAGGGCAACGCCCAGGCGATCGCCATCTCGCCGGGCACGTGGGTGCTGTTCTGGAACGGGCAGGAGCCCGGGTTCAAGCGCGGACAGGGGCCCAAGCACCTCTACGTCGGCAAGCTGGGCTGGAAGAACGGGCATCCGGTCGTCAGCAAGGTGCTCAAGCGGCGGTGATCCCGGCGCGCTGAGGCGCGTACGGAAGGAGACCGGACCGAGGCCCTGTCCACCGTTCCGTGTCGTCCGACATGGTGGACCCATGAGTAGTTCGGCACCTCAGACGTTGAGGATCATGGACTTCGCCCTCCGGGTCGGGGAGATGTTGCTGTCCAACGGTGCCGGAACGGCCGACGTCTCGGCCACGATGTCGTCGATCTGCCACCATCTGGGACTGCGCGGTACCTACGTCGATGTCACCCACATCATGCTGACGATGGTCCACGACCAGGAGCTCGACGAGCCGCCGCTGCTGCTGCGCCGCAACGTCGTGCGCCGCGAGACCGACTTCGAGGACGTCACCGCCGTCGACCGGCTGGTGGCCGAGCTGCTCGCGAACGAGATCGATCTCGACGAGGCGCGCTCGCGTCTCTCGGCGATCGCCACGAGCGGCCACGCGCGACCTCGCGCGATCGTGATCGGGTCCTCGGGCCTGGTCGGCGCGGGCGTGGCCCTGATGCTGGGCGGCGGGTTCTTCGTCAGCCTCACCGCCTTCGTCGCGGCCGTCGCCATCGAGCTGCTCCGGCGACTGCTCGAGGTGCGCCGGCTGCCCGACTTCTACATCCAGGTCGTCGGCGGGCTCTGTGCCTCGCTGATCGCCGTGTCCGCGGCGGCGCTCTCGCTGCCCGCGCCGCCGTCGCTGGTCATCGCGGCCAACATCGTCGTGCTGCTGGCCGGACTGGGCCTCATGGGCGCGATCCAGGACGCCCTGACGGGCTACCACCTCACGGCCGTGGCGCGGCTGCTCGAGGTCCTGCTGGCCACCGCCGGCATCGTGGCGGGCGTCAGCGGTGGCCTGATGGTGGGCCGGATGCTCGGTGTCGACCTCGGCTCGGGCACCGTCTGGCCGGATATGTCGTACCTGCCGTACGTGACGATCGGCGCGGGCGTCGCCGCCGCCGGCTTCGCGGTCCAGTCGTACGCGCCGTGGTCCTCCGTGCCGGCGATCGCCGTGATCGGAGCGGCCGCCGGCGCCCTGGCGTCGGCCCTCGTGCAGAACGGGCTCGACCGGCCGTGGGGCGCGGCGATCGCGGCGTTCGTCATCGGTGTGGTCAGCTATCCCGCATCGCGCTGGCTGCGGGTCCCGGCTCTGGTGATGGTCGTCCCGGCCATCGTGCCGTTGCTGCCGGGTCTGACGATCTACCGCTCGCTGGCCCAGCTGGCCGAGGAGAACCTCTCGGGCATCTCCTCGGGCATCACCGCGTCGGCCGTGGCCGTGGCTCTGGCCGCTGGCGTGATCCTGGGCGAGTACGCCGCCCAGCCACTCGGACGCGAGACCCGACGGCTCGAGCGCAGGCTGTCCGGCCCCCGCCTCGTGGGCCCGTTCCGCGCCAAGTCGCGACGCAAGTGACTCGCTGGTGTCAACGGGAGTTGCACAGTATTCTCACCGGTAAGCAAGCGCTTAGTGCGAAGGGGCACTCATGAGACTTCAGTTGTCAGCCGAGGACCAGGCATTCCGCGAGGAGATGCGTGAGTTCTTCACCACCCAGGTTCCGCAGGACATCCGCGACACGATGATCAACCACGGTGAGATCACCCGTGACCAGATCGTCCGGTCGCAGCAGGCCCTCAACGCCGCAGGGCTCGCCGTTCCGGGCTGGCCGGTCGAGTGGGGCGGCAAGGACTGGACCCAGCTCCAGCGCCACATCTGGCACGAGGAGATGCAGCTGGCCGGCGTCATCCCGCCGTTGGCGTTCAACGCCTCCATGGTCGGCCCCGTCATCGCGACCTTCGGCTCGCAGGAGATCAAGGAGCGGTTCCTCCCGGCGACCGCCAACCTCGACATCTGGTGGAGCCAGGGCTTCTCCGAGCCCGACGCCGGCTCCGACCTCGCCGGCCTGCGCACCACCGCCGTGCGCGACGGCGACCACTACGTCGTCAACGGCCAGAAGACGTGGACCACGCTCGGCCAGTACGGCGACTGGATCTTCTGCCTCGTCCGCACCGATCCCGATGCGCCCAAGAAGCAGATGGGCATCAGCTTCCTGCTGATCGACATGAAGACCGAGGGCCTCACGGTCCGTCCGATCGAGCTGATCGACGGCGGCCACGAGGTCAACGAGGTCTTCTTCGACAACGTGCGCGTCCCGGTCGAGAACCTCGTCGGCGAGGAGAACAAGGGCTGGACGTACGCCAAGTTCCTGCTCGGCAACGAGCGCGTCGGCATCGCCCAGGTCGGCGCCAGCCAGCGCAACCTGGCCACCGCCAAGGACAAGGCCAAGGAGATGGGCGTCTTCGACCAGTACGCGTCGCGCATCGTCGATCTCGAGAACCAGCTGAACGCGCTCGAGCTCACCGCCCTGCGCGTGGCCGCCGGCTCGGCCGGCGACAAGCCGCACCCGGCGTCGAGCGTCCTGAAGATCAAGGGCTCGCAGCTGACGCAGGCCGTCTCGGATCTCTTCGTCGACCTCGAGGGCCCGGCGGCCATCACGAGTCGTGAGACCCGCATCTTCCTCAACAACCGCAAGGTGTCGATCTACGGCGGATCCAATGAGATCCAGCGCCAGATCATCGCCGGCACGATCCTGGGACTGTGACATGGACTTCACCATCGATTCGGAGCAGAAGGCTCTCGTCAAGGCCGTCCGCGGTCTGATCACCAACGTCTACGACTCGTCCGAGACGCGTCGTGAGGCCACCGCGACGGACCCGGGCTTCACCGCGTGGGAGAAGCTCGCCGAGATGGGCGTGCTGAGCCTGCCGTTCGAGGCCAGCCCCGTCGAGGTCTCGCTGGCCGCCGAGGAGCTGGGCAAGGTCATCGCGCCCGACCCGTTCGTCGAGGCGATCGTCCTGGCCGGCGGCCTGATCGACGCGCTCGGCACCGACGAGCAGAAGAAGCAGTACGTCGACGCCGTCGCCGGTGGCGAGATCCTGCCGATCCTGGCGTGGATGGAGCCCGGTCGGCGCTGGTCGGCCGACGCGTCCTCCGTGACGTTCGCCGACGGTGTGCTCAACGGGGTCAAGGCGCCGGTCGTCCAGGCCGAGCGCGCCGATCTGCTGCTCGTGACGGCCGCGCTGCCCGAGGGCGGCACGGGCGTGTTCCTGGTCGAGGGCGCCACGGCGGTCGAGACCACGATCACCAACGACGGCGGCCGCGCGGCGACCGTCACGTTCGGCGACACCCCCGCGGTGCAGCTGGGCGAGGGTGGCGACCAGACCGCCGCGATCGAGAGCGCCCTGGACCGAGCCCGGATCGCCTACGCGCACGAGGCGCTGGGCGCGATGGAGACGGCCCTGACCACCACGGTCGGCTACCTCAAGACGCGCAAGCAGTTCGGCGTCACGCTGAACACGTTCCAGGCGCTCAACCACCGCGCCGCGGACATGTACGTGACGCTCGAGCTGGCTCGCAGCACCATCATGTGGGCCACGATCGTGGCGGCCGACGAGGACACCACGCCTGAGCAGCTGGCCACGGCGGCCTCGCACGCGGCACTGCAGACCAGCGTCGCCGGCAAGCACATCGGCCTGGACGCGATCCAGCTGCACGGCGGCATCGGCATGACCGCCGAGTACTCGGTCGGCCACTACGCGAGCCGTCTCATCGCGATCGAGCACCTCATCGGCGACGCGGACTTCCACCGCGCCCGCCTGGCCGCCACCGTCGGCGACCACGACGTGTTCGACCCGATCGGCTGAGCTCGGCACGGTCGGTTTACCACGGTCCCGTGGTACTTCAGCGCCTCCCAAGGGAAACTTCCCTTGGGAGGCGCTTGTTTACCACGGTCCCGTGGTAAACCGTCACGTCACGGAACCCGGTGGGTCCACTCCCGCTTCGAGAACTTCGCGTCGACGAGCTCACGGGCCTCGGCCAGCTCGGCCTCGGTGTAGTCCGAGTCGTGGGTGGCGTACCGGCGCCGGAAGGTCTGCAGGAACGCGTCGATGATGGCGTCGCGCGACAGGCCGGTCTGCGAGCGCATCGGGTCGACGCGCTTGTTGGCCGACCGGGTGCCCTTGTCGCTCATCTTCTCGCGGCCGATCCGCAGGACCTCGGTCATCTTGTCGGCGTCGATGTCGTAGGCCATCGTCACGTGGTGCAGGACCGCGCCGGCCGCGAGGCGCTTCTGCGCCGCTCCACCGATCTTGCCCGCGTCACTCGCGATGTCGTTGAGCGGCACGAAGTGCGCCTTCACGCCCACCTCGGCCAGCGCCTCGATCACCCAGTCGTCCAGGAACGAGTACGAGCGCTCGAAGCTCAGGCCCTCGACGAGCGACTTCGGGACCACGAGCGAGTAGGTGATCGTGTTGCCCGGCTCCATGAACATCGCCCCGCCGCCGGACACGCGCCGCACGACGTTGATGCCGTGCTTGGCCGCGCCCTCGGGATCGATCTCGTTGGCGTAGCTCTGGAACGATCCGATGACGACCAGGGGGCTGTCCCAGTCCCAGAACCGGAACGTCGGGGGACGGGTGCCGTCGGCGACCTCGCGGCCGATGACCTCGTCCAGCGCGACGTGCATCGCCGGGTCCAGCGTGACCGGGCCGATGACGTCGAAGGTGTGGTCGTGCCAGCCGGTGGCCTTGCCCAGGGCCCGCCGCACGGCGATGCCGACGGCCTCGGGCGTGAAGCCGATGAAGGCGGTCTGGGAGTCCACCGCGCCCTCGATGGCCGACGTGAGCTGTTCGACGGAGGCGTCCACGGACAACCCCGTCAGGGCCGCGTTGATGTCGAGGAGCGCCTCTTCGGGCTCGAGGAAGAAGTCCCCCGAGACGCTGACGTCGCTCAACCGGTCGTTGTGTACCTCGAGGTCGACCGCGACGAGCTTGCCGCCGGGGACCTTGTATTCACCACGCATGTACGCGTCAACGCCCGCCGGTCGCAGATGCTTCCGGCGGGCGTCGAGGCGAGGTGGTGGCGGGTCAGCGTGCAGGTGGGAGGTCGTCGCGCCCGCCGTCGCGGACGCCGCGGTCGCGCTGCGAGTTGACGATGAGCGTGAGCACGATGCCCAACACGCCAGCGGCCATCAGGATGTAGCCGATCATGGTGAGGTCGATGCCGGAGATGGTGTCCTGCACCGCGAACGCGAGGATCGCGCCGATGGCGATGAGAGCAATGGAGCCACCGAAGTACATGTCAGGGTCCCTTCCCTTGGGGACGGTCCACGCGAGTGCGTAAGCCGTTTTGTCTCGGATGACGGTCGCACGGATCGGGGCAGTCCGCATCTGCAGGAGCCCGGGGCGGCGGGAAAAAAAGCACCAGCGGGCGGCACGCTGGTGCGTACCGCCCGCTGGCTTCTGTCCTTGCTGGCGGAGACAAGCCCCCGCCGCGGTGCCGCCGGACACACCAGCGGGCGGCACGCTGGTGCGTACCGCCCGCTGGCTTCTGTCCTTGCTGGCGGAGACAAGCCCCCGCCGCGGTGCCGCCGGACACACCAGCGGGCGGCACGCTGGTGCGTACCGCCCGTTGGCTTCTTGCTTCGCTGGCGGAGGATAGGGGATTCGAACCCCTGAGAGCTTTCACTCAACCCGCTTTCCAAGCGAGCGCACTAGGCCACTATGCGAATCCTCCGCCGGAGAGTCTACGTGGACCGCGTCGCACCCGGCGAATCGGCCCCGTCCCGGTCAGTCGGCGGTCTGTCCCGGGCAGGGATCGTCGTACACCGCGTTGACACTCGCGGTGACGCCCAGGTGCTCGGCGCGGCTGCGACCGAGGTTCCACTCCAGCCAGCTCCCCGGGTCGGGCCGGACCGCCGTCAGCACGCAGTCGCGGTCGGCGCCGAGGCGCGACTCGAGGGTCGGCACCGCGTCGTCGGACAGCTGCGCCAGGAAGTACCAGTCGACCTTGCCGGTGGACTCGTAACGGTCGAGGTTGTGATCGGCGATCCAGGCGTCCGGGTTGATCGCGGCGATTCCCAGCAGCAGCACCACGCCGCTGAGCAGACCGAACCGCGGCAGCCAGGCCCCCCGCAGCCGCCAGCCGGCCGCGAGCGTCGCCAGCACCAGCAGGCCCAGCCAGCCCTCGAAGACGTCCACCAGCAGTCGCAGCTGGGTGAAGCCGTACGCCTCCTGGTAGAGCGACATCCGGTGGAGTGCCGACGCCACCACCAGCAGCGTCATCACGCACAGCAGGCCGAGGGCGCCGCGCAGCCAGGCTCGGTCGGCCGCCGTCTCGCGAGGAGCCTTGTGCGAGGCGGCCCAGACCACCAGCAGCGTCAACGCCGTGGCGACCGTCAGCTGGCCGAAGCCCTGGTGCACGTACTCGGCGTAGGTCAGCCCCGTGGTCCGCTCGAAGTAGGCGCGACCGCCGAAGATCGCCGCGGCCTGCGCCACCAGGAAGGCGATGAACACCGCGTCGATCACGAGCACCGGCACGAGCCACTCGAACCGCTTCGCCACGGGCCGGTTGTCCCACCGCACGGTCTCGACCTGCGGCGGATTCAGCGCGAGGTAGGCACCGGCCAGCGCGATCCCCGCGATCGCGACGGCCACGAACAGTCGCACGGCGAAGTCCGCCGAGCCGAGGTCGGGGACCAGCGCGCCGAACCACTCGGCGAACAGGGCGTCGGCGGACATGAACAGGGCGGCGAACACCACGACACCGAGGAGCGACCACAGGGCCGTGCGCAGGACGGCGATCCCGTTGCCGGTCCCGGTCAGCGTGCGCAGCGTGCGGCTCAGCCACGGCAGGCCGCGCAGTCCGGCGAGGGGCCAGGACATCGCGGAGAGGATGAACGTCGGGAGTCGGCGGGCGCCGGTGAGAGCCACGGTGGCGAGGCCGCCGCCGGCCATCAGGCACAGGATGACGATCCACTCGGCGTCGCGGATCACCGCGACCGAGGCCAGGGCCGTGCACAGCAGCGCGCAGGTGATCGTGAACGGCTCCCGTCGCCGCGGGCTCGCGAACAGCATCAGCAGCCCGGCCGCCATCAGCACGAGGAACGTGCCCAGGCCCAGGTCGTTGAAGGGCAGGGCGATGCCGGCCAGGACGCCCACCCCGAGCGCCCAGCCGAGCAGGCGCGGTCGTCCGGGCGTGCCGGGATCGGGCCAGAACCCGCCGAAGAGCGAGTCGGTCATGGACGGCAGCGGTGTCAGGGGTGGCTGCGGCGGCGGTGAGGCGGGCGTACGGGTCGGGGCCATGGGGATCTCCTTCGACGTGCCCGTCGGGACGGGGGACGGATGACGGGGGGCGGTGACCAGGACGCGGGCGCCGGTGCGTCCGGGCTCGGGATCGACGAAGCCGATCGACCCGCCGTGCAGGTCGGTCACCCAGCGGGCGATCGCGAGGCCCAGCCCGGTCCCACCGCCGCCCTCGGTCTCGGCGAGCGTGCCGAAGCGCTCGAAGGCGCGGTCACGTGACTCGGCCGGCACCCCCGGCCCCTCGTCGGCGACCTCGAGCCGCCAGTCGTCACCCGCCGCGGTGGCCTTCACCGTGACGGTTCCGCCGGCCGGGGAGTGCCGCAGGGCGTTGTCGACCAGGTTGGCCACGAGCTGGCGCAACCGCGCCGCGTCGGCCTCGACCACGAGGTCGGCAGGCTCGACGGTCACCGCGATCGTGACGTCGCGGTCGTCGTAGCGGAACTCGTCGGCCGCCGATTCGAGCAGCGCCGCGACCGCGACCGGTTCGGGCTCCATGGGTGCCGCGCCGGCGTCCAGCCGCGAGAGGTCGAGCAGATCGGACACCAGTGCCGAGAGCCGCTCGGCCTGGGCCAGGGCGCTGCGCAGGGCCGCGGGATCGGGCTCGCTCACCCCGTCGGCCAGGTTCTCCAGCAGGGCGCACATCGCGGTCAACGGCGTGCGCAGCTCGTGGCTGACGTTCGCGATGAGGTCGCGACGCTGCCGCTCGACCTGCTCCAGCTCGGCCGCCATCGCGTTGAACGCGCGGGCCAGGTCGCCGATCTCGTCGCGGGACGTGTCGGTGATCCGGGTGCGGTGCTCGCCGCGCGCCATCCGCGACGCGGCCACGGTCATCTGCCGCAACGGTGACGTCATCCCCGACGCGAGCAGCTGCGTGACGGCCAGGGCGAGCGTCACCGTCACCGGGCTGATGAGCCACATCGGGACGTCGTTGGCCGCGCCGAAGGTGGCCACGACGACGGCGACCGAGACGCTCGCGGCGACGAGCAGCCCCAGCTTGAACTTGACCGACCGGATCGGGTCCAGTGGGCCGCTCATCGCGGGGTCCCGACCTCGAGGGCGTACCCGACGCCGTGCACGGTGCGGATCCGGTCGGCGCCGATCTTGGCCCGCAGGCCCTTGACGTGGCTGTCGACGGTGCGGGTCCCGGACGCCTCGGCCCAACCCCACACCTCGGCGAGCAGCCGCTCGCGGGACAGGACGTCCCCGGGCGAACCGGCCAGGCACACCAACAGGTCGAACTCGGTGGGTGTCAGGTGGATCTCGTCCTGCGCGAGCCACACGCGCCGCGCCCCCACGTCGAGCCGCAGGTCGCCCCACGTGCGCACGGGCTCAGCAGGCGAGGACGCCAGCTCCGCGGCGCGGTCGACCCGGCGCAGCAGGGCGGCCACACGCGCCACCAGCTCCCTCATCCGGAACGGCTTGGTCAGGTAGTCGTCGGCACCGACCGCCAGCCCCACCAGCACGTCCGCCTCGTCGTCGCGGGCGGTGAGCATCAATACCGGGACCGGCCGGACGGCCTGGATCCGGCGGCACACCTCATGCCCGTCGAAGCCGGGCAGCATCACGTCGAGCACGACCAGATCGGGCTCGTGCTCCTCGAACGCCGCGACGGCGCCGGGGCCGTCCCACGCCCGCACGACCTCGTGTCCGTGGGCGGTCAGCCGGTCGGTCACGGCGGCCCCGATGGTCGGCTCGTCCTCGACGAGCAGGATGCGGCGTGCGGTCATGCCCCCAACCTAGGAGGCCCGATCGGCAGGATGCGGGGACGAATCGTGAAGATCCTGTGCAGGTCTGCGGGGCGCGGGTCCGCGGGGTCCGTCACGCGGCTGGAGCCTGACCCGTATATTGGTGTGCAGCCCCTCGCGTGGCGGCACATCACCCAACTCCCCCAGGGCAGGAATGCAGCAAGGGTCAGTGGTCCCTGCCGGGTACGCGAGGGGTCCTTGCGTTCCTAGGGGTGCACGCGTGCCGCGCGCATCAGGCCGCGGCTCGCGCCCTTCACGTACGCCGCACTGGGCTTGCGCCCGTACTCGACGGTGATCGCCGTCCCGTGCTTGGCGTAGTGGCGGTTGTACCAGCCGGTCAGCGTCGGCGAGGTGCCCTTGCCCTGCGAGACCCCGAAGTACTTGCGCTTGAGCTTGAGCTCCTTGGCCAGACGCTTCTCGAAGGCGACGTCCTTGCCGGCCTTGCCGATGCCCTTCAGCGGCTGGTGTAACGAGGTGATGTAGTCCGGCTTGTACTTCTTCAGGAACGCCATCATGGCGCGCGTCTCGCGCTCGCTGGCCTTCTTCGCGCCGCCGTACGTGCGTCCCTTCTTGCCCTTGATCCAGCCGCTCGTGGGCCAGTTCCGGTTGAGATCGACGCCGCGGGCGTTCGTGCGGGTCTTCCTCGCGGCGCCGTCGGGGTTCATCGTCGGGACGATCCACAACCCGGTGCCCGCCTTGGGCTTGACCCGCTTGATCGCGTGCAGCGCGGTCTTGCGGCCGGCCGGCTCGTCACCGTGCATCTGACCGAGGATCAACAGGACGCGCTTGGCGTTCGGGTGGCCCCGGTAGTAGCCGACGATGTTGCGCCCCTGGTGGCTCTTGCCGATCACGATCTTCTTCGTCACGTAGGTCGGCTCGGCCGCCTCGGCCGGGACGCTCACCAGTGCCGGTGCGAGCAGACCCACCGACAGGACGAGTCCCGTCGCGATCCGCGAAACCCCCGTGTACATCTGATCACCGCTTCTTCCTGGAGATGGACCTCCCGAGTCTCTCAGGTTCCCGCGCCGGCTGCCTGCGCTCCACCGCCCGGTGGCAGGACGCACCGGGGTTCGGACGGTGGCCCCGATTTGCGGCGAGCCCCTTAGACTGACGAGGTGACCTTTCGCCGCGTGGGGGACGGGCGACCGTACCCGGACCATGGACTGACCCAGCAGGACTGGGCTGCCATCGCGCCCACGCAGGTCCGTCTGGACGACCTCACCACCACGAAGAAGACGCTCGACCTCGAGACCCTGCTCGACAGCGACTCGACCTACTTCGGTGACCTGTTCGCGCACGTCGTCGGGTGGAAGGGCGAGCTGTTCCTCGAGGACGGACTGCACCGGGCCCTGCGTGCCGCGCTGCAGCAGCGCACCATGGTCCACGCCCGTGTCCACACGATCGGGAAGAACCAGTGAACAAGGCCGCACAGCGGTTGGTCGTCCTGGCCGCCGCGGGGATCTTCGTGATGGGCACGCTGCTGGGCATCAGGCTGTCGTTCGCCAGCCCCGAGCCGGTGTCGGAAGAGGCCGCCTGCGAGATCAAGAAGGTCGCGCGGGGCGAGGTCCTCAGCAGCAACCTCGTCATGGTCCACGTCTACAACTCGAGCCGGCGAACCGGTGCGGCGAACCGCGTCAAGATCAACCTGGAGCGGCGGGGCTTCCTCGGCGGTGTCGCGAAGAACAACCCCGGCAAGGTCCGGACCAAGAACGTCGCGATCCTCACCAACGAGCCCGACGACCCGCGTGTCCGCCTCGTGGCCGCGCAGTTCAAGGGCAAGGTCGAGCGGGTCCCGGCCGACTTCGAGACCGAGGACGGGATCTCGATCCTCATCGGCCCGAAGTACGCCGGCCTGAACAAGGACGCGAGCACCAAGATCGAGGCGGGTCGCGACGTGTCCGTCTGCGTCCCGGCCATCACGCTGCCGTAGCTCAGTCGCTGCGACGGGTGCGCGGATCCTGGTCCCACCCGGCCAGGCGGCCGTGGCGGGCGACGGAGCGCAGTCGCCGCTCGACCTGCTCGCGCAGATCGCGCGTGGTGACGATGAGCAGGTCGTCGCCGACCAGGATCCGCGAGGTGCGATGCGGCACGAACGTCGAGTCGTCGCGGACCACCATCGTGACCGAGGCGCCTCGGGGCAGGCGCAGCTCGCCCACCTCGACCCCCGCCAGTCGTGACGTCGGTGGCACGCGGATCTGCAGCAGGTCGGCCGAGACCCGCTCGAGCGGTGCGGCGTCGATCTCGACCTCGCGTCCCCGATCCGTCTCCACCCCGCACCAGCGCGCCAACCGGCCCAGTGGACCGGCCTGGATGATCGTGTAGACGACGACCGCGACGAACGTCGTGTTGAACAGGTCGATCGAGTGCGAGACGCCGTTGGCCAGCGGGATCGTGGCCAGCACGATCGGCACCGCGCCGCGCAGCCCGGCCCAGCTGATGAAGAGCTGCTCACGCCAGCCGACCCGGAACCAGGCGGTGCACGCGGCGACCGACGCCGGCCGGGCGACGAAGGTCAGCAGCGCGCCGATGCCGACGCCCGCGCCGATGTGCCAGGCCTGGATGTCGCTGGGGTGCACCAGCAGACCGAGCATGACGAACAGCCCGATCTGCGCCAGCCAGCCGATCCCCTCGACGAACGACCGCGTGGCCGAGCGGTGGGGGAGCTCGGTGTTGCCCAGCACGACGGCGGCGACGTAGACGGCCGCGAAGCCGCTGGCATGGATCGTCGCGGCCAGCGCGTAGGCCAGCACCGTCATGGCGAACACGACCAGCGGATACAGACCCGCGGCCGGCAGCGCGGCCCGCCGCAGCAGCTTGGCTCCGCCGGCTCCGACCAGCAGGCCCAGCAGGGCGCCGATCACGAGTTCGTAGACGACGAGGGCGAAGAACCCGGTCGCGCCGTAGTGGCCGATCTCGCCCACGCTGATCGCGGTGACGAGGACGACGATCGGGGCGTCGTTGAGTCCCGACTCGGCCTCGAGCACGCCCGAGACCCGCGACTTCAAGGGAACCGAGCGCAGCACCGAGAAGACAGCCGCGGCGTCCGTGGGGGACAGGACCGCGGCGATCAGGACGGCCAGCTCCCACTCGAGGCCGAAGATCCAGTGCGCTCCGGCGGCCACGATGATGACGCTGAGCGAGGTGCCCACCGTGGCCAGCAGGACGCCCAGGCCCAGCGAGGGGCGCATCTGGGACCAGTTCGTGGTCAGGCCGCCCTCGGCCAGGATCAGGATCAGCGCCGACAGGCCGAGCATGAGCGCCAGGTTCGCGTCGGCGAACTGCACGCCGGCCCCGTCGTACCCGATCAGGACGCCCAGGCCCAGGTACATCAGCAACGACGGCAGGCCCACGCCGACCGAGAGCCGCACGGCGAGCACCGCGAGGATCAGGACCCCGGATCCCACCAGCAGGATGACGTCGAGATCGTGCGCGCTCACGGCGTCGCCCTCCCTCGCATCAGCGGGTGATCCTAACGGCCGTCGATGTGGTCGATGAGTCGCTCGGTGGCCACGCGGTAGCCCGGCACGCCCTGGCCCACGACGTGCACGACGGCGACGTCGGCCACGTACGAGTGGTGCCGGAAGGGCTCGCGGGCCATCACGTCGGAGATGTGGATCTCGGCCACCGGCAGGGCCACGCCGGACAGCGCGTCGCGCAGGACGACCGAGGTGTGGGTCAGCCCGCCGGGGTTGATGACGATGCCGGCGCAGTCGTGGCGCGCCTCGTGGATGGCGTCGATCAGCACACCCTCGTGGTTGCTCTGGATCGCCCGGATCTCGTACCCGCGCGCCGTGGCGACCTCGGTGACGAGGGCCTCGACGTCGTCGAGCGTCTCGGCGCCGTAGATGTCGGGCTCGCGCGTGCCCAGCAGGTTGAGGTTGGGCCCGTTGACGAGCAGCAGCCGGCGCGTGGTCACGCGATCAACCTACCGTCGTGCCGATGTCGGGCCGGCGGGGTGGCGCGCGCCACGCCGTCGAGGAGCAGGTCGAGGGCTCGGTGCATCGCGGGGGAACCCCCTCGAGGCCTAACCTCGAGGTGTGGACATCCTGGTGGTGCATGCCTCCAAGTACGGATCCGCGAGGCGCTACGCCGAGTGGATCGCCGAAGCGCTGGACGCGCGCGTCGTGGCCTCCGACGAGGTCTCGCCCGACCACCTGGCCGAGCAGGACCTCGTGGTCTTCTGCGCCGCGATCTACGGGCCGCTGCTGCGCGACAGCGGCGTCCTCAAGGACGCGATGCAGATCGGCAGCTCGACCCGCTGGGTGCTCGTGACGGTGGGTCTGAGCGACCCGGACCTCTCCACGAAGCGCGACGAGCTGGTCGCCGCGAAGTTCGATCCCGCGCTGCGGGACCGGCTCGAGGTCTTCCATCTGCGCGGTGCGATGGACCGCGACCGGCTCAATGTCGTGGAACGCTCGATGATGGCCGGGGTGCGCAAGGCGCTGGCGGGGAAGCGCGCTCTCACGCCCGACGACCAGGCGATGCTGGAGGTCCTGAGCGACCCCGCCGTCGACCTGACGGATCGCGCGGCGATCGCGCCGATCGTGGAGTCGTGCCTACGCTGACGTCGTGCGATTCAGCGTTCACGTCTACGACTTCACCCTGCCCGGCGAGCCGGACACGCTCGGCCCGACCCTGGCCGAGACCGCTCGGACGGCCGAGCAGATCGGTGCCGACTCGGTCACCCTGATGGACCACTGGTTCCAGATGGAGAACGTCGGCCGGTCCGAGGACCCGATGCTCGAGGGCTACACGTCCCTGGGCTTCCTGGCCGGCGTCACCGAGCGGGTCAAGCTCGGCCTGCTCGTCACCGGCGTCACCTACCGCCACCCCGGGCTCCTGGCCAAGACGGTCACGACGCTCGACGTCCTGTCGGGCGGCCGGGCGATCCTGGGCCTCGGCGCCGCGTGGTACGAGCGCGAGCACCTGGCCCTGGGCGTGCCGTACCCGCCGCTCGGTGAGCGCTTCGAGCGACTCGAGGAGACGCTGCAGATCGTCCACCAGATGTGGAGCGACGACGACGGTCCGTACGAGGGCAAGCACTACCGGCTGGCCGAGACGATCTGCCAGCCCCAGCCGATCCAGCGGCCCCACCCGCCGATCGTGATCGGCGGCCAGGGCGAGAAGAAGACACTGCGCCTGGTCGCCCAGTACGGCGACGCGTGCAACCTCTTCCCGATCGGCGTCGACGGCATCAAGCACAAGCTCGAGGTCCTCGAACGCCACTGCGAGGACGTCGGTCGTGACCCCGCCGAGATCCGCCGCACGATGTTGCCGCCGGGCGACGCGGTCGCCGATCCCGACGCCTTCTTGTCCCAGCTCGAGCAGTACGCCGCCCTGGGCATCGAGACGGTCTCGGTCCAGCCCGAGGGCCCCGACCCGGTCCGCTGGGTCACCGAGTTCGGCGAGAAGGTCGCCCCGCGCCTGGCCGAGATCGGCTGACCCGACGCGCCGCACGCCGGATGCGGGTGCGCGCGGTGCCGCTCGTCGCGCTGATGCCGGGCTTCAGTGGACAGGCACCAGCGGCTGTCCGCGGAGCCGGTGCGGGTCGGGCAGGCGCCGCCGGCGATACATGTGCAGCAGCACCATCACCGACAGGAGAGCCGCGAGGACGCACCAGAGCGAGGCGAAGGCGTCGCGGTAGATGAGAGCGACCAGCGACAGCCCCACCAGGTTGAGCGCACCGAAGGCCACGATCGATGGGTAGCCCGACAACAGCGCCGGCCCCACCGTGGCAGCGATGTAGAGCACGGCCCAGAACATGCCGTGCTGGAGGTCGATCCGATACACGATGGCGTGGTCATGGCCCTCGACGACGAGCGGCCCGTTGAGCACGACATACGCCAGGTGGGCCGAGACCACCAGGCCGAGAGCGACGAACGGCGCCACCCGCAGCCGTGCGCCTTTCGGCTCGAGCAGGAGTACGGCGAGGGGTACCAAGGTCGGTAACACGGGGAAGGCGAAGAGCACGTAGGCCGTCGCCGCGGCTTGCATGACGCCTGCCGAGACGTGACCCTCCAGCCCCGCCCAGACGAGCGCCTCGGTGAGCTGATGGAGGGCGAACAGGAGCGGAAGGGCAGCGAACGGCACCTCCCGCACGTGCCGAACCTCGCGAAGGGACAGGGCGGCCACGGGGAGGAGTGCGACGCCTGCGACCACGTCGGCCTCGATCGAGAAACACATGCGAGACCCCCCTCCCGTGGACTGTCAGCCTACGTTCTGCCGGCTCCAGCGGCGAGCGGACCGAGTTCTCAGAGGAACGGGACGCGGGGCTCCTCGTACCGGTAGGCCCACGCGCTTCCCGTCCAGAGTTCGAGCTGGCCCGGGCGGTTCGGGGAGGGATAGTGGCCGGGCGGCAGCACCGACCAGTCGGGCTCGACGACCACGGAGCCGTCGTCCGCGAGTCGCCACAGGCCCCGCAGGTCCCAGGGTGCGCCGCGCATGCGGCTCGCCGGGAACCGGTACTCGGGGTCGCGGCTGAACAGAGCGACCATGTAGTCGACCCGGCAGTATCCCGCGCCGATCTCGTCCCACATGACGTGCCGGACCCGAACGAACATCCTCACGATGATGGCGAGCGCCAACGCGGTGACGAGGCCGAGGAGCCACGGTGGCGCGGGGGTGGCGTTGGCGAGAAGCAAGACCACGAGCAACAGGCTGAAGGTCGTCGCGACGATGGCCAGCAGTAGGCGACGGGAGTTCGTCGTCACCGTCGGCGGCGGGTCGGCCGGGGTCCGAGGGGTCAGGCCGAGCTCGACGGCGCGGTCGAATCCCGGCACGGTCCGCGGGTCGCGGGTGACCGCCTCGGAGAGCCAGGTCTCGCGCAATCGTCTACTCCTCGTACGGTGTCAGCAACGTATCCCGTCGACGGTGACCCACGGGGCCGAATCCAGCCGGATGCGTCGTCGCGGGCGACGGGGGACATGACAGAACCCCCGCCGGGCTCGCGCTCGACGGGGGTCCTGGTGATGCTGGCGGTGGCGGTGGGATTTGAACCCACGGTGGGCGTGAACCCACACACGCTTTCGAGGCGTGCTCCTTAGGCCGCTCGGACACGCCACCGCCGAGGAGTTTACGGCAGTCACCCCGGTCCGACCCAATCGGGGCGGAACGGGCCGCTCGCCCCTAGGGTCGGGGCGTGGTCTGGACGCTCGTGGCGCTGCTCGCGGTGGCCTCCGCGGCGGTCGCGTGGCGCGAGCCGCGGAGCCTCTCGGTCGGGGTCCTCGCGCTCCTCGCCGCGGGCGCGTCGGTGCTGGCGGTCGCCGGACCGGGTGGCGTGCTGGCCGCGCTGCTTCTCGCGCTGGCGTCCCTGGCGACGTTCAGCGTCCTGAGCGGGCTGACGATGCGTCGCCAGCCGGGCCAGGCCCGCGTCGGGCGGGTCGCGGTGGCGCTGGGAGTGGTCGCGCTCGGTTACTGCGCGGCCGTCCTGGGGGCCTGGGTTGGGGCGGCGGACGACCTGGTCGGCTGGCTCTTCGTGCTGGGCACGCCGGCGTTCTACGTCGCCTCCCTCTTCGTGGCGTTCGTCGGCTACGGCGCCGTCTACGGCCGCATCGTGCGCCGGTGGGCCCGTCCCGTGGACGTCGTGATCGTGCTCGGCGCCGGGCTCCACGGCGACCGGGTCAGCCAGGTGCTGGCGTCCCGGCTCGACCGCGCACGCGTCGCGCTGGAGCGCTCGCGGTCCCGCGGTCGCGACACGCACGTCATCTGCTCCGGGGGACAGGGCCCCGACGAGACGGTGCCCGAGGCCGTCGCGATGGCTCGGTACCTCGTGGACCGCGGCGTCGACGAGGCGCTCGTCCGCCGCGAGGACCGGTCGACGTCGACGGACGAGAACCTGCGGTTCAGTGCCGAGATCGCCGCGCACCACGGGCTCGAGCAGGGCCGGTTCGCCGTCGTGACCAACGACTTCCACGCCTTCCGCGCGGCGATGCTGATGCGGGACGCCGGGCTGGCCGGCCACGGCCTCGGCGCCTCGACCGGGCCGCGACTGTGGGCGGCCGCGGTGCTGCGCGAGTTCACCGCCGTGCTGTGGGAGCAGCGGCTCGTCCACGGAGCCGTCGCCGCGGTGCTCACGGGTGCCGCGGCCGTCGTGGCCGCGACACCCTGAGGCACGGATCAGTCTGGCTGGCTGATCGAGAGCATCGTCTCGCTGAACAGATCGATCTCGTCGTTCTTCGACCGGCCGGACCCCTGACCTCCGAGCAGGCTGGTCAGCTCGCCGGCGGCGCGCTCGATCCGGCTCTGCAGCGTGCCCTCGCCGGAGGATCCCCAGTCGTGCGGGCTCGCGAAGACCCCGGTCGGCACGACCACCGCCTGCAGGTAGGCGAACAGCGGTCGCAGCGCGAAGTCGATCACCATCGAGTGCCGCGCCGTGCCACCCGTCGCCCCCAGCAGGACGACCTTGCCGATCAGCGCGTCGTTGTCGAGCGCGTCGATGAACGACTTGAACAAGCCGGGGTACGACGCCTTGAACGTCGGGACGACGACGATCAGCGCGTCGGCCTCACCGACCTGGTCGTACACGTGCTGCAGTCGGGGCGCGGCGAACCCGGTGAGGGCCGCATCGGTGATCTCGTGCGCCAGCTCACGCAGGTTGACGACCTCGATGCTGGCGCCGCCGAGGGCGGTGCCAGCCGCCGCGGCGAGCCGGTCGGCCAGCAGGCGCGTGGTCGACGGCTCGCCGACGCCCGACGACAGGGCGACGATGCGGGTCATGCGGACACCTCCTCGGCGAGCGCGGCGTCACGCGCGGCGACGCGCGCGGCGTGGGTGGGAGCGTCAGGCACGTTCGCCGGCCGCCGCGCGTCGAACTCGGCGCGCATGGTGGGCAGGATCTCGCCGAGCAGGTCGAGCTGCTCGAGGACCGTCTTGAGCGGCAGTCCGGCATGGTCGACGAGGAACATCTGGCGCTGGTAGTCGCCGAAGTAGTCGGCGAACGCCAGGGTGCGCTCCAGGACCTGCTGCGGGCTGCCGACCGTGAGGGGCGTCTGCTCGGTGAAGTCCTCCATGCTCGGGCCGTGCCCGTAGACCGGCGCGTTGTCGAAGTACGGCCGGAACTCGTTGACCGCGTCCTGGCTGTTCTTGCGCATGAAGAACTGACCGCCGAGGCCGACGATCGCCTGCTCCGCCGTGCCGTGCCCGTAGTGGGCGTAGCGCTGGCGGTAGAAGTTGATCAGCCGGATGTAGTGCTCCTTCGGCCAGAAGATGTTGTTGGCGAAGTATCCGTCGCCGTAGAACGCGGCCAGCTCGGCGACCTCGGGGGTGCGGATCGAGCCGTGCCAGACGAACGGCGCCACCCCGTCGAGCGGAGCGGGCGTCGCCGTGAAGCCCTGCAGCGGCGTGCGGAACTTGCCCTCCCAGTTGACGACCGGCTCGGACCAGAGCCGGCGCAGCAGCTGGTAGTTCTCGATCGTCAGCTCGACGGCCTTGCTGATGTCCTTGCCGAACCACGGGTAGACCGGGGGCGTGTTGCCGCGGCCGAGCATGAGGTCCATGCGGCCGTCCACGAGGTGCTGCAGCGTGGCGTAGTCCTCCGCGATCTTGACCGGGTCGTTCGTGGTGATGAGCGTGGTCGAGGTCGACAAGATGATGCGCTCGGTCTGCGCGCCGATGTACGCCAGCGTCGTCGTCGGGCTCGAGGGAACGAAGGGCGGGTTGTGGTGCTCGCCCGTGGCGAACACGTCGAGGCCCACTTCCTCGGCCTTCTTCGCGATCGCGACCGTGTTCTTGATGCGCTCGTGCTCGCTCGGCGTGGTGCCGTTCGTGGGGTCGGTCGTGACGTCGCCGACGGTGAAGATGCCGATCTGCATGCTGCTCATGGGTCCAGTCTCCCAGAAGATAGTTAAAGATTCAACTAGTAGAACGCGCACGGGCCCGGGGTATTCCCCGAAGGGGTGCGGGGGAAACCGTCAGCGCCCGAAGAACGAGCGCAGCAGCACGGAGGACTCGGGAGCGAGCACCTCGGGAACGACCTCCGGCCGGTGGTTCAAGCGGCGGTCCCGCACGACGTCCCACAGCGAGCCGACGGCCCCGGCCTTGTCGTCCCAGGCCCCGAAGACGAGGCGGTCGACGCGCGCGGCCACGAGCGCGCCGGCGCACATCGTGCACGGCTCGAGGGAGACGACCAGCGTGCAGCCGTCGAGGCGCCAGCGACCCAGGCGACGGGCCGCCTCGCGCAGTGCCACGACCTCCGCATGACCCGTGGGGTCGGCGTCGCGCTCGCGGACGTTGCGGCCCTCGCCGATGATCGAGCCGTCGTGCACCACCACCGCGCCCACGGGAACGTCGCCACCGGCCGCCGCTTCGCGTGCCAGCTCGAGCGCCCGCTGCATGAACGGGACCCAGGTCACCCGACGATCGCCTCGAACTGGTCGCCGAAGCCGAGCTTGTCGGCCACGTACGCGAGCGCCTCGTCGGGGAACAGGTCATCGTCGTCGCACAGCAGCCCCAGCTCGACCGACGCGAGGCCCAGGTCGCTGACGATCTCGAGATCGCCGACCGGCACGGGCTCCTCGTCGCCGTCGGGTGCGTCGACCGCCTCGGCCAGGTCCACCGCGAGCGACCAGTCCCACGCCGCGGTGGCATCCGAGAGCAGGGCGCGCACGTGGTCGCCGCTGCGGCGCACGATGACGAAGAAGTCGTCGTTGACCGACGCCAGGCCGAGCACGCCGACGTCGGAGGGGAACCGCGCGAGGGCGCCGGTGAACGCCTCGAAGTCCTCGCCCAGGCGCGCCGGGAGTTCGACCACGGTCCACGCACCGTCGTCGCGGTACGCGGCGATCACGAAGTCCACATCGTCCTCGGCCACCCTGCGATGGTGACAGACGTCCACGTGCGGCCGCTACCCTCGACCCATGCGTGTCCACGTCGCCGACCACCCCCTCATCTCCCACAAGCTCTCGGTCCTGCGAGACGCGGGAACCGACTCCCCGACCTTCCGTCGGCTCACCGAGGAGCTCGTCACGCTGCTGGCGTACGAGGCCACGCGCGAGGTCAGCGTCGAGCCGATCGAGGTGACCACGCCGCTCACCACGACCCACGGTGTCCGCCTCACCAGCCCCGGTCCGCTGGTCGTCCCGATCCTGCGCGCGGGCCTGGGCATGCTCGAGGGGATGCAGCGCCTGCTGCCCACGGCCGAGGTCGGCTTCCTGGGCATGATCCGCAACGAGGAGACCCTCGAGGCCGAGACCTACACCGAGCGCCTCCCGGACCGGCTCGACGGCCGCCAGTGCTACGTCCTGGACCCGATGCTGGCCACCGGCGGCACGCTGGCGATGGCGATCGACTTCCTCGTCCGGCGCGGCGCCAAGGAGATCACGGCGATCACCCTGCTGTCGGCCCCCGAGGGCATCGAGCGGCTCGAGCGGGACACGGCCCACATCGACGTGCCGATCCAGCTCTTCAGCGCCGGTCTGGACGAGCGCCTCGACGAGAACGGCTACATCGTGCCGGGCCTGGGCGATGCCGGGGATCGGCTGTACGGCGTCGTCGACTGATGCAGGACTTCGTCGCGGCGCTGCCGAAGGCGGAGCTGCACGTCCACCACGTGGGCTCGGCCGCGCCGGACACGGTGGCGCGGCTGGCGGCCCGGCACCCGGACTCGCCCGTGCCGTCCGACCCCGAGGCGCTGGCCGAGTACTTCACCTTCACCGACTTCGCGCACTTCATCGAGGTCTACCTCTCGGTCGTCGACCTGCTGCGCACGCCCGAGGACATCTGGATCCTGACGCACGAGGTCGGTCGCGACCTGGCGGCCCAGAACGTCCGGTACGCCGAGCTGACGATGACGCCGTACACGTCGATCGCGCGGGGGATCGCCGCCGAGGCGTACGTCGAGGCGATCGAGGACGCGCGGCGGGCCGTCGAGCGCGACTTCGGCACGGCGCTGCAATGGATCTTCGACATCCCGGGTGAGTCCGGGCTGCCGGCGGCGGACGTCACCCTCGACACCGCGCTGCGCCTGCAGCCCGATGCCCTGGTGGGCTTCGGTCTGGGCGGGCCCGAGATCGGCGTGCCCCGGCCGCAGTTCGCCCCCCACTTCGCGGCGGCACGTGCCGCCGGCCTGCACAGCGTGCCGCACGCCGGGGAGTCGACCGGCCCGCAGTCGATCTGGGACAGCATCGACGAGCTCGGCGCCGAGCGCATCGGGCACGGCATCGCGGCAGCGCAGGACCCGGCCCTCCTGGAGCGCCTCGCCGCCGACGGGATCGTGCTGGAGGTGTGCCCGACGTCGAACGTGTGCACGCGCTCGGTGCCCTCGCTGGAGGAGCACCCGCTGCCGTCCCTCGTCGAGGCCGGGGTGACCGTCACGATCAACTCCGACGATCCGCCGATGTTCGGCACGACGCTCAACGCCGAGTACGAGATCGCCGCGGAGTTGCTGGGGCTGGACGAGGCCGGACTCCGGGCGCTGGCGACCGCTGCGGTCGACGCGAGCTTCGCGCCCGAGGACCTCAAGTCCTGGCTGCGCTCCGAGATCGAGGCCGCAAGCGCGTGAAATGCAGCGATGCGTACCTTTTCCGGGCGGAAAGGGTACGCATCGCCACACATCTGGCCCGCCGGAGGCGGGACGTGCGTCAGAGGGCCTTGATGATGTCCTCGACGCGGTCCTTGGCGTCGCCGAACAGCATCTGGCTGTTCTCGCGGAAGAACAGCGGGTTCTGGACGCCCGCGTAGCCGGCGGCCATCGAGCGCTTGAACACGATGACGTTCTTGGCCTCCCACACGTGCAGGACCGGCATGCCCGCGATGGGCGAGGTCGGGTCCTCGGAGGCGGCCGGGTTGACCGTGTCGTTCGCGCCGATGACCAGCACGACGTCGGTCTCGGCGAGGTCGTCGTTGATCTCGTCCATCTCCAGGACGATGTCGTACGGGACCTTGGCCTCGGCGAGCAACACGTTCATGTGCCCGGGCAGGCGACCGGCGACGGGGTGGATGCCGAAGCGGACGTCGACGCCCTTCTCGCGCAGGATGCTGGTCAGGCCGGCGACCGGGTACTGGGCCTGGGCGACGGCCATGCCGTAGCCGGGGGTGATGACGACGGACTTGGCGTCCGACAGCATCTCGGCGACGGCCTCGGCGGTGATCTCGCGGTGTTCGCCGTAGTCGGTGTCGTCGGACGGTCCGGCCTCGATGCCGAAGCCGCCGGCGATCACGGAGATGAACGAGCGGTTCATCGCCTTGCACATGATGTAGGACAGGTAGGCACCCGAGGAGCCCACGAGGGCGCCGGTGATGATCAGCAGGTCGTTGCCGAGCAGGAAGCCCGACGCGGCCGCGGCCCAACCGGAGTAGCTGTTGAGCATCGACACGACGACGGGCATGTCGCCGCCGCCGATCGAGGCCACGAGGTGCCAGCCCAGGGCGAGCGCGACGATCGTGACGGCGATCAGCAGCACCAGGGACGGGTTGATGACGAACGCGATCGTCAAGATGAGGAACAGCGCGAGCGCACCGAGGTTGATCCAGTTCTTGCCCGGGAGCACGAGCGGCGCGCTCTTCATCCGGGCGCTCAGCTTGAGGAACGCCACGATCGAGCCGGTGAGGGTGACCGCACCGATGAACACGCCGATGAAGATCTCGGCGTTGTGGATGTCCTCGAGCGACTGGGTCGCGAAGTCGCCGTGCGCGAGGTAGCCGTTCCAGCCCACCAGCACGGCGGCCAGGCCGACGAACGAGTGCAGCAGGGCGATCAGCTCGGGCATGCCCGTCATCTCGACGAGCTTGGCGCGCCACAGGCCGATCGCGGCACCGATCACCATGGCGACGATCAGCAGCGCCAGGCCGATGCCGGGCTCGGAGTCGACGACGAGGATGAACGTCGCGACGAGCGCGATGGCCATGCCCGAGATGCCGAAGGCGACACCGCGGCGGGCCGTCTCGTGCTTGCTCAGGCCGGCGAGGCTGAGGATGAACAGCAGTGCCGCGACGAGGTACGCGGCATTGGCCAAGGAGGAGGCAGTCACGGATCAGCCCTTCACTTCGAGAACATGCTGAGCATGCGTCGGGTCACGGCGAAACCGCCGAAGACGTTGATGCTGGCGACGAGAACGGCGACGAAGGCCAGGGCGCGGATCACCGCGTCGGAATCGCCGATCTGGAGCATGGCGCCGACCACGATGATGCCGCTGATGGCGTTGGTGACGCTCATCAACGGGGTGTGCAGCGCGTGGTGGACGTTGCCGATCACGTAGTAGCCGATCACGATCGACAGCGCCAGCACGGTGAAGTGCTGGGGCAGCTGTCCGGGCGCGTTCGCCAGGACCCACAAGAACGCGAGCACGCCGACGGCGATCGCGCCGATCTTGACCGCGGGGTTGACGGGCTTCTTGGGCTCGGGAGCCGGGGCCGGCTCGGCGGCCGCCACGGGCGCCGGAGCAGCCGAGACCTGGACCGGCGGCGGGGGCCACGTCTTCTCGCCGTCGCGCACGACGGTGACGCCACGTTGGACGACGTCGTCGAAGTCCAGGACGATCTGGCCGTCCTTGCCCGGCGTCAGCAACTTCATCAGGTTGACCAGGTTGGTGCCGTACAGCTGCGAGGCCTGGGTGGGCAGCCGGCCCGCGAGGTCGGTGTAGCCCAGGATCGTGACGCCGTTGTCGGTGACGACCTTCTGGCCGGCGACCGAGCCCTCGACGTTGCCGCCCTGCGCCGCGGCCATGTCGACGATGACGCTGCCGGGCTTCATGGTGGCCACGTCGGCGGCGGTGATCAGGCGGGGCGCGGGGCGGCCCGGGATCAGGGCGGTCGTCACGATGATGTCGACGTCGGCGGCCTGCTCGGAGTAGAGCTCGGCGGCCCGCTTGTCGTAGGCCTCGCTGGTGGCCTTGGCGTAGCCGTCGGTGGAGACCTCCTTGTCCTCGTCGGGCACGACGACCTCGAGGTACTCGCCACCGATCGACTTGACCTGGTCGGCGACCTCGGGACGGGGGTCGGTGGCACGGACGATCGCGCCGAGGCTGGAGGCGGCGCCGATCGCGGCGAGGCCGGCCACGCCGGCGCCGGCGACCAGGACCTTGGCCGGCGGGACCTTGCCCGCGGCGGTGACCTGGCCGGTGAAGAAGCGGCCGAACTCGTTGGCGGCCTCGATCACCGCGCGGTAGCCGGCGATGTTGGCCATCGACGACAGCACGTCCATCGACTGCGCGCGCGAGATGCGCGGCACCGCGTCCATCGCCAGGACCGTGATGGGACGCGACGCCAGCGTCTCGACCAGCTTCGGGTTCAGGCCGGGGCTGATCATGCTGATCAGCGTCGCGCCGTCGAGCATGAGGGCGATCTCGATCTCGGTGGGGGCGTTGACCTTGAAGATCACGTCGCTGGCCCAGGTGTCCGGCTTGTCGCTGATGGTCGCGCCGGCGGCTTCGTAGGCTGCATCGGTGAAGCTCGAGGCCTCGCCGGCGCCGTGCTCGACGGTGACGAGGTAACCGAGGTCGATCAGCTGCTTCACGGTCGCCGGCGTCGCGGCGACACGAGTCTCACCGGGGGCGGATTCCTTGACGACGCCGATCCGCATCGAGCCGAGCTCGGGTGGAGGGGTGCTCATCCCGCAGAGGATAGCCCGCCCGGATTCCCCCTCGGCCATGAGGTGGGTCACATGGACACCGTGCGCCACGATCCACCCGGTGGCGGACCGGATGTGACATTGCGGGTGACACATTCCACATACCGGCGGTATCTTGACGGGCATGTCCTCTCTGAAGCCCCAGCACTTCGCCGGCAAGGTCGCCCTGATCACCGGAGCGGCCCGCGGTATCGGTGCCGCCGTCGCCCGCGCCTACGTCGCCCATGGCGGGCGGGTCGCGCTCGTCGGCCTCGAACCGGACCTGCTGGCGTCGCTCAGCGACGAGTTGGGCGAGTCGGCCGCCTGGTGGGAGGCCGACGTCCGCAACAGCGAGGACGTCCGGGACGCGATCGACGCCGCGGCCGCCTACTTCGGCCGTCTCGACCACGTCGTCGCCAACGCGGGCATCGCCTCGTACGGCACCGTGCGCCAGATCGAGGACCAGGCCTTCGAGCGCGTCATCGACGTGAACCTCAACGGGGTCTTCCGCACGGCCAAGTACGCCATTCCGCACCTGGAGCGCACGAAGGGCTATCTCCTGGTCGTCTCGTCGCTGGCGGCCTTCTCCAACATCGCCGGCCTGAGCGCGTACGCCGCCAGCAAGGCCGGCAACGAGGCCCTCGGGATCGCGCTGCGCCAGGAGGTCGCCCACCTGGGCATCAAGGTCGGCCTGTGCCACCCCTCGTGGATCGACACCGACATCGTCCGCAACGCCGAGGCCGACCTGCCGTCCTTCAAGGCGATCCGGACCAAGCTGCCCTACCCGGCCAACACGACCACGGACGTCGAGACCTGCGCCGAGAAGATCCTCATCGGCCTGGCGAAACGCAAGAGCCGCGTCTACGTGCCGAAGGCCGTCCTGCTGGCGAACTGGACCAAGGCGTTCGTGAACTCGCCGGCCACCACGCCCTACGTGCGGCTGCTGACCCGCAAGACGGTGCCGGCCATGGAGGCCGAGGTGGAGGCCCTGGGCCGCTTCCACCACGCCCACACGCCGGTCACCGACCAGAAGTAGCAGTCAGTCGTCGTCGGTCTGGACCGACGCGGCCAGCGACACCATGTGGCCGATCCGGGCGATCTCCGAGGCCAGGAACTCGGGTCCGCCGTGGCGCCCGACGGCGACGAAGAACCGGGTGCCCGCACGCGTCACGGCGGGCGACCCCGCGAGGACCGTGGAGTCCCAGGCGGACACCTCGGGCAGCGGGCTCGCGTGCTCGACCGACAGCCACTCGTCGCACTCGGGGACGATCTTCGGGGCGGCGGACGACCCGTGCAGCAACTGCGCACCGTCCGGGCCGGGGCCGATCGCGAGCGCCCAGTCGGTGCGGAACGTCGACGGGATGACCTCGATGAGCCGGGCGATGGACAGGTCGGGCTCGTTGGTGAACGCCTCGACGGCCTCGAGGTCCATGCTGAGGTTGGCCCCTGCGTTGTAGCGGCTGATCCAGTGGACATGGACGCCCTCGAGGCCCTGACACGCCGTGATCAGCGCATCGGGCATGACCGTGTGGGGCAGCTCGAGGAGCACGTCGTCGACCGCGACGCCGTCGGGCCGGTGCTCGACGATCTCGATCGCCTCGATGTCGGCTCCGGCGCTACCGAGAGCCGTCGCGAGTGCGCCGAGGGAGCCCGGGACGTCGGGAAGCTCCACGCGCAGCAGAAACGCCATGACGGTCATTGTTCCGTGTCCGGGTTGCGGGGAGGTAACACGGGCACTGGCGCGTCCCCGGTCCGTCGAAGCCCTAGGCTGGCGATCGTGGTCGAGCACGCGCGCGGAACCGAGGGATTGCGAGTCGTCGGGTCGTCCCAGTTGCTGGCCGAGCCACCCATCCGCATGTTGGGCGATCTGCTGGTCCGCGGCGGCGTGACCCGGGTCGGTGCGTTCACGAGCCTGGCCCACGGCATCGAGTCGCAGTCGGCCACGATCGGTCGCTACTGCGAGTTCGCGCCCGACGTCCTGATCGGCGCGACCGGGCATCCGCTGACCTGGCTGGGGGTCAACTCCTTCCAGTACAAGAAGGCGACCTGGGGCTGGCACCCGTCGGCCGACCGATCCGAGGTGATCGACCCCGAGGCCGGTGGACGCCCCTCGTTCCGTGGTGAGCCGTCCGTCGTCGGCAACGACGTGTGGATCGGCGCCAAGGTCGTGATCCTGCGCGGAGTGACCATCGGCGACGGGGCCGTCGTGGCGGCCGGCGCGGTGGTGGCCGACGACGTCGCCCCGTACTCGATCGTGGGGGGAGTGCCTGCCCGACCGATCCGCGACCGGGTCGATCCGCAGACCCGCGAGCGGCTGCAGGAGCTGGCGTGGTGGCGGTTCTCGCCCAATCAGCTGGCCGGGGTGACGTTCGACGATCTGCCGCGCGCGCTCGACCAGTTGGACGAGCGCGTTCCGGACCTCGAACCGTACGAGCCGGGCTTCGTCCCCATCGAGCGGCCCGTGGCCACCGGGTCCAAGCGCTCGCGCTGGCGGCGCTGAGGGCCGATACTGGCCAGATGCGAGCCATCTGGAAGGGCGCGATCAGTTTCGGGCTGGTCCACGTGCCGGTGAAGGTCTACTCCGCCACCGAGAGCCACGACGTGTCGCTGCACCAGGTCCACGACGAGGACGGCGGCCGCATCCGCTACGAGCGCCGGTGCGAGATCTGCAAGGAGATCGTCGCCTACAAGCACATCGACAAGGCCTTCGACGACGGCGAGAAGACGATCGTCCTGACCGACGAGGACCTCAAGTCGCTGCCCGCCGAGCGCAGCCACGAGATCGACGTCGTCGAGTTCGTGCCCGATGACCAGATCGACGTGCTGCGGCTGGGCAATCCGTACTTCCTGGAGCCGGAGGAGAAGGCGCTCAAGCCCTACTCGTTGCTGCGCCAGGCGCTCGAGGAGACCGAGCGCACGGCCGTCGTCACCTTCGCCCTGCGCCAGCGCACCCGGCTGGGCGCATTGCGCGTGCGCGACAACGTGCTCGTGCTGCAGACGCTGCTGTGGGACGACGAGGTCCGCACCGCCGACTTCCCGGTCCTGGAGAACACGGCGAAGGTGACGCAGAAGGAGCTGGCGATGGCCGGGCAGCTGATCGAGTCGCTCGCCGGCGACTTCGACGCGAGCCAGTTCACCGACGACTACCAGGAACAGCTGAAGACCCTGATCGAAGCCAAGCAGAAGGCCGGCGAGGGCATCGACAGCGAGGCGACCTTCGGTGTCCAGGAGGACGAGGGCGCCGAGGTCGTCGACCTGATGGAGGCGTTGCGCCGCAGTGTCGAGGCGCGCAAGGGCGACGAGAAGCCCAAGAAGAAGCCGGCGAAGAAGAAGTCGTCGGCCTGACGGTCAGGTGGGCTGCGTGTCGCCGCTCGGCTGAGCCGGTATCTCGACCTTGACCGCGTGGGGGAAGTCGGTCACGGGGAGCTTGCGGTTCTCGACGACCCAGGTCGCGACGGCGTGCAGCTTCTGGTTGTGGTTCTGCGAGTAGCGCCGCAATACCTCGAACGCCCGGTCGGACTCGATGTCGAAGCGCTCCATCAAGATGCCCTGCGCCTGGCCGATGATCTTGCGCGCGTCGATCGCGGTCAGCAGACCCTGCTCCTGATGGGCGTTGGCCAGGGCGACCGAGGCGTGACGGGCGAAGATCGTCGCCGTGGCCAAGTCGTTCGAGTCGAACGCGTCCGGGCGGTCGGCGTACAGATTGAGCGAGCCGTAGCGCCGCTCGCGCGTCTCCAGCAGCACGCTCATGGCGCTGTGGATCCCCAGGTCGGCGACGGCAGGGCCCCACGCGGGCCAGCGTGCGTCGGTCTGGACGTCGTTGGACACGAAGCTGCCGCCGGACTCCAGGGCGTCCAGGCACGGACCCTCGTCGAGTTCGTGCTGCAACTGGTGTGACTCGACGACCCGGTCCGAGGTCGAGGCGGCAGTCTCGATCTTGGTGCGGTTGTGCACCAGCATGATGCCGGCGTCGTTGCAGTCGGCTGCGACTTTCGCATACTCGGTGATGAGGTCGACGGTCTTCGCCGTCGTGCGCTGCTGATGGAGGTCAAGAGCGACTTCGGAGAAGAAATCGGGCACGTTCAAGGCCGCTCCTTCACAATGTCTGAAGTATCAAGTCTACGGTGCAGGGGGTTCGCGAGATGCCACGGACCGCGCCCCAGACCGTCTCGGTCGACGGACGCCTGCTGCGACTCACCAACAGCGACAAGGTCATCTATCCCGCCACCGGGACGACGAAGGCCGACGTCATCGCGTACTACGTCGCGGTCGCGCCATGGCTGCTGCCGCACCTGGCAGGCCGCCCGGTGACGCGCAAGCGCTGGGTCAACGGGACCGGCAGTGAGGAACAGGTCTTCTTCGAGAAGAACCTGCCCGACTCCGCGCCCTCGTGGATCCGGCGGGTCACGATCAAGCACCGGTCGCACACGAACACCTATCCGATCTTCGAGTCGGTCGCCGATCTCGCGTGGGCGGGGCAGGTGGCCGCGCTCGAGCTGCACGTCCCGCAGTGGCGGGTCGACGCCACCGGCGTGGCCCAGAATCCCGATCGCCTCGTGATCGATCTCGACCCCGGCCCGGGAACCGGCCTGCCGGAGTGCGTCGAGATCGCCCATGCGGCCCGCGAGCTGCTCGCCGACGTCGGCCTGGAGTGCGTGCCCGTCACCAGTGGCAGCAAGGGCATCCACCTGTACGCGCCGCTGGACGGCCAGCACGACTCCGACTACGTGAACGCCTTCGCCAAGCAGGTCGCCCAGGCGCTCGAGGGCGTCATGCCCGAGCTCGTCGTCAGTGACATGTCCAAGGTCAAGCGCCAGGGCAAGGTCCTGGTCGACTGGAGCCAGAACAACGGCAACAAGACGACGATCTCGCCGTATTCGCTGCGTGGCCGTGCCGAGCCCACCGTCGCCGTCCCGCGCGACTGGGACGAGCTCGACGAGAATCTGCGTCACCTGACCCTCGATGAGGTGCCCGCCCGGCTGGCCGAGCGCGGCGACCCGATGGCCGCGCTGGCGGCGCCGATGACCGACCGGCTCGCGACCTACCGCTCGATGCGCGATGCGACCAAGACGCCTGAGCCGGTTCCGGACTCGGTCGTCCGCGGGCGCACCGGCGACCCGATCTTCGTCATCCAGGAGCATCACGCCAGTCGTCTGCACTGGGACTTCCGGCTGGAGCGTGATGGCGTGCTGGTCTCGTGGGCGCTGCCGAAGGGCGTGCCCGAGTCGTCCACGGGCAACCACCTGGCGGTGCAGACCGAGGACCATCCGCTGGAGTACGCCACGTTCGCCGGCGACATCCCGAAGGGCGAGTACGGCGCCGGGCACGTCACGATCTGGGACCACGGGCACTACGACCTCGAGAAGTGGAACGACCATGAGGTCATCGCGACCCTGCACGGCACCCGCGACGGTGGACTCGGCGGATCGAAGCGGCTCGCGCTGATCAAGACCGGCGAGAACTGGCTGATCCACCTGATGAAGGAGCAGAACGAGCCCGCCCCGCAGAAGAAGGCGAGGTCGAAGCCGCCCGAGGAGGCCGCGCGCTCGGGGTTCGTCCCGCCGATGCTGGCGGTGCTGGCCGGCGCCAGGGACGCCTCGGGCGACGAGTGGGCCTACGAGCTGAAGTGGGACGGCATCCGGTGCCTCGCCGTGGTCGGTGGCGAGAAGGTGCGGCTGTTCTCGCGCAACCACAACGACGTGAGCGCCAGCTACCCCGAGGTCGTCGAGGAGTTGGCGAGCCTGGGTCTGGACGCCGTGCTCGATGGCGAGATCGTGGCCTTCGACGAGTCCGGCGTGCCCAGTTTCGGTCGCCTGCAGCAGCGCATGGGCGTCACCAAGGCCGCCGACGTCGAGCGACTCCGGCGCACGGTGTCCACGCGGCTGCTGGTGTTCGACCTGATCGAGCACGACGGCACGTCCCTGCGGGACCAGACCTACGACGACCGCCGCGTGGCACTGGAGGACCTGGACCTCACCGGCGACGTGGTCCAGGTGCCGCCGGCCCATGGCGGCTCACTCGACGAGGCGGTCACGCTCAGTCGTCGCCACAAGCTGGAGGGCGTCGTCGCGAAACGGCGCAAGGCCCCGTACGAGCCCGGGGCGCGGTCGACGGACTGGCTGAAGATCAAGAACCAGGAGGCCCAGGAGGTCGTCGTCGGCGGCTGGCGCCCCAGCAAGGGTGGCCGTGGGATCGGCTCGTTGCTGCTCGGTGTGCCCGTCGAGGGAGGCCTGCGGTACCTCGGCAGGGTCGGCACCGGCTTCACGGAGGACGAGCGCCTGCGCCTGCGCCGGCTCCTGGACCCGCTGACCCGCAAGACGTCGCCATTCGTCGACGAGGTCGAGACTGCGGCGTCGCGTGACGCGACGTGGGTGACGCCGAAGGTCGTGGGCGAGGTCGTCTACGGCGACTGGTCGCCCGCCGGGCACCTGCGCCACGCCAGCTGGCGGGGGCTGCGGCCCGACAAGGAGGCCGCCGAGGTCGTGCTCGAAGGTTCTTCCGAGGTGCGTACGACTCCGTCGTGAGCCACGATGGGACTCCGACGACATCTGTGCGAAGGAGCCATTGTGGGCAAGGGCAAGAAGAGCGTGAAGGACACCGTCGTGGAGCAGCTGCCGGACGGCGCCGACCTGCGCGACCTGAAGGACCAGCTGATCGAGCGACTTCCGGACCGGGCCGAATGGCTGGCGCTGCGTGATGACCTCATCGAGAAGCTGCCGGAGAAGTCCGAGTTGCTCGACCTGCGCGACGGCCTGGTCGACAAGCTGCCGGACGAGGTCAGCGACCGGCTGCCGATCCAGAAGAAGCCGCGGTTCGCCGGTGTGAAGAAGGTCGCCTTCGTCGGGCTCCTCACCGCCGGGATCGCGGGCATCGCCGCATTCGTCAAGGCCAAGATGGCCGACGAGCCGACCTACACCGCGTCGACGTACACGACGCCGGGTCAGCCGACGGCCGGCACGACGTCCCCGACGGCCGAGTCCGGAGTCACCGGAACGGTGCCGCCGACCGTCTGAGTGCTCCACGAACGAGGGCCCCGGGAATCATCAGATTCCCGGGGCCCTCGTCGTAGGTCTGTGCTCAGTGCTTGAACGCGTCCTTCACGTTCTCGCCGGCCTGCTTGAGGTCGGACTTGGCCTGGTCGCCCTTGCCCTCGGCCTCGAGGCTCTTGTCGTCACTGGCCTTGCCGGTGGCTTCCTTGCCCTTGCCCTTGAGGTCGTCAGCGGTGTTCTTCAACTTGTCATCAAGTCCCATGACTCCAGCCTTCCTCTCGATTCTTCGTCCCCACCATGCGAACACGGATGGGGCCTGATCGCATCTCAGGCAGGGGTTCGCAGGCGACCTCCCGATGGTGCGCGCGCGTGAATTGTGAGGCGATTCGTGGCGCCCGGGACGCGAGTTGGACAGGATGAGCGGACCTCCCCTCACGAAAGAGTGACGGGCACGAAGTCCGGCTGGGCGCCGGTCACGAAGGTCAGCAAGGCGGTCAAGGCCGCCCCGGGTCGCCTCGGCGACCGGGGCGTTTCCCGTGGGTGGGCCGCTCGGTCGCGGCCCCGGACGTGACGAGGCCCCGGCAGCTGATCGCTGCCGGGGCCTCGTCGTGAGGGATCAGCGCACCCGCACCGCCTTGACGGTGGACTTGCTGGACCCGTAGTTGGCGTCACCGGAGTAGACGACCTTGACCCGCAGGCTCTGGCGCTTCTTGGGCGCCTTCACCGCGTAGGTCGCCTTGCCCGAGGACGGGACACGGACCGTCTTGGCCAGCTTGTAGCCGCCCTTGCCCTTCGCGACGTAGACCTTGGCGGTGCCCGTGGGCGCCACACTGGCGACACCGCCGCGGACGGCGATCTTGCCGCGCAGGGCCTTGCCGGCCTTGACCGACTTCGGTGCCGAGACGGACGCCGAGGTGCCCTTCTTGGTCACGACCAGCGACGTCGAGATCCTCGCGCTGGCGGCAGTGCGGTCGGTGCCGTCGTACGCGGCCGACACCGTGTAGCGACCGGGCTTCAGGGTGGCCGGCAGCGTCAGGGCGGCGGAGCCGTCCTTGGCGACCGGGACGGTCTTCGTGACCCCGCCGTAGCGGAAGGTGACCGTGCCACCGTCCGCGTCCCCGACGTTCGCCGACAGCTTCGCGGCCTGCCCGAAGACGGTCGAGGCGCTCGAGAGCGACATGACCATCGTGGGCTTGCCCTTCACCAGGGTGAAGGCGACCGGGTTGGAAGCCGAGCCCGCGGTGACGCCGGTCTCGGCGAAGCGCGCCACGAGGGTGTGCGCACCCGCCTTGAAGCCGGGCACCTCCACGGTGGCCGTGCCGTCGACGACCTCGGCGGTGCCGAGGGACGTGTCGCCGTCCAGGAACTCCACGGAGCCCGTGGTGTCCCCACCGGTGACGGTCGCCGTGAGGGTCACGGCCTCGTTGATCGCCGGGGCCTCGGGCGAGATCGACAGGCTCGTCGAGCTCGCGTCCAGGATCGAGACCGAGGTCTCGCCCGTGCGACCGGTGCCGCTGCCCGTGACCGAGACGGTCGCGGCGCCGCGGGTCGCGGTCTCGGGGATGGCGATCGCGGCGGTCACGACGCCGGTCGCATCGGCGGCCGTGACGACCGGGTCGACACCGTCGACCGTGATCGTGACGCCCTCGCCGGAGCGGAACCCGCCGGCGGTCACCGTGAGGCTCTCGCCGGGCTGCGGCTTGCTGTCACCGACCGAGACCTCGACGGCCTCGTCCTGGGCTGCCAGCTCGGCGCAGGCATCGCCCTGGACGCCCGCCGACGGCAGCGCCGTCGCCGAGCCCGTGACGCCGTCGTCCTCACGGACGATCATCCAGTCGAGGGCGTTGGCCCCCATGACGGCACCCTGGGTGTTGATGACCGAGGTCTTCACCGACGTGGAGTTCGCCGTGCTGGCCGCGGTGTCGCCGAGGATCGGCGCCGTGACGACCTTGCAGGTCTCGCCGGGGGCGAAGGTGACCTTCTCCATGGCGATGCCGGCGCGACCGGTGGCCGACCCGAGGGCCGACACGTAGCCGGTCACCGGGATCGACGCGGCGTCGTCGAGGTAGACCGCGATGTCGGCCGTGCCGGGAGCGTTGCCCTCGTCGACGACCGGGGCCTTCACGTTCAGCGTGGGGACGGTCTTGCTGTCCGCCGCGCCGACCGCCGAGCTCTCGAACGCGAGGTCCGACAGGAACACGCCACCGGCAGCCAGGCCGTCCGGCCCTTCGAGGGCGCCGAAGCGGACCTCACGGATGTCCGAGACGTTCAGGCCGGCGTCCTTCAGTGTGGCGACCGGCAGGTCGACCTGCTGCAGGACGATCTTCTTCAACCGTGCATCGGTCGAGGCGGGCAGTCGCGAGACGGCCAGTGCGTTCAGATCCGCCACCGGGACGGTGTGGGTCGCACCCGAGCCGTCGACGACGGTGACCGAGAGCGCCGTGCTGCTGTCGACGGTGTCGTCCGCGGCCACCTTGACCGACAGGCGCTCCATCGACGACGCGTTGCGCGCCTTCGCGGGAACGTTGACGCGCACCTCACTGGCCGTGGCCGCGTTGCCGGTGCCCGAGGACAGGGCCGTCCACGAGAAATTCGTGACCGGCGTGGCCGGGACGTTGCCGCCGTTCGAGGCAGGCGTCCAGTGCGGCTGGGCGCTGGTGCCCAGTGCCGAGGACGTGCAGGCCGCGAGCGACTGCGTCACGGTGCGACCCGGGGCGCTGGCGCAGACGGTGGCCGTGGCAGCGCCCTGGACCTTGACCAGCGAGCTGGCCTTCTCGAACGTCGTGATCGTCTGGCGCGCCGAGGCCGGAGCCGTGGAGACGCTGCGGATGTCGGCCGAGCCGAGCACCTCCGGAACCGAGGCGGAGCCGTCGAACATCGGCAGGAACTGCTTCTCGTCACCCATCGTGAGGCGGAACCAGCCGGCCATGTAGGCCGTGCCGGCGTCGTACTGCGCGTCGGCGCTCAGCCGGATGTTCGTGCTCGAGCGCGGGCCGCAGACGGCGTCGGTGGAGTTCGCACCCCAGTCGTCGGAGACGGAGTAGTCGTACTTCCCCGGCGTCCAGACGGTGTTGTAGAAGTTGTGGTTCGCGCCCATCATCCACACGCCGCTGCGCAGCACGTCGTCGTCGAACGCGTAGCGCGAGTCGTCGAGCATGTGCTGACCCTGCTGGTTGGAGACGTCACCGTCGCAGTACGGCAGGATCACGTTCATCGGCACGTTCGGCACCGTCATGCGGGCGAAGTCGACCGGCGCCAGCGGCAGGATCGACGTGATCTTCCACGGCTTCTCCAGGCCCTGGTTCAGGGTCGCCGCGGACGTGACGCCCTCGCCGCCGCGGGAGTGGCCCATCATGCCGATGTTCGAGAAGTCGAAGCGCCCCACGAGGTCGGCGGGGGCCAGCCCCGCGGTGCCCTCGGACAGGCCCGGCAGTGGGCTCTGGTCGGCGAGCGCCTGCGCGAGAGTGACGTCGGATTCCTTCTGCGCGTCGTAGTGGCTGACCGTGGCGCCCTCGTTGGCCTTCTTCAGCATCGAGAGGGTGTCGAGCAGCAGCTGACCGCGCGCCTGGGCGCCCTGGTCCAGCGCGAGCTGGTTGTCGTTGGAGTTGATCGCGTTGGCCGAGATCGACACGACGGCGTAGCCGTGGCTGGCCAGCGCGCGGCCGGTGCCGTCGTAGCCGGCGAAGCTCGGGACGTTGATCTGGTTCGGTCCGCACGGCCAGCGGTTCGGGTTGGCCGTCCCGGTGGAGCAGGAGGTGTGGCGGCCGTGCAGCAGCAGCACGACGGGGCGGGGTCCGCCGGTCTTCGGCAGGTAGATCTTGCCCTGCAGCTCGCCGCGGATGCCGCCGATGCCGGCCAGCGGGATCGACTGCGCTCCGAAGTTGTAGACGGCCTCGGTGTGCTCGTGGCTGCCGAGCGACGCCGGGTTCGCGTCGAGGGCCTCGGGGTCGGCCTGGGCGATCTCGTCGAGGGTGGCCATCTTCACGCGGGCGCCCGACGGCTTGCTGAACCAACCGGCCTCGACGTCGTCCGCGTCGACCACGGAGGCATCCGCCGTGAAGACCGACAGGCTCTTGCCGTCGGCGGACTCGGTGGCGATGCCGATCGGCGTGCCGTCGACCTCGATCGTGGGTGCGTCCGAGACCATCGGCAGGCGCTTCGGCAGGTCGACCGTGACCAGGTAGCCGCCGGCGGTGCGGGAGACGCTCCAGTCGGAGCCGGACGCCAACTCGCCGTCGGCCGCTTGGGCCGGCACGGCCGCGAGTGGCACCGCCATCAGTGCTGCCACGGGGCGAGGCGCCATCCTCGTTGCTTGATCATCTGATCCCTCTCAGGTGGGGGAAGCTCCGCCGGGGACGCGGAGCAGGGGCGGGATCGAGTCTCGACAGCGATGGTTACGCGGTGATGTCGTCCGGCGTTCATCGGAGCGCATCGATGTAACAAGTTTCCGGACCAGCGACTCCTCCTCGCCGCCGGTCGGAGCGCTCGTGTGCCGGGATGCGAGGGCTTTCGCCGGATGTCGCCCGTGGGCCTTGTGTTACGGGCACGGTCGGCGCTGGTCGGCCGGGGCCGCCGACGCGCACACTGAAGGCATGACCGCGGTCACCTGGTGGGGCCATGCCTTCGTGACGGTCGAGCTGCCCGGTGCGACCGTCGCGACCGATCCGCTGACGGCGCGTCGGCTGTTCCACCTGCGCCGCACGGGTCCTCCGCCGGGCCCTCGCGCGACGCGAGCCGACCTCGTCCTGATCTCGCACCTGCACCACGACCACCTGCACCTGCCGACGCTGCGCCGGTTCGACGACGACGTGCCGATCGTCGTGCCGCGCGGGGCGGTGCGCGCCGTTCGCTCCCTGGAGCGGTTGAACGTGATCGAGGTCGTGCCGGGCGACCGCGTCACCGCGGCGGGCGTCGACATCGAGGTGTTGCCCGCGCGGCACGACGGCCGCCGCGACCGGCGACCGCGCAGCGCGAGCGCTCCGGCGCTGGGATTCCGGTTCGCCCGGGCGGACACGACCTGCTGGTACCCGGGCGACACCGGGCCCATGGACTTCACGAGCGTCGCGTCGGTCGACCTCGCGCTGGTGCCGATCGGCGGGTGGGGGCCGTCCCTGGGGGACGAGCATCTGGACCCCGTGCAGGCCGCCGCGGCCGTCCGGGACGTGGGGGCGCGCTGGGTGGTCCCCGTGCACCACGGCACCTTCTGGCCCGTGGTGCTGCGCTCGACGGGCCCTACGCACGACCACTGGTTCGCCTCACCCGGCGATCGGTTCCGCACGGCGATGGCCGCGCAGGCGCCGGCGACCCGCATCGTCGGGACCTCGATGGGAGTCCGCACGGAGCTCACTCGTGGAACGATGACCATGTGAGCCACGCCACGGAGCGAGGGTGGGCCGCACCAGCACCCGAGCGCACCGGGGTGAGCTGGGTGCCGGGGGTCGGCGACGTCCTGCAGGCGGTGTGGACCGTCGTGGTGGCGGCGGTCGCGTTGACGCTGGGCCTGGCGGCCGTGGGGGTGAGCGTCACCGATGAGCTGCTCCTCGTCGTCGTGGTGTTCGTCGCGGTGTTCGTGCTCGACGCGATCGTGTCGCGACCCCTGCGCCTGCTGGCGTCGGGAGGGAGCGTCCTGACGGCGCTGGTGCTGGGCTTCGCAGCCCAGGTGCTCGTGCTCGGTGCGGCGATCGACCTGGCGGCGCACACGGACCTGGGCATCGGCGACACCCTGGTGGTCCTGCTGGTCGCCGGGGCGGTCATGGCCTGCGGGAGGTGGCTCTCCGGCGCCACGGACAGCCACTACGTCGTCGGGGCCGCCACGGGCGGCGGTCTGCGCCAGAGGTGGGCACGCGCCGGCGTCGGCCGGGAGGATCGACCGCGCGGCCTGCTGGTGGTGCAGCTCGACGGGGTGGCGCTGCCGGTCCTGCGACGGGCCCTGGCCGGCGGCCAGGCACCGAACATCGCTCGCTGGGTGCGCTCCAGCCACACGCTGACCGGCTGGTGGTCGACGATCCCGTGCACGACGCCCGCCAGCATGGCCGGCTTCCTGCACGGGAGCGCGGAGATCCCCGCCTACCGCTGGTGGGACCGCCGCGCCGGCCGCCTGCTCGTCGCGGGGAACCCGGCCGACGCCCGCGTGATCGAGGCGCGCTTCCCGGCGGATTCGGGGCTCCTGCGCGACGGCACCGCGATCAGCACGACCTTCACCGGCGGCGCGGCACGCTCGTACCTCACGGTGAGCCGTTCGACCCGCTTGCGCGACCTGGGCTCGGGATCGACCTACCTGTCGTTCTTCATCCGACCGTTCCTGCTCCCCGGCGCGCTCGTCCTGACCGTGGGCGAGGTGATCAAGGAGTTCCGCCAGGGCCACCGCCAGCGCGTGCGCGACGTCCGGCCCCGGATCCCGCGCAAGGTCGACTACGCCGTGCTGCGCGGCCTGACCAACGTGCTGCTGCGCAAGCTCGACCTGTCGCTGATCGCCGACGAGATGACGCGGGGGTCACCCATCATCTTCGTGGACTTCGTCGACTACGACGAGATCGCGCACCATGCCGGTCCGGAGCGGCCCGAGTCGATGGCGGCGATCGAAGGTCTCGACGGCGCACTCGCGGCACTGGAGGACGTCGCCCGGTCGGTCGCGACCCGCTACGACCTCGTGGTGGTGTCGGACCACGGACAGAGTCTGGGCGCACCGTTCTCGCAGCTCGCCGGTTGCTCCTTCGCCGATCGCGTGGTCGAGCTGATGAGGTCGGGAGGGTCGGACGCCACGGTGCTCACGACGACCGAGGAGGGCGAGCAGCGCGGCCCCGTCCATGCCCTGATCTCCGCCGTGGTCGGCGAGAACCGGGCACCCCCCGAGGGCCTCGTCGCCGGCTCCGACGACCCGGAGGTCGCCGTCACAGGCGGCGGCAACCTGGGCATGATCTGGTTCCGGCGCCTGTCCTCGAGGCCGAACCTCGCCGAGATCGACGCCGCGTGGCCCGCCCTCGTGCCGGGGCTGCTGGACAGCCCCGGCGTGGGCCTGGTGATGTCGACGGACGACGCCGGCGATCCCCTCGTGATCGGCCGTCACGGCGTGCGCGGTCTCGGCGGGTCCAGCGCCGCCAGCGGTGAGGACCCGTTGCTGGGCTACCCCTCGCGGACAGCGGCCGACCTGGCCCGCCTGCACGCGCTGACCGATGCCGGCGATCTCGTCGTCCTCTCGACGGTCGACGCGCTCGACAGGGTGCACGCCTTCGAGGAGCAGGTCGGCTCGCACGGAGGCATCGGCGGGCCTCAGAACGAGGCGCTCTTCATCCATCCGCGCGACTGGCCCCTGGACCCCGACCTCACCGAGGTCGTCCCGGAGTTGGGTGACACGCCCGTGCTCGTCGGCGCGTGGAACGTCCACCGCCAGCTGATGGCGTGGCGCGCCGCGACCACCCCGTGAGCGCCTCAGCGGAAGGCAGAGCCACTGGCCCCCCGAGCCGGCGCAGGATGACGGCCGCCGGGAAACGAAGAACGCCCCCCAGTGAGATCACTGAGGGGCGTTCCTGATGTGGTGCGCCCGAAGGGATTCGAACCCCTAACCTTCTGATCCGTAGTCAGATGCTCTATCCGTTGAGCTACGGGCGCGTACCCTTGCGGGCCTCGACGAGTCTACCTTGGACCCTTCCCGGGCGCGAAATCGGGTGCGAGGACCCCTTTTGCTCAGCATCGCGTAAATTGGTGGTGATGTCCGAAAAGCCCCGTGTTCCCATGCGTCGTGACGCTGTGGCGAACCGTGAACGCATCATCGACACCGCCGAGGTCTACTTCGCCGAGAACGGCCTCGACGCACCGATGCACGCGCTGGCAGCCGCCGCGAAGGTCGGCACGGGGACGCTCTATCGCAACTTCGCCTCGCAGGAACACCTGTGGCGCGCCCTGTACGACCGCCACATCGCGCTCTTCGACGACATCGCCGAGCGGGCGCTGCAGATCGAGTCGGGGTGGGAGGCGCTCGAGCTGATCGTCGACGAGTCCACCCAGGTGATGATCGACCGGCGCATCGTGGCCGAGGTGATGCGACGCCTGGCGATCAGCGATCCGGACTACCGCCCGACGAACCGGTGGGTCGGCACCCTGCGGACCGTGGCCGAGCGGGCCGTCGAGGAGGGCATGGCGCGCCCGGACCTGACCGTGGCCGACCTGAGTGCCGCTCCGTTGATGCTGAGCGCGGTCCAGACGGCCGCCCCGGAGAACCGTGCGTGGCTCGCCCGCCGGATGCGCACCCTGCTGCTGGACGGGATGCGCGCGCATCCGCACGAGGCGACACCGCTGGCGGATCTGCCCGAGGACTTCTACGAGCGCGGTGCCTCGATCGTCAAACGACTGCCCTGATTCGGCGGTCGGGGGTGCGGGTGGGTATCCTGATCCGGTTGTCTGGAGATGTCGCATAGTGGCCTAGTGCGCCCGCCTGCTAAGCGGGTTGAGGTTTAAACCTCTCGAGGGTTCAAATCCCTCCATCTCCGCCAATCAGTCACGTGGGAGCCCCCGTCGAGCGAGAGCCCGGCGGGGGTTCTCTCGTTCCCGGCCGCCGAGTTCGGCAAAAGCCGTGGCGGTTGCGCCGTGGGCTGATGTACTGGTCGTCGCCGAGCGACACCGGTACGGAGGAAGTCGATGACCCAGGACGCCCAGGGTTCGCCCGGACCGGGATTCACGCTGGCGGACCTGCTGTCCGTGCTCGGTGGCGTACCCGAGTACTCCGAGGACGGGTCCCGGCTGGTCATCGCGAAGTCCTCCTGGGGCGGCGGACGGGCCTTCGACGTCGAGATCGAGGGCGCTGTCGCCTACCTCAATGACGAGTTCTTCCCCACGAGTGCTCATCCCGGCCGGAAGGCCATCGCGGACGGCCTGTCCTACTTCGACCTGGAGATCCAGGAGTTCACCGGTACCACCCCTCCGGCAGGCGATCCGATCATCATCGACCGAGACGGCCCGAGACTGACCCACGACGTCTCGTGGGGGGACATCCTCCCGGAGCTGGCCGACCCCGGCGGCCAGTGGTTCGCGCGTGCCGACGACGTCGAGGAGGAAGACAGGCCCGCTCCTTGAGTCGCGGCTGTGCGTCGGGTGCGGGTCAGCCGGCGTCGGTCGGGTCGAAGCGCCGGTAGCCGTGGGCGGTGTTGAGCCGGTCGTAGACCTCGCGGATCAGCTCGGCCCGGCGACTGCGGTCGACCAGGCTGAGCGGGAATGCCGTGACGGCGCCCGCGCCGTCGGTGAAGCGCAGCAGGCCGTCGCTGACCTCGACGGACTCGACGCCCTTCCACGTTCCCTCGCCGTGGCGCCCTCGCGCGCGGTACCCGGCGGGGTCGAGCGTGAGGACCACGGGCGGTCGCAGGTTGGCGACGGCAGCCACGAGCAGCGCGACGAGGGCGATGCCCCCCGCCACGATCGCCACGCCGTTGGCGAGGTCGCCGCCTCCTGCGGTCAGGAAGGCGACGAGGACGCTCACGGCGGCCACGATGAAGCACACACCGGCGAGCACCATGAGGTGCGCCCGGTCGAGTCGGTAACGAGTCACGCAGAGGGGGCGGGATTCGAACCCGCGGCTGACATCACTGCCAGCGACCGCTTTCAAGGCGGTTCCGATCGGCCACTCCGGCACCCCTCCAGGGCCGCCACCGGAGCGACGACACCTGCACCGATTCTGGCATTCCTCTGGTCGCGGCGTCGGGAGCGGGCCGTGGGGCTCAGCGCAGGGGCGAGAAACGCTCCGGCTCGGAACGGCGGGACTGCTGGACCGCGCGGGCGGCGCGGGACGTCCGCGGCCGCAGGAAGACCGCACGGACGAGGAGCCCGAGAGCGAGTCCCAAGATGGCGCTGTAGAGCGTGGAGAGGGCGAAGTACGAGGGGTAGGCACGCGGGTCGATCAGCGAGTTGGCCACGATCACCGTGCCGACGACGGCGAAGACGCAGACCCACCAGCCCTCGCGATAGCGCGAGCGCATCGACGTGCCCACGACGAGCGCGGGGAAGCCGATGAGGAACTCGTACGGCCGAGGGACACCGCCGATGGTCTGGCGCAGCCACACGATCGCGTCGTCCAGGAGGTTCTTCAGTCCCGGCGATCCGGCGGTGCGCACGAAGCTGCCGTAGTAGAACAGGCCGACCGCCACGACGGCGATCACGATCAGCAGCTTGAGGTGGTTCCGGCCCAGGCCGTGCAGGCCCGAGCCCAGCCGCCAGACGATCGCGATCGCCAGGGTCACGGCGATGGCCATGACGATGAGGCCGAACGGCCGCACGACGACCGTGGCGTTCCAGGCCGCCACACCGACCGCGCCGCTGAGGGCCAACGAGAGCATGACGAGGTACTCGCGCAGGACCTCGAGGACGGAGTCCGCCGGACGCGTGAAGACGACGGCAGAGACGGACGAGAGGACGGCGGTGGCGCCCGCTGCGGCCGCCAGCAGGAAGTTCAGGTCGGAGACCAGGGCGGCCCCGGACAACAGCAGGGTCAGGCTCACCCAGATGCGCATGTAGCCGCCGACACGGTGGGTCAGAATCACCGAGAAGGCGACCAGCAGCACCGCCGCGCTGGGGCGCCAGAGCCACTGCGGCGCACCCACGTCCACGATCGCGGTGGTCGCGCCGAGGGTGCTGAGCACCCACAGGACGAAGGTCCCGAGCATCAGGAGGCGGGACCATCGCGCGGACGTGACGCGTGGCTCGCGGGTCGCCACCTCGTACGGCGTGGGGACCGACGTGTCGAGGCGACGTCGGCCGGGCTGGACGGTGGTCACAGGGTCTGCATCCTCCGGTTGGCGAGCGAGGGGTTGACCTCGCGGGACCGCCGCACGGCGTCCACCGCGATGTCTGCGGTGACCAGCTCGTTCCCCCCGGCGGCTTCCTCCACGATAGTTCCCCACGGATCGGCCACCAAGGAATGACCGCTGTAGCGCGATCCGCCCTGTCCGGCGGCGGCCACCCAGACGGTGTTCTCGATCGCCCGGGCCCGCAGCAGCGTGCGCCAGTGGTCGACCTTGTGCTCGCCGGCGACCCACGCGGCCGGGACCACGAACGCCTCGGCGCCCGCGTCGACCAGGGCACGCCCCATCTCGGGGAAGCGCAGGTCGTAACAGGTCATCAGGCCCACGGTCAGGTCGCCGACCGGCAGGACGACGGGGTCGACGTCGCCGGCGCGCAGGCGCTCGGACTCGCGGTAGCCGAAGGAGTCGTAGAGGTGGATCTTGCGATAGGTGGCGGCCAGGTCGCCGTCGGGCCCCATCGCGACGAGGGTGTTGAACGGCAGGTCGTCGGTGCGCTCGAACATGCCGGCCACGATCGTCGCGCCCAACCGGCGGGCCTCACGGCTCAGCAGGTCGACGAACGGTCCGTCCAGCGGCTCGGCGACGGCCGCCAGGTCGTGGTCGGAGGGCCCGAAGTCGTGCATCACCGCCTCGGGCAGGACCACCAGATCCTGGCCCTCGAGGGGCCGGAGCTCCTCCTCGATCCGGGCACGGTTCGCCGCCGAGTCGAGGGTCGCGGCCATCTGCACGAGCGTCAACTGCATACGCACCAGTGTGCCGGTCACTACCGTGGTGGGCATGCGAGCCGTCATCGTCGAAGAGCCCGGAGGCCCCGAGAGCCTCGTCGTCGCCGATTTGCCCGACCCCGCACCCGGGCCGGGCGAGGTGGCCGTCACGGTCGCCGCGGCGGGCGTCAACCGCGCGGACCTGCTGCAGCGACAGGGTCACTACCCGCCGCCCCCGGGCATCACGGACGTCCTCGGGCTGGAGTGCTCCGGCATCGTCGAGTCCGTGGGCGAGGGCGTCACCGACCACGCGCCCGGCGACGAGGTCTGCGTCCTGCTGAGCGGCGGGGGCTACGCCGAGCGGGTCGTCGCTCCGGCGGGTCAGGTCGTGCGCGTTCCCACCGGGACGACGCTGATCGAGGCCGCGGCCATCCCCGAGACGTACGCGACCGTGTGGTCCAACGTCTTCATGCTGGCCAGCCTGAGCGAGGGCGAGAAGCTGCTCGTCCACGGCGGTGCCAGTGGCATCGGCACCACCGCGATCCAGCTGGCCAAGGCCTTCGGGGCCACGGTCGTCACGACGGTCGGCAGCGAGGACAAGGCCCGGACCGTCCGCGAGCTCGGCGCCGACGTGGTCGTGAACTACCGCGAGGACGACTTCGTGGAGGCGTGCCAGGACCTCGGGGGCGTCGATGTCGTGCTGGACATCATCGGCGGCAGGTACCTCGCCCAGAACGTGGCCTCCCTGGCGCGCGGTGGTCGGATCGTCGTCATCGGCATGCAGGGCGGACGTAAGGGCGAGCTGAACCTGGGGGCACTGCTGGCGAAGCAGGGCACCATCGCCGCGACGTCCCTGCGGTTCCGCCCGGCCCAGGAGAAGGCCGAGATCATGGCCGACCTCGTCGAGCACGTCTGGCCGCTGATCGAGCAGGGCCGCCTGGGTCCGATCGTCCACGAGACCGTGCCGCTGGCGCGCGTGGCCGACGCCCACCGCATCCTCGAGGAGTCCTCGCACATCGGCAAGGTCGTGCTGGACGTCGGTGTCTGAGGTCGAGCGGCGCTCCTGCAGCGGCATGCCTAGGCTGAGGCCATGACCGACGACCGGATCATCGACCCGCACGGCCAGCCGGTGCCCGCCCCGCAGGACAAGTCCCGCACGGCGCTCACCGACCTCGTCGAGCAGCCCGCCAAGGTCATGCGCATCGGCGGCATGATCCGCCAGTTGCTCGAAGAGGTGAAGGCTGCGCCCCTCGACGACGCCAGCCGAGCCCGCCTGCGCGAGATCCACCACCAGTCCATCGACGAGCTCAAGGACGGCCTCGCTCCCGAGCTCGTCGAGGAGCTCGAGCGCCTCAGCCTGCCGTTCGACGCCGAGTCGCCGAGCGACGCCGAGCTGCGCGTCGGCCAGGCCCAGCTCGTCGGTTGGCTCGAGGGGCTCTTCCACGGGATCCAGGCGGCGCTGTACGCCCAGCAGGTCCAGGCCCAGAGCCAGTTGCACAACATGCGGCTGGCGCTTCCGGGCGGCGCGAACCGGGGCGAGGGTGGCGAGGGTGGCGAGGGCGAGACACCGGTCACCCCGGGTGATGCCGGCGGAATGTACCTCTAGACTGGAAGCACCCGCAACTCCAGGAGATGGGCAATGAGGCCGACCCTCCCGCCGTGCGCCATGGCGCCGGCGATGTACCAGGACGAGATCCTGTTGTCCCCGCCGTCCCGTCGCGACGTCACCGCCGAGCAGTGGCGCGACTACCAGGGCAAGAAGGCCGCGGCGCATCGCCGCTGTGCCGGCTGCTCGGTGCTCGACGACTGCCTCTACCGGGCCGTGGTCGAGGTCGACGTCTCCGGGTTCCTCGCCTGCACCAGTGAGGCCGACCGCCGGGCGATGCGCCGAGAGCTGGGCATCGAGGTCCGGGTCGACTCCGGCGCGTACGGCACCGCTCGCGTCGGTGGCGGGCCCGTCGACCACAACGAGGTCATGGGCGCCCGCCGGGCCCACCCCGACGAGACCTGCCGCGAGTTGGCCGAGCGGCTGGGGTGCTCCACCTCCACCGTCAAGCGCCACCTGCGCCAGGAGCGCGAGGGGCTCGTCGAGTCCTCCGTCGCCACGGTGGCCCAGAAGCCCACGATGGAGCAGGTGCTCGACGCGTTCGACCGTCTCGACACGTCGCGCAGCGTCTGACTCAGAATCGCCGGTCGACCTGCACCCGCTCGGGCGTGTGCAGGCGCACCATCGTGCGTCCGACCGTGGCGGGGACGGTGCCCCGCGTCGCCAGTGAGACGCCCACCATCAGGCCGAACCCCACCGGTACCGACCACAGCGCCGGCTGACTCATCAGCGTGTTCCACCATCCCTCGGTGTCGAGGGCGAGGGACACGAACGGGGCGACGCCCGCACAGACGCCGCCTCCCAGGAGCCCGGCGATCGCGCCGGCCGAGGTCAGGCCGCGCCACCAGATACCCAGCACGAGGAGCGGACAGAAGGTCGACGCCGCCAGGGCGAAGGCGAAGATGACCGAGCTGGCCACCGGGATCGGCTCGGTGACGAACGCCAGGGCGAGAGGCACGGTCACGCACAACGCGGCCGCCACCCGCAGCCCGGCGATCGAGGAGAGCCGTCCCCGCCACGGGCCGTGGCTGCTCAGTCCCTGACCCACCACGCCCGCCAGCGCCATCGTCACTCCCGACGAGGTCGACAGGAACGCGGCGAAGGCGCCGGCGGTCACCAGCGCGGTCAGGAACTCGCCGGCCGTCCCCGCGACGAGGCGACTGGGCAGTTCGAGGACGACCGCGTCGGCGCGTCCCGAGGCCACGAGGTCCGAGGCGTAGACCCGGCCCAGCACGCCGTAGATCGTCGGCAGCAGGTAGAACGCCGAGACCAGCACCAGGACGACCAGGGTCGTCCGGCGCGCCGCGTGGCCGTCGGGGTTGGTGTAGAAGCGCACGACGACGTGCGGCAGTCCCATCGTGCCCAGGAACGTCGCGACGATGACGGCGTAGGTGGAGTAGATCGCCTCGGGGCCGCCGTCGCCCAGCGGGACCCACCAGTCGACGGGCGCCTGGGTCCCGGGCCGGCCGTCGCGCGACCACGCCAGCAGCAGGAACATCACCGGCACGAGCAGGGCGGTCAGCTTCAGCCAGTACTGGAACGCCTGGACGAAGGTGATGGCGCGCATGCCGCCCAGGGCCACGCTCACGGTCACGATGACGGCCACGAGGACCGTGCCGAACCAGCGGGGAGCGTCCAGGACCGTCTGCAACGTCAGCCCGGCGCCCTGGAACTGCGGGATCAGGTAGAGCCAGCCCACCGCCACCACGAGCGCCGTCGACACGCGCCGCACGGCCAGCGACTGCAGTCTGACCTGGGCGAAGTCGGGGATCGTGTAGGCGCCCGAGCGGCGCAGCGGCGCGGCGACGAAGACCAGCAGCAACAGGTAGCCGACGGTCCAGCCGATCGGGTACCAGAGCATGTCGGCGCCGTGGGTCAGCACGAGTCCGGCGATGCCGAGGTAGGACGCGGCCGACAGGTACTCCCCGCTGATCGCGGAGCCGTTCAGCGAGGGGGAGACCGAGCGCGAGGCGACGTAGAAGTCGCTGCTCGTGCGGCTGATGCGCAGTCCGAAGCTGCCGATCGCCAAGGTGGCGATCGAGACCAGTGCGACGGCGGCGATGCCCCAGGCCGGGCTCATGGGCTCGTGTCGTTCGGCTCGACGAGCTGCGTGAACAGGCGCTCGGCCCGCTCGACGTGGCGGACGTAGAGCCAGCCCAGGACGATGACGCCGGCGTGGACGCAGCCGCCGAGCACGAGCCACGGCAGCGGGACGCCGAGGATGCTCGCGTCACGCAGGCCGGGTACCCACAGGAAGACCAGCGGCAGGCTGACGACGGTCAACAGCAGGGTGATGGTCACCGTGGCCGCGGCCCGCAACTGCGAGCGGATGAGGGACTGCATGTAGACCTCGCCGATGCCCGTCGCCTCGTCGATCTCCTGCCCGACGGTGCTGCGCACGTGGGGCGAGGCGGTCGACAGCGGGTTGGTGACGCGGACCCGCCCAGTGTGCTCCGGCGGGGGAGGGGCGGTGTCGGTCACGGGGTGTGCTCGCCGATCAGCTCGCGCAGGGCGCGGGTGTGCCGGCGGGCCACCTGCAGCTCGGTCGTCGTGCCGCCGGGCGCCGAGACGACGACGCTGGCCCGGCCCGAGCTCATCCGGACCGCGACGATGTGAGCGCGGTTCACGACCATGCTGCGGTGGATGCGCAGGAAGCCGGCCTCGGACCAGTCCTCGGCGAGGGATCCCAACGGGGTGCGGATGAGGTGGCTCGACCCGTCGAGGGTGTGCAACCGGACGTAGTCGCCCTGCGCCTCGGCGTGGGTGACCTTCGAGCGGGACACGAAGCGGGTCACGCCCGCCAGCTCGACCGCGATCGTGTCGTCGGAGTCCGCCGCGCCCGCATCGGTGTCGGCGACCGCCCGTCGGACGCTCTCGCGCAGGCGCTCCTCGCGGATCGGCTTGAGGAGGTAGTCGACCGCGTTGAGGTCGAACGCCTCGACGGCGTGGGCGTCGTGGGCGGTGACGAAGATGATCTTCGGCGGCGAGGAGAACCGCCCCAGCAGGCGGGCGATGTCGATGCCCGTGAGGCCGGGCATCGCGATGTCCAGGAACAACAGGTCGATGTCGCCGGAGTCCAGGCGGCGCAACGCCTCGGTGCCCGATCGTGCGGTGGCGATCGTGCCGATGCGGTCGTCGCGGCCGAGCAGCCACACGAGCTCGTCCAGCACCGGCTGCTCGTCGTCGACGACCAGTGTCCGCAGGGGGCGAGCCATGGCAGTGAGCCTAGTCACCCTCGTCCGGGTCATCGAGGATTCCGCGCGCATGGAGCGCATCGCCGGTGGCGTACGCGTGCGCGACGACGCGGATCGCCGCCGGCGTCAGCGTCGCCTTCGGGCTCCGGCCGAGGCCGCGGGCGTTGGCGGCGTCGCGGGTCTCGCCGAAGATCGTGAACAGGGTGGGGATCGAGGTCATCACCAGCGAGAACGCCAGCGCGACGACCTCGGGGTTCACGCCGAAGCGCCGGAACGGCCCGAGCCACCGCACGATCGAGTCGAGCATCTCGTCGGTCGGGGTCGTCGTCGTGAGGATCGCCGCGGCGACGACGAGTGCGAGCACGGTGGCGAAGACCTCCAGGGCCAACTGCCAGCCGTTCATCCACCACTGGAAGCCGACGGCGACCACCATGACGATCGCGACCGGACGCAAGGCCGCGGCGAGGGTCCGCGGCGACATCCCGACCCATAGGGCGGTCGCGATCGCGACGACGAAGACGCCGACCGGCAGCCACGGACCTCGGGCGGCGACGATGCCGATGCTCAGGACGAGCAGGCCGAGCAGCTTGGGGCCGGGCGACAGGCGGTGCAGGACGGTGTCGCCCGGCACGTACAGGCCCAGGCCCAGCGAGCGCCTCATGCCGGCACGCTGGCGCGGTAGTGCTCGACGGCCTCCGGAGCCGGTCCGTCGAAGGCGATCCGGCCGGACTCGACGACGAGGGCCCGGTCGCAGCGCGCGGCCAGCTCGAGGTCGTGCGTGACCAGGACGAGCTGCTGTTCGAGCGCGAAGAGCCGGTCGGCGACGAGGCGCGAGTTGCGCAGGTCGAGCAGGGTGGTGGGCTCGTCGGCCACGACGACCGACGGCTCGCAGGCCAGCACCCCGGCCAGGGCGAGGAGCTGCTGCTGGCCGCCCGACAGCGCGTGCACGCTCGTGTCGGCGCGGTGCGCCAAACCGAACTCCTCGAGGATCTCGAGCGCGCGCGCGGTGCGTCGGCGTCGGTCCTTGATCGTGCGCCGCAGCGACAGGGCGACATCCTCCGCCACCGTCGGCATGACCAGCTGCGAGGTGGGGTTGGTGAAGACGAAGCCGACCCGGCGGCGCACGGCCGAGGCGTCCTTGGCCACGTCCAGCCCGTCGACGGTCACGCTCCCGGAGCTGGCCTCGACCAGGCCGTTGATCAGCCGGACGAGGGTCGACTTGCCGCCACCGTTGCCGCCGATCACGGCCACGCGCCGCTCGTCGAGCTCGGCGGAGACGCCCTCGAGCAGAGTGATGTCGTCCTCGGGTCCGGGGACCCGGACGGTGACGTCGTCGAACCGGATCATCGTCAGCGGCGTCCCAGCAGCTGGGGGAAGGCCCGATGCACGGCCGTCGCGACGGCGGCGGCGATCGCGAGCTTGACGAAGTCGGCGGGCAGGAAGACGGCGAGCGTCTTGGCGGCCGTGCTGTACGGCAGGTTGGCCACCAGGCTCACGCTCAGGGCGCCGGCGAGCCAGTTCAACACGATGCCAATCGCGCCACCGATGACGATGGCCAGCGGACGCCGCGGACCGCGGAACCACTGGGCGGCGAGGCCCGCCGCGAGGGCCACGAGCGGGAAGGTCAGCAGGTAGCCGCCGGTCGTCCCGACGAACTGGCCCGCGCCGCTGCCACCCTGGACGAAGACCGGCAGGCCCGCGGCCCCGAGCGCGAGGTAGAGCACGACGGCGAGGAAGCCGCGCCGCGCACCGAGCACCGCACCGCACAGCAGGACCGCGAAGGGCTGCAGGCTGAACTCGACCCCGTTGACCGAGGGGAGGGCGAACTGCGCGCAGACGGCGATGAAGGCCGCGAAGGTGGCGACGAGTGCGACGTCGGTGGCGACGTGGCTGCGACCCGGGCGGGTGGTGGTGCCGGTCATGAGGGCTCCCTGCGTGGCGGACTGAACGGTGTTCACCTGAACGGCGTTCAGGCTAGCCGATACAGTGGTCCCGTGGCCAACTCCCTCGATGACGTCGTCTCCGGGGCGTTGCGCGTGCTCGACCAGTACGGGCTCGAGTTCTGCTCGATGCGCCGGGTCGCCGGCGAGCTCGGCGTCCAGCCCAGCGCGCTCTACCATCACGTCCCGGACAAGCAGACGCTGCTCGCGCTCATGGCCGACCGCATCGTCGCTGACGTCGAGGTGGGCGCGGATCCCCAGAAGGCCGCGCTCGCCCTGCGTGAGGCGATGATGGCCGTCCGCGACGGGGCCGACGTCGTCGCGACGGCGTCCGCGTTCCGGCTGGGCGACTCGCGGATCGAGAACGAGCTGGCCGCGATCACCTCGCCCGACGTGGCGCGCACGCTGCTGCTCTACGTCTTCGGCCACACCCAGGCCACGCAGATGCACCGCCAGGCCGCCCAGGTCGGCATCGTGGCCGAGGATCCCGACCTCGACGCCTCCTTCGCCCGAGGCCTCGCGCTCATCCTGCGCTGAACGGCTCCAGCGGCAGGTGCATCACGTGCAGGCCGACGAGGCCGTGCGCGCGCGAGTCGAACGCCTCCGGCACGGTGCCGATGATCTCGAAGCCCAGCGACCTCCACAGTACGACGGCGGCCGTGTTGGTCTCGACCACGGCGTTGAACTGGATCGCTCGGTAGCCGGAGTCGCGGTGCCACTGGACCACGTGCTCGCCCAGGCGGCGCCCGACCCCGCGGCCGCGCGCCTGCGGCGACACCATGAACGAGGCGGTGCCCACGTGGCTGCCGCGACCGGGCCGGTTGGGGCCCATCGCGGCGCTGCCCAGGACGATGCCGTCGTCCTCGAGGACCACGGTGCGTCCCGGCGCCGGCTTCGTCCACAGCTCACGTGCCTGCTCGGAGGTGAGGTCCAGCGGATAGGCGTAGGTCTCGCCCGCCCGGACGATCTCCTGGAAGAACGGCCACACCTGCGGCCAGTCGGACTCGGTCATCTCCCGGATCTGCACGGCCTCATCCCATCACGGCCGCTCGCGCGGTCACCAGGAGGCGTGCAGGGGGCGACCCTCGTCGTAGCCCGCGCTGGACTGCAGGCCCACGACGGCGCGCTCGGCGAACTCGGCCAGCGATCGCGCGCCCGCGTAGGTGAACGACGAGCGCACACCGGCGGTGATCTGGTCGATCAGGTCCTCGACGCCCGGACGCTCCGGATCGAGGAACATCCGCGAGGTCGAGATGCCCTCCTCGAACAGCGCCATGCGCGCCCGCTCGAAGCCGGCGGCGTCGCGGGTGCGGTTGGCCACGGCGCGCGAGGACGCCATGCCGAACGACTCCTTGTAGGCACGTCCGTCGGCACCGTGCATGAGGTCGCCGGGGCTCTCGTGCGTGCCCGCGAACCACGAGCCGATCATCACCGATCCGGCACCGGCGGCCAGGGCGAGCGCCACGTCGCGCGGCCAGCGCACGCCGCCGTCGGCCCACACGTGGGCACCGAGCTCGCGGGCGGCGTCGGCGCACTCGAGCACGGCCGAGAACTGGGGCCGACCGACGCCGGTCATCATGCGGGTGGTGCACATCGCGCCGGGACCCACGCCGACCTTGACGATGTCGGCACCGGCCGCGACGAGGTCGCGCACGCCCGACGCCGAGACGACGTTGCCGGCCGCGATCGGCACGCGGCGCCCCGTGGCGGCCTCGTGCGCGTCGCGGACCTCGCGGACGATCGGCAGGGCGTCGAACATCTTCGCCTGGTGGCCGTGCGCCGTGTCGACGACGAGGACGTCCACGCCGACTGCGACGAGCTCCTCGGCCTTGCGGCGCACGTCGCCGTTGATGCCGATCGCGGCACCGACGACGAGCCGGCCCTGGGGATCGGTCGCGGGGGTGTAGATCGTCGAGCGCAGCGCGCCCTTGCGGGTCAGCACGCCAGCCAGCGCACCGCCGTCGACGACGGGGGCGAAGGGCACGTGCTGCCCGGACAGCTCGTTGAACATCTCGCGGGGGTCGCCACCGGCCTCGAGCACGAACGGATCGGTCAGCATGACCTCGCGGACCTGGGCGAACCGGTCGATCTCGGCGGCCTGCTGCGGGGTGAAGACGCCGATGACCTTCATCTCGGGGCCCTCGAGCGACTCGACGACGACCGCACCGCCGTGGGCGCGCTTGGGGACGAGGCTCAGCGCCTCGCCGACCGTCATGGTCGGGGTGAGCACGACGGGGGTGTCGTAGACGAGGTGCGCGGCCTTCACCCGGCTGACCGTCTCGGCGACGATGTCCAGCGGGATGTCCTGCGGCAGGATCGCGATGCCGCCGCGGCGGGCGACGGTCTCGGCCATGCGTCGCCCGGCGACGGCGGTCATGTTGGAGACCACCAGCGGCAGGGTGGCGCCGGTCCCGTCTGCGGTCGACAGGTCGACGTCGAAGCGCGACGCCACCTCGGAACGTCCGGGGACCATGAAGACGTCGTTGTACGTCAGGTCGTGGCTGGGCTGCAGATCGTTGAGAAACCTCACCGCGCAAGTCTACGGACGATCAGTCGACCGTGGTGGGGGTGAACTTCGGGATCCGCAACGTGACCTTCGTGCCCAGGCCCGGCGCCGTCTCCACGACGAGGCCGTGGTCGTTGCCGTAGACGGTGCGCAGCCGCTCGTCGACGTTCGCCAGGCCCACCGACGGCGAGCTGGTGCGGCCGCCGAGCGCCGCCCGCACCGTCTCGGGGTCGGAGCCGACGCCGTCGTCCTCGATCGAGATGACGCACTCCGCGCCCGCGTCCTCGGCGATGACCGTCAAGGTGCCGGGGCCCGGCTTGCGCTCGAGTCCGTGGCGCACCGCGTTCTCGACCAGCGGTTGGATCGTCAGGAACGGCACCGTGAGGCTCAGGACCTCCGGGGCGATGCGGGTCGTGACGCGCAGCCGGTCGCCGAAGCGCGCCTTCTCGAGCACGAGGTAGCGCTCGATCGAGCGGAGCTCCTCGGCCAGGGTCGTGTAGTCGCCGTGCTGACGGAAGGAGTACCGGGTGAAGTCGGCGAACTCCAGGAGCAGCTCGCGGGCCCGCTCGGGATCGGTGCGGACGAACGAGGCGATCGCGCCGAGCGAGTTGTAGATGAAGTGCGGGGAGATCTGGGCGCGCAGCGCGCGCAGCTCGGCCTCCATGAGGGCGGTGCGCGAGGCCGACAGCTCGGCCAGCTCGAGCTGGCTCGACACCCAGCCGGCCACCTCGGTCGCGGTGCGTGCCATGCCGGCCGAGGCGCTGGCGTCGACCACGACGATGCTGCCCACGACCCGGCCCTCGACCGACACCGGGGCGACGATGACCCGGTTCGACGCCTGCGTCCGGCCGTGCTCCAGCGCGACCGCCACCAGCTCGGCGGTCTGCTCGGTCTCGTCCTCGCCGGCCCAGCCCAGCGGACCGTGGGTGTCGGTGAGGCCGACCGTGCGGGCGCCGATCAGCTGACGCAGGTGGGGCAGGGCCCGGGCGGCACTCTCGGCGTCGAGGCCGGCGCGCAGCGCGGGCGCGGCGAGCGACGCGGTGTGCAGCGTCTCATAGGTCGCTCGGTCCTCGGGCGATCCGAGACTGCGACGTCGGCTCAGCAGGATCCACCGGGCCAGCAGCGCCAGCCCGGCGAGCACGGCCGCGACGGCCAGGGCGATCGCGACGTCGACAGGGTCCACGTCAGTCCAGCGAGAGCAGGATCGCGGCCGGCGGGTCCGGCTCCGAGGCCAGCGCCGACTTGTCGACGACCGCCCGGATGCAGCGGGTCTCGTGCCGCAGGCGCAGCTTGGCGGTGCCGGTGGAGTACTCGCGCCACAGGTCGTGGACGGCACCGAGGGCGGACTCGGGCACCGAGGGGCGGCGGGTCTGCTCGGCGAAGCGGATCAGGTGGGGCAGGTCGAGCTCCTCCCACGCGTTGAACACCTCGACCTCGGGCGTGCCGAACAGGCCGGACGCCGAGAAGGTGTCGACCGCGGGCTCGGGGGCGTCGCGATCGCCCGTGATGGCCCGCAACCGGCGCATCCACGGGATGGAGTCGTCGTAGCGGCGGCTCATGCTCGACAGCAGGCCGCCGGGCACCAGCACCCGCGCGTACTCGGCCAGCGCAGCGGGCGACTCCTCGAAGAACGGGGTGATGACCACGTCGAAGGTCGAGGAGCGCAGCGGCAGCCGGTCGCCGCCGGAGCGGATGTACGACAGGTCCGGGTTGCGCACCTGCTCGACCTCGTCACCGAGCACCGTGACGTCGTGGCCCTGCTCGGCCAATTCGTACGCCAGACCGCCGTCTCCCAGGTGCAGCACGGTGGACAACCGGTCGCCCACCATCCACTTGGCGGCGCGCTGTGCAGGGATGACGTCCACGTTCCGAGGCTACCGTCGGGCACGGCTTGGGCCCGGACGCGCGCTGGGTACGCTGCTTTCGTGTCCGATCCCTTCATCGCCGCCGCCTCCCTCGAGGGCGTCCCGTCGGCGTTCCGCGCCGCCCGAGACGGGATGGACGCGATCTTGCGGGACCGCGGACTGCGCCGCAGCACGCCCGACGACACGGCGCGATCGCTGCTGATCGGCGCCTGGGCCACCGCGACCCTCGAGGGCAGCGAGTGCGACCTCGACGAGCTGGCCGCCGGCGGCGGTGACGCCACCGCCCGCGCCGCCGTCCGCCTCTCGACCGAGCTGTTGGGCCTGCTGCCGATCTGGCAGCGCTCGCCCGTCCAGGCGATGGCCCGGCTGCACGCGCTGGCCGCGGCCGGCTCGGTCCCCGACAGCGATCTGGGACGCCCGGTCAATCCCGAGGGAACCGCGCGACTGACGTTGTTGGCCAGCCTCCTGAGCCGCAAGACCGAGGCGCCCGGACTGGTCGTGGCGGCCCTGACGCACGCCGAGATCGCCGCCGCCGGCGCCTTCGTCTCGCACAACGGCGTCGTGGCCCGCGCGGCCGAGCGGCTCGTCCTGGTCGCGCGCGGTGTCGACCCCGCGTCGGTCACGGTGCCCGAGGCCGGGCACGTGGCGGCGGCTCCGGACTACTTCGGGGCGCTGGCCGCCTACGGCGCCGAGGAGACGGGCGTCCACCAGTGGCTGCTGTACGCGGCCGAGGCGTTCACGCGGGGCGCCGAGGCGTCCCCGCTGGCCTCGCGCTGAGGCTGCTCGCAGGACGACGGCGCCGGACAGGTCCGACGCCGTCGAGAGCCCGAACCGCTGCTACCAAGCGTGCTATTTCGATCATCGCCCCGGGGCCGCGTGCATCAGGGTGCGGATGTCCCGACCTGCGATTGCCCTGTAGGAAGGGAGGTCGCCGCGTGGGTACTGGGGTGCGGGCTGCTGTGGTGTTCTCCCGTCCCACTGTGCCCCGCGACGGCCCGGATCACAAGGTCTCGGGGCGAGCCCGTCGCCGCAGCGCGGCGGTGATGCCCAGCGCCAGCAGCGAGGCTGAGGCGGCGAGTCCGCCCAGCGCCATCGCCTTGCCGGTCGTGGACTCGGGCATCAGCCGCGAGCGCAGGGCGGTGGGCCGCTCGAAGGTCAGGATCGGCCAGCCCTCCTCCGTGGCGCGGCGACGCAGGCCCTTGTCGGGGTTGACCGCGAAGGGGTGCCCGACCGCCTCGAGCATCGGGATGTCGGTCTGGGAGTCGGAGTAGGCGAAGCTGCGGGAGAGGTCGTAGCCCTCGCGCTCGGCCAGCTCGCGCATCGCGGTGACCTTGTTGGGGCCGTAGCAGTACTGCAGGATGCGACCCGAGTAGCGACCGTCGACCTCTTCGAGGCGGGTCGCGATGGCGTGAGTGGCGCCCAGCATCTGCGCGATCGGCTCGACCATCTCGGACCCGGAGGCCGACACGATGATGACGTCGTTGCCGGCCTCGCGGTGCTGCTCGATCAGCTCGAGCGCCTCGGCGTAGACCAGCGGCTCGATGACCTCGTAGAGCGCCTCGCGGACGATCTGGCGGACGGCCTGGGCCTCCCAGCCCGTGACCATCTTGCTGATCTCCTTGCGCATCTTCTCGAGCATGTCGTGATCGGCGCCGCCGGTGCTGAACACCAACTGGGCGTACGCGCTGCGCAGGACGGAGCGCCGGCTGAGCAGACCCTCGGCGAAGAGCGACTTGCTGAAGGCAAGCGTGCTGGACCTCGCGATGATGGTCTTGTCGAGGTCGAAGAAGGCGGCGGGACGCCCCGCTGCTGTCGACATGCGTCCCACACTAGGCGCTCCCGCCTCGTGGACACCGACATTGGTCCACAACGTGCGTCACACCGGCGCGGCCGTCCACAGCCGGTCGCTGCCCTCTGCCGCCCGTCGCCCGGGGTCGCGAGGGTGGGGCCATGGACGATCGTGAACGCTCCGCCCCGCCCCTGGTCGTCACGCGGGACGAGACCTTCGCCGAGAGTGCCCGCCGGTGGTGCGCCGCCGCCGGGCACGAGCCGGAGACCGTCACCGACCTCGATCGGGTCCGCCGGTCCTGGCGCTCGGCACCGGCGGTCCTGGTCGACGAGCGTGACGTGGACTCGCTCCTGGCCGTCGGCCTGCCGCGCCGTGACGAGGTGCTCGTCGTGGCCGCCGATCCCGGCCTCGCCTGGCGCGAGGCACTCGACCTGGGCGCGCGCGACGTCCTGGCCGGAAGCGAGGATGCGGCGATCGTCGGTGCTCTCGTGCGGGCCCTGGACGGATCGGGCGAGGCCTGCGCGATCACGGTGGTCGGTGCCGTCGGCGGCGTCGGTGCCTCCACCCTCGCCGCCGCGACGGCGGGGCTGGCGGCGACCCGTGATCTCGCGCCGGTGCTCGTCGACGGCGACCCGATGGGCGGCGGCCTCGACCTGGTCGCGGGCGCCGAGCACGCGACCGGATCCCGTTGGGACGACCTCGACGGCGCCATCGGCCACGTCGGCGCGGCCGAGCTCGTGTCGAGCCTGCCGGTGCATCGCGGACTCGCGCTCGTCTCGTTCGCGCGCTCGGGACGGCCCGTGGAGGGTGCCACGCCCGTGATCGCGGCGGCGATGCGCGGATTCGACGTGGTCGTCGCCGACGTCCCGCGGCACCTGGACGGACTCGGCCGCGAGCTGGTCTCCCGCTCGGTTCTCACGGTCGTGGTCGTTCCTCGTCACGTGCGGGGCGTCGTCGCGGCACGTGCCCTCGTCGAGCGGCTCGGCGACTGGTCCGGTGCCCTGGCCGTCGTCACGCGCACGGCTCCCGGTGCCCTGGCCTCCGCGGCCGTGGGGCGTGAGCTGGGGCTGCCCGTGCTGGCCGACCTGGGGACCTCGCGGCGGTTGCCGGCCGACCTCGAGCACGGACTCGGACCGTTGCGCGCCAGGACCGTGCGCTCGGCGGCACGCCGGATCCTCGACACCGTCGGGCTGCGATGAGCCCGGTCGACGGAGCGGTCGTCGAACGGGTGCGGCGCCGGTTGGCCGGCTCGGGTGCCGAGCCCACGCCGCACACGGTGGCTGAGGCGCTCCGGGCCGAGGACCAGCTGTGGGGCAGCACCACGGTGCTCGCAATCGTCGAACAGCTGCGCAGCGAGGTGCTCGGGGCGGGGGTCTTGCAGCCGCTGCTGGCACTGCCGGGGATCACGGACGTGCTGGTGAACGGTTCCTCCGGTGTGTACGTCGACGCGGGTGACGGCCTGGTCCGTCGGCCCGAGGTCACCTTCGCGGACGAGCCGACCGTGCGCCGGCTGGCGCAACGGCTCGCGGCCTCCGCCGGGCGCCGGCTCGACGACGCGTCGCCCTGGGTCGACGGGCGGCTCGCGGACGGGACGCGCCTGCACGCCGTCCTGTCGCCGGTGGCCCGCACGGGCACCGTCATCTCGCTGCGGGTGCCCGCGCGCCGGACGCTCGCGTTGGCCGAGTTGGAGGAGCGGGGCTCGGTGGCGCCGGAGATGGGCCGGTGGCTGCGCGAGCTCATCGCCTCCAGACGCAGCTTCCTCGTCACCGGCGGCACCGGCTCGGGGAAGACCACCGTCCTGTCCGCCCTGCTCGGCCTGGTTCCCGCGACGGAGCGGATCGTCGTGGTCGAGGACTCCGACGAGCTGCGGCCCGACCATCCCCATGTCGTCGGGTTGGTCGCGCGGCCGCCCAACATCGAGGGCGCCGGGACGGTGGGCCTGCGGGACCTCGTCCGCCAGGCGCTGCGCATGCGGCCCGACCGGATCGTCGTGGGTGAGGTGCGTGGCGCCGAGGTGGTCGACCTGCTCGCCGCCCTCAACACCGGGCACGAGGGTGGGTGCGGCACGGTCCACGCCAATGCGCCCGATGACGTCCCGGCGCGGATGGAGGCGCTGGGCATCGCCGCCGGCCTGAGTCGCGACGCCGTCCACGCCCAGGTCGCAGCCGGACTGGACGCGGTCGTCCACGTCGTTCGTCACGCGGACGGACACCGCGAGGTCGCGGCCGTGGCGGACGTCGACGCGAACCACCGGGGGCGGTTGGTGGTGCGGTCCCGGCTCGTGGTGCGCCGGGGCCGGGTCGTCGACCCGTGAGAGCACTGTGCGCGGCTCTCGTGTTCACCACGGTCCTGGTCTGGCGGCCGCCGTGGTCGTGGGTGCGGGTGCGGGTGACGGCCGCTCGCTGGCCACGACCCGGACGGCGCGAGGGCGTGGTGGCGGTCGCCGGGGTGCTCTGTCTCAGCCTGGTGCTGCTTCCCGCCGCTCCCACCATCGTGGCGTGGACGTTGGTGGCCGTCGCCGTGAGCGCGGGCACACGCTGGCGCCGCGGCCGGGCCCGCCGGCGCCGCACCGTGGTGCGTGAGGAGTGCCAGGGCGTGATCGACGGACTCGTGGCCGAGCTGCGCACCGGCGCCCCGCCCGTCGTGGCGCTCCAGCGAGCGGCCGCCGACACGGGCGCGCTCGGCTCGGCCGCCGTGGCGGCGGCCGGCGGGGGCGATGTTCCGGCAGCGCTCGTCGCTGAGGGGCGGCGCGACGGCGCACACCCGCTGGCCGAGATCGGTCGGGCCTGGGCGGTCGCCGAATCGTGCGGAGCGCCGCTGTCCCCGACGCTGGAGCAGGTGCGCGAGACGCTCCGCGAGGAGCGAGAGCTCGAGCGTGAGCTCGCGTCCGGTGTGGCGCCGGCACGGGCCACGGCGGCACTGATGGTGGCCATGCCCCCGCTCGGTCTGGGACTGGGTTCCGGCCTGGGCGTCGATCCGCTCCACGTGGTGCTCACCACCGTTCCCGGGGCGCTGTGCGTGGCCGCCGGTGTCGGCTTCGCCCTGGCCGGGGTGCGGTGGATCGAACTCATCGCCGATGGTGTGGAGACCGGGTCGTGACGGGCGCCCTGCCGGCCGCCTTGTTGGTCGCGGCGGCGTTCCTCGTCGCCGTGCCCGGGCCGGCCGGGCGTCGGGCCCGGCGGGTGAACGGAGGCACCGCGGGCTTCGTCCGCCCCGGGCCGCCCTTGGTCGTCGCCGTCTCGGTCCCGGTGCTGGCGTTGCTCCTGCTCGGCCCGGTCGGGCTGGTCGTCGGCGTCGCGGTGGCGCCCTTCCTGCATCGGCAGGTCTCGGGGTGGGAGACCGAGCGGACGAAGCGGCGCCGGGCCATGCTCGTCCGTCAGGCGCCGCTCGCGCTGGACCTCGTCGCTGCGGTGCTGGCGGCGGGCCGCTCGCCGCAGGAGGCGGTCCGGCTGGTCGCGGTGCACACCCCGCCACCGCTAGGCGATGAGCTGCAGGCGCTCGCTCATCGCGTCCGGCTCGCCGCCGATCCCGCCGTCGCGTGGCGTTCGCTGGACGGCAGCGCCCTGGAGCCGGTCGGTCGGGCCTTCGCGCGGGCCGAGACCTCGGGGGCGGCGATCGTGCCGTTGATGCGCGACACCGCCGCGGACCTGCGTCGGCGGGCCTGGGCCGAGCGGCGGGAGACCGTCGGTCGGGTGGGCGTCCGCACCACCCTGCCGATGGGGCTGTGCCTGCTGCCGGCGTTCGTGCTCGTGGGTGTGGCACCGACGGTGCTGGCCGCACTGGGCTCGGTCGGCTTCTGAGTTCTCCCCAACCTGTCCCCGCGCGGCGGCGTTGTCCCCAACCGGCTCGGGCCGCCGCAGATCAGGCGTCCCGATCTCCATCTTCAGGTGTCACATCATCCGTTGAAAGGACATCCCATGAAGATGATCAACGCCCTGCGCCGCGTCGCCGCCCGAGCCGACGAGCGGGGCATGAGCACGTCCGAGTACGCCGTGGGCACGCTCGGCGCCTGCACCATCGGCGGCGTCCTGGTGAAGATCGGGCAGTCCGACTGGTTCGGCGATCTCCTGCAGGACGTCATCGGCAAGATCCCCGACCTGCTGCCGTTCTGACCTCGATCCCACGGCACCCGGGTGCACGGGTGCCGTGGGGCCCCACCCCCACCCAGGAGGTAGTGCGATGCATCGAATCGATCCGGACGGCCGCGGCGAGCGGGGCCAGGTCACCGCCGAGTACGCGGTGGCCGCTCTCGGTGCGGCGACGATCGCCGGGGTCCTCGTCGGCCCCGAGCCCATCCTCGCGAACTGGTTGCGCGAGTTCGTCCTCGATCACCTCGCCCGCTCGTTCTCGCTCACCCTGCCCGAGATCCTGAGGTGGCCGTGGTGACGCGTCGTGAGCGGGGGATGATCACCGCCGAGACGGCGATGGTGCTGCCGTTCGTCGTCCTCGTGGCCTTCGTGCTGACGTGGGTCGTGTCCTTGGGCCTGACCCAGATGCGCGTCTCCGACGCCGCCCGCGACGGGGCGCGGGTCATGGCGCGGGGGCAGGACGCGGGCGATGCCCGCCGGGTGGCCCGCGACAGTGCGCCGGGCTCCGCGGTCGACATCAGGCTGGCCGGGGGACGGGCCGGGGTCACGGTCCGGTTCCGGGCCCGGTTGCCGCTCGTGCCGGGGGTCCACCTCGACCTGGTGGGCCGGTCGGTGGCGGTGGTCGAGTGATCCGCGAACGGGGCTCGGCCACCGTCCAGGCGCTCGGGCTGACCGTCCTGGTGTGCTTCGTGGCCTTCGCCTGTCTGCAGGTCGCGCTCGCCGTCGGGCTGCGTCAGCGCGCTGCTGCGGCCGCCGATCTGGCCGCGCTCGCCGCCTCGCAGGCCAGTGTCGAGGGACGCGATCCGTGCGCCGTGGCTCGCGAGCTGGCGCAGGACAACGGGGCCAGGCTGCGACAGTGCCGGATGGACGCCGACGTCGCCACGGTCACGGTGCGCGCGGCGGGACCACGGTGGGCGATCGGCCGGTGGGCGGCCGAGCAGCGGGCGCGAGCCGCCCCGGCCTGGTACCTCGAGTGAGGCACCGGGCCGGGTCGGGCTCAGTCGTCCCGATCGGACTTCGTGGGGATGTCCTCCTCGGGCCAGCCCGTCGTGCTCTCCTCGACCACGAGGGAGAAGTCCTCACCGTGGCGGTCGACGCCGACGATGACGGCCTCCTCGACGAGGGTCTGTGCCAGGTCCTCGCGCAGGATGATCGGGTCCTCGCGCAGGTCGCGGTAGAGCGACACGCACAGCAGCACCATCACCAGCAGGAACGGCAGCGACGCGACGATCGTCAGCGCCTGCAGGCCCTGCAGGGCGACCGGGTCGCCCGGGTCGGCGATCAGCAGCATGATCGCCGCCACGGCGCCGGTCAGCGCGCCCCAGAAGATGACGTTCCAGGTCGACGGGTGGATCGAGCCGCGCTGCGTCAGGGTGCCCATCACCAGCGAGGCGGCATCGGCGCCGGACACGAAGAAGATGCCGACCAGGACCATGACGAGCACCGTCATGACCGACGCGAGCGGGTACTGCTGCAGCAGGTCGAACAGGGCGTAGTTGGAGTCCACGACCCCGTCGGCGCCCGTGATCGCCTCGGCGTCGTGGATGCCGGCGCCGCCGAAGATCGCGAACCAGACGAGGCTGACCATGCTGGGCACGAGCAGGACGCCGGTGACGAACTGACGGATCGTGCGACCACGGCTGATGCGCGCGATGAACATGCCGACGAACGGCGTCCAGGACACCCACCAGGCCCAGTAGAAGATCGTCCAGGCACCCAGCCAGTCCGCGAGGGCGGCGCCGTTGGCGTTCGTGCGCCCGGCCATCTCGGGCAGCATGGCCACGTAGTCGGCGATCGAGGTGGGGATCAGGTTGAGCATCGTCAGCGTCGGGCCGGCGATGAAGACGAACGCCGCCAGCACCAGGGCCAGCACCATGTTGATGTTGGACAGCCACTGGATGCCGCGGGCGACACCCGACACGGCCGAGAGGATGAACAGGATCGTCAGCACGACGATGATCACGACGACCAGGGTCTCGCCCACGCTGTCGACCCAACCGTTGTGCTCGATGCCGGCGCCGATCTGCAGAGCGCCCAGGCCCAGCGAGGCGGCGGAGCCGAACAGTGTCGCGAAGATCGCCATGATGTCGATCGCCTTGCCGAGCGGGCCGCGGGTCTGCTTGCGCCCGAGCAGCTTCGTGAAGGCCGAGGAGATCAACTGCGGGCGGCCCAGGCGGAAGGTGCCGTAGCCGATCGCCAGACCCACGACCGCGTAGACGGCCCACGGGTGCAACGTCCAGTGGAACAGCGTCTGGGCCATCGCGACCTGGGCGGCGCCGTCGGTGCCGGCCTCGACGGTGCCCGGCGGCGGCGAGAGGTAGAACGTCAACGGCTCGGCCACGCCCCAGAACATGAGGCCGATGCCCATCCCCGCGCTGAACATCATCGCGATCCACGACGTCGTGCGGAACTCGGGCCGCTCGCCGTCGCGGCCCAGCGGGATCTTGCCGTAACGGCTCGCGGCCACCCAGATGGCGAACACGACGAAGCCGGTGGTCGACAGGACGTAGAGCCAGCCGGTGTACTCGATCACCCAGGACTGGGCCTGTGCCGCACGGCTCCCGAGGGAGGCCTGGTCGACCAGACCCCAGGTGACGACCGCGAGCGCCAGGACCGCGGCGATACCGAAGACCGCACGGTCCAGCCGGGACTCCGGCTGTGGCTCGAGTTCCGGTTCACGGACGTCATCGATCGGTCGGTCGAGGCCGGTGGCCATGCAATCTCTCCTGAACAATGTGACGGGTGGGACGGTGCAAACCTCCCCACCGTTGCACGAGTCGCATGACCCGGCAATTCGTCAGCAGCGCGGCCGACCCGGGGAGAACGGGCGGCGGGAGAGCACTGCGGTCGCGTGCTCAGTCGAGGCAGGAGCCCAGCACGGCGTCCAGCAGAACGACCGCTCCGGCCTTGTCCAGCGGGTGATTGCCGTTGCCGCACTTCGGCGACACCACGCAGGACGGACACCCGTCGCGGCACGCGCAGTCACTGATCGTCTGGCGCGTCATCCGCAGCCACGCGGCCATCTGCTCGTAGCCCCGTTCGGCGAAGCCGGCACCGCCGCGGTGACCGTCGTGGACGAAGACGGTGAGCCGCCCCGTGTCGGGGTGGTGGGCGGTCGAGAGGCCGCCGATGTCCCAGCGGTCGCACGTCGCCAGCAGCGGCAGGATCCCGATGGCGGCGTGCTCGGCGGCGTGGGCCGCGCCCGGCAGCGCCTCGGGGTCCATCAGGCCCAGGGCGACGTCCGTGTCGAGCGTCCACCAGACCGCAGCCGTGGGCAGGGTGCGCTCGGGCAGGTCCAGCGGCTCCTCGCCGATGATCCGGCCCGTGCTGCGGTCGCGGATCTGGTAGCCCACGACCTGACTGACCACCTCGACGTCACCGAACGCGATGGTCGCCGGCCCCCACTGCACCTCGCGGCGCTGCTCGACGATGGTCACGGCGGTCGCGGTCCGGGCGCTCGTGGTGTGGTGCACCTCGGCCCGCCGCACGACGGCGGTGCCCTGCTCGGGGTCGTAGGCCTCGACCAGGTGGTCCTCGCCGCGGTGGACGTAGATTGCGCCCTCATGGACCTCGGCGTCGGCCGAGCCCGCGTCGACCGTGCCGACGAGGCGGCCCGTGCTGCCCTCGACGATCTGGACGGGGTGCCCACCCGCCGAGCGGATGTCGGCCAGGTCGGCCGCGCGCTCGCGGCTGGTCCAGAACCAGCCGGACGCGCGGCGCCGCAGCATCCCGGCGGCCTCGAGCGCCGCCACGCCCTCGCCGGCGCGGGGGCCGAAGCGGTCGAAGTCGGCCTCGGTCAGGGGCAGCTCCTGGGCGGCGGCCGCGAGGTGGGGTCCGAGGACGTAGGGGTTCTCGGGGTCGAAGACGGTCGCCTCGACCGGTGCGCCCAGCACGGCCTCGGGGTGGTTCACCAGGAAGGAGTCGAGCGGGTCGTCGCGCGCGATCATCACGCCGATGCTGTCCACCCCGGCGCGTCCGGCGCGGCCCCACTGTTGCCACAGGGCGGCGCGGGTCCCCGGGAACCCGACCGAGACGACCGCGTCGAGCCCGGCCACGTCGATCCCCAGCTCGAGGGCGTTGGTACTGGCCAGTCCGAGCAGGTCCCCCGAGCGCAGCCGCGACTCCAGTTCACGCCGCTCCTCGGGCAGGTACCCGCCCCGGTAGGTCGCGACCCGGTCGGCCAGCTCGGGGTGCACCTCGCCCAGCGCCCGTCGTGTCGTCATCGCGAGCTGCTCGGCGCCGCGCCGGGAGCGGACGAACACGAGGGTGCGGGTGCCGTCCACCACCAGGTCGGTCAGCAGATCGGCGGCCTCCGAGCCCGCGGCGCGGCGGAACTCGACCCCCTCGCGACTGGCCCGCAGAGGCGGCTGCCAGAACGCGACGGTGCGCGCCGCGTGCGGCGAGGCGTCCTCGGTGACGGCGGTGACCGGGGCGCCCAGCAGGCGTTCGGCCGAGGCGGCGGGCTCGGCGACCGTGGCCGAGGAGAGCACGAACAGCGGGTCGGCGCCGTAGTGCTGGCAGATCCGGCGCAGGCGTCGCAGGATCAGGGCGACATGGGCGCCGAAGACCCCGCGGTAGTGGTGGCACTCGTCGATGACCACGACGCGCAGCCCGGCCAGCAGACGAGCCCACCGCTCGTGGGTGGGCAGGATCGTGCGATGCAGGATGTCGGGGTTGGCCAGCACCCAGTTGGCGTGGTCGCGCGCCCAGGCGCGCTGCTCGCGGCTGTTGTCACCGTCGACCGTGGCCGGGCGCAGGCCCGCGGCGACCGGCAGGCGGCGCAGCTGGTCGGCCGCCAGCGCCTTGGTGGGCGCTAGGTAGAGCACCGAGGGACGGCGCGCACCGGACAGCGACGAGCCGCCGCGACCGTCGCGCAGCGCCTGCAGGGCGGCGGCCTGGTAGACGAGGGACTTGCCCGACGCGGTCCCGGTGGCCACGACGACGTGGCGTCGGTCGTGCAGCGCGGCCAGCGCCTCGGCCTGGTGTCCCCACAGGACGTCGGCACCCTCGGCGGCGAAGAGCTCACGGACCTCGGGGTCGATCCACTCGGGCCACGGTTCGACGACCGGTTCGACCGCGGGGTGGTGCTGGATGTGCACCAGTCGCTCGCTGTGACGCGCGAGAGCCGGGTGCAACTGCATGCTCGAAGTCTCCCGCACGGACCTGACGGGGGCGCCGCGCGTCGTTCATGTGGGGAGAATCGGTTCCAGATGATTGAATGCGGTCATGGATCTGACGCTCACCGAACGTGAGTCGCCGCCGTTCCACGTGGTCGAGGTCGCGGGGGAGATCGACGTCTACACCGCGCCGCGCCTGCGCGAGGTCGTCGTCGGCGCGATCGACGACGGACACACCCGGCTCGTGATCGACATCGAGAACGTGGCCTTCCTGGACTCCACCGGACTCGGGGTGCTCGTCGGCGCGCTCAAGCGCGTCCGGGCGGACAACGGCTCGCTCGACATCATCTGCACCAGCGAACGACTGCTGCGCATCTTCGCCATCACCGGGTTGGACAAGGTCTTCGGCCTGCACGCCTCGATCGACGAGCTGGTCTCCTGACGGTGACCGACACGCATGTCGCGCGACTGCGTGAGGCCATCGCCGGCTTCACCGTCGACGCCGTCCACGGGGTCCTGGGCGATGAGGCGTGGCGAGCGCTGGCGCGCTCCGAGACCGTCCCGGGCCTGCGTGCCACGGCCGACGGGTCGTCGCTGTCCACCCTGATCCGGCTCTTCCAGCTGCAGGCACCGGTGCCGCGCTCGGCCGCGGAGGCCGCCTTCGGCCCGGCGTGGACCGCCGCCCAGGCGCTCGGCCTCGTCACGGTGGACGGGGACGAGGCGCGGGCGCTGCTCGACCTGCGCCCCTACGGCGACGAGGAGCACGACTGGTGGGTCGTCTGCGACCTCACTCCGGGCCTCGACGGTCGCGAGAACCCCCGCGACCCGCTCTACGTGCTCGGCATCAGCGAGGCCTCCTCGTCGCTCGCCCAGCTCACGGTGCGGCCCCAGGTGGGCCGCGCGCTCGATCTGGGCACGGGCTGCGGCGTGCAGGCGCTCCACCTCACCGGACATGCCCGCGACGTCGTCGCGACCGACGTCAACCCGCGCGCCGTCGAGTTGGCCGCGCTGACGGCGGCCCTGAACGGACTGGACGTCGACGTGCGCGCGGGCAGCCTGTTCGAGCCGGTGGCCGACGAGCGCTTCGACCTGATCTGCACCAACCCGCCCTTCGTCGTCTCGCCGCCCGAGGGCGACCGGCTCGTCTACCGCGAGACCGGGTTCCCCGGCGACGAGGTGGTCCGCCGGATCGTCATGGGCGCCGACCGTCACCTGAACGACGAGGGCTGGTGCCAGCTGCTGGCGGCGTGGATCCACGAGGACGGCGTGCCGTGGCAGGAGCGGCTGGCCGCGTGGATCGAGCCGACCGGTCTCGACGCGTGGGTGGTCCAGCGCGAGCGGGTCGACCTGCCCGAGTACGCCGAGATGTGGCTCGCCGACGCCGGCCTGCGGCATGCGCCGGGCCACGTCGAGCGCTACGACCGCTGGCTCTCCTGGTTCGCCGAGCAGGGCACCGAGGCCATGGGCTTCGGCTGGATCACGCTGCGCAAGGCCGGTCGCGACGTCCCGCAGGTGCGGATCGAGGAGTGGACGGCGCCGGTCGCCCAGCCGGTCGGCGCGGACTTCCTCGCCTGGGCGGGGCGCGCCGACGCCCTGGCCTCCGGTGACCTGCTGGCGCACCGGTGGCGTCTCGGGACCGACGTCCTGCAGGAGACGGCCGGACCCGTCGGCGCCGAGGACCCCGCCCTCATCCGCGTGCTGCGGACGGGCGGACTGCGGCCCTCGCGCCAGGTCGACACGATCGAGGCCGGCCTGCTCTCGGCCTGCGACGGCGACCTGACCGCCGGGCAGATCCTCGACGCGCTGGCGCAGATCCTCGACCGCGACCCCCGCGAGTTGCGGCAGGTCTACACGCCCGTGGTGGCGCAGCTCGTGGCCGACGGGTTCCTCGTCGACTAGACGTGGACGCGCGACCCGGGGGTCGAGGAGGCTCGCGGTCCGCGCTGACCACCGATCGCGACCAGCGCGATCAGCGCCGCGATCGCGCCACCGGCGGCGAAGCCCGCGGCTGCGCCCCACTGGTCGATCGCGGTCCCGACGAGCGGGGCCCCGAGGGCGCCGCCGGCCGTGAACGCCGACGCCTGCCAGCCCATCGCCTCGCCACGCCGGGCCTCGTCGGTCAGCCGCGAAATGTACTCGCTGCAGGCCGTCATGATCGGCGCGCACAGCAGCCCGGCCGGGATGGCGGCCAGCGCGAGGGTCCACGGCGCGTGCGCGATGCCGACCGGCATGGTCAGCAGCCCCATCACCAGCAGCAGGCGGGTCGGGCGGATCGACGCCGGCCGCATGCCGTAGACCAGCCCGCCGACCAGCGACGAGAGCCCCCAGCCCAGGTACACGACGCCGACCAGTCCGATCGCGTCCAGCTCGCGCAACGAGGCGATGATGCCCAGGTCGGTGGCCATCAGCGCGATCATCGCGCCGGCGGACACCAGGAAGAGGAAGACCAGGTCGCGCGTGACCCAGCCGAACCCGCGGACGCGCGGCGCCAGCGGCTCGTCGGTGCTGCGCGTCGGCGGATCGAGCCACCACAGGATCGCCAGGCCCACGCCGACCGTCGCCCCGACGGCGACCAGCGCCGTCTGCGGGGAGGCCGCGACGACCAGGGCGCCGGCGGCGGCCGGACCGATGATGAAGGACGCCTCGGCCATCACCGAGTCGAGCGCGAAGGCGCTGCGGTGGTGTGAGGTCGGCAGGTTCGCCGCCAACGAGACGCGCACGATGGAGTGGACCGGCGCCAGGAACAGGCCGGCCACGAAGGCCAGGGGGAGCAGCCAGAAGTAGGTCGCCATCGTGGCGAGCGGGTACACGACGAACAGGACGGCGATCGAGGGGAGCAGGGCGCGCCGGACCCCGAGCGCATCGATCAACCGGCCCCGCCACGGAGCACCCAGCCCGGCGCCCACGGTCTCGACCGCGGCGACGATCCCGGCCTCGCCGTAACTGCCGCCGAGCCCTTCCACGACGAGCAGGGTCAGGACCAGCGGAACGGCCATCATGGGGATTCTCGCGAGGAATGCGGCAAGGTAGAGAGGGACGGTGCCGGGTGCCCGAAGCACCTGTCCGTACGTCACCTTCTCCACTTGGTCGATTCTCCCACGGCCGGGACCGGTGAGGAAAATGCTTGAGCAGAGGCGCTACGGTGGGCCTCCATCGGCCGCACATCCCCCACCTGGCGGCCTCAGAGGAGCCCAACGTGACATCACTGGTGATCGTCGAGTCGCCCAACAAGGTGCGCAGCATCGCTGCCTACCTCGGGGACGGCTATGTCGTTTCGTCGTCGGTCGGGCACATCCGTGACCTGCCGCAGGGGGCCGACCAGATCCCCGCCAAGTACAAGGGGGAGTCGTGGGCGCGGCTCGGCGTCAACATCGACGAGGGCTTCGAGCCGGTCTACGTCGTGCCGGCCGACAAGAAGAAGCAGATCACCGAGCTGAAGCGGCTGCTCAAGGACGCCGACGAGCTCGTCCTGGCCACTGATGAGGACCGCGAGGGCGAGGCGATCGCCTGGCACCTCTTCGACGAGCTGAAGCCCAAGGTCCCGGTCAAGCGCATCGCGTTCAACGAGATCACCAAGGAGGCGATCCAGCGCGCGATCGCCAACCCCCGCGACATCGACCAGGACCTCGTCGACGCGCAGGAGACCCGCCGCATCCTCGACCGTCTCTACGGCTACGAGATCAGCCCGGTCCTGTGGAAGAAGGTCATGAGCGGCCTGTCGGCCGGTCGCGTCCAGTCGGTCGCCACCCGCCTCGTCGTCGAGCGCGAGCGTGAGCGCATGGCGTTCCGCTCGGCCGACTACTGGGACCTCGAGGCCACCTTCGGCTGCGACCTGGAGCCGTCGCGCTTCCCCGCGAAGCTCGCGACGATCGACGGCAAGCGCGTCGCATCGGGCTCGAACTTCGACAGCACCGGCACGCTCAAGGGCAACGCCGTCCACCTGGACGAGTCCGCAGCCCGCGCCCTGGCCACCGCGCTCGAGGGCCGCGAGTTCGCGGTCCGCTCGGTCGAGTCCAAGCCGTACACCCGCCGTCCGTACGCGCCCTTCCGCACCACGACCCTGCAGCAGGAGGGTTCGCGCAAGTACGGCTTCGGCGCCCAGCGCACGATGTCGATCGCCCAGAAGCTCTACGAGGGCGGCTACATCACCTACATGCGTACCGACTCGGTCACGCTGTCGCAGACCGCGCTCACCGCGGCGCGCGCCCAGGTCAAGGAGCTGTACGGCGCCGACTACCTGCCGGACAAGCCCCGCGTCTACACCTCCAAGGTCAAGAACGCCCAGGAGGCGCACGAGGCGATCCGTCCCGCCGGCGAGAGCTTCCGGACGCCGAAGGAGACCGGCCTGTCCGGTGACGAGCTCAAGCTCTACGAGCTGATCTGGAAGCGCACGATCGCGTCGCAGATGGCCGACGCCAAGGGCAACTCGGTGTCGATCCGCATCGGCGCGGCCACCGAGGACGGTCAGGACGTCGAGTTCAGCGCCACCGGCCGCACGATCACGTTCCACGGCTTCCTCAAGGCGTACGTCGAGACCACCGAGGACCCCGACGCCGAGAACGACGACAAGCAGACCAAGCTGCCCAACCTCTCCGAGGGCGACAGCGTCACGGCCGTCGAGCTGGCTGCGGCCGGACACCAGACCAAGCCGCCGGCCCGCTACACCGAGGCCAGCCTCATCAAGGAGCTGGAGGACCGCGAGATCGGTCGTCCCTCCACCTACGCCTCGATCGTCAACACGATCCAGAACCGCGGCTACGTCTACAAGAAGGGCACGGCGCTCGTCCCGGCCTGGGTCGCGTTCAGTGTGATCCGGCTGATGGAGCAGCACTTCCCGCGCCTGGTGCAGTACGAGTTCACCGCCGAGCTCGAGGGCGTGCTCGACGAGATCTCGCACGGTCGCGAGAACCGCGTCGCCGTGCTCGAGAGCTTCTGGTCCGGCGAGGACGAGAAGGACACCGGCCTCAAGCGCCTGGTCGACAACCTGCCCGAGATCGACGCGCGTGGCCTGGCCACGTTCGACCTCGGTGAGGACATCGCGGTGCGCGTCGGCCGCTACGGCCCGTACGTCGAGGGCCCGCCGATGGTCGAGGGCAAGGACGGCACGCCCACGCCCACCCGCGCCAACATCCCCGAGGACCTGCCGCCCGACGAGCTCACGCTCGAGAAGGCCAAGGAGCTGCTGGCCACCCCGGCCGGCATGGAGAAGGTGCTCGGCGACCACCCCGAGACCGGCCTGCAGGTCGTGGCCAAGAACGGCCGCTACGGCCCGTACGTCACCGAGGCCCTGCCCGAGGACGCCAAGAAGGGCGCCAAGCCGCGCACGGCCAGCCTGTTCAAGTCCATGGACCTCGACACGATCACGCTCGAGGACGCCGTCAAGCTGCTGACGCTGCCGCGCGTCGTCGGCACCGACGAGGAGGGCACCGAGATCACGGCCCAGAACGGCCGCTACGGTCCCTACCTCAAGAAGGGCACCGACTCGCGCTCGCTGGAGTCCGAGGAGCAGCTGCTCACCATCACCGAGGAGCAGGCCCGGGCGATCTACGCGCAGCCCAAGACCTACGGCCGTCGGGCCGCGGCGGCGCCCCTCAAGGAGCTCGGCGAGGACCCGACCAGCGGTCAGCCGATCGTCGCCAAGAACGGCCGGTTCGGCGCGTACGTCACCGATGGCGAGTACAACGCGACGCTGCGCAAGGACGACGACATCGAGACGCTGACGCACGAGCGGGCCGTCGAGCTGCTGGCCGAGCGTCGGGCGAAGGGCCCGGCCAAGAAGGGCGCCAAGAAGACGACGAAGAAGTCGACCGCCAAGAAGACCACGGCCAAGAAGACGGCCACGAAGAAGACGGCGGCCAAGAAGACGACCACCAAGAAGACCCCCGCGAAGAAGGCCTGACCGCCGGCGGGACCTCGATTCGAGGTCTCGCCCGGCGGGGTGCGTCTGTCGTACGGTGAGAGGAATCCTCACACCAGGAGCCGCGATGAGCCAGGCACCGGAGTACACGATGAGCCAGCGCCTCGGCGCGGAGGCGCTCGGCACCTTCTGGTTGGTGTTCGGTGGCTGCGGCACCGCGATCTTCGCCGCCACGGCCATTCCGGCCGACGCCCAGATGGCGGTCGGCGTGGGCTGGCTGGGCGTCGCCTTCGCCTTCGGTCTCACGGTCCTGACCGGCGCGTACGCGTTCGGTCCCGTGTCCGGCGGCCACTTCAACCCGGCCGTGACCGTCGGCCTGGCGATGGCCAAGCGGTTCTCCTGGCGTGACCTGCCCGGCTACGTCGTGGCCCAGGTCGTCGGCGCCACGGTCGCGGGCGCCGTGCTGCTGGTGATCGCCGAGGGCATCGCCGGCGGGTTCGATCCCGTCGAGTCGGGCTTCGCCAGCAACGGCTACGGCGACCGCTCGCCGATGGGGTACAATCTCGGCTCCGTGATCGTCGCCGAGGTGGTCCTGACGGCCGTGTTCCTGTTCGTGATCCTGGGCGCGACCGCCAAGCGGGCGGCCGTCGGCTTCGCCGGGCTCTCGATCGGCATGGCGCTCACGCTGATCCACCTGATCAGCATCCCGATCTCGAACACGTCGGTGAACCCGGCGCGCTCGCTGGGCGTCGCGTGGTTCGCGGGCTCCGACGCGCTCCTGCAGGTGTGGGTCTTCATCCTCGCGCCGATCGTGGGCGCGGCCATCGCGGGCTTCTCCCACGACTACCTGCTCGGTCCGGACAACGACCCCGAGCCGGTCGAGCCGCCGGCCGCCCCGAGCTGAGCCTGCGGCCGCTCCCGCGCGGTGTCGGGCGCCCCGACTAGGCTCGCCCCATGCAGCCTTCGCAGGACCCCCTCGTCACCGAGGTCGGCGTTTTCGTCGCATTCGAGGGCGGTGAGGGCTCCGGCAAGTCCACCCAGTCGCGTCTGCTGGCGCAGTGGCTCGAGTCCTCCGGTCACTCCGTCGTCCTCACCCGCGAGCCCGGTGGCACCGCCGTGGGCACGATGCTGCGCTCGATCCTGCTCGACCCGGCCACCGGCGACCTGTCGCCGCGCACCGAGGCGCTGATCTACGCCGCCGACAAGGCCGAGCACGTCGACACGATGATCCTGCCCGCGCTGGCCGACGGCGCGGTGGTCATCACGGACCGCTACGTCGACTCGACCCTGGCCTACCAGGGCGCCGGCCGGGCGCTGCACGTCGCCGAGCTCGAGCCGCTGGCCCGGTGGGCCACCGCCGACCTGCGCCCGCACCTGACGGTCGTCCTCGACATCGACCCGCGCGTCGGCCTGGGCCGCGCCGGCGAGCCCGATCGGATCGAGGGCGAGCCGGTCGAGTTCCACGACCGGGTCCGCCACCACTTCCTCGAGCTGGCTGCCGCCGACCCGGCGCACTACGTCGTGCTCGCGGCCGACGAGGATCCCGAGACGATCCACCACCGCGTCCGCGCCGCCGTGACGCCGTGGCTCGGCCAGGCGCGCGAGGTGGCGTCGTGACCGCCCCCGTCTGGGAGGAGCTCGTCGGTCAGGACGACGTCGTCGGAACGTTGAGCGCGGCCGTCGCCGGGCAGATGACCCACGCCTGGCTCTTCACCGGCCCGCCCGGGTCGGGTCGGTCGAACGCGGCGGTCGCCTTCGCCACGGCGTTGCAGTGCGAGCGCGGCGGCTGCGGCCAGTGCCACTCGTGCGTCACGGCCGCCGCGGGCAGCCACCCCGACATCGCCATCATCAACACCGACGGCCTCAGCATCGGCGTCGACGCGGCCCGTGACGCCGTCCGTCGCGCTGCGCTGCACCCCTCCCTCGGCCGGTACCAGGTGCTCGTCGTCGAGGACGCCGACCGGCTCACCGACCAGGCGGCCAACGCCCTGCTCAAGGCCATCGAGGAGCCGGCGCCGGGCACCGTGTGGCTGTTGTGCGCGCCGTCGGTCGAGGACGTCATCACGACCATCCGCTCGCGCTGCCGCCCGGTGCTGCTGCGCACGCCGCCGGCCAGCGCCATCGCCCGTCTGCTGCACGAGCGCGACGGGATCGATCCCCAGGTCGCCCGCAAGGCCGCGGCCGCCGCACAGGGGCACATCGGTCGGGCCCGAGGCCTGGCCCGCGATCCCGAGGCTCGTCGTCGCCGCGCCGAGATCCTGGCGCTGCCGGTGGGCCTGCGCGGGCTGGGCGACTGCCTGCGCGCTGCCCAGCGGATCGACCAGGAGGCCACCGCCCGGGCGAAGGAGCGCTGCGACGTCCTGGACGCCCGCGAGCTGTCGAACCTGCAGGAGTCCTGGGGTGTCGAGGAACGTGGCCGGCGCCCCGCCGGGTACGCCGGTGCGCTCTCGTCGATGACCAAGGAGCAGGAGCGGCGCCGCAAGCGCATGGCCCGCGACGCGATCGACGGCGTGCTGCTGGACCTGCTGTCGTTCCAGCGCGACGTCCTCACGGTCCAGCTGGCCACCGGTGCCGAGCCGATCAACGCCGACGTGGCCGATGACATCGCCGATCTCGCGGCTCGCAAGACCCCCGAGGAGACGCTGGCCGCGATCGACGCGATCGTCGCCTGCCGCGAGGCCCTGCAAGCCAACGCCGCGCCCCAGTTGGCGCTCGAGCACATGATGTCGAGGTTCCTGGGATGAAGCGGTTCACGATCATCGCGCTGGTGTCGGTCCTGGTCGTCGCGCTCGTGGCGGGCGCGGTCAGCGCGATCTTCCTGGTCGAGCGCCAGGCGCCCGACCCGAAGCGCACGGACGAGTCCGCTCCCGCCGGGCTCGAGCGCTTCTACGGCCAGGACGTGACGTGGACCGACTGCGACGACGACCGGTGCACGACGGTCGAGGTGCCGATCGACTACGAGAAGCCCGATGGCGAGACCTTGCGCCTGGCGGTGCGCCGTGTGCCGGCCACCGGCAAGGGCGGCTCGGCGATCTTCGCCAACCCCGGCGGCCCGGGCGGCTCGGCGCAGGACTTCGTGGGCTACCTGGCCTCCGAGCTGCCCGACTCGCTGCGCCGCACCCATGACGTCGTCGGCGTCGACCCGCGCGGCGTCGGCCAGAGCACCCCGCTGCAGTGCCTGTCCGACCGGGGCTTCGACGCCTTCATCGACACCGATCCCGATCCCGACGACCAGGCCGGCATCGACGCGCTGGCGCGCTCGGTGCGCGGGATGGGCGAGGCGTGCCGCGAGAACTCCGGCGAGCTGGCCGCGCACGTCTCCACCGAGGAGGCCGCGCGCGACCACGACATCGTCCGGGCGGTGCTGGGCCAGAAGAAGATGTGGTGGTTCGGCTTCTCCTACGGCACCCAACTGGGCGCCACGTACGCCAACCTGTTCCCCGAGAAGGTCGAGCGGATGGTGCTCGACGGAGCGGTCGACGTCAGCCTCGATCCGGTCGGTCAGGGGCTGGGCCAGGCGAAGGGCTTCCAGCAGGCACTCACCGCCTACCTCGAGTACTGCATCGAGAAGGGGAAGTGCCCGGTCGGGGACTCGGTCGCCGAGGCCACCACCACGATCACCGAGCTGATGACGGCGCTGGGCACGACCCCGCTGAAGGTCGACGGCCGCGAGCTCAGCCAGGGTCAGGCGTTCTACGGCATCGCGATGGCCCTGTACTCGCAGGAGTCGTGGCCGTACCTCACCAACGCCCTCAGTGGGCTCGTCGAGGGCGACGGCCGCGTCCTGCTCGTCCTGAGCGACGCCTACTTCGAGCGCAAGCAGAACGGCACCTACGCGAACAACTCCGGCCAGGTGATCTACGCGGTCAACTGCATGGACACCGACGACGCGCCCGACGCGGCGCAGACGAAGGCGTTGATCCCGAAGTTCCGCGCGGTCTCACCGGTGTTCGGTGCTTCACTCGGCTGGGGCGTCATGGCCTGCCACGACTGGCCGATCAAGGCCACCCACCCGCAGCAGGCCGTGAAGGCCGAGGGTGCTCCGCCGATCCTGGTCGTGGGCACCAACCGCGATCCGGCCACGCCGTACGAGTGGTCCGTGGCGATGGCCGAGCAGCTCGAGTCGGGCGTCCTGCTGACGCGTGAGGGCGATGGTCACACGGCGTACACGTCGGGCAACGAGTGCATCCGCAAGGCCGTCGACGCGTACTTCGAGGACGGCACCGTCCCCGATGACGGAACGGTCTGCGCCGAGCAGTGAGCCCCGCGATCAGTCGCGGATGGCCTCGTGGTGGCGGATGACCTCGCTGATGATGAAGTTCAGGAACTTCTCCGCGAACGCCGGATCGAGGTCGGCCTCGATCGCCTTCTCGCGCAGTCGCTCGATCTGACGCGACTCGCGGGCGGGGTCCGCCGGGGGCAGGTCGTGCTCGGCCTTGAGCCGCCCGACGCGCTTGGTGCACTTGAACCGCTCAGCCAGCAGGTGAACGAGCGCCGCGTCGATGTTGTCGATGCTGGCGCGGATGTCGTCGAGCTCGGCCTGGGTCGGTGCGTCCACGCGCCGATCATACGGTCCGAACCCGGGTTGTCCTTCAGGTGTCCGGACGGGGTATAGTCCACTTTTGGTTCGGCGGGCGATCCTCGCCGAATCGCGCCGCCTTAGCTCAGTCGGTAGAGCATCTCACTCGTAATGAGAAGGTCGTCGGTTCGATTCCGACAGGCGGCTCCAGAGTTTCCGCTGGTCAGGCAGGGTTGGAGCCCTTTCTGATGGTCAATCAGCGCGGCTCGATTGTGGCGTTCGTGCCACAACGTGCCATAGCGCGCCTGAAAGGCCCGACCGATGACCAGCAAATCCACCACCACACGTAACCCCTCGACCGCCCGGCGGCGGTCCTCGCGCCGCACATTCGGCGCCATCCGCAAATTGCCCTCCGGCCGCTACCAGGCCCGGTACCAGGGGCCCGACGGACGAGACCACACCGCGCCGACCACCTTTGCCCGCAAGGACGACGCCGACGCGTGGCTCGCCACCGTCCGCGCCGACATGGTGCGCGGCTCTTGGCGCGATCCTGACGCCGGATCGGTCACCGTGGCGACCTACTTCGCCGAATGGCTCGAAGGCCACCAAGTACGCCCCCGCACCCGCGAGAACTACCAGCAAGCCGCCGACCGCTGGCTCCTGCGCGACCTCACCCGGCCCGCCGCGCAGGGACGACCCGCCCGGACCATGAACCTCGGCGCCTACGAACTGCGCCACCTGACCCCGGCCGTCATCCGCGAGTGGCTGGCCATCGCCGACGCCGACCAGCGCGCTGGAGAGATGGCCCGGCGTCGGTCGGCCGAGATGAGCCGCCGCAGCCGCCAGGTGACCGGTGACGCCCGCTGGTGGGCACACCAGAACGGATACCAGGTCAGCTCGTCCGGCCGATTGCCCCGCGCGGTCCTGAACGCCTGGCAAGCCGCCGGATCGCCCACCAGGCCCGACCCCGACCCCACGCCGCCGGAGCGACCCCACCGCGCCCAGGTCATCACCACCGCCTACCGGGTCCTGCGCGCCTGCCTCAACACCGCCGCGAGCGACGGTCTCATCCTGGCCAACCCCTGCCAGATTCCCCGCGCCGGACTGAGCCACACCGCCGAACGCGAACCCGCCACGCCAACCCAGGTCAATGCCTTGGCGGCCGCCATGCCCGACCACCTGTCAGCAGCCGTCCACGTCGCCGCCTGGTCCGGCCTGCGCGCAGGCGAGCTCTTCGCCCTGGCCCGCGAGCACGTAGACATCGACGCCGGAACCGTCCGCGTCACCCGCGCCCTGGTCGAACTCGACGGCCAGCCCATCACCTTCGGCCCGCCCAAGACGACCTCCAGCCTGCGCACCGTCGCCCTGCCCCCGCACGTCGTGCCGATCCTTGCCGAACACCTCGACACCCACACCGCACCAGGACCAGACGCGCTGGTCTTCACCGACATTGACGGAAGCCCGCTGTCCACCGACCGCCGCACCGACCTGTTCCGCCGCGCCCGCCAGACCATCGGCCGCCCCGACCTGCGATGGCACGACCTACGCCACACCGGCGCCACGCTGGCCGCTCAAGCAGGTGCCACCACCCGCGAGCTCCAGCACCGATTCGGCCACTCCACCTACGTGGCCTCGATGCGCTACCAGCACGCGAGCGCCGAGCGAGACCGCGAAATCGCCGACCGCCTGTCGCGCCTGGCAGCCAACCTCACCGCCGAGAACGTGGTCCCACTCAATCGCCACGCGAGGCAGGACCGTCACCCATGATTAACGTTGGTCTGACAGTAAAAAATTGGATCAAGCCAGATTCTAGCGATTGTGCCGTTTGTGCGTAGTGTGGAGACATGACCGGCACCAACAGGACGAACGAGGCGTATGGCGCCGACGTCCTGCGTGTTGTTCACGACCAGCGCAAGGCACAGCGCCAAGCCATCCTGCATGAACTCGCGATGGTCGGCCTGCCCCGAAGCAGCAACACCGCCCTAGTCCGCGTGCGTCGCGCCACCGCGAACCGTGCAGCGACGACCGCCACCGCCACCGCTGAGGACTACCGCAAGGCCGGCGACCGAGCCAACGCGACAATCTGGGACGCCCGCGCCCGTCGGCTGACCTCGGCAGCCGCGATGCTCACCACCTGGCTCGACTGGCTGGAGCGCGACGCCGCCCCCGCCCATCGCGACGCGGTCAGCGAGCCCCACAGCGGATGGGGCGAGATCGCAAACGTGCAGGCCCACAGGCGACGCGACGACGGCCCTTACGTCGTCATCACACAACCTCGGCGCACTCCGCTCGCGCCTCGCGCCCCTGCTCTCAGCGGCAAGCACGTCGCGGCCTGAGCACAGGACCCCTCGGCACGCCCGGACATTGACCCCGGTCGGCCGAACCTCCCGAAAGGCACGGCGCGCAGCACGCGATACCCGCGAATGCTGTGACCGCGACGCGCTCCACCCGGCTCACCCCTCGAACGGGGACAGCCGCTGCGCGCCAGGCGCACGCCATGACCACCACCCCGGCAACCGACTACGCCAACCCCGACCCCCTGCTCACCGTGGCCCAAGCGGCTGAATACCTGAGCCTTTCCGACCCTCACATCCGCCGTGCCATCCGCTCCAATGAGCTCGAAGTCGTGCGATTCGGCCGGGCGCTCCGCATCCGCTCATCGCAGGTGCGGGCTTACTTGGAAGCAAGGGAAACGGGCCGATGAGTCGCCGCCCTGCAACACCCCACAACCACCGGCAGGCATACCGACACCTGACCGTGTCAGGGCCCGCCCCTCAACCGGCTCACGACCACATGAACCTCGTCGGCGTCGACGGGAGCATCACCCCTGCGGAGTTGAACCAACGTGGCGAGCTCCTCCGCACACGAACCCCCGGACCGCACTTCGTGGACATCTGCCACCGCGACGCTCGGCCCGAGCTGACAAACTTAGCCCCCCGTTGCACGGAATCTGAGGACCACGCCCTCATGCCCGAGCGGGCGCGGCTGACGTCAGTGATCGACCCAGAATCCACGACATGCGTGATGACTCAACCCGAACCCCTGGCCACCACGCCGACATCGTGGGTCTGGTGCCAGCACTGTGAACCACTAGGCCGCGAGGCCCACCTCCAAGGCGGAATCACGGGCGACGCGACGCACTGCGTCATCGTCCGTCGCCTGCGATCGGGGGTGGTCGATGCGGCATAACAACTGATCGAACGCCGGTGTAGCGATATACGCGGGACCGGCCGGGATCGAAAGTCCCAAACAACTCACGGTGCCGAACTGGGAATCACGTCGGCAGGTTGTCTCAGAGACCGACGCCCAGGGAAAGCGTCCGGTGGTACGGCACCCGGACTCACCCCCACTCGCCTTGACGTCAGGCGACCCGGGTGGCTCTAAACCCGTTGCACACCACCCAGGAATGGGACTGGGACAGCGGGTGGGTCAGGCACGCCCTGATCCAAGGGGCACCCTCAAACGGGGGGACTCTGGGGGGGACAGGTCCACAGAGCAAAACAAGTCCGCCGCAAGGCGGTCCGAGATTGAAAGGTCAGCCGACGGACCACCGAGCCCACCTTCGGACCGGTGGCCCTCCTGTTCCCGAGTGTCGCGGTGCAGAGAGAGGCTGGGCCGTGCGGTGGGCCCGGGCGTACTCGCAACGTCCGGTAACACTGACTCTGGCAACCAGGAGCCACCTGCCATCTATATGAGGCCTGGCTGATGCCACATCTGCTGACGATGACCCGCCACCCTCAGGACTGCTGGCTGTTGGTGTGCCCACTCCTGATGGATGCACTGATCCATCTGCTTCCTTCTCATCTGACATGCAGTAGGGAATGACAAGGATCAACCCATCGCAGCGGCGCCATGTGCCCACCCTCAAAGGACTCCGCATGGCCCAGATGGGGCAGAGAACCCAGCCCGACGTCTGCCAACCGATTCGGGCGAACTGCAAGAGGCGCCGGGTTTCTTTGAGGCGACGACCCGATCCCCAGAAGCGGCGTCGGCCGCTTCGGGCCGGCCGGTTTCTTTGACGGCCGGCCAACTCACCCTAAGCGGCCTGCTTCTTTCCCCCTCCGGAACGCAGGACAAAATGGGACATATGTACCAACTGGGGATGGCTAGAAGGAGCTATTTGGAAGTGATCCGCGCAAGTCGACGGAGCCGTACACCTAGCCTTCGACTATGCGTCGCCTCCTAGCACTACTGCTCTCCCTGCCTCTCGTCTTCGGGCTCTTCGCGGCCACCGCGATGCCCGCCGAGGCCGCAGCCAAGCGCGTCCCTGCCGCGAATCTGCTGGTGAAGCTGAAGGTGGACCAAGAGCGCCGTGTCTACTCCTACGACCGCGACGACTTCGACCACTGGGTGACGAAGAAGGGCAAGTGCGACACCCGTGAAATGGTGCTGATCGCGGAGTCCAAGAAGAAGGTCAAGAAGAACAAGAGCTGCACGGTGAAGTCGGGCCGCTGGATCAATGAGTACAACGGGCGCACCGTGAAGTCGCCTCGCTCGCTCGACATCGACCACCGCGTCGCCCTCGCGGAGGCCTGGCGCTCCGGCGGTTACAAGTGGAATGCCAACATGCGACGCGGCTTCGCCAACGACCTCAAGTACCGCCACTCCCTTCTGGCAGTGGGCCGCAGCACCAACCGCGCTAAGTCTGACCGCGACCCCGCTGACTGGGAGCCCGCCAAGGGCAAGTGCCAGTACGCGGCACGCTGGATCGCGGTCAAGTACCGCTGGAACCTGACCGTCGATCAGGTCGAGAAGAACGCGCTGGAGCACCGCCTCGAAACGTGCGGCAAGAAGCGCACCATGGTCGAGAAGCCCGCCAAGGGCAAGGGCGAAGCCAAGAAGAAGAAAAAGAAGAAGTCCGGCGGCGGTGGAGGTGGTGGCGGCGCCGTGCCGCCCGTGTCCGGGTACGACTGCCCCTCCAGCCACCCGATCAAGGGCAACGCCAGCTCGATGATCTACCACGTGCCCAGCGGTGCCTACTACAGCCGCACAAAGCCGGAAGAGTGCTTCGCCTCCGAATCCGCCGCCCGGTCCGCCGGTTATAGGAAGTCGCAGCGCTAATCTGCCAAAACGTCCCACATGGATCGCATCGCCGCCTGGGCGTTGCGAGGGCGAAATCCAGCGCCGAAGAGGCGTTCGCAAGGCATGCTGGGGGTCGCGAGATGCTGCGGGTCGCGAGAGATCGATCTGCCCCCCACGGCTATTTCAACAGGCCACCTGGCCAGTGTTTTTCGTGAGCGTTCTTGAGCTTCTTGATTTCTTTCATAATTGTCTTGAGCGTTGGAGGCTGAGGAACATCCGCATCGTCATGCGCGGCTGGGTTTAAGTTCTTCCTCCAGGTTTCCCAACGGCCGCGCTCGCTCGCGTCAAGCGCAAACCCGAGCGCATCGACGGCCAACTTGCTGAGGACGTTGTCATCTACTTCGGACACTCTCGTTGGGGTGCCCTCTTGGGTCCGGCCGGTGGCGATGATCTGCTTCGCAAGCCGCTCGGCTGCTCGGCGGAGGGCATTTGCGGCGTTCCGTCTTCCGTCGACAGACGAGCTGGCGATTGCGTCCTGCGCCGCGAGAATGTGTTGGCCGAACACGTCGGTTTCATTTGTGACGGCTGTTCCTTCAGCCATATTCGACAGCGACAGCTCATAGTGCTCCAAGCCTCGGTGGCGGTGCACGTCGACTGTGTTCAGTGCCAGTTTCGGGTCATGAGTACAGACGATGACTTGAATTCCTTCGTCCAGAAGCGCGCTCAGGGTGCCCACGGCGAAGGTCAGTCGATGCTCCGGGTCATACCCCGGCAGCGGATCATCAAGAATGACGAAGGGACTCCCGATTAGGCACTGTCGCGCGAGAAAGGCTGCCAGTCCCAAGGCGTTGAGTTGGCTGTCGCTGAAGACTCCGACTGCGTTGCGAACCTCCGGAAGCGCATCCGTTGTGCTCGCAAGTTCTGCAGTGAGGTCAACGTACCGACGGCCAGATGCCCGTCGGCCAACGCCGCCGAATCGGACTAGTTCGTCCGGTCGGAGGGTCGCCCACCAGCGATCAATTTCCGCGCCCATCATGTCGAACCGCTCGTCAAGAAGAGCTCCCTCGGCGGTTTGAATCAATCGATCAATCGCTTGGACTCGCTGTCTTACCTCTTCGCGCTTCCTGGTCGCTTCCAGTTCGCGCTGCAGGTCGTCCCGATGCTCGAGCAGGTCCAGAACTTCTCGTAACCCTGGGGGAAGATGGGCCAGGTGGAGTTTTCCCCCCAGTTCTTCGCTCAGACGATCAACCGATGCGGCCAGGTTTTCGATTTCGATTCGGAATGAATCAACGCATTCGTTGACCTCTGACAGCAACGCAACCAACTCATCCCGAATTGGAGCACGCTCCTGAACCTTGGCGTTCGTCGAAGCTACGACAGTCTTGACCGGGTGCCAGAGTTCCCGAAGCCGCTCGAGTTGGTAGCCAGCACGGGAAATCGCTCCTCTAGCGGAGTCGCCCGAACTGAGGTCTGACGTGCCAGCCGGGACTTTCTCAACGAGGGAGGCATGATGCGCGGCAACGTCTTTCCACTCGTCTGCCCATTCGTGTGCCTCGGGAAGGACGGCCCTCATGGCCCGCCCGGTCGCCTCGACGCTACCGAGGATGGCCTGCAACTGGTGAGCGACTCCTGATGCGGCGGCCCGCACGTCTTTCGAGGCGGCTAGTTGCTCGCGAAGACGCTGGATGCGGTCAGGTTCGAGGGTCCCCTGCTCGCACACCGGGCACTCGGCGGGTTCGGACAGGCTGCCGAGCTGGGGATGGCTCACGACTGCTTCGAAGATGGGCGCGAGGCGCGCGACATCTAGGTCGACACCCCGAAGTCGATCCGCGTAGACGTCGACACTGCGAGCCAAGGGCGTGTGGTCCACCCGGGTCGGCATGTTCGAGGTCGTCGGGGTCAACGCACCGATAGGGAAAACCTTCTCTTCAGCACGTTGCTTTGCCGCGCGCAACTCTCCAATTACGGCTTCGGCGGTTTCGCCCCGGACGGAGGGGCTGACGGCTTTGGCGACCGAAATGAGCTCTGCTGTCATGGTGTGCCGGCTTATGGATTTCTCAACGCGATCGATCGCTGAACTCGCCACTGGCTCCGCCCAGGCGGAGTCGCGGAGTTCTGCGAGCCTCACCATCCATGGCAGTGGCGGAAGGTCAGCGACGCGGCCTTTGGCGCGTGCAATGGCCTCCCGGACCTGGTCCAAGTCGGTCAACTCAAGTAGCGCGCGGAAGTAAGCTGCCCGCTGCTGCGGCGCCGTAGAGAGGACGTATCTGAGATTGTGCTGGAGAAGGACAGGCGCGGCTAAGGGAGGATCACCAAGTGGGATGCCAAGTGAATCCAGGTCGCTGACTTGATGCGAGTCGATCGTGATCGTGCTCGCGCAATCTGTCGTCGTCGAATAGTCGGCTGTCAATGTTCGCCGGATTGTTCGCTCTACTCCGTCGGGGCATCGGATGTCAGCTTCAACCCAGACGTCGGGATCCTCACTTGGCAGGTGGACGTTCTTTAGTATCCGCTCGTACTCGGATTTGGCTCCACCAAAGAGGCTTCTGCGACTAATGAGCCCTGTGAATAGAAACTCGACCGCTTCGGCGGTCGCGGTCTTTCCTTGACTGTTCTCGCCCCTGATCACCGTGATGGTCGGGGCCATCTCAATCTCACGTACCTCGCTCCCGTAGGAGCGGAACCCTCGAACGCGCAGCCGGAGGATTCGCGTCGGGGAGTTGAGCACCGGCTCACTGGTCTCCATCGCGTTCCTCCAGCCAGAGGTCCACCAGAGCATCAACGTTGGCGTTGGCTTCGGCCGAGTCCTGCGCCTTCGCAAGCGCATCTACAAACGCGTGGACATCTGTCGCCGACTCTCTTGGTGGCAACTTGTTCTGCAGCGCGTTCAAGTTCGGAATCAAGTCACTCATCAACGCCCCCCCGGATCACCTGAGGAGCATAGGACCGCCGACGTGTCTTTCACATCGTTTCGTTATTTCGGGGACGGATCGAGAGCCGTGAGGGGTCTGGAGGGCGATATGCCGACTGGGTCGGTCCGTCGTCGCACAGCGGTCGCCGCGACGCCGTGCCGCAACGGGAAGGGCACGTGGCCAAGGCGGGGCTTCTCGATGATGACTCGCCTCTGCTCGGCGCTTGGAAACTTCGTGCCATAACGTGCCATGGGAGACGAACTGGAACCCTGCAGATCGCCTGAGACGATGTTCGCCTGTTGGAGTTTATGCAGGTCAGAGTTGATTTCAGCGCTCTGGCCTCCACGAATGCCCCAGTCATAAACCGGACTCTCGAGAAGAATGGTGGGACTCCCGGCGAGTGGGTCCGTCCCTACGTCGTACTACAGAGGGCCAATGGGAAAAAGACGTAGAGCCCCCGGAGGCCGCTCGGGAGGCCTTTTTCCGACTAGCGTGGGTGAACGGGTTCATCTCGTAGGGCACGCTCTACCCATACTCGCGGGAGCGCTCCGACCGGATTGCTGAGATTTGGGTCGGCTTCATTGACATGGGCTTTCGTGGGGTGGCTTCAGGACGCCGTCGGTGCCATGCCCTGAGTCTCCCGAACCTCGGTGGATTCGTTGAAGCCAATTGGCTGGCCAACGTACACGAACCTTCTGCGTCTTTATAGCTGAGGGGTGGCCGTTTGGCGTGGCAGATTTTCGCTCCTAGCGCTCAGGACGGGGAGCGATTGGAGCGCGCCATGCCATAACGGTGGGGAAGGGCATCTCAGACCATCTGAGACGAGGTCCTTCCTTCGGTTTATGCAGTCACTGGGCATATCTGCTGACCTGTGCGGATGCCACAGACGATTAGGGGGGCTTGACGTCTACGCCCCACTGGTTCCTTCCGTCGTTGTGGACGCGTGGTTGCAGTGAGTGCAATCCGCCCCCTAACCTCGCGGCTAAACCAAACGGTTCAGCGCTTCGGGGGGAGCTCAATATGGGGAAACTACGCAACACAGTCTTGAGGTCGGTTGGCGCCGCAGTGACGGTCGGTCTGGTCTCTTGGGGAACGCCGGCGATCGGTGCGGACCCGGCGACATCGCGCGAGGTCACGCACGTTTCCGCGCCTTTGACTGGGAAGTCGACCCTGGATGCTCTTCCGGATTCTGCGCCCATCGCTGTTGGAGCGCGGAGTTCGAGCACGCTCAGTGCTCCTTCTACTGCGGACGGTGAGATCAACGCGCCGACTCCGACGGGTGGAAGCGTAGGGATCGGACTACCGCTGAGCAACGCTTCAATCGCGGACACCACTCAGGCCGGGTCGGCGATCTATCTCGATGCGCGCGATGAGGTAGATCTGACAGTTCAGGCAGTCGACGTCGCCGACCTGAAAGCCATTGAGAGCGCCGTCCGGGCGATCATCACGATCCATGATGCGCAGGCGCCCACGACGTACGCGTTCCCGCTCGACCTTCCGCGCGGGGCGAAGATCGCGAAGCAGGCTGACGGTGGCGTCCAAGTTCGTAACGCAACCGGTGGTGTTATCGGCATCGTCACGACGCCGTGGGCTGTCGACGCGTCGGGCCGAGAACTGCCGACCCGGTTCGAAGTACGCGGAAGCAAGCTGATCCAACATGTCGATCACGGCGGCGCAAAGTACCCCGTCCTGGCTGATCCGGTGTGGTTCGTCCCGGTGGCGGTGATTGGTTCGCGCGTGGCCGTCAAGGTCGCTGTTAAGGCGCTGACGAAGAAGGGCGCCAAGCGTGCCGCGAAGAAGATCGCGAAGAGGCATGGTCACCGGGTCAAGTCCGTGGGCGCGCCGATCAAGGGCAGTTTCCGGACCGCGGGGAACTTCAAGATCACGCTTGGTCAGATTCCGACGAGAGGCAACGGCTTCAAGACCTTTGCCGCCTTCAAGAAGAAGTACGGGGGTGCGGGCAAGAACCGCGAGTGGCACCACATCGTGGAGCAGTCCACGCTCAAGCGGAAGAACAAGGCGATTCGCCCCAAGCGGTGGGAAGTCCACAATCGGATGAACATCGTCTCGATTCCCAAGGGCATCCATCAGAAATGCATCAGCGCACTCATGGGAACCAAGCTCAAGAACATTCCTGCGTGGCAACTCAAGAGGCTCGGTCTCCCGCTCACCAAGAAGAGCGCCAACCTCACTTTGCGTGGCTCCCTAGCGGGCTATTCCTACCGAAACATGCACCTGCTTGGATTGCGACTACTCGACCTGTGCGGCGTTGACGTGGTGGGAGACGGCATCTAGTGACTGAGGAGACGATTGCGTTGCGACAGATCGACGAGCTTGAGCGCCTTGCCTCCACCGGGCTGCCCGTGTGGAGCGAGGAACTGACCGACCAAGTGGATCCCGTTCTCGCCGAACTCGATCGTGTGATCGGTGACGATCCCGCGGCACGCGATGAGGTGCTCAAGTACGTGAGCGGGGGCGGGAACCCCGTTGTAGCCGAGTGGCTCCGGCTTCACTTCCGCCCGGACCTCTCGCTCGACGAGGAGAACCTGACCGGGACGATCCAATGCGCGGGCGTGACCATCGCGACCAGACCGGCCCTGTTCCTGGCCCAGGACTCGATCTCCGTCCCGGAGAAGAAGCTCCGCAAGCTCAAGCGACCGTGGGAACACGCACCGGGATGGTTCTTCGGAAAGCCCCAAAGGTCGCCAGCGACGGACGCGTGGCCCCTCGCCTCGGACGGCACCGCCCTCGACTTCATCGTGCAGATCGACCTCGCCCAGGCCGCGGGCAGCTTTCCGGGATTTGAGTCCATCGGACTACCCGATGACGTCACGCTTCAGATCTTCGTGGACCTCGACACCGAGGACGGCCCGGTCGACCACCGGGTGATCGCCTTCCGCTCCGGGGAGGGCGCCAAGGGTGTCCTGAAGCCACCGCGTGGCAATGATGTCAATGAAGCCGATCCGATCCTCATCAACCCGGTGGGAGCGCTCACGCTCGCAATCACGGACGATCACACCTCTGGCGTCGAAGCGGTTCAGGGCGTGCTGCGTGAGTACGCTGACAGCGCGCCGTACGAGATGAACCTGTTCTCCCACGCCACGGACTCGCCGGGCCTTGGCCCGGAGCAGGGCTATGTACCGATGGCGCGCCTGGGAGGCGTCGAGGTCGAGGACGCAAAAGTGCGGCGCCGGGGGGCGGCCGACGCGCTCAAATGTCGACCGGAGGACATCTTCGTCCTTTACGACGGACCAGTCGATCCCGAACCAACTCCGGTCCCGGACCCCGACCGCAGCCGATTCACGGTCCTGATCGAGCGAGCACGACTAGACGCCCGTGATTTCGACGTCACCTACGCCATCTGGTCCTAAACGCAGCCGACAAGCCCCCGGGTCGTCCGATGCTTTCGAAGTTGTGGAAAGACCGTTAAGACCGGGCCCCACGGGCCAGACGGTCGTATTCGTGGGTGACATGCACGTGGCGTCCAACCGCCCACTATGACGGTCCAACGAACAATTCGGGCAGAAGAGACTAGGGTTGCGGCGCGTCGGTCAGAGCGGATCGCGAGGACCGAGATCCTGGTGACCAGCCAAGGTCACGGCCCCTTAGGGAGAGAATGGGTGAGGATGTCGGGTAACGAAAGCCTTGTCGGGTTGTCTCTGAACGAGATCCGCAAGCGCGTCGCGCAGTTCGCGCACGACTACAAGGATGCGTCCCGAGAAAAGTCTGAGTCCCAGACGTTCTGGGGTGCGTTCTTGCGTTGTTTCGGCATTGACGTTCCGCACCAGCATGGTGTCGTCTTCGAGCACCCGGCCCGCCGCGCCTCCACGGGCAACATCGGCTCCATCGACGTGTTCCAGCCAGCCATGCAGGGCGGCAAGCACTCCCGCGACGGCTTCCTGATTGAGCAGAAATCTAAGGGGCGGGTTGTTACCCCGACCGGAGCCCAGCGTTCCAACGCTGAGGAGCAGGCTCAGGACTACCTCGACGGCGGCGAAATCCCCGCCTACCAGACGCCGCGCTGGGTCATCACCTCCGACTTCAGGACGATTCAGGTCACTGACCTCTCCAAGCCGGTGCGTGCCACTGGCCGCACGAAGACGTTCCCCACGAGGGATCTGCCTTACTTTGTGGAGGACTTCCTGTGGTTGACCGGTGAGAACGTCGACGAACTGGTCGCCTCCGAGCAAGCCGCTGCTTCGGTGGCTGCTGCTCGGTTGATGGCGAACCTGTACACCACCATGACCGGGGACGCGGACACTGGAGATGACACCAGCACTCCGGAGGAGGAAGAGGAGCGCACCGCTGAGATCAGCGTCCTGCTGACCCGTCTGCTGTTCCTCATGTTCGCTGACGACGCCTCCATGCATCGGTGGCGTTCCGGTCAGTTCAAAAACTGGATCAAGACTCGCACCCGCCCTGATGGGTCAGACCTCGGCGCGCAACTTAACGCGCTGTTTGACACGCTCAACACGCCTGAGATCCGCCGGTCCAAGCGTCTCGACGAGGCCATGGCCGCGTTCCCATACGTCAACGGGGAACTGTTCGCCATTCGCATGGCCACAGAGTCGTTCACCGCTGAGATGCGTGATGCACTCCTAGAGGCGTGCGAGTTCGACTGGTCCCGCATCTCACCGGCGGTGTTCGGGTCCCTGTTCCAGACCGTGAAGTCTCGCGAAGCGCGGCATGCTGCTGGCGAGCACTACACATCTGAGGAGAACATCCTCAAGACCCTGCGGCCTTTGTTCCTCGACAACCTGCGTAAGCGCATTGAGTCAGCCACTTCGGCACCGCAGTTGGAGCGCATCCACGAGGAAATGCGCCACATGCGGTTCGTGGACCCCGCCTGCGGTTGCGGCAACTTCCTTGTCGTCGCCTACCGCGAGATGCGGGCACTCGAACTCGACCTGCTGATCCGGTTGCGTGACCGGCGTGGCGAGTCCAACCAGACGGTGCTGGATGCAGCCGAACTGCTGAACGTGTCCTTGGACCAGTTCGTCGGCATCGAACTGAACTGGTGGCCAGCCAAGATCGCCCAGACCGCGATGTTCTTGGTTGACCATCAGGCCAACCAGGCCATGACACACGCGTTGGGTGGGGCACCGGACCGGTTGCCCATCGAGATTGCAGCAACGATTCACCACACCAACGCCCTGACCTCCGACTGGGAAAAACTCCTCCCCGGACCGGGACCTCTAACGTTCGTGTTCGGCAACCCGCCGTTCCTCGGACGCGACCGCACTACCGAGCCTCAGAAGGCTGAACTGCGAACCGCATGGGAGACGGAGAACGTCGGCCACCTTGACTTCGTGACGGCTTGGCACGCCAAGACCCTCAAGTACATGGCCGACCGCGAGGGAGAGTGGGCCTACGTCACTACAAACTCCATCACCCAAGGTGAGCCCGTCGAAGCGCTCTTCCGTGCTGTCGAAGAAGCCGGATGGCACATCAAGTTCGCCCACCGCACCTTTCGGTGGACGTCGGAATCCCGTAGCGATGAACGAGCAGTCGTCCACGTCGTCATTGTCGGCTTCACGCGGGACACCTCTGTGCCCCCTCGACTGTTCTCCTACGCCTCGGTGAGCGCCTCCCCGGAAGAGGTCAAGGTCGCCCATCGCATCAACGGCTACCTCTCCGACGCCGACAATCTCTACGTCGTTGGCCGATCAAAGCCCCTCTCTCCGGAGCTGGCTCCAGTCGCCTACGGGTCGATGCCACGTGACAGCGGGAACCTCATCGTGGAGCCTGAGGACTACGACCTCGTTGCCAAGGACCCAGTGGCGGCGAAGTATGTGCGCCGCTACGTGGGAGCGCGCGAGTTGATTCACAACGAGCACCGTTGGTGCCTCTGGATGGTGGACCTGGACGCGGCAGACGTGAACCGCTCACAGGTGCTCAGGGAAAGACTCAAGGCGAACGCCGAGTTCAGGTCCAAGTCGAACGCTGCCAGTACCCGCAAGGCAGCACAAACACCGCAGCTTTTCGTCCAGAACGGCCAACCGAAGGTGCCCTACCTGTGCATCCCCGCTCACTTCTCGGAGACACGCAGGTACGCCACGGTGGACCACTTCGACGCAGACGTCATCGCCAGCAACGCCAACTTCACCACCATTGACCCTGATGGGTTTGTGTTTGCTGTCATCTCCTCGACCATGTTCATCACTTGGCAGCGGAACGTAGGTGGACGCTTGAAGTCCGACCTGCGGTTCGCAAAGGAACTCGTGTGGAACACGCTGCCGCTGCCCACCGTCGACGGCGCGCTTCGCAAGCGGATCATTGCTGCGGGCGAACGGGTTCTCGCGGCTCGCGCCCTGCATCCTGACCGATCGCTAGCCAACCATTACCACCCCTTGGCTATGGCTCCCGAACTGCTCAAGGCACACCAAGACTTGGACAAGGTCGTTGACAAAGCCTTCGGCTGGGACGGGCGCACGCGACTTGACGAAGCCAAGCGTCTTAAGATGCTGTTCGAGCAGTACGCCGCACTCATCGCCACCGAAGCGTAGAAACCGGCCTGCCAGCAGTAGCCGCACGTGCCGCGAACGAGGGCTGCCGGGTGATGATTCAGCGAGCCGCCCCGCGAGACCGCGGCCCGCACGAGGCCGTCCATACTCCCGCGTGATCATTGCGCGATGGAACGCTCGCCGAGGGCCTCGCGTCATAACGCCGCGAGTGTCCTCCCGGTAAGACGCACCGGTTCCAGTCCGGAAGCTCGGAATCTGAGCGACGGGCGCGTCGGTGCTATGAACGCTCGTAAGTGATGAGCGGGAGGTGGTTGAGCTGGTGGGCGTCCGGGTGGCTGTGGGTGTGCCAAACAGGGCGGGTGTTTGTGTCTCAGGGTGAGTGGACATGACAATGTCAGGCGCGAGGGTCGCGCGAGACCGAGCACACGTTCGCCGCGAGCGCGCATGGATCCACGGAATCCGGGACGACCGCGTCCTGACCTGAGTACGCTCGCGGCGTGCCAAATAGCGATCCAGACGCATCATCCACCGCCACCCGCGGTCCAGGCATAGACGCCTTCGACGCTGTCTTCACATGCGTCGCGACGTGCATTGCGACCTGGTTCGGGCTGAACGCCGTGACGCAAGTGGGATTCGATGCCGTGGGCATACCGCGACCGATGAGCCTGTTCCCGTGGGGAATCATCGCGATATCGATCCCACTGGGCCTGAGCATCTCGACCGTACTGCTCTGGATCCGGAGCAAGCGACCGCCGGCCGTTGACTCTCGCGCGCCCGAGTTCCCGCCCGGCGACACCGGAGCGCCATCTCCGGGACGTCTCGGCGCGACGCCTCCGACAGTGACCGCCGCCAACCCCGGCCAAGACCCGCCGGGCTTGTCTGGACTGGTTCTCCGCACTCATTTCAGGAAGCTCCGAGAGTCCGAGCTCGGCCAGCGTCTGATGTCCGCTATGCAGATGTCGGGCCACAACGATGGGTCACCGAGCTCGCGGGATCGTGCGGCGGACGTGTACTTCGACTTCTTCTCGGTGATGGGCGCCGGTGGCGAGGTCGTCGCACCGGACGAATTCGCGGACGCAACGGTCGACAGCCCGTACCCCAACCTGTTCAACGTTGCTGCCTACAACGCAATGACCCAGTTCGACGATGACGAACTTCTCGAGCTCTATAAGGGTGACCCGGGGCGAGTTACGGACCTGGGCGCGTACGTCGACGCGTTCTTTCCCACCTTCCTGTCTGAACTCCCGCGTACGGCGACCGGAATTCGGGACATCCAGGTCTATAAGGCGAAGATGTTCTTAGTCGTCACGGGCATGAGCATGTACCTCGACGAAAAGCGCCGCTGAGGGGCTCAGTCGGGGTGGGCCCTCGCCGGTGCATACACAGGCGCATGGCTGACACCACGTCCGAGTCCTCACCCCTGATGACCCGTGGTCTCCTAATCGGACCCCTGGCGACGTTCCGCCTTCCTCGTTCGAGTGAGGAGGAGGACGCCGACGCCGTCTGAGGCGTCGATCCCTGCGGGCGATCTGCGGTCGAGAAACCACCTACAGCGCTCGATCCGCGTGGCTCCAGGGCATTCCTCCGTCACGCGTCACTCCGCCGCGAACGGGGCTCGCTAGGTTCGGCGACCGGTGGCTGGGGCGGCCACTAGTTGCCTCGGGTTCGTCGAATCACGACGTGGCACACGACCCTCCCCGTGAGAACGGCGTCCTTTAGATCGCCCTTGGTGCGGCGGCCAGACGGGGCGTTCCGTGGTGCCCTGCGTCGGCTCGGCGTCTGGAACGCTTCGTGCCATAACGTGCCATAACGTGCCATAACGGGGGACGAACCAGGGCATCTCAGACCATCTGAGACGATGCCCGTCTGGTAGAGTTTATGCAGGTCAGAGGGCATATCAGGCCCCTGACCTGCACGAACGTCACAGTCGTCTAACCGGACTCGTAATGAGAAGGTCGTCGGTTCGATTCCGACAGGCGGCTCCACTTTTCCCCGCGCTTCGCGCGTCTCTTCCCCGCATCGGACCGGTGTCCGGCCCGCGAGAATCAGCCTCCGTTCCCAGCCTCTTCTGGGTTACCGTGCAGCGAGAGTGTGATCTGGATCGCACCGTTCTCGGGCTGACTTCGACGCGAGGAACCGCCCATGAAGAACGTCCGACGTCTCTGTTCACACCTGGCCGCAGGCCTGCTGGCCCTCACAGCTGTCGCCCTTCCGGCCGCGGCGGCCGCTCCCGCCTCGGCCGCCGACGACTGCGCCGAGGTGCACGTCATCGTCGTCCGCGGGACAGGGGAGCCCGGCACCTACGGCTGGATCGTGGGGGACGGGCTGGTCCGCAAGATCCGCGCGCAGGTCCCCGGCGCGAAGGCGACGGCGCTGGACTACCCGGCCAGCATCGGCAGGGACTCCGCCCCGGCCGGGATCACCGAGCTGGTGTCGACGGTCCGGGCACGCGCCGCCGCCTGCCCGGACGAGAAGCTCGTGCTGTCGGGGTACTCGCAGGGCGCGCAGGTCGTCAACGGAGCGCTCGGCGTCGACCTGGCCGGCACGCCCAACGGACCGGTCCCCGTGCCGGCCGTCGTCCCGGCCGAGCTCTCGTCGCACATCGTGGCGATCGCGTTGTTCGGCGACCCGCTGCGGATCGTCGGCCGGTCGGTCGCGGAGCCGTATGCGAGCCGGACGGTCAACTTCTGTCAGGCCAAGGACCTCGTGTGCGACCCCGCGCCCGACAGTCGTTTCCTGCCGCATCTGGGCTATCTCGTCAACGGAGACCTCGGCCGCGCCGCAGCCTTCGTCGCCGATCGGGTCTGAACCACGCGCCGGAGAAAACATGAGACCCGCCTCATGTTCGTTGCTCTGCTAACGATAGGGTCGCCCCATCACTTCCGGGCTTCGGTCGAAGTGAAGCCGGAGCAGCACCGGCGACAACCGCCCCGGCCACCCTTGGTGGTCCGGGGCGGTCTCCGTTTCGGTCAGCTGAAGACGCCGAGTTCCTTGATGGAGTAGCCGTACTTCGTGGCCCGCTCGACGCCCTGCACGCGCACGAAGCGGGCCGAGACCGGGCGATCGAGCCGCACGGTGTCCAGGCCGCCGTCGCCCCGGCCCACGATGGCGACGTCGCGCCACCGCTTGCCGTCGAGCGAGGTCTGCACGCGGTACTGCCGGGCGTGCGCCTGCTCCCACTCGATCGTCACCTTGCCCACCTGTCGTGCCGACAGGAACTCGACCTGCAGCCAGGCGTCGTCCTGACCCCACCGGCTCGCCCATCGGGTCGAGGTCTTGCCGTCGATGGCGTTGCCGGGCTTGAGGTCCTTGAGCAGGTTGCGCTCGGTCGAGCTGGCCGAGGCGATCGCCCCGGAGGCGAGGTTCGCGCCCGGCTCGAAGTCGGCGGTCGCGCCCCACGTGCGCAGGTATGACTCGGAGCCCGCGGCGAGGTCGTCGACGATCTCCGAGCCCTCCAGCACGCGCAGGCTCTCGATCCAGTCCGGCACCAGTCCGTAGTGGGGGACGCCCTCCGCGTTGTAGTCCCACGTCCGTTCGCCGGTGACCTGTCGTTCGAAGACCGTGCCGTCACGACCGGTGAACGGGTAGGAGATCTTCGCGGCGTCGGTCGGCGGCGCGGCCGTGCCGCCGAAGCCGTTCATGTCCGTGCCGTAGCCGTACGCGACGCCGTACTTGTCGCGCAGCGGCTTGGTCTCCTTCCACTGGGCCGCGAACTCGGTGGCGGTGTGGCCGTACTGGCTCGCGAAGCCGCCGAGGGCGTAGAGCCGTTCCATGTACGGCTCGGCCATCCAGTCGTGGCTCGACACGGCGCCGGGGTAGGCCTCGGCCTCGAGGATGTCCAGGGCCCGGCCGGCGGCCTTCGCGCTCATGTGGTCCATCTCGACGATCATGTTGCGCTTGATCATTCCGCGCAGCGCGTACTCGCCCAGCTCGGTGAGGCCGCGGGGGTTGCAGTGCGGGCCCTTCGGGTAGACCGGCAGGACCGCAGGGAGGCCCGGCACGGCGGCGATCTCGCTCGGCAGCACGCCGCCGATCACCGTGTTGTCCGCGACCTGGCCCTCCTTGCAGGTCGTCGGGTTCCACCACGTGCCGGTCGTCAGGAACTGGCCGACGTTGACCAGCAGGCCGGCCGTGCTCTCGTCGTAGCGGACGCCGCACAGGGCGTTGTCGAACTTGTGGCACAGGAACATGCTCGACACGCCCTTGCCCTTCAGCTCGTCGAGGCCCTTGTCGATGTCGGCCTTCGTGCACTGCGGGGCGCCGAGGACCTGCTTGCACCCGAACGGCTCGGACACCTCGACGCCCAGGACGACCGCGAGCTTGCCGTCGGCGACGACCTTGCGGGCCTGCTCGGGCGTCTTCACGACGCGGTACCAGCCCTTGCCGGCGCCGCCGTACTGCTTGTCGACGTAGTTCTGCAGGTCGTACGTGGCCTTGATCTGCCGCCGCACGGTGTCCATGTCGTCGCAGCTGTACTTGTTCGGTCCGGCGACGATGCCCAGGATCGGGCACAGCCCGGGGTTGGACACCATGTCGTTGACCATGACCCGCTGGCCGCCGCGCCACGCCCGCTCGACCCACTTGTAGTACATCTGCTGGTGCGTGAACGAGGAGTACGTCGGCCAGTCCTTGAACGTCGGCCAGCCGACCGTGTCGTGCTTGTCGAGGATGCCGCGGCCGGCGGCGGAGTTCGTCAGGTTCTCCAGGATCGAGACGCCGTGACGATCGCAGTCCTTGAGGGCGTCGGCGATGCCCTTCTCGCTCCAGGTCGAGCCGCACACCGCGTTCCCACCCATGCCCAGGTCCATGAACATGTGGGTGTGGGCGTCGATGTAACCGGTGACGTTGCCGTCGGCGTCGGTGCCACGCTCCGGCTCACCGGTGGCGTTCACCTCCGACTCGGGGCTGGGCGTCGCGGTCGCCACCCACCATCCCGATTCCGCGGTGGCCCCGGTTCCGCCGGCGATCACCACCACGGCTCCGAGTACCGCCACCACCAACGCCTTGATCGTTCGCCCCACAGGAGTCCCCCTCCGAAAGTTCGCTTCCGAGGACTCTAGGGCGTGATCTGGGACACCTGCAAACGTGAGTTGCAGAAGAGTCAGTTGAGGCGCGAGATCAACCGCAGGCGCTCGACGGCCTCCGTCAGGACGGCGTCGCGCTTGCAGAACGCCCAGCGCACGAGCGTCCGGCCCGGATTGGATCCGTCGGGACGGTCGTCGAAGAAGACCTGGTGGGGGATGGCCACGACCCCGGCCAGGGTCGGCAGCGAGCGGCAGAACTCGAGCCCGTCGGTGAAGCCCAGCGCGGCGACGTCGGTCGTGGCGAAGTAGGTCCCGTCGGGCACGAAGACCTCGAAGCCGGCGGACCTCAGTCCGGCACACAACAGGTCGCGGCGGCGGCGCAGGTCCGCGGTGAAGGACGAGTAGAACGAGTCAGGCAGGTCCAGCGCCTCCGCCACCGCGTGCTGGAAGGGCGCGCCCGAGGTGTAGCTGAGGAACTGCTTCGCACCGAACAGCGCGGACACGAGGTGGGCCGGGCCGGTGGCCCACCCCACCTTCCAGCCGGTGAACGAGAACGTCTTGCCGGCGCTGCTGATCGTCAGGGTGCGCTCGGCCATGCCCGGCAAGGTCGCGATCGGCACGTGCGGCACCCCGAACGTCAGGTGCTCGTAGACCTCGTCGCTGATCACCACGAGGTCGTGCTCGACCGCGACCTGCGCGACGGCGGCGAGCTCGTCGGCGGTCAGCACGGCGCCGGTCGGGTTGTGCGGGGTGTTGAGGACGATCGCCGTGGTGCGTGGCGTGACGGCGGCGCGCAGATCGTCGACGGGCAGCCGGAAGTCCGGAGCGCGCAAGGTCACGGCACGGTGTCGCGCACCGGCCATCTGGATGACGGCCCGGTACGAGTCGTAGTAGGGCTCGAGCACCAGGACGTCGTCGCCGGGATCGACCAGGCCCAGCACCGCGGCGGCGATGGCCTCGGTCGCCCCGGTCGTGACGACGACCTCGCGCTCGGGGTCGACATCGATGCCGTGGAAGCGATGCTGGTGTCGCGCGATCGCCTCGCGCAGGGCCGGGATGCCCAGTCCCGGCGGGTACTGGTTGTGGCCCTCGGCGATCGCGCGGCGGGCCGCGTCCTTGATGACGTCCGGCCCGTCCTGGTCCGGGAATCCCTGGCCCAGGTTGATCGCGCCGGTCGAGGTGGCCAGCTGCGCCATATCGGCGAAGATCGTGACCCCGAGGCCGTCGAGTCGCGCACTGAGCTGCTTCACGCCTCGACGATAACGGCGGGCGTTGGCCAGGGCCGCTGACGGAGGCAGAAAGTAAAAGGTCGGCCCGCCGTTCTCGGGGGGTGAAACGGCGGGCCGACGGCAGGATCGACGGCTCTGAAGAGCTCCTCGAACCTGCATGTCCATCATACATGCGGGCACATGGCGCCGAAGTGAAATGGGCAAGATGAATGTCACATCTTCAACTTCCCGTGCAGGTCTGGACAGGGTCCGGACAATGGAGTCATGTCAGCGACCTCCACCCGCGCCCGCGGGTCACGCTCCCTGCTCGTCGTGGGCCTCGTCCTGGTGCTCGCGGGCCTGGGCGTCCTGGGCTGGGTGGGCTGGCAGTACTTCGGCACGAACGTCGTGTCGCAGCGCCAGCACGAGCGGATCCGCAGCGAGATCGTCGAGGAGTGGAAGAAGCCCTCCGCCGAGAAGAAGATCGACGGGCGTGGGCTGTTGCGCGTGCCGCGGTTCGGCGACGACTTCGAGGTGCCGATCCTCGACGGCGAGGACGACGCGACGCTGTCCAAGGGGGTCGGGCGCAACCTCGACAGCGCCCTGCCCGGCGAGATCGGCAACGTCGTGCTCTCGGGACACCGCATCACCCACGGCGAGCCCTTCCGCAAGTTCCTGGACCTGCGTATGGGTGACGAGGTCGAGATCGAGACGCGGACCCACGTCTACACGTACCGGCTGCTGCAGGACGGCGACGAGATCCGCGTCCCGTTCACCACGTCGTGGCCGCTGTGGCCCGTGCCCGATCCCGACGCCGCCGGCGAGAAGCCGACGCGGGCCGTCGTCACCCTCGTGACGTGCTCGGAGCTGTTCCGCACCGACGATCGCAACGTGGTCGTCGGCGAGCTGGAGAAGACCACCCGCAAGGACGCCTGAGGCCGGGGCCGGTGCGGCCGTCCTAGGCTGTGCGCGTGCACGACTACCAGCGCCGCTTCATCGAGTTCGCCCTCGAGCACGACGTCCTGCGCTTCGGCGAGTTCACGCTGAAGTCCGGTCGCACGTCGCCCTACTTCTTCAACGCCGGATCGTTCGACACCGGCTCGCGACTCTCGGCGCTCGGCGGGTTCTACGCCGACGCCGTCGCCGCGGCCGGACTCGAGTTCGACGTGCTCCTCGGCCCGGCCTACAAGGGCATCCCCCTCGCAGCCGCCACGGCGGTGCAGCTGGCGGACGCCCACGGCCGTGACGTCCCGTGGTGCTTCAACCGCAAGGAGGCCAAGGACCACGGCGAGGGCGGCCTCTTCGTGGGCGCCGAGCCGCGGGGCCGTCTGCTGGTCGTGGACGACGTCATCACCGCGGGCACCGCCATCCGCGAGGTGATCGCGCTGGTCGACGGACTCGACGCGACGGTCGCCGGCGTCGTGGTCGCGGTCGATCGCCGCGAGCGCGGCACGGGCGAGCTGTCGGCCATCCAGGAGGTCGAGCGCGACCACGGGATCGCCGTCACCTCCATCGTGACGTTCGACGACATCATCGAGTACCTGCAGGAGACCGGCCGCTTCGCCGAGCACCTGCCGGCCGTCCGCGCGTACCGCGAGCGCTACGGGGTCGCGTGACCGTCGGCCCCTGGCGAGGTCCCTGGCCCGAGGACCCCCGGCTGGATCCCGAGCTGCTGCGCGAGGGCGACACCCGCAACGTCGTCGACCGCTACCGCTACTGGACCGTCGAGGCGATCGTCGCCGACCTCGACCAGCACCGGCACCGCCTCCACGTCGCGATCGAGAACTGGCAGCACGACTTCAACATCGGGTCGATCGTGCGGACCGCGAACGCGTTCAACGTCGGGGGAGTCCACATCGTCGGCAAGCGACGCTGGAACCGGCGCGGCGCCATGGTGACCGACCGCTACGTGCACGTGCACCACCACGAGGACGTCGAGTCCTTCGCCGCCTGGGCCCGCGACGCCGGCCTGACCGTCGTCGGCGTGGACAACCTGCCGGGGGCGGTGCCGCTCGAGACCACGACCCTGCCGCGCGACGCGGTCCTGCTGTTCGGGCAGGAGGGTCCGGGCCTGACCCCTGAGGCTGCTGAGGCCTGTGAGTCGATGGTGGCGATCGCCCAGTTCGGCTCCACGCGCTCGATCAACGCCGGTGCCGCGGCCGCGATCACGATGCACGCCTGGATCCGTGAGCATGCCGACCTGACATCGGTGGAATACTGACAGCAACGAGACTTTCCCCACAGGAGGACCCATGCCCGTCGCCACTCCCGAGGTCTACGCAGAGATGCTGGACAAGGCGAAGAACAACTCCTTCGCCTACCCCGCGATCAACGTCTCGTCGTCGCAGACGCTGAACGCCGCCCTGGCCGGATTCGCCGAGGCCGGCAGCGACGGGATCATCCAGGTCTCCACCGGCGGTGCCGACTACTTCTCCGGCCCCACCATCAAGAACATGGTCTCGGGCTCGCTGGCCTTCGCCGCGTTCGCGCAGGAGGTCGCCAAGAAGTACCCGATCAACGTCGCGCTGCACACCGACCACTGCCCCAAGGACAAGCTGGACGGCTTCGTCCGTCCACTGCTCGAGGCGTCGACCGAGCGCGTGAAGAGCGGCGGACTGCCGTACTTCCAGTCGCACATGTGGGACGGCTCGGCCGTGCCGCTGGCCGAGAACCTCGAGATCGCCCAGGAGCTGCTGGCCAAGGCGCACGCCGCGAACGTCATCCTCGAGGTCGAGATCGGCGTCGTCGGTGGCGAGGAGGACGGTGTCGAGGCGGAGATCAACGACAAGCTCTACACCTCGCCCGAGGACGCCATCGCGACCGTCGAGGCGCTCGGTCTGGGCGAGAAGGGCCGCTACCTGACGGCGCTGACGTTCGGCAATGTGCACGGCGTCTACAAGCCCGGCAACGTCAAGCTGCGTCCCGAGGTCCTCAAGGCCGCCCAGGAGGCCGTCGCCGCCAAGTTCGGCAAGGAGCGCGCCTTCGACTTCGTCTTCCACGGCGGATCGGGATCCCTGCCCGAGGAGATCAGCGCCGCCGTCGACTACGGCGTCGTCAAGATGAACGTCGACACCGACACCCAGTACGCGTTCACGCGTCCGGTCGCGGGCCACATGTTCCAGAACTACGACGGCGTCCTCAAGGTCGACGGCGAGGTCGGCAACAAGAAGGCGTACGACCCGCGCGCCTGGGGCAAGGCCGCCGAGGCCGGCATGGCCGCGCGCGTCGTCGAGGCCTGCCAGAACCTGCGCAGCGCCGGCACGCACTGACGCAGCAGCAGCACGCGAAACGGCGGGGACGAGTCGATCGTCCCCGCCGTTCCCATGTCCCCACGCCGGGGGACCGTCCGGGGGATGGAATCCCGCTGCGAGCGGGCCCGTCGGGCCCCCGGGACCACTACGCTCCGGGTGGAAGCCGGTCGTCCACCGCCCGGCCGGAAGGGGAATCATGGCCAAGATCGTCGTGACCGGCGTCGACAACTCCGAGACCGCTGCCGCTGCCGCTGACAAGGCCGCCGTCCTCGCGTCCGGCCTGGGCGCCCGGCTGCACATCCTGTCGGCCTACGGGGCCTTCGAGGCCGAGCGGATCGCCCACGGGAAGGCCGAGGTGCTGGTCACCAGCGAGCTGACCGCCAAGGGCGTGGCCGAGGACGTGTTCACCGAGCTGCGCAAGAACTTCCCCGACCTGGAGATGACGTACGCACCCGCCGAGGGCAACCCGGCCGACGCGCTGGTCAAGGCCGCCGCGGAGCTCGGCGCCGACGTCATCGTCGTGGGCAACAAGCGCGTGCAGGGCCTGACCCGCATCCTGGGCAGCATCGCTCGGGACGTCGCCGCGCACGCCCCGTGCGACGTCTACATCGCCCACACCCACCAGAGGTGAGGCTGGGCGGTCGCGTCTAGGCTCGCCAGCATGACGAACCTGCTGGGAGAGCCGCCCGAGACCCTGCTGCCGGAGGACCCCGGTGCCGCCCTGCTGGCCGAGGGTGCCGGGCCCGAGGAGGTGGCCGAGCGCCATCCCGACTCGGTCGCCGCCTGGGCCCGACTGTCCGAGGCCGCGCTCGCGCAGGGACGCGATCTCGAGGGGTACGCGTTTGCGCGGACGGCCTACCACCGGTCGCTGGACTCGCTGCGCCGCAACGGGTGGAAGGGCTTCGGCCCGGTCCCGTGGTCGCACGAGGCGAACCGCGGCTTCCTGCACTCGCTGGCCGTGCTGGCCACCGCGAGCGAGCGCCTGGGCGACGACGCCGAGGCGCACCGCTGCCGCGAGTTCCTGCGCGAGTCCAGCCTCGAGGGCTACGAGGCGCTCGTCAGCTGACTCGACTGGCCGAGCCGGTCTTCGGCAGGCGCATCCGCAGGCCGCCGGGCGTCACGGCCCACGCGTGCTCGGTGCGCATCTCGGTGAGCTCGCCGTCGGTGGTGCACCGGACGGCCTCGCCGACGACCTTGACCGAGGTCGCCCGGGTGTAGTGGACGAAATCGGCGCCCGGGTGCGTCCCGCGGCGCAGGTGCAGTGCGTAGGCGATGCGCTGCGGCACCCGGCCGGCGAACGCCACGGCCACGTCCATCAGGCCGTCGTCGATGACGGCGCGCGGCAGCAGCTCGCCGCCACCGCCGACGAACCGGCCGTTGCCCACCGCCACCTGCGCGACCTGTCCGCTGAGCGTGCGGTCGTCGATCGTGACGTGCACGTCGGCGCCGCGGGTGAAGAGGGTCGACAGGGCGCCCAGCACGTAGGCGAGGGGGCCGAGCGCCCACTTGACCGGCTCGGCGCGGGCGGCGGCCTCGGCGCCGATCCCCACGTGAGCGGCGTTCACGACGACGATGTCGTGGTCGTCGACGATGAGGTCGATGTCGCGCTCGGTGCCGGCGCCGAGGTCGCGGGCAGCCAAGACGGGGTCCTCGTCGAGCTCGAGCGTCCGGGCGAAGTCGTTGCCCGTGCCCAGCGGGACCAGCCCCACCGCGGTGCCCGGCAGTCGGCCGGCGTCGTACAGCGCCTGGACGACGGCATGCAGGCTGCCGTCGCCGCCCATGGCGACGACGAGGTCCACGTCGGGATGCTCGGCGAGCGTCCGGGCGAGATCGTCGGGGTCCTTCGTGGCGACGTGCTCGACGTCAGCGGCGTGCCGCAGGGCGCCGAGCGCCTCCTCGATCACGGTCTCGTCGGACGAGCCTGCACCGGCGTTGCTGACCGCGAGCCATGAGTTCACTCCTCGACGCTACCGGTTCAGCGTCTCGCGCAGGATTCCCGAGGCGTGCGTGAAGAACCGATCCACGTTCTCGATCGCCGTCGGCGTCTGCGGAACGCTGCACATCACGTACAGGTCGGTGGGCGTGCGGTTGATCCACACGTTGACGTTGTCGTCGTAGCCCTGGCCGGTCGTGCCGTAGAAGCGATCGGCGGCCCACTGCTCTTGGCCCGGGATCATCCGGCCGTCGAGGTAGGACACGATCGCGGGACGGCTGGTGTCGTCGGGCGAGAAGCCGAAGACCTCGCGGATGACCTCCATGACCCGCAGTGCGGGCACCGGCTCGCAGACGCGGGCGTCGCGGAACTTCTGGCGTACGCCGCGGGCGATCTCGAACAGGCCGTCGCCGGGCCCGACGGGGATGTGGATGGGCAGGACGTTGACCATCCAGCCCATCGTCGTGAGCGTCTCGGGGGTGTTGCGGGTCGCGACGGGGTTGAGGAAGCGGTAGGCGCTCTTGCCGGCCAGGTCGCGCGCGGCCATCGCGAAGGACGCGTAGATGACCGAGGGGAAGGTGGCGCCCTCCTGCTTCGCGATCTCCTCGAGTCGCTCACACTCCTCGCCGGTGAGGATGTCGTAGTCCATCGGCACGAGCCAGAACCGCTCGCCCTCGGCGATCCCCAGGTCCATCGGGAAGCCGTCCATCGCACCGGCGCCGTCCATCGCGTAGTCGGCCCAGAACTGCATGGCCGGGTGCTCGATGTCGTACTGCTGGGCGTCGGCGCGCTCCTGCTGGGCGTACGTCATGTAGCCCAGGGTCGGCGGCAGCTCGGTGTACGGGCGTCCGGTCTCGGCTGCGTACAGCTGGGACAGCTCCATGTACGCCAACAGGACGCTGAAGCCGTCGCCGTAGCAGTGGTCGAGCCCGCAGAAGATGGTGGAGCGATCGGTGCCGCGCACCCCGGCGATCGCGTAGCCGAAGTTGTCGATCGGATCCACGGCGTCGGTGAAGTTCTTGAGGATGACCTGGTTGACCTCGTCGCCGGAGTGCGCCCCCAGGGGCGTCACCGACACGGTGAGCTGCCCGGGGTCGATCGCGTGGCGCGTCATCTCGCCGTCGGGGTCGGTGGGGTCGTCGCGGAACGTGCCCCACATGACCTCGTGGCGGCGCAGCCACGAGGTGACGGCACGCTCGAGGGCGTCGACGTCGAGCGCGCCGGGCACGTCGAAGCACAGGCCGAGCCAGTTGGCGTCGGCTGAGCCCACGCGCTCCATCGCGCGGCGCAGCCGCACGTGCTGGTCCTGCATGTAGGACGGGCGCTGGCCGTTGGCGGGCGCCTCGGCCAGGGCGGCGCGGGACTCCTCGGACGGACGGAGCAGGAAGACCTCGCCGTCGATCGTCTCGAGCTCCTCGATCCGAGCCATTCTCATGCCAGCGCCTCCATGGGGTCGTTCACCTGGCGCGTCACCGCGACCATCTGGTCGCGCATGCGGCCCATCACCCGGTCGAGCCACTCGGTGCACGGCGGCGTGTCCGGGGCGCGGTGCGCCAGCTCGGTGCCGTAGGGCATGGCGTTGATGTAGATGTGCATCTCGTCGCTGGGCTCGACCTCGCCCAGGAAGACGGTCGAGTCCATCTCCTCCCAGTCCTCGCGACCCGGGACGTGGCGCGAGTCCATGAAGGACAGCACGGTGGCCGGGCGCATCGAGGTACCCAGCAGGCGGTTGGCCAGGGGCAGGGGGACGGTCTCGGCGGTCTTGCCGAACATCCACGCCTGGGCCGTGCGACGGATGGCCTCGGCCAGGGGCAGGTCCGCGCCCAGGTCGACGGTGATCGGGACGACGCCGGAGAACCAGCCGATGGCCTTGTGCCACTCGGGCCGGTTGCGGTTGTGGGTGGACATCAGGACCGTGATCCGGTCGTCGTCCTCCTCGGCAACCATCGCGCGCAGCAGCACCGCGGTGTACGCCAGGGGCTGGGGCGCGCGGTGCTGGTCGCACCACAGCCGGAAGGCCTCGCTGAGCTTGGGTCCGGCGAACGTGGGGAACCGCAGGCGGTGGCGCAGCTCGTCGCCGCGCCGGACGCCCGTGGCGCGGGGCAGTCCGGGCAGGTTGCCGGTGGCGTCGACTGCCCGCCGCCACGGCTCGAGGGCGGGACTGTCGACGGTGATGGAGCTCTGGACGGCGCGTTGCTCGACGGCGAAGTCGACGTAGCTGCCGACGGGCGCGGGCAGCGGTGCGTGGTTCAGCTCGGCCTCGAGGTGCTGCTTGAGCTCGCCGATCGTCAGGTAGGCGCTGTAGCCGTCGAAGGTCACGTGGTCGAAGGCGGCGAAGACCGTGATGTCACCGTTCTCCTCGGTCACGGTGAGGACGGTGGCGTTGGGCCACGAGAGAGGACCGGTCCGGTCGTCCAGCTCGGCCATGACCACGTCGAAGGCCTCGCCGCGGTCGTCGTAGTGGCCGAGGTGGCGGGGCTGGAAGCCGATCATGTCCGGCTCGACGATGCGGCGCTCGAAGGTGTCGTCGTCCCGCCGCACGAACATGCAGCGCAGACTCTCGTGACGGGCACAGAAACGGCGCAGGGTGCCGGCGAAGGAGACGAAGTCGGCCCCGTGCAAGGTGGCGCGCATCCCGATCCAGGGGTTGACCTCGTCCTCGGGCCGGCGGGGCACCCCCGCGACCTGCAGGCGGCGCTCCTGGTCGGGCGTGACGGGTCGCGGATCGGGGGCGGTCGTCGCGAAGGCACGCAGCGTCGAGGAGCGCGGCACCCACAGGTGGACATCGCCCGCGGGGACGAGTGTCAGACGGTGGGGATGCATGGGGTCTCCTTCTGCCGCCGGGATGGGGCCGGGGGTTTGCAACTCACGGTTACATGAGTCGTTGCACGGAGGCTACTGCACTTCGGCGTGACGTCGGTCACTACGTTAGAAATGGTGCAGATGCCTGATATTTGAGCGCAGAAGGCCCGTCCGGCCCCACACTCATCGCCCGCGGGCGGCGTCCTCGGTAGGATTGGCGGGCACGAGCCCCTCTCACGGGGCTTTCCGTCTGATGGAGGGGTGGCAACGCATGCCCGCAGTCGTGATCGTCGGAGCCCAGTGGGGTGACGAGGGCAAGGGCAAGGCGACCGACCTTCTGGGCAGTCGCGTGGACTACGTCGTGAAGTTCAACGGCGGCAACAACGCCGGTCACACGGTGGTCATCGGCGACGAGAAGTACGCCCTGCACCTGCTGCCCAGCGGCATCCTCTCGCCCGGTTGCGTCCCGGTCATCGGCAACGGCGTCGTGATCGACCTCGACGTGCTGTTCCAGGAGATCGACGGACTGAACGAGCGGGGGATCGACACCTCGCGCCTGCTGGTCAGCGCCAACGCGCACATCATCGCCGACTACAACCGCACGCTGGACAAGGTCAACGAGCGCTTCCTGGGCAGCCGCCGGATCGGCACCACCGGTCGCGGCATCGGCCCGACCTACGCCGACAAGATGAACCGGCTCGGCATCCGCATCCAGGACCTCTTCGACGAGAAGATCCTGCGCGCGAAGGTCGAGGGCGCCCTGGACCTCAAGAACCAGATCCTCACCAAGATCTACAACCGGCGCGCGGTCTCCGCCGACGAGATCGTCGAGTCGCTGCTCAGCCACGTCGACCGGCTCCGCCCGATGGTCGCCGACACGACGCTCGTGCTCGAGGAGGCGCTGAAGGCCGACAAGACCGTCCTGCTGGAAGCCGGCCAGGCCACCTTGCTCGACGTCGACCACGGCACCTACCCGTTCGTGACGAGCTCCTCGGCCACGACCGGCGGCGCCTGCACCGGTTCGGGCATCCCGCCGACCCGCGTCACCCGCGTCATCGGCATCGTCAAGGCCTACGCCACGCGCGTCGGTGAGGGCCCGTTCCCCACCGAGCTGTTCGACGAGGACGGCGAGCGCCTGCGGATCAACGGCGGCGAGTTCGGCACCACGACCGGCCGCCCGCGGCGCTGCGGCTGGTACGACGCGCCCGTCGCCCGGTACGCGGCCCGGATCAACGGTGTCACCGACTTCGTCCTGACCAAGCTCGACGTCCTGACGGGCTGGGAGCAGATCCCGGTCTGCGTGGCGTACGACGTCGACGGCGAGCGGGTCGACGAGATGCCGATGACGCAGACCGGCTTCCACCACGCGAAGCCGATCTACGAGTACTTCCCCGGTTGGACCGAGGACATCAGCGGCGCTCGCGAGTTCTCGGACCTGCCGGCGAACGCCCAGGCGTACGTCCGGGCCGTCGAGGCGATCAGCGGCGCCCGGATCAGCACCGTCGGTGTCGGCCCGGGCCGCGAGCAGACGATCGTCCTGCACGACCTGCTCTGAGGTCCGGCGCCGTCATGGGGGGAGACGTGGTGAACGACGTCCGGTACGAGTGGCGTGCCCACCGGTGGTCCCGGTGGGGGCCGGCCCGCCTGGTGAGGCGCCGGGACTCGATCGAGGTCCAGCTCGGCGACGTCGTCGTCATCATCGATCTGACCGACCGTCGTCCCGCCGCCGAGCGGCAGGCCGACCCGTACCGCAGCGTCTTCGCCGCCGGTGTTCCCGTCACGTGGAACGGTGAGCAGGTCGCGACCGTCACGACCTCGTCCGGCGGTCGCACCGGTGTGGCGCGACGGCAGCAGCTCGCGGTGACCGGTGACGACCGGTTCGTGCTGCCGGGCCTGGCGTTCACCCATCGCGGGCTGCCGTTCCTGCTGACCCTGCGCAGCGGCGCGGGGAACCTCGTCGCCTCCCGGCGGTGGGCCTCGCCGCTGAACATGGCCGTGACCGAGTGGTCGATCGTGCGCGAGCACGACCTCGTCCCCCCGAAGGTGGCCCGTGAGGCCCGGCCCGAGCACATCGCCCTGTGGCTCGCGGTCAAGGAGGCCCTCGCGGTCTGATGCGCCTGCGCCAGCTGGTGGAGTGTCGCTAGGGTGTGGTCCCATCGCGGGTGACTCGGGGTCACGCCCCTCGGTGGCTTGCGACGGGGAGACCTGCCGATGAGCGCCTGGGGGAGACGACGTTGAGCGACAGAGTCCGGTACGAGTGGAGCCGATTCAGCCGGAGCTGGTGGGGACCGGTGCACGTGGTGGTCCGGGTGAACTCGGTCGAGGCGACCGTCGGGAATTCCACCGTGGCGTTGGACCTCACCGACCGGCGGTCGAAGGCTGAGCAGGAGAAGCAGCGCTTCGCGAGCCGCTTCCTCGACGGGGTGCCCGTCGAGCTCGACGGGAGGCAGGTCGCCGTCGTCACGAACGAGCCGGGCGGTCCGATGGGCCTGTTCTTCCGGCGGGCCCGCCAGCAGATCAGTGGCGACCCGTCGTTCGTCCTGCCGGGGATGCGTCTCACCCTCCGCGGGTTGCCCACCTTCCTCACCTTGAAGGACGATTCCGGGACCTTGGTGTCCACGCGTCGGTGGGGCGCTCCGTGGGACGACTTCACGTGGCACTACACGCTGCCGGGCCAGTATGGCGTCGTTCCGCCGTGGGTGGCGCCTGGCACGCGCCCCGAGCACGTGGCCTTCTGGTTCGCGATGAGGGAGACGCACCGATGACCGTCGAGCTCGACTACGAGAAGCTCACCCTGGCCGCCACGCGCGCCGAGGCGCTGGCGTCCCGGATCCGCACGAACGCCGCCGCGGCACGGCAGGCGAGCCCGGTCCACCTGGCCAGCCTCGACGGCATCGAGAAGAAGGCCGACTGGCTCGAGGAACAGGTCAAGGTCCTGAGCGGCCTGGCCGACACGGCCCTCCTGCTCGACGAGTCCGGACAGGTCGACCTGCCGCTCGAAGAGGTCGGCGCCGTCCTCGAGGAGGTGCTGGGCTCGTACCTCACGGCCAGGTTCAACGACAACTACGGGCTCGGCGACAACACGGACTTCCCGTGGATCGAGGTCGCCCTGGGCATCGACGCGATGAGGGGGACCAGTCAAGGGGTGGCCCCGGTCTTCCAGACCACGCGAACCGGCCGGCTGCTGCTCAACCGCATGCTGGAGCAGGGTGGGCGCAGCGCACAGTGGGCCGATTGGATGCTCAAGGGCGGCGGCAAGCGGCAAGCACTGCCGAAGGCCCTCGGGGGAGCGATACCGGCGTGGGCGGGCCAGGGAAAGATGCTGCCCACCGGTGGCTGGGCGGACCCGTTGGCGAAGGCGGGCAAGGGCGGGCTCGCGGCATTCCGTGTCCTCGGTGTCGCCGGAGGCGCGCTGAGCACCGCCAACGGCGCGCACAACCTCTACCAGCAGGGCCGCCCCGACAAGGCGTTCAAGCGCGAGGGGGCCGGATACGTCGCCGACGTCGCCGAGACGGCCTTCGCCGCCTCGGGCACCGCGTTCCTCGTCGCTCCGAACCCGGTCACCGGCGCAGCCGCCGTGGGCAGCGGACTGGTCTGGGCCGGTGCCGAGGTCGTGGACAATTGGGACGACATCACCGAGAAGACGTCCGCCATCAGCAAGAAGGCCTCGAAGGCCTGGGACAAGGTCACCCCGTGGTGACCCCCGTGAACGACGACACCGCCAAGACTGGAGCTGCTGTGCCTCACCTCGACGAGACCTTCCTGCAACTGACGGTCGGCTACGACGACCTGCTGCTGCTCGCGGAGGTGCACGCGGGCACGACCGCGCCCGGCGACGTGCCCGCCCGGCTGCGCCAGGCAGGACTCGTCGGGTCTGCCGGCCTCAACCCCACGGCCGCCGGCCTGGTCGAGGTCGCCGTGGCTCCGGCGCGGTCCGTGGTCGTCGAGCGCTTCGACGGATCGACCCTGTCGCCGATGTTCATCGGCTGGCTGCCGGACGGGCGCGCCACCACCAGTGCGCCGGACGCCGAGGGGGCGGTCGTCGTGACGGCCACCGAGTTCGGCCTGCTGCGCGACCAGTTGCGTCAGTGGCTGGGGATCTTCCATCGCGAGGTCGCCGGCGACCGCCAGGTCGTCACCACCGACACGACCGTGCTCGACGCCGCCGTCTCGGCGCGCGGTGTCGAGCCCACCGGCGACGCGGCCCTCGACGCGATCATCGAGAACTGGCGGCTGGCGTGGCGCGCCAACGGCAACTGGGCGCAGCGCGGCATCGACGCAGGCGTCACGATCGTCGACGCGGGCGGCCAGGGCTGGTACCGGGTCGACCACCCGCCGCGCGAGGGCGCCGAGCCGGTCGACGTCACGCTCGTGCCGCTCGACCTGGAGGCCGTCCTCGCGGCGCTCGGCGACGTCGTCACGGGCCGCACCGCCGCCTCCGACGACTGACTCTCTCCGCCCATCCCACCGTCCTCCGCTCGGGAGAGGAACGCACGCCCCCCATGACCGTCGAACTCGACTACGAACTGCTCACCACCGCCGCCACGCGCGCCGAGGAGCTCGCCCAGAAGATCCGCACCAACGCGGCGTCGGCGCGCAGCGCCAGCCCCGTCGCGCTGCCCAGCCTCGACGGCATCGAGAACAAGGCGACGTGGCTCGAGGAGCAGGCCACGATGCTCTACGGACTGGCCGACGTGGCGGTGCTGCTCGACGCGTCGGGCGAGGGCAAGGTGTCGATGTCGCTCGCCGGCATCCAGGAGCAACTCAACGACATGCTCGGCGAGTACCTGGGCGCTGAGTTCGGCAACATCTTCGGCAACGACGACGACTTCCCCCTGATCTCCCTGGCCACGGCTCTGGGCAAGATGACGAAGATGTCGCGCGGCGTCGCGCCGGTCTTCCAGACCGGTCTCGTGGGCCGCACGATGCTCACGAAGCTCGCGCAGCAGTCCGGGCGGGCGGGCGACTGGGCGCGCTGGATGCTGAACGGCCCGCGCCACCTCGCACCGCCCGCGAGCCTGCTCAAGCCGCCGAAGTGGGTGAACACGCCCGGGTCGCCCCTGCGCAACGCGGGATGGGGCAGCCCGTCGAGCTTCCGGACCAGCGGCCTGGGCGCCCTGCGCGGCCTGGGCATCGTCGGTGGTGTCGTCAGCACGGGCGCCGGCGTGGCGAATCTCGTCCAGCAGGGCAACCCGATCGACGCCTTCGAGCGCGAGGGCGCGGGGTACGTCGCCGACGTGGCCGAGACGGCCTTCAGCGCCTCGACGACCGCCTTCCTCGTCGCGCCCAACCCGGTGACGGGCGCCCTGGCCGTCGGCAGCGGCCTGGTGTGGGCCGGCGCCGAGGTGGTCGACCACTGGGACGAGATCAGTGAGACGGCCTCGAAGGCCTGGGACACCATCAGCTTCTGGGACTGAGGACGCATGACCGATCTCCACGCGTCCCCGGACGCACCGCAGCGGGACGAAAGGGACGAGCCGCCGATGACCGAATCGCTCGCGACCGAGCAACCGAGCCGTCAGGACTCCGCCGAGCTGACGCGGGTGCTGCGCGTCCTGGAGCGCCAGCGCACACGCCCCGAGGTCATGGCCGAGTTCTTCGCCGGGGTGGGGGCACGGGGCGTCGTGATGGCGCTGGCCACCACGGTGTCGGAGCCGTCCCGCGAGGACGTGGCCGGCTGGGACCGCCTGCCCGACCTGCTCCGCGACGGCCTGTACGCGGCGGTCTCGTGGCCCGGGTTCGACGCGGAGGCCTTCGGCGCCGACCTGGCCGAGCTCTTGCGCGACACGGACGACAGCCGTCGCGCCACCATCTCGGCCATCACGTCCTTCCTGCTGGCGTCGGGCCGGTACGACTCCCGCCTGTTGGCCGGCTGGAGCCGCGCGTTCGACGAGCTGAGCCTCCCGCAGGACGTCCCGCTGACGTGGGGGTCCTTCCTGACCGGGGTCGACGAGCCGCAGCCGTGGAGCGCTCTCGCCGTGATCGCGCGCCAGAGTGCGGCCGCGGATGGACAGGAGACGGACGCCGCTCGCTAGGCTCGGCGCGTGAAGGTTCTCGTCATCGGCACCGGCGGCCGTGAGCACGCCCTGGCCCTGGCCCTGTCCCGCGACCCCCAGGTCACCGAGGTGCACGCGGCGCCCGGCAACCCCGGCATGGCCGCAGTCGCCTCGCTGCATCCCGTCGATCCGCTCGACGGTGCGGCGGTCGCCGACCTCGCCTCGCGGATCGGTGCGGATCTCGTCGTCGTCGGTCCCGAGGCGCCCCTGGTGGCCGGTGTCGCCGACGCCGTCCGCGAGGCCGGCATCGCCTGCTTCGGCCCCAGCGCCGAGGCCGCCCAGCTCGAGGGCTCGAAGGCGTTCGCCAAGCAGGTCATGGCGGCGGCGGACGTCCCCACCGCCCTCGCGCGCGTGTGCGAGACGCCCGACGAGGTCGCGGACGCGCTCGACGCGTTCGGGGCGCCCTACGTCGTGAAGGACGACGCCCTGGCGGCCGGCAAGGGTGTCGTCGTCACCGAGGACCGTCAGGTCGCCCTGGACCACGGCGTCTCGTGCGACCGCGTCGTGATCGAGGAGTACCTCGACGGCCCCGAGGTCTCGCTGTTCGCGATCACCGACGGCTCGACGGTGCTGCCGCTGCAGCCCGCCCAGGACTTCAAGCGCGCCCGTGACGGTGACGAGGGCCCGAACACCGGCGGCATGGGCGCCTACACGCCGCTGGACTGGGCGCCCGAGGGTCTCGTCGCCGAGGTGTCGCGGCGCGTGCTCGTGCCGACGGTCCAGGAGATGGCCGCGCGCGGCACGCCCTTCCAGGGACTGCTCTACGCGGGACTGGCCCTCACCGGCCGAGGCACCCGGGTGGTCGAGTTCAACGCGCGCTTCGGCGACCCCGAGACCCAGGCGCTGCTCCCGCTGCTGAAGACCTCGCTCGCGGCGCTGCTGCACGGCGCGGCGACCGGGACGCTCGGCGAGGTCGGCCTGCCGCAGTGGCACGACGGTGCCGCGGTGACGGTCGTCATCGCTGCGGAGGGCTACCCCGAGGCCCCCGTCACGGGCGACCGGATCGAGGGCGTCGAGAAGGCGGACGCGCTGGAGGGCGTCGACGTGATCCACGCCGGCACGAAGATGGACGAGGACGGCAACCTCGTGACGGCGGGCGGCCGGGTCCTGTCGGTCACGGGCGTCGGAGCGGACCTGGACGAGGCGCGTCGGCGTGCCTACGCGGGGGTGGACCTCATCTCGATCCGGGGCGCCCACCACCGCACCGACATCGCGGCGTCCGTCCCCCGCTGACGCTCCCGCCCCTCGGTCGATCCATGGACTCGGCCCGCCGGGCCGCTATTCTCCGACGCATGTATGGATCGGCGCAGTGCCTGCCGGAGCTCCCGGACATCGATCTCGCGCTCGTCCACGCCCTCCAGGTGGCGCCTCGCGCCCCGTGGAGCGCGATCGCGCGCACGCTCGGCGTCGATCCCGCCACCGCGGCACGGCGGTGGGACCGGCTCGTCGAGGAGCGCCTCGCCTGGTTCGTGGTCCGGCCCAGCGCGGAGCAGTTGGCGCCCGATCGTGACGGTGTCCTGCTGAAGCTGCGCTGCCGCCCCGGCGCCGAGGCCCGGGTGGGTGAGCGGATCGCGGCCGTGCCCGAGGTCTACGCCGTCGACCTGCTGGCCGGCGACGACGACCTCGCGGTCGTCCTCATCGGTCGCGGGATCGCGACGATGCGCCAGACGGTGGAGGAGCTCGTGGCGTCCGATCCGGACATCGTCCGCACGCGGATGTACTTCCTCGCCGAGGTGCACCGTGAGGACGGCCAGTGGCAGCTCGACGTCCTGACCGAGGAGCAGAGGAGCGGCCTGGCACGACCGCGGACGGGCCCGGCGACGCCGCCGGACGCCGAGACGCTCGAGAAGGTCACGCAGATCCTGCGGGAGGACCCCCGCATGAGCGTGGCCGACATCGGCCGTCGCCTCGACAAGCCCGAGCCGACCGCTCGCCGACTGCTCGAGCGCGTCCTCAGCTCCGGTGCCCTGCGGCTGGGGTGCGATGTCGTGGCGTCGGCGGGTGGTGCGGGTCGCGCCGTGCTGCTCGAGGTCTGCACCGACGACCCCCACGCCGCCGGCCGGGTCATCGGCGCCGAGAGGCCCGTGCTGCGCTGCGCGGCGGTGATCGGTCCCGCGAACCTCGCCCTGGTGGCGCGGTTCGCCTCGCTGGACGCGGTCTACGACCTCGAGACGAGGGCCGCGGCCAACATTCCGGGCTGGCGGGTCCGCAACCGCGCGACGGTCGTGCGCAGTGTCAAGCGCCAGGGTCACGTCCTCGACGACGACGGACGCGTGGTCCTCGATCCGTACGGAGCCGCCTGACGGTTCGCGGGTCGAGCATGCTCCCGCGTCGGCCGCCGGTCCTGCGACAATGGGGCGCGTGACCACCCCGAACGTCCTGGCCTCCCGTTACGCGTCCGCCGAGCTGGCTCGGATCTGGTCGCCCGAACACAAGATCGTCCTCGAGCGTCAACTCTGGATCGCCGTGCTCAAGGCGCAGCGCGACCTCGGCATCGAGACGCCGGACGGCGTGATCGAGGCCCACGAGGCGGTCGTCGACCAGGTCGACCTGGACTCGATCGCGGCCCGCGAGCGGATCACCCGCCACGACGTGAAGGCCCGCATCGAGGAGTTCGCGGCCCTCGCGGGCAGCGAGCACATCCACAAGGGCATGACCTCGCGCGATCTGACCGAGAACGTCGAGCAGCTGCAGGTGCGCGCCTCGCTCATGTTGGTGCGCGACCGCGCGGTCGCCGCCCTGGCGCGACTGGGCCGGCTGGCCGCCGAGCACGCCGAGCTCGTGATGGCCGGCCGCAGCCACAACGTCGCCGCGCAGGCCACGACGCTGGGCAAGCGCTTCGCCACGACCGCCGACGAGCTGCTCATCGGGATCGAGCGCGTCGAGCAGCTGATCGCCCGTTACCCGCTGCGCGGGATCAAGGGCCCGGTGGGCACGGGCCAGGACATGCTCGACCTGCTCGGTGGCGACGAGTCCAAGCTGGCCGACCTGGAGCAGCGCGTCGCGGCGCACCTGGGCTTCGAGCGCACCTTCACCAGCGTCGGCCAGGTCTACCCCCGGTCGCTGGACTTCGACGCCGTCAGCTCCTTGGTGCAGCTGATCGCCGCCCCGTCGAGCCTGGCCCTGACGATCCGCCTCATGGCCGGCAACGAACTGGTCACCGAAGGCTTCAAGCCCGGCCAGGTGGGCTCCTCGGCCATGCCGCACAAGATGAACACGCGCTCGTGCGAGCGGGTCAACGGCCTCGCGGTCGTGCTGCGCGGCTACGCCTCGATGGTGGGCGAGCTGTCCGGCGACCAGTGGAACGAGGGCGACGTCTCGTGCTCGGTCGTGCGCCGGGTCGCGCTGCCCGACGCCTTCTACGCCGCCGACGGCCTGTTCGAGACCTTCCTGACGGTCCTCGACGAGTTCGGCGTCTTTCCCGCGGTGATCCAGCGCGAGCTGGACCGGTACCTGCCGTTCCTGGCCACGACCAAGGTGCTCATGGCCGCCGTCCGTCACGGCGTCGGCCGCGAGACGGCCCACGAGGCCATCAAGGAGCACGCGGTCGGCGTGGCCCTCGAGATGCGCGAGAAGGGCACGGCCGAGAACGACCTGCTCGATCGGCTCGCCGCCGACGAGCGACTGGGCCTGACGGCCGACGACCTGCGCCGGCTCGTCGCCGAGCCGCTGGCCTTCACCGGCGCCGCGGTGTCGCAGGTCGCCGCCGTGGTCGGTCAGGTCGGGGCCGTCCTCAAGCGCCACCCGGAGGCGGCCGCCTACAGTCCGGGCGACATTTTGTGATCCGCTGGCGCGCCTGGCCCCGGTTCCTGGACGGTGCCCTCGAGGGCACCGTCCTGTCCTTCGCGGCGTGGACGCTGTTCTACCTGATCGCGCTGAAGACGCAGTGGTCGCTGCTCCCGGCCGCGTGGCCCTGGGTCGTGCTGACCGCCGGTCTCGTCGTGGTGGGCGGTCTGCGCGCGGTGCGGACGGACCAGCCGCGCGTCTGGTCGTCGGAGGCCCGGCGTCCTGTCGGAGGCCTCGTCCTGCTCGCCGTGGTGCTGGTGGCCACGCTCGCCCTGCTGCTGTTGCGCGATCACGACCTGGTGTGGCCGCTCGCGGTGGCCGCCGGTGCAGCGCTCGTCCTGCAGTTGGTCCCGTGGCTCGGCGCTCGCGAGCCCGACCCGGTGGACGATGCCCCTGCGGAGCCAGACGTCCCGATGGGTGCCCACCTCGTGGCGCTCGCGGTCAGCCTCGGCCTCGGCGTACTGACGCTCTTCCTGGTCCGGCCCGACGCGGACGACGTCTACTACGTGAACCGCGCGACCTGGGTGGCCACGCACGGCACCCCCACGCTGCGCGACACGATGTTCAGCTCGGGGGAGTGGGAGTCCACGTACGGAGGAGGTCTGCCCACGCCCTCGATCGAGGCGCTCCAAGGCGCCCTCGCCCACGCGATCGGCGTCCAGGCCGCCACCTTCTCCTACCTCGTGATGGCCCCGGCGGCAGCCGTCCTGATCGGCTGGACGTCGTGGCGGCTGGTCCGCGGCTGGGCCGCGCGCCGGGCGCTGCCGGCGTTCCTCGTCGCGATCGTCTTCCTGCTGGCGAGCGCCGACACGATCGTGGGCAACTACTCGCTGGGCCGCATCTGGCAGGGCAAGGCACTCGCGTACGCGGTCCTCGTCCCCCTCGTGTGGTGGTGGCTCTCGCGTCTCGCGCGCAGGATGCGCACGGTGGACGTGATCCTGCTCGCCGCCGCGGGCGTCGCCTTCGTCGGCCTGTCCACGACGTCGGCGCTGCTGGCGCCGGTCGTGGCGGCCGCTGCCGTCCTGGCGGCGCTCGTGCTGCGGTCCCGATCGCTCGCGATCGGTGCGGTCGCGTTCGCGGCGGCGCCGGTGGTCAACGGGCTCGTCCAGGCACTCGCCCCGATCACCGTGGGCACCACCGACGACACCACCGTCATGGCGGCGCCGGTCGCGTTCAACATCGCGATGGGCGCCACCTTCGCCCTGGCGGCACTGGCCGTCCTGGCGCTGGTGCTGCTGCCGAGGACGGCGCCCGGTCCCGCCGGCGTCCTGCTCGGCTGTGGGGCGCTCGCCACCATGGTGTGCTTCCTGCCCGGCGTGTTCCAGTTGGCCCACGCCGCCACCGGGGCCGGTCCCGTGGCATGGCGGCTGGCGATCGCCCTGCCGCTGTGGATCGCCGTCGGCCTGCTCGTGACCCTGCCGGTCCCCGAGCCCGGCGGCGCCGCGCTCGTGGTCGCCGTCACCCTCGTCCCCGTGCTGGGCGGCACGTGGCTCTGGCAGCCGGAAGACGCCCAACTCACGCCGCGGCCGGCGTGGAAGGTCTCGCCCGAGGCCCTGGAAAACGTGCGGGCGCTCGAGGCGCTCGACCCGCCCCGCGGGACGTGGTTGCTGCCGCCGAAGGAGATGGAGATCCTGGCGATCTCCCGCGGCGACACCCACGTGGTCGCCCCGCGGGACTTCTACCTGATGAGCCTCCCCAAAACCGAGCACGACTGGCACGCCCGGGTCCATCTGCTGTCCCTCGTGGACGGTGGCGAGCTGCCTTCGGCGGGCACCGTGCGCGAGTCGTTGGCGACCCTCGACGTCACCGTCGCCTGCGTGCCGGAGGACCTGTGGCGCGCCCGCACCAGGTTGCGCCGGGCGGTCGGCGAGCCGCTCGTCACGGTCGGGGACATGCGATGTGCCGGGGTGACACCACGGTCCTGAGCCGTCAGCGCACGGCGTGCCGCAGCAGCCCGCGCACCGCCGCCCAGTCACGCTGGCGCAGCGCCGCGGGCACCAGGGTGAGCGCGTGCAGGCGCGAGGTCAGGTGCCAGCGCGCGGCCCGGGCGGCGCGCGGCCAGCCGTGGGCGGCCATCACCTCGGCCGACTCGGCGAAGAACATCCGCTCGCCGGCGAACCGGGTGCCGTCGTACAGGCCGGCGACCGAGGCGCTCTCGAGGTGCCGGCGGTACTCGAACGCCACCTCGGGCTCGAGCAGCAGCACGGCACCGTCGGTGATGAGCTCGCGGATCAGGCCGAGGTCCTGGATCAGCGGAAGGTCGTCGCGGAAGTCCTTCCCCGCCAAGGTGTCGCGGCGGAACACCAACGAGGGCCAGTAGAGCCAGTTCGCCCGCAACAGGCTGGCGGCCAGCTCCTCGCCCGACAGCAGCTGGCGACCGGCGCTCCGTGGCATGAACAGGCGCTGCTTCACGGTGTCGGCCAGGGTCGACACCGGTTCCCCGTGCTGATCGATCACCTGGACGCCGACCTCGATGATCGTCGCCTCGGGCACCTCGCGGCGGGCGCGGGCGACGACCTCGACGAACTGGGGCAGCAGGCGGTCGTCGCAGCCGAGGAACACGACGTGCTCGCGCGAGGCGAGCTCCAGGCAGCGGCGGAAGTTGCCCGTGACGCCGAGGTTCTGCTCGTTGCGCAGGTACGTGATGCGGGGATCGGCGAGGTCGGCGAAGTACTGCGCCACCGACGGGTCGGGGTAGTCGTCGTCCACGACCGTCAGGTGCCAGTTGTCGTCGGTCTGGGCCAGCACGCTCGCGACGGTCTCGCGCAGCAGCGCCGGCTCGCCCCAGAAGGGGACGAGGATGTCGAGGGGCTCCTGGGTCACCGAGGGTTCTCCGCGAGGAAGTTGAACTCGTTGTGGGTGAAGACGCGTCCGACCACGCGCGGGAACGGGAACGAGTACCGCTGGGTCTCGCGCAGGCCGAGGTCGTCCGCGATCTGGCGCAACGCGTCGAAGTCGGTGAACGCCACGTGGGTGCTGTCCGAGGCGTAGCCGCGCTCCTGCGGCGTGATGAACATGATCGTGCCGCCGGGCTTGATCGCCGGGAGGTACGACGCGAGGATCTCGGTCGCGTCCTCGGCGGGCAGGTGCTCGATCAGGTGGGCGGCCAGCAGCCCGTCGTACGAGGCCGGGGCGTGGGCGTCCTCGTCGGCGAAGAACTCCTCGACGGTGAACGCGGTGAGCCCACGATCGCGGCACACGCCGATGGAGTGCGGGTTGTGGTCGACCCCGACCGACTCGGCGGAGAGGTGGGCCAGATTGCGGCCCGTGCCGCAACCGACGTCGAGGATGCGCCCGTCCAGGCGGCGGCGCAGGTTCCACCGGTAGGGGGCCTGGACGTCGAGCATCCGCTTCCACCCCCGGGTGGAGAGACGCTGGAGCCGCTGGGCGTACTCCAGTCCCGCCGTGGGCGGTTCGCCGGAAGGTCCGTCGCTGTAGTCCATTGTCCTAGACTGCCGTGCATGCCCAGCGATTGGATGAAGCATCGCCGTGTGCTCGTGGTGGTTCCCGCGTGGAACGAGCAGGAGTCCATCGCCCGGACGATCGCCGAGTTGCGTGAGAGCCAGCCCGACGTGGACCTGCTCGTGGTCGACGACGGCTCGGGTGACCGCACGGCGGAGGTGGCTCGCGCGACGGGCGCGACCGTGTGCCAGCTGCCCTACAACCTCGGCGTGGGCGGCGCCATGCGCACCGGTTACCGCTACGGCCTGCGGCACGGGTACGACGTGGTCGCCCAGCTCGATGCCGACGGTCAGCACGACCCCGCGTACCTGCCGGACCTCGTCGCGGCGCTGGACGACGCCGACGTCGTGATCGGCGCCCGGTTCGCCGGAGCGGGCGAGTACCGCGTGGGCGTGATGCGCGGTCTGGCGATGCGACTCCTCGCCGGCGCGCTCAGCCGGATCGCGGGGACGAAGCTCACCGACGCCACGAGCGGCTTCCGCGTGGTCAACCGGCGCGCCCTCGAGGTGTTCGCCGCGCACTACCCGGCGGAGTACCTCGGCGACACCGTCGAGTCGCTCGTCATCGCCGCCCGCAGCGGGTGCACGATCCGGCAGGTGCCGGTCGCGATGCGTCCGCGGGCCGGCGGCACCGCCAGCCAGACACCGTTGCGCGCCGTGATCTACCTGGCGCGTGCGATCGTGGCCCTCGGCCTGGCGCTCGTGCGCCGGTGGCCCGCCACGCTCGAGACCCAACCGAAGGAGCTCGTCTGATGGCCCCGTACGTGCTGGGTCTGGTCGGGGCGATCGTCACGCTCGCGTTCGTTTTCGAGCTGCTGCGTCGCCGCCACCTGCGCGAGAAGTATGCGGTCCTGTGGGTCGCGATCGGACTGGGCGGACTGCTGCTGTCGCTCTTCCCGGTGGCGCTGACGAGGCTGTCCGAGCTGGTCGGCGTCGAGCTGCCGTCGAACCTGCTGTTCTTCGGCGCGCTGTTCATCCTGTTGCTGATGAACGTGCAGCACAGCTTCGAGGTGGGCCGGCTCGAGGAGCGCACGCGCACCCTGGCCGAGGAGGTCGCCCTCCTGCGCCTCGAGCAGCAGCAGCAGCGCGACGGCGTCGACGACGACCGCTGAGCCCCGAGGCTCAGTCCACGCGCGCCAACCAGGCCAGGACGGCCGGCTCGGGCTGCCCGGTCCACGTGGCGCTCAGCGTGCCCGTGGCGTCGGCCGGCACCGTCCCCGGCACGAGTCGGACGACGTGGAGCTCGCCGGAGCCGTCGCCGGATCCGCGCACGGCGGCCGTCGTCGGGCGCCGCGGCAGCGTGTGGCCGTCACTGTCCACGAGGTCGACCTCGGTCCCTGCGTGCCGGATCACGGCTGTCGTCTCGGCGACGTAGACCGGGTCGCTCGGTCCGTCGTAGACCCAGCGGTGGCCCAGGACCGAGTGCTCGAGCTCGCCGACGAGGACGCCGCCGTCGAGGGGTGCCGAGCGGTAGGTCACCGGGACCTGCGCGACACCGCCGGGGACCGGCAGCAGGAATGTCTCGATGCCCACCTCGCCGGTCGGGTCGTCGAGGCGGAAGTTCGCCCGGAAGGGGCGCACCTCGGCGTCGTGCGGCCACCAGGACTGCGTGGGCAGCCAGGCTGCCAGGAGGTCGGCCTTGCTCGGGGTCAGCTCGGAGGTCGGGTGAACGATGCCCATGGCTCAGGGTGTCACCTTCAGGCGGTGCGCGTCACCCGTGTGGCGGCCAGGATCGCCGCCGCGACCGAGAGCAGCGCCGCGCCGATGATCGGCGCGAGCGGATGCAGCGCGTAGAGCCCGGCGCCCAGGATCGGGCCGCCGACGTAGGTCATGCCGACGGTGGCGGCGAGCTGTCCGGCGACCGCGGCATGCTCCGACGGCTCCACGGCCAGCGTGGCGCCGGCGTTGTAGCCCGGGAGCGCCAGGCCCAGTCCCACCGCGACGACCACCATCGACGGCAGCAGGGTCGCGAGGTTCGGGGCGAAGATCGCCCCGCCGTAGCCCGCGGCGGCGACCAGGCTTCCCGCGACCAGCAGTCCGCGCGGCCCGCCGGGGATCCGCGGCGCGAGGAAGGCCTGGGTCAGGGCGAAGCCGATGCCGATGAGCACGCCGGCGAGGGCGACGACCTGGGCCGTGGCCGAGTTCGACAGGCCCAGCCGGTCCTGGACCAGGAAGCCCATGATGATCTCGACGAGAGCCAGACCGAGGAAGAGCGACGCGCCGGCGACCAGGTACGGCAGCACCCGCGGGTCGCGCCAGCCGAGCCGCTCGCCGTGCGGGCGCTCCTGGCGCTCGGGACGGGGGAGCAGCCAGACGGCGACGAGGGTGGCCGCGACCAGCACCGGTGCCACGTGCACGGGCAGCAGCAGGCCGCCGATCGCCAGCAGGCCGCCGAGCGCGGGTCCGACGACCAGCGAGATGCCCTGCATCGCCCCGAAGGCGCCCATCGCCTTGGTCCGGGCGATCGCACCTTGACTGGCCGAGGCGAGGTAGGTCAGTCCCGCGACCGGGACCGCCGCGAAGCCCAGGCCGTAGAGCACGCCGCGGGTCAGCGCGAAGACCGACAGCACCAGCCAGCGCGGCAGCTCCTCGTGCGCGGCGATCTGGACCATCACGGCGAAGCCCACGGCGCCGAGCGTGGCCAGGACGAGGCCGCGCACGAGCACGGAGTGGACCCCGTGGCGGTCGACCTGGCGGCCCCACCACGGACCGGTCAGCACGAGCATCGCGGCCGAGAGCGTCATCACGGCACCGAGGTCGACCTCGCCCAGGCCGACGACCCGGGTCACCGGCGCGAGGACCGGCACGAGCATTCCCTGGGCGCTGTAGACCACGAGGGCCGCCGTCAGCAGCGTCGCGGTCATGGTCCTCGTCGATGGCACCGGCACAGCCTGCCACGGATACGACGGGGGAGGGGGCCCACTAGCCTGTTCCCATGCCGCTGGAGATCCCCGGAGCCACCCACCTGCACTCGGGCAAGGTCCGCGACCTGTACACGTACGGCGATGCCCTGTTGATGGTCGCGTCCGACCGGGTCAGTGCCTACGACTTCATCCTCGAGCCGGGGATCCCCGACAAGGGCGAGATCCTCACCCGGATGAGCCTGTGGTGGTTCGACCAGCTGGCCGATCTGGTGCCGCACCACGTGATCAGCACCGACGTGCCGGCCGAGGTCGCCGGCCGTGCCCTGATCGTCGAGCGGCTCGACATGTTCCCCGTCGAGTGCGTCGCCCGCGGCTACCTGACCGGTTCGGGTCTGGCCGACTACCGCGAGACCGGCGCCGTGTGCGGCATCCCGCTGCCGGACGGACTCGTCGACGGCTCGCGCCTCGACACCCCCATCTTCACCCCCGCGACGAAGGCCGAGCTGGGCGAGCACGACGAGAACGTCTCCTTCGAGGCGGTCGTCGAGACCGTGGGCGCCCCGATGGCCGAGCGGCTGCGCGACCTCACGCTGGCGGTCTACGGCCGTGCCGAGGAGATCGCCCGCGAGCGCGGGATCATCCTGGCCGACACCAAGCTCGAGTTCGGAGCCCGTCCCGACGGCACGATCGTGCTCGCCGACGAGGTGCTGACCCCCGACTCGTCCCGGTTCTGGCCGGCCGACCGGTACCAGCCTGGACAGGCCCAGCCGAGCTACGACAAGCAGTTCGTCCGCGACTGGCTGACGTCGCCCGAGTCGGGCTGGGACCGTGCCTCCGACACGCCTCCGCCGCGGCTGCCGGACGAGATCGTCGAGCGCACGCGCGACCGGTACATCGAGGCCTACGAGCGGCTCACCGGCCTCACCTGGTGACCCGGGGCCTCGCGCCCCGTCCGGAGGCTTCCTTCGTTACAGTTCTGATGTAACGAAGGCCACACACCGGAAAGAAGGCACCGTGACCAACCTCGCCGCCATCCTCGACGACACGACCGCCAAGTACCCCGAGCGCACCGCGATCGTCTTCGGCGACACCCGGTTGAACTACGCGCAGCTCAACGGCGCCGCGAACCAGGTGGCCAACCTGCTCGTGGCCCGCGGGATCAAGCCCGGCGACAAGGTCGCGATGTCGATCCCGAACGTCCCGTACTTCACGATCGTCTACTTCGGCATCCTCAAGGCCGGCGCGTCCGTCGTGCCGCTGAACGTGCTGCTGTCCGAGCGTGAGGTCGCCTACCACCTGGACGACTCCGACGCGGTGGCCTTCTTCGCCTTCGAGGGCACGCCCGACCTGCCGATCGGCGACCGCGCCTGGGCCGGGTTCAACGAGGTCGAGGGCTGCAAGGACTTCTTCCTCATCAAGCTCGACTCCGCCGCGCCCGAGCCGATGGAGCCGCCGGAGTACTACGGCCCGCTCGTGGCCGCGCAGTCGCCGCAGTTCACCACGGTCGAGCGCGACGACGACGACACCGCGGTGATCCTCTACACGTCCGGCACCACGGGCCAGCCCAAGGGCGCCGAGCTCATGCACCGCAACCTGCTGGCCAACGCCAAGCTGGGCGTCTCGCTCTTCGGCGCGACCGAGGACGACCCGGACACCTACCTGGCCGTGCTGCCGCTGTTCCACATCTTCGGCCAGACGGTGATCCAGAACAGCGCCGTCCTGTACGGCGGCACGATCGTCTACCTGCCGCGCTTCGAGCCCGAGGCCGCGTTGTCGCTGCTGCTCAAGGAGAAGATCACCTTCTTCGCCGGCGTGCCCACGATGTACTGGGGCCTGCTGCAGGCGCTGGCGGCGTCCGACGGCGGCGTCGACGTCGAGGCGATCGCCAAGAACATGCGCGTGGCGGCCTCCGGCGGCGCGGCCCTGCCGGCCGACATCCATCGTCAGTTCGAGGAGAAGTTCGGCATCGTCATCCAGGAGGGCTACGGCCTCTCCGAGACGTCGCCGGTCGCCTCGTTCGGCGTGCGCGGCGAGCCCGTCCGCGTCGGCTCGATCGGTCGTCCGGTCGAGGGCGTCGAGATGAAGCTCATCAACGACGACTGGAGTGACCTGCCGCACGACCCCGAGGCCATCGGCGAGATCGCCATCAAGGGTCACGGCATCATGAAGGGCTACTACAACCGGCCCGCGGCCACCGCCGAGGCGATCCAGGGCGAGTGGTTCCGCACCGGCGACCTGGCCCGCATGGACGACGACGGCTACTTCTACATCGTCGACCGCAGCAAGGACATGATCATCCGCGGCGGCTACAACGTGTACCCGCGCGAGCTCGAGGAGGTGCTGATGACGCACCCGGCGGTCTCGCTGGTCGCCGTCATCGGCGTCCCGCACGAGTCGCACGGCGAGGAGATCAAGGCGGTCGTGGTCAAGAACCCCGACGACCAGACGACCGAGGCCGAGCTGCGCGAGTGGGCCAAGGGTCAGTTCGCCCAGTACAAGTACCCGCGCATCGTGGAGTTCCGCGACGAGCTGCCGATGACGGCGACGGGCAAGATCCTCAAGCGCGAGATCGACTGAGCCGGTGTTGCGCCGGGGAGCAGGACTCCCCGGCGCAACACCCGCCGGTCACGACTACGCGTCGTCCGGCAGGTACAGGGACCGGACCTTCTCGACGACCCGCGCGGCCGACCCCGCATCGAGGTGGTCGTGGAAGATCCGACGGCGCCAGGCGTACTCGTCGGCCGTGGCGGGGTCGGGCTCCTCGAAGAACCCGTCGAGAGCCGTGGCCAGTTCGTCGAAGGTGCGGCACACGGCGCCGGGCAGCACGCGGTCGAGGTCGTAGAACAGTCCACGCTCCTCGTTCGCGTAGTGCTCGAGGTCGTAGGCGAAACTCGCCATCGGCCGGCCCGTCAGCATGAAGTCGACCAGGCAGCTGGAATAGTCGCTGACCAGGCCCGAGGCCACCCGGTAGAGCACCTCGAGGTCGGGATAGCGCCGACTCGACAGGTCGATCGCGCCCAAGGGTGCGAGTTGGTGCCAGTACGTGCGCGCCGTGTCGGCCATGTGCTCGCGCACGCCCAGGACGGCGTGATGACGCTCCAGCCAGGCTCCGAGCGTCTCGAGGTCCTCGGGGGTGAACCGGTAGTAGGCGTCGGCCTGCCCGTCCTTGAACGTGGGCAGGAACATGACCAAGCGACGATCGCCCACCTCGGCACGCAGCCGCTGCTCCGTCTCGAGGAGGTCCGCGGGCAGCCGCGACTCGTCACAGGTGATGTAGTCGTTCCGCGGCAGTCCGGTGTTCCAGACCTCGGTGTAGGACAGCGGCCAGAACGCCGTCGTCATTGCCAGCATGTCCATGCGGCTGGAGGCGATCACGGCCCGCGAGCCGCCGTTGTTGCGCAGCAGCGCCCGCTCCAACTCGGGCGAGATCGTGGCCGTCGCCGAGCCGAATCGCTTGAGCGGAATCCCGTGCCACAGGTTGACGAAGTTGTGCCTGAGCGGTGACAACGGCCAGTGCGCGTTGACCCTGGGCCCGTGCTTGACGAAGATCTGGCCGGCCCGCAGCAGGTACTCCTGGCCGGCGCGGCTCATCAGCGGGACGGTCACGACGTTCTCGCCGGACAGCTCGACCCGCCGCGAGCGGGTCAGGATGATCTTCTTGATCGACGGGTCGTCGCGGACCTCCTCGAACACCGCACGCTCGTTGCCGGCCAACGTGTGGTCGTAGGCGCACACCGGGAACGCCCACCAGTGGTCGAACTTCGGGGTCCACTCGTCCTCACGGCGGAAGCGCGGCCACGACAGTGGGTCGTCGTAGTCCACGGTGCCGTCAGGGCGTGACTTCACAGCGAGGCTGCGGGCGAGCCGGTCGTCGGCGCTCACGCGCAGCAGATTGCGCTCGAACGTGTCGGTCCGGGCGTTCGGCACCCGCTGGGCGACCTGTTCCTTCCACGCCGCCAGGTCGGGCATGCGGCGGGGGTTCTCGGAGATCAGGTTGCGCTTGAGCAGGGGGAAGCCGTGGTCGAGCAGAGTCCAGTAGTCGGTCGTGTAGACGGGCAGGTACGGGTAGAGCCCGTCGACGAACGTCTCGAAGTCGAACCCCTGTGCCATCAGGTACCGGCTGAGCCCCACCTCGTACTTGACGATGACGACCGACTTCACCGTCTCACGCGCGACGGAGTCGAGGCGTCGCCGGAATCCGGCGTCCCTGATCACCGGCTGCCGGAAGGCCAGGAAGTAGGAGCTGAGGTGGAGGTGGTCGATGGGGTCGATCTCATTGACGGTGCGCCACCGTTGCTTGGCCTCGGCGAGCGGGAGCGGCCGGTCGTCGCCGAGGTCGCGCGCGTAGGCGCGCCGGGTGGCGTGCAGGCCCCACCAGTCGGCGCGGGTGGCGGACATGGTGGCGAAGACCTCGTCGAGGGGCCGCAGGAGGTACGCACTGTCATTCGCCAACAGCAACTCGTCGTACGTCTCGAGCGTGTCCCACCCGACGAGGTCGCGCGCGAGGATCGACCACGAGCCGAAGTCGTAGGCGCCGTGCCTGATCGCCCACGCCCCGAGCGTCACCTCCGAGAGCTTGGCCAGCTCGGTCGCCGCCATCGTGGAATCGGCCAGGTAGTAGACGTCGGCATGGCGCGACAGCTCGGTGAGGTAGTCGACCACATAGTCGTCGACGATGCCGTCGGCGTCGTACGCGGCGAAGAGGCAGACCCTGCGCACGGGCGTGCCGGCGGCGAAGGTCGTCGCCGGACGCGGCTGCACCTCGGGAGGCAGCGTGGGCAGGCCGTCGTGACGGCCCCGCACCAGGTGGTGGACGAGGGGGTTGATGTCGTCGCGGCGGGGATCGAGGTGCTCGTTCCAGTACCACCACAGGTCGAAGTCGGACCGCGGATTGACCAGCCGTCTCCATCCGGTGGTGCAGAAGTGCTTGTAGGGCGAACGGTCGACACCCTTCTGTCCGGCGAGGACGCGGCGGTAGGAGTCGACGTCGAGGGCGTCGGCGCGCTTGATGACGGCGATCTCGCACGCGGTGGCGACGTCGGGAGACACCGGCGTGGCGGGGTCCTGGTAGGTCAGGCCCTCCTCGAGCACGCGATCCACCAGGGTGCGGGCCCCGGCGGCGTCGGTGGCCCGGGTCGCGTCCCACTGCGCGACGAAGCTCGACCACGCCGCCCGGAACTGCTCAGGACTCATGCGAGCACCTCCTTCGGCGTCAGGGCCAGCAGGCGCTCCACGACGCGGCGCGTGTTGTGGCCGTCGCGGTGGTCGACCAGCAGGTCGCGCACCCGGGAGTATTGCCGCGTGGTGGTCGGGTCGTCCAACGCCTGCTCGAGAGCCTCGACGAGGGACGACGTGTCCCGGCACACCGGCCCGGGGAACATGTGGTCGAGGTCGTACAGCAAACGGTCGGAGAGCTCGTCGGCGTCGTGCGCGAAGCTGATGACGGGGCGGCCCGTCACCGTGAAGTCGAGGGCGGCACCGTCGACGTCGGTCAGCAGCACGTCGGTGGCCCGTAGCACGGCGTGCACGCTCGGCCATCGCAGTTCTGAGAGGTCGAGGGCGTGCTCGCCGAACGCTTGGGTGTAGGCGCGCTCCAGATCGGTGATGGGCTCGCGGATGGCCAGAACCGCCCCGGCTGATGCGACGGCGGACGCGATGCGGTCGACCTCCGCCGGGCTGAAGCGGTACGGCTCGGCCTTCGAGCCCGTGCCACGCAGGGTCGTCGAGAACAGGACGAGCCGCCGTCCGGCCAGTTCCTCGCGCAGCCGGTCCTCCTGCTCGCGCAGGTCGGCCGGGAGGTCGTCACCGATCAGGAAGTCGTGCGCGGGGATCCCGGTCCGCCAGGCGTCGGCGTAACGGGTGGTCCAGTTCGACGCCACGGCCGCAAGCTGGTCGGCGTCGGAGGAGGCCAGGACGGCGTCGAAGATCCGCGTGGGAGCCTCGTGCAGCATCTGCAGCGGGCCCTCCGGGCTGAGCTGCAGGTCAGGGGGTGTCCGGGGCGAGGCCGCGGTCCGGCTGTACTTCAGCAGGGTCAGCCCACGACGGACGGCGATCACGTGGTGGCGCTCGGTGCTGACCCGGACCTGGGCGGCCCGGATCGGGCGCTCGACCAGCAGGACGATGCCCGAGCGCATGAGCGCGTGTCGGCCCTCGGGGCTCAGGACCGGGTGGACCTCGACGTTCTCGCCGGCGAGCCTCACGTGCCGCGACCGGGTCAGAATGACCTTCTTGATGGAGGGGTCGTGGGCGACGTGCTCGAAGATCGCCCGGCTGTTGTCCGGCAGCAGGTGGGTCGCCCGGTCGACGACGAACGCCCACTGGCGCATGTCGCGGGACGCGGCGGCGTCGAGCTTGGTGAATCGGCGCGGCGTCATGTCCCAGTCGGGCACGTGCACCTCGCCGTCGGCACCGCGCTCGACCGCGAAGCTCCGCGCCAGCCGGTCGGCGGCACCGGTGCGCCACAGGTTCGCCTCGAGAGCCTCCACGGGCGCGTCCGGGGTCAGGCGCAGCACGATGTCCTTCCAGTGCGCGAGGCCGGGGACGTCGTAGTGGTTCTGGTAGAGCAGGAACCGCTTCAGGAAGGGGAAGCCGCGTTCGATCAGCTCGAAGGCCCACGAGCTGTAAACCGGATGGAACGGGTACAGGGCGGGGACGAACGTCGAGAACCGGTGGCCGCGCCCGATCAACAACCGGGTCAGCCCGATCTCGTACTTCTGGATGATCAGTCGCTTGCGCTGCTGGGGGACGACACCGTCGACGAGCCGGCGGAAGACCGGGTCGTCCAGGACGGGCCGGCGGAAGACCAAGAAGTACGACGCCAGGTGGAAGTCGTAGATGGGGTCGTCCTCGTACCGGGCCAGCATCTCGTCGCGGACGACGTCGAGGGGGATCGGCTCGGTGAACTGGTTCGACGGCAGGTGCTTGGTGGCGGCCAGACCTTTCGTGGCCTGCAGGCCCCACCAGTCGCACCGCTCCGCGTCCATCTGCCGGAACACTTCGTCGAGCGGCCGCAGCAGGTACGAGGAGTCGTTGACGAACAGCACCTCGTCGTAGTCCTGCAGGCGGTCCCAGCCGACGAGGTCGCGCGCGAGCATCGAGTACGACCCGAAGTCGTAGGCGCCGTGGCGGACCGACCAGGCCTCGGTGGCGACCTCGCGCAGCTTGGCCAGCTCGCTGTCGGGCAGGTAGCTGTCGAACAGGCAATACACGTCGCTGAAGCGCGCCAGCTCACGCACCAGGATCAGCGTGGCCTCGTCGACGACGCCCTCGGCGTCGAAGCCGGCGAACAGGGTGGCACGGCGCACGGGACGGTCGTGGGGCAGCTCCGCCCCGGGGCCGGACGGGGCCGTCGTCGGCGGCTTGGTCGCCAGGCCCAGATCGCGGCCGACGAGTGCGTAGTGGACCAGCGGGTTGACGGACTCGTCCGCCGGATCGAGGTGGGACGCCCAGTACCACCAGATGTCGAAGTCGCGGTTCGGCGCGAACAGCAACCGCCAGCCCGTCTCGCAGAAGTGCTCGAGCGGATCGGTCACGGGCTCACGCAGCTCGGGCAGCGAGGCCACGTAGTAGTCGGCGTCGAAGTAGGGCTCGACCAACGCCATCTCCGCCGCGAGACGCTCGCGCTCGCCCATCGCGTCGAGCGCGGCCAGGTCCTCGGCGCTCACTGGTGGGTGCGGAGGTGGTTGAGGAGCGGGTTCGTCCTGCTGCGCACCACGAAGGGGTGACGGGCGAGGTAGTTCTTGGTGCTGAACTCCGGGCCCGGATCGCGGCCCTCGGCGACACCGAAGCGAAGGTAGTGCAGTGCAGGGCTCAGGCCGGTCGAGATGATCTCGGGATACGTGCGCAGGTACCACGGGCCGTCGAAGAGGGACGAGGCGCGCAACTCGCGGGCGTCGGCCAGCTCTTGTGGGGTGGCGGCGTTCGGCAGGACGCGTCGCTTGAGCCAGCCCTTGGGGCCGGTGGCGACGGACTCGGCGCGGGTGAGGTGCTTGTCGAGGGCGCGCGAGATCGCCACGGCCTGATTCTCGGCGTGCTCCGTGGCGGCGATCTTCTCGGCCTGCGCCTCGTACTGCTCGCGGACCGTCGCGAGCTCGCGACGGCACTGCCGCAGGCTCTCGTCGAGCCCGACGTCCTCGGTGTTCACCTGCGCGTCCCCCTCCCGCTTGACAACCCGCCCAGCATAACGACGACAGGAAGCCGGGGCGCGGGAGCGCGCTGTCCCCCGGGTGGTCGGCGCGATCGGCGCGGTCCTGACGCGGGATGAGGCGTGCCACCTGGTGTGGCAAGGTCGACCCATGACGGTCGACATCACGTACAACACGTCCGAGCAGCAGTACGAGATCACGGTCGACGGCGCGGTGGCCGGCCACACCGTGGCACGGGACGAGGGCGACGTCGTCGTCTTCCCTCACACGGAGATCGACGAGCGCTTCGAGGGCCGGGGACTGGGCGGCAAGCTCGTCGGACACGCCCTTGACGACGTCCGGTCGCGGGGCAAGAAGGTCCGGGCCCACTGCACCTACGTCAAGCACTTCATCGAGAAGCACCCCGAGTACCAGGACCTCCGGGCCGAGTGACCGTCCTGCTCCGTCGTCGGCTCACGTTGCTGGGGCCGGCGTTCATCGCCGCCGTCGCGTACGTCGATCCGGGCAACGTCGCGACGAACCTGACCGCCGGGGCGCAGTTCGGGTACACGCTCGTCTGGGTCATCGTTCTCGCCAATCTCATGGCGGTCCTGCTGCAGTACCTCTCGGCGAAGCTGGGCCTGGTGACCAGGCGTTCGCTGGCGGCCCAGGTGGGCGGCCGCGTCTCGCCCCGCACGCGGTTCCTGTACTGGCTGCAGGCCGAGGGGATCGCGATCGCGACCGACCTGGCCGAGGTCATCGGCGGTGCGATCGCCTTCCAGCTGCTGTTCGGCGTGCCGTTGCCGATCGGCGCGGTACTGACGGCCCTGGTCGCGATGGTCGTCCTGACCATCGGTGACCGGCGCGGTCAGGGCGCCCTCGAGCGACTGATCATCGGGTTCCTGCTGCTGATCGCGGTCGGCTTCCTCGCCGGGCTGGTCGTGGGTCCGCCGTCCGCCGCAGGCGTGGCCGGAGGCCTGGTGCCGCGGTTCGACGGCGCCGAGAGCGTGTTGCTGGCGTCGGGCATCGTCGGCGCCACGGTGATGCCGCACGCGGTGTACCTGCACTCCAGTCTCACGGCGGACCGGCTGGGGCGCCGCGGCGAGGACTCGTCCGTCCGCGAGTTGCTGGCCGCGACCCGGACCGACGTGGTCCTGGCGCTGATCCTGGCGGGCGTCCTGAACCTCGGTCTGCTGCTCATGGCGGCGGCGAACCTGCAGGGCATGCCCGGCACGGACACGATCGCCGGCGCGCACGAGCTGATCGGCAGCGAGATCGGCGCCGGCGTCGCGCTGCTGTTCGCGGTGGCCCTGTTGGGCTCGGGCATCTCGTCCACGTCCGTCGGCAGCGCGGCCGGCGCCGAGGTGATGCGCAGCCTCACGCCGTGGGCGCTGTCGCCGCTGACGCGTCGCCTGATCACGCTCGTCCCGGCGTTGGTGATCCTGATGCTGGGGATCGATCCGACCCGGGCCCTCGTGGTCTCGCAGGTCGTCCTGTCGATGGGCATCCCGTTCGCCGTCGTCCCGCTGGTCTGGCTGACGTCGTCCCGCGGCGTCATGGGCGAGTACGTCAACCACCGGGCGACGACGGCACTGGCCGTCCTGGCCGCCGGCGCGATCGTGGTGCTGAATCTGGTTCTGCTGTGGCTGACGTTCGGGGGTTGAGACTCCTAGGCTGGCGCCATGCCTGAGATGCCCGAGGTCGAGGCGCTGGTGCGCTGGCTGGGCGAGAAGCTCGACGGAGCCGTCGTCGCCGAGATCGAGCCCGCGTCCTTCGCGGTGCTCAAGACCTACGACCCGCCCGTCTCGGCGTTCGCGGGCCTGACCGTCTCGGCCGTGCGCCGGCACGGGAAGTTCATCGACATCGACGTCGACGGCCTCCACCTGGTGATCCACCTGGCCAAGGCCGGCTGGCTGCGCTGGAGCGACCACTTCGGCGACGCCCGGGTGAAGATGGGTGGTCCCATCGCGCTGCGGCTGCGCGCCGATCGCGGCGACGGCCCGCACGAGGGGTTCGACCTGACCGAGGCGGGCACCCGCAAGGGCCTGGCCGTGTACGCCGTGCGCGACCCGCAGGAGGTCCCCGGTGTCGCGCGGCTCGGACCCGACCCGCTGGGGTCGGGATTCGACCTGCGCCCGCTGCTGCAACGCCGGATGCAGGTCAAGCGGCTGCTGCGCGACCAGACCGTGATCGCAGGCATCGGCAACGCCTACAGCGACGAGATCCTGCACGCCGCGCGGCTGTCGCCGTTCGCGATCGCCGAGAAGCTCGACGAGGACGAGATCGGACGGCTCGAGTCGGCGGTCACCTCCGTGCTGACCGACGCTGTCGCGGCGGCCGACGGCAAGCCGGCGTCGGACCTCAAGGACGCCAAGCGCGAGCGGATGCGCGTGCACGGCCGGGCCGGCGAGACGTGCGACGTGTGCGGCGGCACCATCGCCGAGGTCGTCTTCGCGGACTCGTCGCTGCAGTACTGCCCGACCTGCCAGACCGGCGGCGCACTGCTCAAGGACCGCAGCACCTCGAAGTTCCTGAAATAGACGAAGGGGGCGAGCGCCTCGCGGCGCCCGCCCCCTCCTTCAGTGGTGTGACCGGGTCACTTCTTCTTGACGGTGACGATGACCTTCACGCGCGCGCTTCCGCCCTTGCCGTCGCGGACGGACACGTAGAACGCGGTCTTGCCCTTGAAGTTCTTCTTGGGCTTGAACTTGAACTTCGGGCCCTTGCCGCTGACCTTGCCGGCCTTCTTCTTGACCTTGCCCACCTTGTAGGTCAAGCGGTCGCCGTTGGCATCCTTCGCGCGGATGACGAAGTTCTTGGCCTTGTTCTTCTTGGTCACGACCTTGACGGTCCTGGGGGCCTTCGGCGCGACGTTCGGCGCCTTGACCGCGCGGATCGAGCCCAGGGCGCGGTCGGCGGGGCCGACACACGTCAGGGTCGAGGGCGCGGTCCCGTCAGCGACCTGCAGGGTGGCGGAGATGGTGAAGCGCGCGGGCATGCCGAGCGCGACGCTGCCGGCGGTGTACGCCGGAGCCTTGATGGCCGGGACGGTGCCGGAGGCCGGGATCGTCCAGGGCACGTTGGCGACCTGCGGGATCGCGGTGTTCGGTGCGGCCAGACGCGGGATCCGGACGTTCATGGACTTGCCGGCCGTGGTCAGGACGAGGGCGGCGTCGGTCGAGGAGCCCGAGGCGGCCGTCCCGCCGATCACGTCCACGGTGGCCTCGCGCAGCTTCTCGGGCATCGTCAGCGTGATCTTGACGGCGCGAGCCGGGATCGTCTGACCCGGGTAGACGGTGGTCGGGACCTTGGTCGAGATCGAGACACCGATGTTGTGCTGCCTGAGGTTCAGGCCTCCGGCGACCACGTTGCAGTCGTAGACGAAGTCCTTCGTCAGCGCGACATCGGCGGCGTTCGCGGGGGACGCGAGGCCCACCGTGGCGAACGTTCCGCCGACGAGGGCGGCGGTGATGGGGAGCGCGACGCGGCGCGCTACGAGGGAAGAGCGGGTCACGATGGACACCTTTCGGACGGTGCCCGCCGAGGTCGAACTCCGGCGGACGAGAACTGGCTGCGCGGTAACGTAGCACAGCGAACTGTGAGTTACCGCACACTCTAACTCCGAAAGGTAACTCCGGGGTACAGGTGGTGGATCCTGAGGTCCGCGCCCCCCATCGACGCCCGCCTAGGCTGGAGCCATGGGCATCGGAAACACGGGACGTCGGGTCAATGCCGCGGTGGGCTCCATGGCCGGACGGGTGGACGGCCACACCCTGGAGGTCGCGAACCATGCCGCCCGGGTCCTGACGCTCGCGGTCCGCGTGCTGCGCTGGCCGACGCTGGTCGTCCTCGTGCTGGCGTGGCCGTTCATCGCCGGGCTGGCCGTCATCTCCGTGGCCGCCGACGACACGTGGCTGAAGGTGGTCGCCGGCGTGCTGGCCGTCCTGGGTGGCGCGATCTCGGCGGCATTCGGCTTCCGGCGCAACCGGATCCTCACGGCCGTGCAGGACGAGGAGGAGTTCGCGACCGAGCTGGGCATCGCCGTGGCCCTGAGCGACGACGTCGGAGAGGCGCGGCTGGCGCTGGGCCAGCTGGCCGGCACCGGTGGCGGCGCCCGGGTGTTCTCGCGGCTCAAGGGGCTCTGGCGCGGGCTGGGCGTCGGTCCGGGCGTCCTGCAGGGAGCGAACGACCTGCCCCGCGCACGCTGGTTCTTCCCGCCGAAGATCGGCACCACGATCACGCTGTTCTTCCTGGCGCTGTGGGTCGTCCCCGTCTCGTTCGTGAGCTGCCTGCTGCTGGCGATCGCCCTCGCCGCCCGCTAGTCAGGGCGTGCGGCGACGCAGCGTCAGTGACGCGAGCGCCACGGACCCGATCGCGAAGGCGATGAGGACCAGCAGGTCCGTGACGCGCTCGCCGGAGGTCTCGCCGGCGGCCAGCGAGGTGAAGGCGTCGGTCGCGTAGGTCAGCGGCATGACGACCGAGAGCCACCGCAGCACGTCGGGCATCTGGTCGACCGGCACGAGCAGCCCGCACACGAGGATCTGCGGGATGATCGCCAGCGGCATGAACTGGACCGCCTGGAACTCCGTGCGGGCGAATGCCGACGCGAGCAGGCCGAGCGCGGTGCCGACCACCGATCCGAGGATCGCGAAGACCAGGCCCTCCCAGGGCCGATCGAGCCCCAGATCCAGCGCCCACTGCCCGACGGCGAGGCTGATCGCCGACTGCACCAGGGCGACCAGGCTGAACGCCAGCGCGTAGCCGCCGATCAGCCCGCCGCGAGGCAGCGGCGTCGTCAGCAACCGCTCGAGCGTGCCGGACGTGCGCTCGCGCACCATCGTGACGCTCGTGATGAGGAACATCAGGATGAACGGGAAGAGTGCCAGCATCTGGGGACCGACCCGCGCGAACACCTCCGGCTGGTGGTCGAAGACGTACCGGAACAACAGCAGCAGGATCGTGGGCAGGAGCAGCAGCATCACGACGCTGCGGGGGTCGTGGCGCAGCTGCCACACCACGCGGAGAGCCGTGGCGAGGGCGCCGCTCACGGCTCGTCCGACGTCGCCAGGGCCAGGAAGGCCGACTCGATGTCCGTCGTCCCGGTCGCCGCTCGCAGGCCGTCGGGAGTGTCGTGGGCGATGATCCGGCCCTGCCGCATCAGCAGGACCTCGTCGCAGCGATCGGCCTCGTCCATCACGTGGCTGGAGACCAGCAGCGTGGCCCCGGCCTGCGCGAGCTCGGCGAACATCCGCCACAGGTCGCGGCGCAGCACGGGGTCGAGCCCGACCGTCGGCTCGTCGAGCAGGTACACGTCCGGCGACGGCAGCAGTGCCGCCGCCAGCGACACCCGGGCCCGCTGGCCGCCCGAGAGGTCGCGGGTCAGCTGGTGGCGGCGGTCGGCCAGGTCGACCGACTCGAGGACCTCATCGATGCGATCGGCGCCCACGTCGTGGATCGCGGCGAAGTAGGCCAGGTTCTGGGTCACGGTGAGGTCGTCGTACACCGAGCTGGCCTGGGTCACGTAGCCCACGCGACGCCGGTTGAGCGGCGACCCGCCGGCCCCGCCCAGCACGTCCACGGTGCCCGACCGCACGACCTGGACGCCCGCCAGTGAGCGGATGAGCGTGGACTTGCCGCAGCCGCTCGGCCCGAGCAGTCCGGTGATCCGACCGGCGGGAATCGTCAGATCCAAGCCGTCGAGCACCGTCCGGCCGCCACGCTGGACGACGAGTTCCCGGACCTCGACGGCGGCGTCGGTCATGGGTCGACCATCGCACCCCGGTCGCGGACCCGCAAGAGCCGGACGACGCCCCTCGGGACCGGTTCGGACGCCCCTCGGGACCGGTTCGGCGGGCCACTAGGCTGGGCGCGTGTCGCGCGACGTCGAACTCACCGTGGTCGAGGGCGGCAATGCTCTCTCGCCCTTCCGAGCCCGTGCCCTGCTGTCCCGTCTGCAGGAGGTGGCCCCCGGGCTGACCGGCGTCCGCGCCCGTCACGTCCACTGGATCGCCAGTGAGAGGCCGTTGGACGCGGCCGTCGTCGAGACCCTCTCGCGGCTGCTCGACTACGGCGACCCGGCCGAGGGCGGACCCGACGGCACCCTCGTCGTCGTGGGACCGCGTCTGGGCACGATCTCGCCGTGGTCCAGCAAGGCCACCGACATCGTGCACAACTGCGGCATCGACGTGCGCCGCGTCGAGCGGGTCACCGAGTACACCCTGACCGGCGCCGAGCCGACCGCCGAGCAGCTACGCGCCTGCGCGGACGTGCTGCACGACCGGATGACCGAGACCGCGCTGACCTCCCGCGAGGCGGCGGCGGATCTCTTCGACGAGCGCGAGGCCGAGCCGATGCAGCGCATCGACGTGCTCGGCGGCGGCCGCGCGGCGCTCGAGCAGGCGAACACCGAGTTCGGTCTGGCCCTGTCCGACGACGAGATCGACTACCTCGTCGAGTCCTTCGGCGACCTGCGCCGCAACCCCACCGACGTCGAGCTGATGATGTTCGCCCAGGCGAACTCCGAGCACTGCCGCCACAAGATCTTCAACGCGGACTTCGTCGTCGACGGCGAGCCCCAGGATCGCTCGCTGTTCGCGATGATCCGGCACACCGAGCAGGTGGCGGGCCACGGCACCGTCGTCGCCTACAAGGACAACGCCTCGATCATGCAGGGCGGCCCGGCCACGCGTTGGCTGCCCGAGTCCGCCGACCGGCCCAGCCGCTACACGGCGCGCGAGGACGAGGTCCACGTCCTGATGAAGGTCGAGACCCACAACCACCCGACCGCCATCTCGCCGTACCCCGGTGCCGCGACGGGCGCCGGCGGCGAGATCCGCGACGAGGGGGCGACGGGCCGCGGGTCGCAGCCCAAGGCGGGACTGACCGGCTTCGTCGTCTCCAACCTGCACCTGCCCGGCACGGACGAGCCGTGGGAGACCGAGCAGTACGGCCGGCCCGAGCACATCGCCAGCCCGCTCGACATCATGACCGAGGGCCCGATCGGCGCCGCCGCGTTCAACAACGAGTTCGGCCGGCCCGGACTGGGCGGCTTCTTCCGGGTCTATGAGCAGACCGTCGACGGTGTCCGCCGCGGCTATCACAAGCCGATCATGAGCGCGGGCGGTCTCGGGTCGATCAGCGCCGAGATGACCGAGAAGATCGCGTTCCCGAGCGGCACGCTGCTCGTGCAGCTGGGCGGTCCGGGCATGCGCATCGGCATGGGCGGCAGCGCGGCCTCGTCGAAGGCCGCCGGCGCCAATGCCGCCGAGCTGGACTTCGACTCGGTCCAGCGCGGCAACCCCGAGATCGAGCGCCGGGCGCAGGAGGTCATCAACCACTGCTGGTCCCTGGGTGAGGACAACCCCATCCTGTCGATCCACGACGTGGGCGCCGGTGGACTCTCGAACGCGTTCCCCGAGCTGGTCGACGACGCGGGCGTCGGCGCGACTTTCGACCTGGCGTCGGTGCCCGTCCTCGAGACCGGTCTGGCCCCGAAGGAGATCTGGTGCAACGAGAGCCAGGAGCGTTACGTCCTGGCGATCGCGCCCGAGTCCCTCGAGCGGTTCGCGGCCCTGGCCGAGCGTGAGCGCTGCCCCTTCGCGGTGGTCGGCGTGGCCCGCGACGACGCCCAGCTCGTGGTGACCGCCGCCGATCCGGCCGACGAGTCGCCCGTCGACATGCCGCTGGAGGTGCTGCTGGGCAAGCCGCCGAAGATGACGCGCGACGCCACCCGCGTCGAGCGCTCCACGGCGGAGCTCGATCTCGCGGGCATCGACGTGCGCGAGGCCGCCCACGCGGTCCTGCGGCACCCGTCGGTCGCCTCCAAGCGCTTCCTGGTCACGATCGCCGACCGCACGGTCGGCGGGTTGACCCACCGTGACCAGATGGTCGGTCCGTGGCAGGTGCCGGTCGCGGACGTGGCCGTGACGCTCGCCGACCACGTGGGCTTCAGCGGCGAGGCCATGGCCAGCGGCGAGCGCACCCCGCTGGCCGCGGTCGACGCGCCCGCCTCGGGCCGGATGGCCGTGGGCGAGGCGATCACGAACCTGCTCGCCGCCCCCATCGACCTGCCGGGCGTCAAGCTGTCGTGCAACTGGATGGCCGCCTGCGGCGAGGACGGCGAGGACGCCGCCCTCTACGACACGGTCCACGCCGTCGCGATGGAGCTGTGCCCCGCGCTGGGCATCTCGGTGCCGGTCGGCAAGGACTCCCTGTCGATGCGGACCCGCTGGACCGACGAGTCCGGCGAGGACAAGCAGGTCACGGCGCCCGTCTCGCTCGTCGTCACCGCGTTCGCCGCGCTGCCCGACGTACGTGGCACGGCCACACCCGAGCTGCCCGCCGACGCGGCGCTGCTGCTGGTCGACCTGGGCGCCGGCCGCAACCGGTTGGGCGGGTCGATGCTGGCGCAGGTGCGCGGCGAGTTCGGAGGCCGGGTGCCCGACCTGGACGATCCCGCCCGCCTCGTGTCCCTCGTCGACGGCGTCAACGCGCTGCGTGAGGCCGGCCTGCTGCAGGCGTACCACGACCGCTCCGACGGAGGCCTGTGGGCAGCCGTGTGCGAGATGGCGTTCGCCGGCGGCGTGGGTGTCGACCTCGACGTCGACGACCTGGCCGCACTGTTCAGCGAGGAACTCGGCGCGGTCCTGGCCGTTCCGGCGGTCCGTGTGGACGAGGCGACGGAACTGCTCGCCCGGCACGGCCTCGGTGAGCTGACGCGGCGCGTCGGCACGTCGACGACCGACCGGCTCGTCCGCGTCCCGGGCCTGGGGCTCGAGGAGTCGCTGACCGAGCTGGCGCAGACGTGGGACGAGGTCTCGTGGCGCATCTCCCGGCTGCGCGACAACCCCGAGTGCGCCGACGCCGAGCACGCCTCGATCGGCGCGCCCGAGCCGCTGCTGACCCTCGAGACGACCTTCGACCCGACGGACGACGTGTCGGCCCCGTACCTCGTGGGCCGCGCGCGCCCCCGGGTGGCGATCCTGCGTGAGCAGGGTGTCAACTCCCACGTCGAGACGGCGTACGGCTTCGCCCGCGCCGGCTTCGACACGTACGACGTGCACATGACCGACCTGCAGTCCGGCCGGTTCGACCTGTCCGACGTGGTCGGCCTGGCCGCCTGCGGCGGGTTCTCCTACGGCGACACCCTGGGCGCCGGTGAGGGCTGGGCCCGGTCCGTGTTGTTCAACCCGGCCCTGACCGAGGCGTTCGCCGGCTTCTTCTCCCGGCCCGACACCTTCGGCATCGGCATCTGCAACGGGTGCCAGATGTTCGCGGCGCTCGCCGACCTGATCCCCGGCGCCGAGGCGTGGCCGCGGTTCACGCGCAACGTCTCGGAGCAGTACGAGGCGCGGCTTGCGCTGGTCGAGGTCCTGGACTCGCCGTCGATCTTCTTCTCCGGCATGGCCGGGTCGAAGGTGCCGATCGCGGTCGCGCACGGCGAGGGGTTCGCGAACTTCTCGGTGCGCGGCGACGCCGAGACGGTGCACCGCGCGGCGCGGTTCGTCGACGTGCAGGGGCGGGTCGCCACCGCGTACCCCGCCAACCCGAACGGGTCGCCCGACGGACTCACCGCCGTGACGACCCCCGACGGTCGGTTCACGGCGATCATGCCGCACGCCGAGCGGGTGCAGCGCAACGTGCAGATGTCCTGGACGGCCGGGGACCTCTCCGCGGAGAGTCCGTGGCTGCGGATGTTCCGCAACGCCCGGGTGTGGGTCGACTGAGGTCCGCAGCGGCCAGCGCGCATAGTTCCATCGGGCGGTTTTGCTCGCGCGGCTTCGGCTCCCCTTCACATCCGCGTACTCTCGGAATGTGGCCCTGTACCCCCCCGGCGAACGCATGAGCGAGCCGCTCGACGACCGGCTGCGCGATGATGCTGCGCTGGCCGAGATCGAGTTGACCTCTCGTCTCATGATCGCCGCGTCGGGTGCCGCGGCCCCGCTCAGCCAAGCGGAGATCGACGTCCTCCTGGGCGTCGATCCGCGCCCCTGACCGCCTCGGTTGACGGCGTGTTCTGCTGAGCGCCTACGATGAGAGAGTCTGCCCGCCCCCTTCCGAGGAGCCCACGCGTGCGTTTTCGCATTCGACCGGTCGAGTCCACGTTCTACGACCTGTTCACCGAGTCGGCCAACCATCTGGTGGCGGGTGCCGCCATCGTTGCGCGGATCCTCGACCCCGAGACCGACAAGACCGCCCTCGCCGCTCAGATGAACGACGCCGAGCACGCGGCCGACGACACCACCCACGCGATCATCAAGCTGGTGAACAGCACGTTCATCACCCCGTTCGACCGTGAGGACATCTACGCCCTGGCCAGTGGTCTCGACGACGTCATGGACTACATGGAGGAGGTCGTCGACAGCACGGCCCTCTATGGCGTGACCGAGTTCCCCGAGGCCATGGCTGCCCAGATCCAGGTGCTCCAGACCGCCGCCAACGTCACCGCCGAGGCCATGCCCCGACTGCGGACGATGAAGGATCTCGAGGAGTTCTGGATCGAGATCAACCGCCTCGAGAACGAGGGCGACCGCAACCACCGCCGCATGCTCGCCGACCTGTTCGACGGCAACTACAAGGCGATGCAGGTGCTCAAGCTCAAGGACATCGTGGAAGCGGTCGAGCACGCGATCGACGCGCTCGAATCTGTGGCCAACACGGTGGAGCAGATCGCGGTCAAGGAGTCCTGAGTGGACCTCGTCACCGTCATGGTGATCACGGTCGTCGTGATCGCCCTCGTGTTCGACTACACGAACGGTTTCCACGACGCCGCCAACGCGATCGCCACCTCGGTGTCGACGCGCGCCCTCACGCCCCGCGTGGCACTGGCGATGGCGGCCGTCCTGAACTTCGTCGGTGCCTGGCTGGGTGTCGAGGTCGCCAAGACGATCCAAGGCATCATCGACATCGATGGGCTCAACAGCGTCACCGATGCCGACCGGGCCCATGCGCTGACGATCGTCCTGGCGGCACTCGTCGGCGCGATCACCTGGAACCTCATCACGTGGTACTTCGGCATCCCCTCGTCGTCCTCGCACGCCCTGATCGGCGGCATCGTCGGTGCCGGTCTGGCGTCCTCGACCGTCGTGCACTGGGACACGATCATCGACAAGGTCGCGATCCCGATGGTGCTGAGTCCGGCGTTGGGCTTCATGCTGGCCTTCGGCCTGATGACCGCCCTGATGTGGATCTTCCGCCGTGCCATGCCGTCACGCATCAACCGCGGATTCCGGCACGCGCAGACGGTCTCGGCCGCGGGCATGGCGCTGGGCCACGGCCTGCAGGACGCCCAGAAGACGATGGGCATCATCGTGCTCGCTCTCGTGGCCGGTGGCTTCCACACCGGGGACGACGTGCCCCTGTGGGTCATCGTCGCCGCGGCCAGCGCGATCGCCGCGGGCACGTACTCCGGCGGTTGGCGCATCATGCGCACGCTCGGCCGGCGCATCATCGAGCTCGATCCGCCGAAGGGCTTCGCTGCCGAGGCCACGGCCGCCAGCGTCCTCTACGTCATGGCGATCGGCCTGCACGCTCCGGTCTCGACGACGCACACGATCACCTCGGCGATCATGGGTGCGGGCGCCACCAAGCGCTTCAGCGCCGTCCGGTGGGGCGTGGCCAAGGGCATCGTCGTCGCCTGGGTGGTCACCATGCCCGCCGCCGCCCTGGTCGCTGCCGTGTTCTACTTCGTCGCCCGTCCGTTCCTGCCTTGATGGGCCGAGCGCGCTCGCTTCGCTTCGCGCTCACTCCCGGCTCCGCAGGCCCGGCCCCCTCGTCGCTGCGCTCCTCGCCATGGCGAGGAGCGCACGGCTGACGGATCAGCCGAAGCGGCCCTGGATGTAGGCCTCGGTCGCGGGGTCGTCGGGGTTGGCGAACATCTTCTCCGTCGGCCCCAGCTCGACCAGCCGGCCCGGCTGGCCCACGCCGGCCAGGTTGAAGAACGCCGTCTGGTCCGAGACCCGCGCCGCCTGCTGCATGTTGTGGGTGACGATCACGATCGTGTAGTCGGTCTTGAGCTCGTGGATCAGGTCCTCGATCACGCTGGTCGAGATCGGGTCCAGCGCCGAGCAGGGCTCGTCCATCAACAGGACCTCGGGCTCGACCGCGATGGCGCGCGCGATGCACAGCCGCTGCTGCTGTCCGCCCGAGAGCCCCGAGCCCGGGCGGTCCAGCCGGTCCTTCACCTCGGCCCACAGGCCCGCGCTGCGCAGCGACTGCTCGACGATGTCGTCGGCCTCGGACTTCTTCATCCGCTTGCTGTTCAGTCGCTGTCCCGCCAGCACGTTCTCCGAGATCGACATCGTGGGGAACGGGTTGGGCCGCTGGAACACCATGCCGATCTTGCGGCGGACGTTCACCGGGTCCATCTCGGGCGCGTAGAGGTCCTCGCCGTCGACCAGGACCTTGCCCTCGACGTGGGCGCCCCGGATGACCTCGTGCATGCGGTTGAGCGAGCGCAGGAAGGTCGACTTGCCGCAACCGGACGGGCCGATGAACGCCGTGACGGCGCGGGCGGGGATGGTGATGTTGACGTCCTGCACGGCGAGGAAGTCCGAGTAGTAGATGTTCAGGTCGGTGACGTCGATGCTCTTGGCCATGGTGGGGTCCTTCCGGGAGGTCAGCGCTCGCCCTGCGGCGAGAAGAAGTGGGAGACGAGGCGCGCGACGAGGTTGAGCGCCATGACGATCAGCAGCAGCACGAGCGCCGCGCCCCAGGCGCGTTCGATGCTCGGCTCGGCCGGGACGCCGGGGTTCATCAGCGCCGAGTAGGTGAAGACCGGCAGTGTCTGCATGCGGCCGTCGAAGAGGTTGAAGTTCACCGAGTCGGTCATGCCGGCGATGATCAGCAGCGGCGCGGTCTCGCCGATGACCCGGGCGATCGCCAGCGTGATGCCGGTGACGATGCCGGCCAGGGCGGTCGGCAGGACCACCTTCACGACGGTGCGCCACTTGGGCACGCCCAGGGCGTAGGAGGCCTCGCGCAGCTCGTTCGGGACCAGCTTGAGCATCTCCTCGCACGAGCGGACGACCACGGGGATCATCAGCACGGACAGCGCCACCGAGCCGCCGATGCCCAGCCGCACGCCCTCGCCGAAGAAGAGCACGAACAGCGAGTAAGCGAACAGGCCCGCGACGATCGACGGGATGCCCGTCATGACGTCGACCAGGAACCGGATCGCCGACGCGAGCCGGCTGTCGTTGCCGTACTCGATCAGGTAGATCGCGGTGAAGAGCCCGATCGGCACCGAGATCACGGCGGCAGCGCCGGTGATCAGCAGCGTGCCGATGATCCCGTGGTAGATCCCGCCGCCCTCGCCGACGACATTGCGCATCGAGTAGCTGAAGAACTCCGCCGAGAGCGCGCTGGTGCCCTTGCCGACCACCGTGATCAGGATGCTCACCAGCGGGATGAGGGCCAGCACGAAGGCGCTCGCGACCAGGTGCGTGACCAGGCGGTCGGTGGCCTTGCGGCGTCCCTCCACGACCGTCGACCACACGGGCACGATCGCGGCGACGCACCAGGCCAGCAGGATGCCGCGGACGGCCCCCAACGGGGTGAGGAAGCCCGCCAGTGCCGTGACGGCGGCGAGCGTCCACAGGACGGGCGGTCCCCACGTGGGCAGGCGGCGGCCGCGCAGGTCGGCACCGAGGCCGGTGGTGGCGGGGCGGGTCAGGGTCGTCGTCATCAGTTGGCTCCGGAGAAGTCCTTGCGGCGGTTCACGATGGCCCGCGCCGCGAAGTTGACGGCGAACGTGATCACGAACAGCACCAGGCCGGTCGCGATCAGGCCGTTGACGGTGAGGCCGCTGGCCTCCTTGAAGCTGTGCGCGATGTTGGCCGCGATCGTGGACGGGTTCGTCGAGCTGATCAGGTTGAGGGTGACGACGCCCGAGGCCGACAGGACCATGGCGACCGCCATCGTCTCGCCGAGGGCGCGGCCCAGGGCCAGCATGGCGGCCGAGACGATGCCGGACCGGGCGTACGGCAGGACCGCCATCGTGGTCATCTCCCAGCGCGTGGCGCCCAGGGCGAGCGCCGCCTCCTCGTGCAGACGGGGCGTCTGCAGGAAGATCTCGCGGCAGATCGCGGTCATGATCGGCAGCACCATGATCGCCAGCACGAGCGCGGCCGTCAGGATCGTGCGGCCCGTGGCGGACGCCGGGCCGGCGAACAGCGGGATGAACCCGAGGTGCTCCTCCAGCCACGCGTAGACCGGTTGCATCGCCCCGGCCAGCGTCACCATGCCCCAGGCGCCGTAGACGACGCTGGGCACGGCCGCGAGCAGGTCGATCACGTAGCCGATCGGCGCGGCGAGGCGGCGCGGTGCGTAGTGGCTGATGAACAGCGCGACGCCGATGGCGACGGGCGTCGCCATCAGCAGTGCCAGCGCGGCGGCCCAGAGCGTGCCGAAGACCAGGGGACCGACGTAGGGCAGGAACGATGTGCCGTACTTGACCTCGTCCGGCGACGCCGTGATGCCCGGCAGGCCACGGATGGCCAGGAAGATCGCAACCCCGGCCAGGGTGGCCAGGATCAGCAGGGCGGCGCCGCGGGACAGGCCGGCGAAGACCCGGTCGCCCGGACGCTGCGGCGGCGTGGTGCGCGGTCGTGGTTCGGTCGTGCTGCTCACGTGGAGCCCTTCCTTGCTCGGATGGTGGGCTGGAGCCCATGACCCGGCCGAGAGCGTGTGCCCTCGGCCGGATCGAAGGCGTCAGCCGATCGTGTCGACGGCGGTCTTGACCTTGGCGGCGAAGCTCTCCGACAGGGGAGCCGAGCCGGCGGCCTTCTCGCTGGCCTGCTGGCCCTCGGGCGACGCGACGTAGGTCAGCCAGGACTTCACCAGCTCGGCCTCCTTCGCGTCCTCGTACGTCTGGCAGGCGATCTGGTACGAGACCAGGACGACGGGGTAGACCCCGGCGGCGTCGGTCGTACGGTCGATCTTCAGCGCGATGTCGGTCTCGGCGCGGCCCGGCTCGGCCTCCGCCGTGTCGAGCACCTTGGCGGCCGCCTCCTCGGTGGGACCGACGTACTCATCGCCGACCTTCACCTGCGCCGTGCCGAGGTCGCCGGCCTGGCTGGCGTCCGCGTAGCCGATGGTGCCCTGGCCGGCCTTGACCGCCGAGACCACGCCCGACGTGCCGTCGGCGGCCTCGCCGCCCTTGAGCGGCCAGGTCTCGACGACGCCGCCGCTCCAGGAGCCACCCGACGCCTCGGTCAGGTAGTCGGTGAAGTTCTTGGTGGTGCCCGAGTCGTCCGCGCGGTGCACCGTGGTGATCTTGGTGTCGGGCAGGTCGGCGTCCGGGTTCAGCTCGGCGATCGCCGGGTCGTCCCACTGCTTGATCTTGCCCTCGAAGATCGCGCCGAGCGTCGCCGCGTCGAGCCGCAGGTCCTTGACGCCGTCGAGGTTGTAGATGACGGCGATGGGGCTGACGTAGACCGGGACGGACACGACGTCGGAGCCGCAGCGCTCCTTCGCGGCCGCGAGCTCCTCGCCCTCCAGGTAGGCGTCGGAGCCCGCGAAGGACAGGCCGCCGGCGATGAACTGCTCACGGCCGCCGCCGGAGCCGACCGGGTCGTAGTTGACGGTGACGTCCGGGTTCGCGGTCTGGAAGCCCTGCCTCCACGCGCCGACCGCGGACTCCTGCGAGCTGGCGCCCCCGCCGTTGAGCGTTCCGCTGAGCGAGCTGGCGGACGCGCCGTCCGCCGAGGCGGACTCGTTGCCGGCCCCACAGGCGGCCAGGCCGAACAACAACGTGGAGCTGGCTGCCGTGGCGGCCAGGGTGCGCATGGACTTGCGGTTCACGGGTGTTCCCTCTCTGCGAACAAGTGACTCGGGGCGGAATGCCTCGGTCACCGTCACCGTAGGAATCGCAGGTGTATCGGTGCTGCGACGAGGGTGAACGGAAGGTGAACCGTCGGGGAATCTCCGGCGGCGGTGTCGGCGGTCAGATCAGCTCGGAGGCCAGGACCTTGCCCTTGCGGTGGTGGACGACCAGTCCACGCCCGGCCGGCAGCACCGGTCCGCTGATGTCGAGCGAGGCGTAGATCGCCGGCAGGGTCGGGCGGTGCGTGCAGGCGACCGTGGGTCGCTTGGTGCCCAGAAGGGCCTCGACGGCCCGGTCGACCTTCCCTGCGGACGCGCCTTCGACCAGCCGGTCGTCGATCTCGAGCAGCTCGTCCGTGGCTGCCACGTACGGATCCACGGTCTGGACCGTGCGGGTGGCAGGTGAGCTGACGATGCGTCGCACGCCGAAGGCGGTCAGGAGGGGGACGAGCTCCTTCGCGCGGTCGTGGCCGGCGGCGGCCAGCGGACGGTCGAGGTCCCCACCGCTGAACTCGGCGCGGGGGACCGACTTCGCGTGCCGCAACACGATCAGGGTGCGGGCCTTGTGCGCCTTCTGCGCCACGAGGTCCTCGAAGGACTCGAGCAGCCGTCGGTCGTGGGAGTACGTCAGCCGCTTGCGCGCCTCTCGCGGCGCGAACCAGCAGACCTCGTCGACCTCCTGGTTCGGACGGAAGTCGCTGCGGTCGTCGAGCGGCCGGGCGACCCACCACGAGACCTGCTTGATGCCGCCGCGGACCCGGTAGGCGACCTCGGGCAGCGGGTGGACCAGGCGCACCCGGTACCCGGTCTCCTCGGCGATCTCGCGGACGGCCGTGACGGGCAGCGGCTCGTCCGGGTCCGCCTTGCCCTTCGGGAAGGTCCAGTCGTCGTAGTCGGGCCGGTGCACGACCAGGACCTCGATCCCGCCAGCGCCGGTCTTGCGCCACACGATGCCGCCGGCGGCCGGGATGATCTTGCTCGCCATGGGTTCGCTCTCAGGCCCGCGCGCGCCGCGCGCGCGCCCGCTCGATGAGGACCTCCTGGACGTCGGTCCCGTCGACGCGGGTCCACGCACCGTCCGGGCCCAGGTGCCACGACAGCGTCGCGTCGGACGCCATCAGCGCCAGCAGGTCGAAGAGCTGCTGGACATGCTCGGGCGACGGCACCTTCACGAGGACCTCGATGCGCCGGTCGAGGTTGCGGTGCATCAGGTCCGAGGAGCCGATCCAGACCTCGCGCTCGTCGTCGGCGCCGAACGCGAAGACCCGGCTGTGCTCGAGGAAGCGGCCCAGGACGCTGCGCACGCGGATCCGCTCGGACAGCCCGGGCACCCCGGGCCGCAGCGCGCAGATGCCGCGGATGATGAGGTCGACCTCGACGCCGGCGCGCGACGCCTCGTAGAGCTTGTCGATGATCGCCTCGTCGACCAGGGAGTTGAGCTTGAAGGCGATGCGGGCGGGCCGGCCCTCGCGGTGTCGTGCGATTTCGCGGTCGATCCGGTCGAGCAGCCCCGATCGCAGCAGTCGCGGAGCCACGAGCAGCGAGTCGTAGTCACTGGTCAGCGCGAAGCCCGAGAGGCTGTTGAACAGCTCGGTCAGGTCGTGGGTGATCTCGGGGTTCGACGTCAGCAGGCCGAGGTCCTCGTAGAGGCGCGCGGTCTTGGGGTTGTAGTTGCCGGTGCCGATGTGGGCGTAGCGGCGCAGGCCGTCGGGCTCGTCGCGGATCACCAGGGCCAGCTTGCAGTGCGTCTTGAGCCCCACCAGTCCGTAGACGACGTGGCAGCCCGCACGCTCGAGCTTGCGGGCCCAGCGGATGTTGGCCTGCTCGTCGAAGCGCGCCTTGATCTCGACGAGCACCAGGACCTGCTTGCCGGCGCGGGCCGCGTCGATGAGCGAGTCGATGATCGGCGAGTCGCCCGAGGTGCGATAGAGCGTCTGCTTGATCGCCAGGACGTGCGGATCGGCGGCCGCCTGCTCGACGAACCGCTGCACGCTCGTGGCGAACGAGTCGTACGGATGGTGCACGAGGACGTCGCGCTTGCGCAGGGCGCTGAACATGTCGGCCGGGCTGGCCGTCTCGACCTCGGCGAGGTGCTCGTGCGTGCCCGGGACGAACGGCGGGAACTTCAGGGCAGGCCGGTCGAGGTCGGCGATCTCGTTGAGGCTGGTCAGGTCCAGGGGCCCGCGCAGGCGGAACACCTCGTCGTCGGACACGCCCAGCTCGCCGACCAGCAGCTCCAGCACGGAGTCGGACATCTCCTCGTCGACCTCGAGGCGCACCGGCGGGCCGAACCGGCGCCGCAGCAGTTCCTTCTCGAGCGCCTTGAGGAGGTTCTCGGCGTCGTCCTCCTCGACCTCCAGGTCCTCGTTGCGGGTCACCCGGAACGTGTGGTGGTCGATGATCTCCATGCCGGGGAAGAGGCTGTCGAGGTTGGCCGCGATGACGTCCTCCAGGGCGACGAACCGGCCGTCCGAGGCCTCGACCCATCGTTGGATGACGGGCGGCACCTTGACCCGCGCGAAGTGCTGCTTGCTCGTGCGGGGGTTGCGCATCACCAGGGCGATGTTGAGCGACAGCCCCGAGATGTAGGGGAACGGGTGGGCCGGGTCGACGGCCAGCGGGGTCAGGACGGGGAAGACGCGCTGGTGGTAGAAGGCCGTGACCCGGTCCTTCTCCTCGTCGGTGAGCCCTGACCAGCGCAACAGGTGGATGCCCTCGTCGGCCAGCGCCGGCAGGAACACCTCGTGCAGCAGGTTCGACTGCCGTTCGGTCAGGACCCGGCTGGCCTGCAGGCTGGAGGCCAGGACGTCGCGCGGATTCAGCCCGCTGGCCGACGGCACGGCGACCCCGGCCGCGATGCGTCGCTTGAGGCCGGCGATCCGGACCATGAAGAACTCGTCGAGGTTGCTGCCGAAGATCGCCAGGAACCGGGTGCGCTCCAACAGCGGCAGCGACTCGATCTCGGCGAGCTCCAGGACGCGGGCGTTGAACGCGATCCACGAGAGCTCGCGGTCGAGGAAGCGGTCGTCGGGCAGGGCCCCGTCCGTCGCGTCGTAAGGCGGGTCGACGTCGAATTCGTCGGGCGATGCGGCGAGCGGTTCGGGGACCGTCAGGTCCGTGGACTCCATGAACTCACGATGCCACGGTCTGGTGAATAACGCGTGAACTCAGCCGAGCGCTCGGACCGCCAGATAGCCACCGCCGATGATCACGGCCCACAGCGGCACCGAGAGCAGCACCAGCAGGACCATCGAGCGGCGGAAGCCCGGTCGGGCCACGGGCGTCTCGCCGAGGGGCGCTGCCAGATCGGGCTCTGGCTCGCGCGGGTCGACCTTGATGGCTTTTGCGTGGCTCATCGGCGTTCCTCTCGTTCGCCTGCATGACGGGGCGAACTGGCTTTCATGATGCGCCATCACGGGCCGGGCCGCCCGGTGAACACGCCGATTGCGTTGCGGGTGCGTCACACGGGGCTGCTACCTTCGCCCCCATGAGCGTCTCCAGGCGGGTCCGACGTGCTGCTGTGGCCGCGGTGGGAGCCGCTCCGCTCCCCCTCAAGAGGATCGTCTTCGGCGCCCCGATCCGCCGCCAGGACCTGACCCTGCATCCGGACATGCAGGCCATGCTGACGCTGATGCGGTTCGAGAACCCCGACCCGGCGGCGACTCCGATCAGTCGCCAGCGTCGCGACCTCGCGCGGGCCGATCGGCTCGTCGGCGGCGACCAGCCGATCGGCGCCGTCACCGAGCGGCAGATCGCCGGCGCCGGCGGCCCGATCCGGATGCGCTTCTACACGCCGCGCGACCTGCGTGGACCGTCGCCGGCCCTGGTCTGGTTCCACGGCGGCGGCTTCACCCTGGGCGACCTCGAGAGCCACGACTCGCTGTGCCGGTTCCTGGCCGAGCAGGCGATGGTGCGCGTCGTCGCGGTGGACTACCGGCTCGCGCCCGAGCACCCGTTCCCGGCCGCCGTCGACGACTGCGTCGAGGCGTGGACGTGGATCGCGCGCAACGCCTCCGGGCTGGCGATCGACCCCGACCGGATCGCGGTCGGCGGCGACAGCGCGGGCGGCAACCTCGCCACCGTCGTCGCCCAGGAGATGGTGCGCACGGGCGGCCCGTCCCCGCGGTTCCAGTTGCTGGTCTACCCGGTCACCGACTTCACGAGCGTCACGCAGAGCCGCCGCGAGTTCGCCGAGGGGTTCTTCCTCACCGACGCCCTGATGGACGAGTTCGACAACGCCTATCTCGTGCGTGGGGAGGATCGCTCGGATCCCCGGATCTCGCCGATCAAGGGCAGCCTCGAGGACCTCCCGCCGGCCCACGTGGTCACGGCCGGCTTCGACCCCCTGCGCGACGAGGGCGAGGCGTACGCCGAAGCGCTCCGTGCGGCCGGGGTGCCCGTGACGTCGGTCCGAGAGGAGCGACTGATCCACGGGTTCGCCACCATGGTCGGCTACGGCACTGCGGCGCCCGCCGCCGTCCGGCGGTTGGCGGCCGAGCTGCAGCGCGGACTCGTCTGACTCAGTCGGCCGCGTAGAGGACGTCGCGGGCCTTCTCGGTGAACCCGAGCCGGCGGTAGACCGCCAGGGCCGGGTCGTTGTCGCCCTCGACGTAGAGGTCGATCTCGCCGACGCCGCTGTCCCACAGGTGCCGCAGCCCGATGGCGGTCAGGGCCTTGCCGAGTCCGCCGCCGTGCGCCGAGGGGTCGACCCCGACGACGTAGACCTCCCCGACACCGTCCTCGACCTTCGTCCAGTGGAAGCCGACGACCTGCCCGTCGCGCTCGGCGACGAAGAGCCCCGCAGGGTCGAACCAGGACTCGGACCGACGCCGGTCGAAGTCGGCCCGGTCCATGGCGCCCTGCTCGGGGTGGTGGGCGAAGGCACGTCCGTTCACCGCCACGACCGCGTCGGCGTCGGCCTCGGTGAAGGAGCGCAGCGTGACGCCGGCCGGGACCGGCACCTCGGGCACGCCGCGGTCCGTCGTGGAGAGGACCAGCAGCGTTCGCGCCGCGCGCAGCCCGGCGGAGGCTGCCAACGCCTGCGCGCCCGGCAGGTCGCCGTGGGCCCAGAAGCGCGTCTCGCCGCGCTCGACGAGATCGTCCACGAGGGCACGGCCGCGGCCCTGGCGCCGGTACCGCGGGTGGACCACGAACTCGACGGGGGCGTCACCCACGGCGACCGCGCCCACGACCTCGTCATAGCGCTCGAGCCGCAGCGGGGCGCCGTCGCGCAGGGCGATCGTCGTCGCCTCGTTGAACGGAGCCACACCGTCGGCGGCGCGGGCCAGGTCGGCCAGGTCGATCAGGCTCATGGGTGCTCCCGCAGGACTCGTAGCTGATGGGCGACCTCGGCTGCCATGGCCCGGGCGAACGACTCCGGATCGTCGTCGTCGGGCTCGGGAACGAGGTGGTGGACGGCCCCCGACTCGTGCAGGTCGAAGGCACTGATGCGTTGCTCGATGGCCAGCTGCGCCGCATGGTCGACGTCTCCGAAGACGATCGCGCTGGCGCCCTCGGGCGGCAGGGGGGACAGCCAGGAGTTCTCGGCGGCGATCGTGCGGGTCGCCGGCAGCAGCGCCAGCGCGCCCCCGCCGCAACCCTGTCCCAGCAGGACCGAGACCGACGGGACCCGCATCGTCGACATCGAGCTGATGCACCGGGCGATCTCGCCGGCGATCGCGCCCTGCTCGGCCTCGGGCGACAGCTCGGCGCCGGGGGTGTCGATGAACGAGACCAGCGGCAGCCCCAGCTCGTTCGCCAGCCGCATCCCGCGCCGCGCCTCGCGCAGGGCGGCGGGGCCCATCGGCTTGATCCGGCTCTGGGTGGTGCGGTCCTGACCGATGACGACGCAGGGCTCGCCGTCGATCCGGGCCAGGGCGACGATCATCGCCGCGTCGCGTTCACCCCGCTCGGTGCCCTGCAGGCGGATGATCACGTCCGAGCCCCAGCGCAGGACCTCGCGGACACCGGGCCGGTCCGGGGTGCGGGTCAGCAGGACCGAGTCCCAGGTGTCGTGTCGGCGCGCGGTGGCCGCGGGCCGCCGCGACCGGCTGGACTCCGTGGGCGGGTCGATGAGGATCGACAGGGCGGTGTCGACCATCGAGGGCAGTTCCTCGGGCATCACGACGGCGTCGATGATCCCGCGGTTGGCGAGGTTGTCGGAGGTCTGGATCCCGGGTGGGAACGGTGTGCCGTTGAGCAGCTCGTAGACCTTCGGGCCGAGGAACCCGACGAGCGCGCCCGGCTCGGCGATCGTGATGTGACCCAGCGAGCCCCAGGAGGCGAAGACGCCACCGGTCGTGGGGTGGCGCAGGTAGACCAGGTACGGCAGTCCGGCGGCCTTGTGGTCCATCAGCGCGCGGGAGATGTCGACCATGCGGACGAACGCGGGCGTGCCCTCCTGCATGCGTGTGCCGCCCGAGGCGGTGGTGGCCAGCACGGGGATGCCCTCGGCGGTCGCGCGGCGCACCGCGCGGACGATCCGGTCGGCGGCGACCTGCCCGATCGATCCGGCCAGGAACCGGAACTCGTTGACCAGCACGGCGACCGGGCGGCCGCGCATGAGCGCCCGGCCGGTGATGACCGACTCGTCGGTGCCGGCACGCTCGGCGGCGGCCAGCAGGTCGGTGCGGTAGGGCTCGGGGTGGACGTCGTGGTCGACCGGCTCGTCCCACGACTCCCACGATCCGGGGTCGAGGACGAGGTCGATCAGCTCACGTGCGGTCAGGCGGGACACGGCACCCAGTATGGCGGTGACGGGGTCGCGGCATCGATTCCGTGGCGCACGGCGGACCACTACAGTGACCGCCGTGTCCTCCTTCCACGCCATCATCCCCGCCGGCGGGGCGGGAACGCGCCTGTGGCCGCTGTCGCGCCGCGCCCGGCCGAAGTTCCTGCTCGACCTCGAGGGGACCGGCCGGACGCTGATCCAGCAGACCTGGGACCGGATGCTGCCGCTCACGGGCACCGAGCGCATCCACGTCGTGTCGGGTGCCGACCACGGCAGCGCCATCGCCGCGCAGCTGCCCGAGTTGGTCAACCTGCTGCTCGAGCCGTCCCCCCGCGACTCGATGCCTGCCATCGGCCTGGCCGCCGCGATCATCGAGCGGGCCGATCCCGACGCGATCGTGGGCTCGTTCGCGGCCGACCACCGCATCCCCGACCCCGACCGCTTCGTCGAGGCCGTCCGCGAGGCGATCGCCGTGGCCGAGGAGGGCTACATCGTCACGATCGGGATCGAGCCGACCGAGCCCTCCACCGCATTCGGCTACATCGCCGCGGGCGATGCGCTTGACGGGTTCGCGTCGGCGCGCGCGGTGCGCAGCTTCGTCGAGAAGCCCGACGAGGACACCGCCCGCGGCTACCTGGCCTCGGGAGACCACGTCTGGAACGCCGGCATGTTCGTCGCCCGCGCCTCGGTCCTGCTGGACTCGCTGGCCCGGTTCCAGCCCGAGCTGGCGGCCGGACTGCGGGCGATCGCGGCGACCTGGGGCACCCCGGCGTTCGTGGCCGAGCTGGGCCGCACCTGGCCCACGCTGACGAAGATCGCGATCGACCACGCCGTCGCCGAGCCGGTCGCGGCCGAGGGCGGCATGGCCGTCGTGCCCGCGCCCTTCGGCTGGGACGACCTGGGCGACTTCGCCTCGATCGCTCCGTTGGGCTCGTCGCCCGACGTGCTGTGGGTCGACGCCGACGGCGTGGCGCGCGGTCGCGAGGGCGTGCAGATCGCCGTCCTGGGCCTGCGCAACGTCGCGGTCGTGCAGACCGACGACGCGGTCCTGGTGCTCGACCTGGCGCAGTCGCAGCGGGTCAAGGACGTCGTCGCTCTGCTCAAGGACGCCGGGCGCGACGATCTGCTCTGACGGTCAGGGCGCCGCTGGGTCGTCGTGCATCCACGGCGTGAAGCAGACGCCGATCAGGAGGCCGTCGGCCGACTGGAAGCGGGCCACGACCTGCTGCCAGGGCTCGGTGCGCGCCTCGTGCACGAGCCGGTAGCCGCGATCGGTCAGCTCGCGGGCCGCGTTCTCGACGTCGTCGACCTCGAACTCGATGGTGGCCTGCGGAACCGGGTGCGTGTCGGGCCAGGTGTCCTGGCCGAAGCAGGCCTGGGCGGCCTCGCGCAGGGGCCAGACGCCGAAGTGCTTGGTGCCCGCGACCTCCTCGGAGTAGACGTACTCGGAGTCCGGGTCGGTGACGGGAGGCCGCAACGGCAGTCCGAGGGTCTCGGCGAAGAGCCGCTGGTCCTGTGCCGGGTCGCTCGTGATGACGGTGACACCTGCCACGAATCGAACATCCATCGCCGTGGTCCGATCAGGGGATGGCGCGGACCGGTCGGTGGCCGACGAGGTCCTTGAGCTCGGAGTCCGGCGTGTTCGGTCCGGGCAGGTAGATCTGGGCGACCTCGCCCGTCCCCACCGCCGTGAGCTCGCCGTCCTGGGCGTCCGTGTAGATGGTCTCGCCACGACTGAGCGAGATCTTCTCGCCCTGCTCGTTGAGCACCTGGACGCCGCCACCGATGCACATGATGATCGAGTGGGTGGCCGAGATCAGGGAGACGCCGTCGGGATCGGCGGGCGAGACCTGGGTGACCGCGAGCGCGAACTCCTCGACCGCCGGGTGGTAGACCTCGGTCGAGAAGGACGGATAACCCGGCTCGACGCGCGCGACGCGCGACATGCCGGCCTCGAGGCAGCGGATCAGCCCGTCGGGGTCGAGCGCCTTGCGGGTCAGGCCCGCGCGCAGCACGTTGTCGGAGTTGGCCATGGCCTCCAGGCACAGGCCGGACAGATGGGCGTGGATGACGCCCGTGCCCAGGAACACCGCCTCGCCGGGCTGCAGGGTGAACCGGTTGAGCAGCAGGGACACCACGATGCCGACGTCGTCGGGGTGGTGGCGGGCGATCATCGCGGCGGTGCTGTAGGCGCGCTTGATGTCGACGCCGTCGTGGACCAGGGCCTTGCACTGGATCACCAGCTGGGCGATCTCGGCGGCCGGCGGCGGCGCGATCAGCAGGTTCTCGAGCACGCGGACGATGCCCTTGAAGCCGGTCTTGGCGCGCAGGGTCGCCGACGCGGCGTTGATCGCGGGCGAGTCCAGCTGCGAGAAGACGCGCAGGATCTCGGCCGTCGGCCGGAAGCCCACGAGCGTGTCGAAGGTGCTCAGCGCGTAGACCATCTCGGGCTTGTGGTTGCGGTCCTTGAAGACCCGCTGCGGCGAGTCGAGCGGGATGCCGGCGGCCTCCTCGCGCTCGAATCCCTCATGCGCCTCGGCGGCACCCGGATGCACCTGGATCGACAGCGGCTGCTCAGCCGCGAGGATCTTGAGCATGAACGGCACCTCGCCGGCGACGTCGGAGAGCGGCCTCAGTCCCGTGGGCGTCTCGATCTGTGACGGTGCCAGGGGATGGGTGCCGAGCCACATCTCGGCGACGGGCTCACCTGATCCTGTGCGCCCCAGAAAACGCGGAATGTCGCTGGTCGAGCCCCAGTCGTACGCCTGGGTCATGTTGTGCAGACGGCGCATGGCCCCAACAGTAGACTCCCTCGCGTGCCCGGACCCCAACTCGTCGCCTTCGATCTCGATGACACGCTCGCGCCGTCCAAGTGCCCCATCCCCGAGCCGATCGGCGAACTGCTGGTGCAGTTGGCCGAACGCGTCCAGGTCGCGGTCATCTCGGGCGGTCAGCTGACGCAGTTCCGCACCCAGATCGTCGAGCGCCTGCCGCAGGCCTCCGACGAGGTGAAGGAGCGGATCCACCTGCTGCCGACGTGCGGGACGCAGTACTACCGGCTCCGCGGCGACGAGATCGTCACGGTCTACGCGCACGCCCTGACGCAGGACGAGCGCGACCGCGCCCTGGCGGCCGTCGAGGCCGAGGCCAAGCGGCTCGGGCTCTGGGAGTCGCAGACGTGGGGCGACATCCTCGAGGACCGTGGCTCGCAGATCACCTTCTCGGCCCTGGGCCAACAGGCGCCGATCGAGGCGAAGACCGCATGGGATCCCGACGGTACGAAGAAGAGCGCCCTGCGTGACGCCGTCGCCGCGCAGCTGCCCGACCTCGAGGTGCGATCGGGCGGGTCGACGTCCGTCGACATCACCCATCGCGGGATCGACAAGGCCTACGGGATGAAGCAGCTGGCGGACGCCACGGGGATCAGCCTCGACGACATGCTGTTCGTCGGCGATCGGCTCGATCCGGACGGCAACGACTACCCGGTGCTGGCACTGGGGGTGCCCTGCCACGCGGTGGAGGGCTGGGAGGACACCGTGGCCTACCTCGAGGAGCTCATCCCCACGTTGGGCTGACCGGCGGCGCGGTCAGCCGGCGATCAGGCTCGGCCGCTGACCTGCTGGCGGGCGTCGCTCTGACGCTCTGCGGAGCGCTCGGCCGCGCGGTCACCGGGCTCGCGACGCGAGACGAAGCGGTAGCCGACGTTGCGGACCGTGCCGATCAGCGTCTCGTTCTCGGGGCCGAGCTTGGCGCGCAGGCGACGCACGTGCACGTCCACCGTGCGGGTGCCGCCGAAGTAGTCGTAGCCCCACACCTCCTGCAGCAGCTGCTGGCGGGTGAAGACGCGGCCCGGGTGCTGGGCCAGGAACTTCAGCAGCTCGAACTCCTTGAACGTCAGGTCCAGGACGCGGCCGTCGAGCTTGGCGGTGTAGGTGACGTCGTCGACCACGAGGCCGCTGGCGCTGATGATGTGGGTGTCGTCGTCGGACTTGTCGCCCTCGGCGGCGACGCGGCCCATGCCCAGACGCAGGCGGGCCTCGAGCTCGGCGGGGCCGGCCGTGGTGAGGATGACGTCGTCCATGCCCCAGTCGGCGGCGGCGACGGTCAGGCCGCCCTCGGTGAGGATGAGGATGAGGGGGCACTCGATGCCGGTCGTGCGGATCACGCGGGTCAGGCTGCGCACCTGCGCCAGGTCGTGGCGCCCGTCCACCAGGACGGCGTCGCACGTCGGTGCGTCGATGAGCGCGCTGGCTTCCGCGGGGAGGATCTTGACGTGGTGGGGGAGCAGGGCGAGTGACGGCAGCACCTCGACCGAGGACTGGGTGCTCTTCGTCAGCAGCAGCAGGTGGGACACGTGACTGGCCTCCTATACACGTCGAGGCCCCGATGAACGCATGGTGTTCATCGAAGCCTCATTGCTGCGTCGACCATACTTCATGTGACGTGGCTGTGACGACGGTGGCGCAGAATGCGAACGACGTCACATCGGTGTGACACGGCCGGGACGGCCGGGAGGAGACGAGATGACCGGGGTCCAGGTGCTGATCGGCGCGGTGGTGGTCGCCGGGGCGGCGGCGCTGCTCATGCGCTGGAAGAACGGGCGATTCTCGGTGGCTGCCGCCGACCCGCAGGACGACGGTGAGCGGCTCGATCCCGACGACCTCGGCGTGCCGCTGGGGGAGCGGGCCACGCTCGTGCAGTTCTCGAGTGCGTTCTGCGCGCCGTGCCGTGCGACGCGGCAGGTGCTGTCCCAGGTGACGTCCCTGGTCCCCGGCGTGGCCGCGGTCGAGATCGACGCCGAGGCGCAGCTGGATCTCGTGCGACGGATGAACGTGCTGCGCACGCCGACCGTCCTGGTGCTCGATGCGCAGGGCCGGGTCGTGGAGCGTGCCTCCGGTGCTCCCACCCGCGATCAGGTGCTGGTCGCGCTCGATCGCGCGTTCTCGCGCTGACGTCCCACCCGCGTGGCCATCTCGCCATGCGGACACCTGTCTTGCAGAGTGAGATTCAGGCGGGGTCGGGTCCGGCGAGGGCCCTAGTCTGACGCCATGTTCACGACACACCTGACCCGACGACGCGCGGTGGACAACTGCCGCACGCGTTCGGCGCTGTGTCGTATGCGCTGACCGTCTCGCCCTCGTTCGCCTTCGTCAGCCCCTCACTCCTGTTCGGAGAACCTCCATGTCCCACGACACCGTGGTCGACCCGCGTGCGCTCCGCTTCGGCGCGGCACTGACCTCTGCCGTCCTGGCTCTGGTCCTCGTCACGCCGTCGCCGGCCCGCGAGATCGTGCTGGGCGCGCAGACCGTCGTCTTCGCGCTGGGTGTGTTCGTCTCGCTGGGGGCCTCGCCGTGGTCCTGGCTGTTCCGCGCAGTCGTCCGGCCGCGGATCGGCGCACCGGACCGGACCGAGGACGTGCGGCCCTCGCGCTTCGCCCAGGCCGTCGGACTGACGTTCGCGCTGGTCGGACTGGTCGCCCTGCTGGCCGGTGCCACCACCGTCGGACTCGTCGCCGTGGGCTTCGCGTTCGTCGCCGCCCTGCTCAACGCCACCACGGGCTTGTGCCTGGGCTGCGAGCTCTACCTGACCACCCGCCGCCTCGCCAGAACCCTGGCCTGAGCGCCTGAGCCAACCGTCGCCACCATCACTTCGCAGAGGAAAAGGAACACCATGAGCCGCGAGACCGCACTCGTCACCGCCGACTGGGTCGAGGACCACCTGAACGATCCGAGCGTCGTCCTCATCGAGGTCGACGAGGACGCCGAGGCCTACGACAAGGGCCACATCCCCGGCGCGATCAAGCTGGACTGGAAGAAGGACCTGCAGGACGGCGTCCGGCACGACTTCATCAGCAAGGACCGCCTCGAGCACTTGCTGAGCGAGAAGGGCGTGTCCACCGACGACACCGTCGTCTTCTACGGCGGCAACAACAACTGGTTCGCCGCGTACGCCTACTGGTACCTGAAGTACTACGGTCACCAGAACCTGCGCCTGCTCGACGGCGGCCGCAAGAAGTGGGAGCTCGACAGCCGCGAGCTCACGGCCGACACCGTCACCCGCGAGGCCACGACGTACACGGCGCAGGAGCCGAACGAGGACATCCGCGCCTACCGCGACGAGGTCGTGGCGGCGATCGGCACGCAGAACCTCATCGACGTGCGCAGCCCCGACGAGTTCGCCGGACGCCTGCTGGCGCCCGCGCACCTGCCGCAGGAGGCCGCGCAGATCGGTGGCCACATCCCCACCGCCGGCAACGTGCCGTGGAGCAAGGCCGCGAACGACGACGGCACCTTCAAGAAGGACGAGGACCTCAAGGCCCTCTACTCCGACGCCGGCCTCGACGAGGGCAAGGACACGATCGCCTACTGCCGCATCGGCGAGCGCAGCTCGCACACGTGGTTCGTCCTGAGCGAGATCCTGGGCTACCCGAACGTCAAGAACTACGACGGCTCCTGGAGCGAGTACGGCTCGCTGCGCGGCGTGCCGGTCGCGGTCGGCGATGAGCCGGGGGAGGCCTGACATGTGCGGAGCGATCAAGGGAGGACCGAGCCTGGAGGGCGTCGACGTGACGAACCAGGCCGTCATCCAGGGCGTCGTCCTGCGCGATGAGCAGCCGGTCGGCAACGCGTACGTGCGCCTGCTGGACCGCAACGGCGAGTTCACCGCCGAGGTCCCCACGTCGGCCACCGGTCAGTTCCGGTTCTTCGCGGCCCCGGGCACCTGGACGCTGCGCACGCTCGCGCCGCGTGCCGAGGTCGTCGACTCGCAGGTCGTCGCCGCCAAGGGCTCGGTCGCGGACGTCGCGGTCGCCATCTGAGCTGACGACACGAGAGGCCGGGACCCCCTGGGGTCCCGGCCTCTCGTCGTCCCGCGAGCGTCTCGCGGCGCCTTCCGCCCGCGCCGTCGCGCCCGTATCCTCGGCGTCGGCACGTGTCGCCCGGCCTTGCGAGCACGGACCGCACGCTCCGGGACGAGCAAGGGAGAACCATGGCGCTGACGTTCGCGGACGAGTCGCAGGAGACCGAACCCTCGCGCGAGGCACGGCGGGTCTCCCCGGTCGAGCGGGCCGCCGTCCCGGGCGCGGCGATCATGACGGCCGCGACCCTGGGACTGATCCAGGTGTGGGCACTGGCCGGCTGGGCAGGTCAGAACGACAAGAGCCTCCACGACGTCATGATCAAGTGGGACGCGGGCTGGATGACCAAGATCGCCGAGTTCGGCTACTTCGGGTTCTCGGTGTCGCCGGATCCGCGGGAGCTGGTGCAGTGGCAGTCCGTCGCCTTCTTCCCGGGGTACCCGGTGCTGGTCAGGATCGTCTCGGCGCCGTTCGCCGTCTTCGGTGGTGAGAACGCGGCCTTCGCCGGGGCCCTGGTGGTGTCCGCGGCGGCATCGCTGGTGTTCGCCTGGGGCCTGGCCCGGCTGGCCGTGGATGTCTGGCAGCGCTCCGGCCCGGTGCCGCGCCGGGTCGTGTCGGTCAGGGCGCAGGCGGCCATGGCGGTCGCGGTCTGCGTCCTGGCCTTCGGCGCGCCGATGGCCTTCATCTACTGGATGCCCTACTCCGAGGCGCTGTTCAGCGCCTGCGTGGTGTGGACCCTGGTGATGGTGCTACGGCGGCGCTTCCTCGCCGCCGGGATGCTGACCCTGTGTGCCGGCCTGACCCGGCTCACCGTGGTCGCCGTGCTCCTGATGCTGTGCGCCGTGGCCGCCGTCGAGCTGTGGACGTGGGCCAGGAAGCGCGCCCCCTTCCCGGCGGCCGCGGTGTCAGCCCCGGTCGTCGGGAGCCTGGGCATCGCGGCCTACGTGGGCTGGGCGGACCGGCAGGTCGCCGACATCGGCGGGTACTTCGCCGCTCAGGAACGGGGGTGGAACTCCCAGTTCGACTTCGGCGCGGGGAGCTGGACCTGGATCCGTGAGCACCCCGTCGTCCGCGACCTGGGTGACCACAACGCCGTCGCCTACGTCCTGTCGAGCTGGATGATCGTGTTCGTGTTCGCCCTGTGCGTGGCCTCGCTGTGGCCGCTGCTGCGGGGATGGCTGCCGTGGCAGGTCTGGTTGACGGCCGTGCTCGTCGCCGGCAGCGTGCTGGGCTCGAACGGCATCATGCACGCGCGTCCGCGGTTGCTGCTGATGCCCGTCCTGTTCCTGTTACTGCCGTTCGTCATGCGCGCGGTGCAGTGGGCGGCGACGCCCGACCGCCCGGCGCGTGGGCGCCGCGGAGCTCTGTTGGCGGTCGCGGGGGTCCTGTGGTGCGCGTTGGGGTTCTGGGTCTTCGGCTGGATGACCGTCGAGTTCCAGTACGGGATCTGACCCCGCCCTCCCGAGATTTGCTCCTTTCTCCACCTTTCAACCGCGGTGAGAGGTGGAAATGAGAGCAAATCTCGGTGGCTACCTCGTGCTCCCCGACGGCGAGCGGACGGCGTTCGAGCTGGCTGCTGCCCGGGGCCGGCGACGCCCCCGGCCAACCCTCGGGAGGCGGCGGTCAGCTGAGGTCGCGGTAGTGGTCGAGCAGCCGCGAGAGGACGCCGAGCGCCTCCTGCATCTCCTCGATGTGACTCGGGTCCAGGACCCGCAGCATCTCCTTGAGGCCGGTGGTCGAGATGCCCTTGGTGCGCGGCAGGTACTCGACCCGGCACAGGTCGGACAGGTCGTCGAACTTGCCGGTCCAGTCGTCGCCCATCACGAACAGGTCGACCTGGTGCTCGACGATGTCGCGACGCTTCTGCTCCCACGACTCCTCGGGCAGGACGAGATCGACGCCCTTGATCGCGCCGACGATCTCGGCACGGTCGGCGTAGGGCACCACGGTGCTCTTGCCCTTGCCGGAGTTGAACTCGTCGGTGGAGACGCCGACGATCAGTCGGTCCCCCATGGAGGACAGACGCTCCAGCAGGCGCAGGTGGCCGATGTGGAACAGGTCGAAGGTGCCGTAGGTCAGGACGGTCGTCACGGACTCAGGATACGGACGTCCGGTGCGAGGGCGTCCGGCGGCGAATCCGGGCGCGTCGGGATACGTTCGGGCCATGACCGACTGGCAGGACCCTGAGGCCGTGTCCCTGATGTTGGACGAGCTCGAGACCTGGGCCGTGGTGGGGTTGTCGCCCAACCCGTCGCGCACCGCGTACTCGATCGCCCAGCTGTTGCAGCGCCGCGGCAAGCGCATCGTCCCCATCCATCCCGACGCTCCGACCGTGCTGGGGGAGCAGGGCTATGCCACGCTCGCCGAGGTGCCCTTCCCGGTCGACGTCGTGAACGTCTTCCGTCGCTCGGACCAGGCCGGTCCCTTCGCGGACCAGGCGGTCGAGATCGGGGCGAAGGCCGTGTGGTTCCAGCTCGGAGTCATCGACGAGGCCGCGTTCGACCGGACGATCGCCGCCGGCGTGCCGATGGTCATGGACACCTGCCCGGCGATCGAGTGGAACCGCCGCGCACGCTGAGGATCAGGAGACCTCTTCGGCGTCCGGCAGGACGTCGTCGGGGTACTTCTTGAGGTACTTGCCCATCTTGTCCTTGCCCAGGGCCGTGAACAGCTCGGCGAGCTTGTCCTGCTGCAGGACCACGACGCTGCCGTAGACCGGGATGGTCTCGGTGCCCTGGACCGGTGCGGTCATGAACGTGACGTCGTCGGTGGTGATGCCGCGCAACGACAGGGCCAGCTTCGCCATCGCCGTGCCGGACCAGCCCTCGTCGACCGTGAGGTTGTCGGTCAGCGCCGACACCGTCTTGGTCAGCTTGTTCGGGTTGGTCGTCACGCCCGAGCTGAGCATCTTGCCCATGAGGGCGCGCATGAAGTTCTGCTGGCGCTTGATGCGGTCGAAGTCGCCACCGGCCAGTCCGTAGCGCGTGCGGACGTAGTCGAGCGCCTTCTTGCCCTCGAGCGTCTGCTTGCCCGCGTTCCACTGGATCTTCTGCTGCGGGTCGTAGAAGGAGCGCGGGATCGTGACCTCGACACCGCCGACGGCGGACGACAGGTCCTTGAAGCCCGCCCAGTCGATGATCGCGAGGTGGTCCATCTTCAGGCCCGTGAGCTTCTCGACGGTGTTGATGGTGGCGACGGGGCCGCCCATGGCGAAGGCCGCGTTCAGCTTCTCCGAATGGGTCGTCTTGCCCTCGGCGTCGTAGATCGGGACGAGCGAGTCGCGCGGCAGCGAGACGAGGTAGACCTTCTTCCGATCGGCCGGGATGTGGACGATCATCAAGGTGTCGCTGCGGTACTTGCCGACGGGCCAGTCGCCGGAGGCGGCGTCCTCGGCGATCGTCGTGTTCTTGGGCTGACCCTTCTTGGGCTCACCCTTGTCCGAGCCGAGCAGCAGGACGTTGAGAGCCCGGCCCTCGTCGGGATCGGGGGCTTCCTTCGGGTTCAGCTTCACCGTCTCGACGTCGTCGAGCTTGCGCTTGAGATTCCAGGCGTAGGCGGCGCCGCCGACCAGGGGCAGCAGGACGATCAGCACGACCGCCCACACGACGGCGGGATGGCGCTGGCGGAAGGAACGACGGTTCGACGCACGGGATCCGGGTTTCCGGACCACCTCGGGTGCGTCACTCACCAGTGTTCTCCTCGTCGTCGACAACCTCCCCAGTATGACGGCCCATACTGAGAGAATCCCTCAGGAATCCAGCACCATCGTGACGGGTCCGTCGTTCACGAGGTCGACGGCCATGTCGGCGCCGAACACGCCGCGCTCCACCGGCACTCCGGCGGCCCCGACGGCGGCGCAGAACCGCTCGTAGAGCGGCTCGGCGACCGGACCCGGGGCGGCTGCTCCCCACGAGGGCCGGCGGCCCTTGCGGGTGTCGGCGTAGAGCGTGAACTGGCTGATCGCCAGGACACCGCCACCGGTCTCGTCGACCGACCGCTCGCCCGCCATGATCCGCATCCGCACGATCTTGGCCGCCAGTCGGTCGGCATCGTCCGGCGTGTCCTCATGGGTCACCCCGAGCAGGACGACCAGGCCGGGGCCGTCCAATCGGCCCACGACCTCGTCCTCGACCCGTACCTCGGCCCGGCTGACCCGCTGCACCACCGCACGCATGGCAGGAGCGTATCGGCGCCTTGGAGACCGGCCGATAGCATGGAACCCATGGCCTTCCAGATCCCCAGCGACCTCCACCCCGATCTGATGCCGGTGGCGTGGCTCCTCGGGACGTGGCACGGCAACGGCCGGGGCGACTACCCGACGATCGAGGCCTTCAGCTACGAGCAGGACGTGGTCTTCGCGCACGACGGACGGCCCTTCCTGCACTACTTCAGCCGCGCCTGGATCACCGACGACGAGGGCGAGCGGGTGCGCCCCGGTGCTCTCGAGACCGGCTTCCTGCGTCCGTCCGGCGAGGGCAAGGTCGAGCTCGTGCTCGCGCACCCGACCGGCTACGCCGAGATCTGGTACGGCGAGACCGACGGAGCCCGCATCACGCTGGCCACCGACGTCGTCGCCCGCACCGTCAGTGCGAAGGAGTACACCGCCGGCCAGCGGATGTACGGGCTGGTCGAGGGCGCGCTGATGTACGCCTACGACATGGCCGCCGAGGGCCAGCCGATGCAGTCGCACCTGTGGGGGAAGCTCGAGCGTGTCTAGCCCGCTGCTGAGCCGACCCGGCGCCGTCGAGGCCGAGGGACCCGATGCCGGCGTCGCCGCGCACTACGGATCGTCCTTCGCCGCCGAGCAGCGCACGCTGCTGTCCGGCGACGGCTTCGTCGACCTCTCGCACCGTGACGTCCTGCGCATCACGGGCCCGGACCGCCTCACCTGGCTGCACTCGCTGACGACGCAGTACCTCGAGGGCCTGGCCGTGGGCCGGTGGACGGACGTCCTGCTGCTCTCGCCGCAGGGCCGCATCGAGCACGACTTCAGTGGCCTGGACGACGGCGAGACCTTCTGGGCGCACACCGAGCCCGGCGCCGGCGCCGCCCTGACCGAGTTCCTCGACCGGATGCGCTTCATGTCGCGCGTCGAGGTCGCCGCCGTCGACGACCGGTTCGTCGTCGGCCGTTACGCCGGAGGTCTGGCCACCGAGTTCGTCCAGGACCTCGATGCCGTCCCGGGCACCCCGGTCGGCGTCTACGCGTGGGAGGCGCTGCGCATCGCCGCGGGCCGCCCCCGGTTCGGTCTCGACACCGACGAGCGCACCATCCCCAACGAGGTCGGCCTGCTGGGATCGGCCGTCCACCTCGACAAGGGCTGCTACCGCGGACAGGAGACGGTCGCCCGGGTCCACAACCTCGGCCGTCCGCCGCGCCGGCTGACCCTGCTGCACCTCGACGGCTCCGTCGACCACCTGCCCCCGCACGGCGCGGACGTCCTGCTCGGCGACAAGGTCGTCGGACAGGTCGGCAGCGCCGCCCGGCACCACGAGCTCGGGCCGATCGGCCTGGCTCTTCTCAAGCGCAACACCCCGGTGGATGCAACGCTCCTGGCCGACGGCGTCGCCGCCGCACAGGAGCCGATCGTCGACCCTGACGCAGGCCTGCACGTGCGGGCCGGATTGAACATGTGATGACCGAAGCCCCCTCCGAAACCCTCTCGTTCGACGACCTCGGCCTGGACGACTCGCTCGTCCAGGTCGTGCGCGCCCTCGGCTACGAGACGCCGAGCCCCATCCAGGCCCAGGCGATCCCGGCCCTGCTCCAGGGCGGTGACGTGGTCGGGCTGGCCCAGACCGGCACCGGCAAGACCGCCGCGTTCGCGCTGCCGATGGTGCAGCGCCTGGACCCGGGCTCCTCGCACACCCAGGCCCTCGTGCTGGCGCCCACCCGCGAGTTGGCCCTGCAGGTCAGCGAGGCCATCCAGAGCTACTCCTCCGGCACCGGACTGAAGGTCCTGCCGGTCTACGGCGGCCAGAGCTACGGCGCCCAGCTGTCCGGGCTCAAGCGCGGCGCCCAGGTCGTCGTCGGCACCCCCGGTCGCGTGATCGACCACCTCGAGCGCGGCTCGCTCGACCTCTCGGCCCTCGAGATGCTCGTCCTGGACGAGGCCGACGAGATGCTCAACATGGGCTTCGCCGAGGACGTCGAGCGGATCTTGGCCGACACCCCGGAGTACAAGCAGGTCGCGCTGTTCTCGGCCACGATGCCCCCGGGCATCCGCCGACTCGCGAAGAAGTACCTGCACGACCCGCAGGACATCTCGACCCCGCAGGCCACGCGCAGCACGACGAACGTGCGCCAGCGCTGGATGCCGGTCTCGCACCACAACAAGCTCGACGCCCTGACGCGCGTGCTCGAGGTCGAGCAGGGCGACGCCATGCTGATCTTCGTCCGCACGAAGTCGGCCACCGAGGAGCTCGCCGAGAAGCTGCGCAGCCGCGGCTACACCGTGGCGGCACTCAACGGCGACCTCGCCCAGGCCCAGCGTGAGCGCACCGTCGGCCAGCTCAAGAGCGGTGTCGTCGACATCGTCGTCGCCACCGACGTGGCAGCCCGCGGACTCGACGTCGACCGGATCACCCACGTGGTCAACTACGACATCCCGCACGACCCCGAGGCGTACGTGCACCGCATCGGCCGGACCGGCCGCGCCGGTCGTTCGGGCGATGCGATCGTGTTCGTCACCCCGCGCGAGCGCGGCATGCTCAAGTCCCTCGAGCGGGTCTCGGGCCGGCCGGTCGAGCAGATGGCCGTGCCGACCCCCGACGAGGTCAACGCCAAGCGCGCCGACCGGTTCGCCGCCTCGATCACCACGGCGATGGGCGACCCGGAATTCGAGGTCTACAAGGGCCTCGTCGAGCAGTACGCGCAGCAGCATGACGTCGACATGACCGACATCGCCGCCGCGCTGGCCGTCATGAGCCAGGACGACAAGGCGTTCTTCCTGCGCCCCGACCCGCCGCAGGAGAAGCGCGAGCCGCGGGAGCCGCGCGAGAAGCGTGAGCGCACCGAGCGCCCGTCTTCCGACGGCATGGCGACCTACCGGCTCGCCGTGGGCAAGCGTCACAAGATCCGGCCGTCGATGGTCGTCGGCGCGCTCGCGAACGAGGGCGGACTGAAGCGCTCGGACTTCGGCAAGATCACCATCGGTGTCGAACACACGCTCGTCGAGCTCCCGGCCGACCTGCCGGACGAGGTGTTCGACCTGCTGGCCAACACGCGGATCTCGGGCAAGAAGATCGACATCGCGCCCGATTCGGGCCGTCCCGGTGGCGAGCGGAAGAAGCCGTACTCCAAGCCGGCCGGCAAGACCTACTCCAAGGGCTCCGGGTCCTCCGGGTCGTACTCCAAGCCCGCCGGGAAGGGCAAGCCCGAGTCGGCCGGCACCAAGAAGCCGCGGCACAAGAAGGACTGACCGTTCACTGCCGTCCCACGGGACGTCGTCGCCTCCCTGGGGAAACTTCCCTGGGGAGGCGCTGGTTTACCACGGGACCGTGGTAAACCGCGGGCCTCAGGACACCTGCGCGCGCACCAGCAGCGGGTGGTGGTCCGACGGCAGCGGGGCGACGAAGCGGCCGCCGGACATCCGTCCGGCGTTGGCCCAGGAGACGACGCGGCTACGCCCGGGGCGGACCCAGGCCTTGTCGACGTGGTCGCCCCACGTCACGCCCACGACGGGCTTGGTCAGCCACCGCGGGTTGGCCGTGTTGAAGTGCTGGCGGCTCAGCGAACGGGCCTGTTCGTACGCGTCGTAGAACCCGTTGGCGTGCATGACGCTCTCGAGGCGGTTGTTGCCCGCGCGGCTGCGGTTGGTGTTGAAGTCGCCGAGGACGACGACCGGCATGCTGCGCACGTTCCGGCCCCACCAGGCGAGCTGGGCGCCGAGCGCCGAGAAGATGTCGGTCGCCTGGGTGGCGCGGCGGGTGGCCATCGAGCGCTTGTCGTCGACCTGCAGATGGACGGCCACGAACACGACCGTCTGGCCGCTGGCCCGGTGACGCAGCACGGCCCACGGGGCCTGCTTGCCGGGCGGATCCGCGATGCCGTCCACCGGCAGGATGCACGGCTCGGCGCGCACGGGCTTGCCGTCGTCGCCGAGGACGAGGTTGTTCTCGGGGTCGACCGCGAGGGGGCACTCGGCCGACTGCTGCTCGGGACTCAGCGTCTGCTCGACCTGCTCGAAGGCGGCGGTGCGGTAGAGGATCCGGTTGTCCTTGCCGCCGAGCGTCTCGGTGTACCCGGGGATGATCGTCGTTCCCCAGCGGCTGGCCTCCTGGAGCGCCAATACGTCGGGCTTGAGGCGCTGCACCTCGCGCACGACGAGCGGGGCCCGGGTGCTCCACCGGCTGCAGGCGTTCGAGCAGACGTTGTAGCTCATCAGGCTGTAGACCGGGTGGCGTGCGGTGCTGAGCGTGGCCGAGGCGGCAGGCGTGACGCGGGCGATCCGGGCCGAGCGGCTGCCGGCGCGCTTGCCGTTGAGTGCCCTGACCTGGACCCAGTAGACCTTGTTGCGCTTCAGCTTCTTGATCGTCGCCTTCGGCGAGCGGACCGTGGTGCGGGGCTTCTTCTGCTTCGCGACGTGGGCCTTCGAGTTGCCCACGAACACCTGGTAGCGGGTGGCCCGGGAGGCTCGGGGCCACGACACCGAGATCCGGGCGTACTTCTTGCCGGCGGACGTGTAGGTCGCGGTGCCGGTGACCGACACCAGACCGACCTTGCCGGGCTTCTTCGGCGCCGCGACCGCAGGGGTGCCCAGCGTCGCCGCGGCGAGCACGGCGGTCAGGGCACAGGCCAACAGGCGAAGACGCATGAGCCCGAGCCTAATGCGCGAATGTCACTTCCGTCACATCATTCCCGGAGGGGGAGAGTGGCGGAGGGCGAGGAGGTGGTGGTCGGGGCGACCTCTTCACGGAGTTTCGCCGGCACCTTGACGACCTCGCTGGGATCCTTGACGGCGTCCTTCTCGGCGCGTTCGAGGGTGACCGTCGCCGCGATCATGTTGTGGTCCGAGAGCCACGTGCCGACGTACGTGGTGCCCGACAGGTTGGCCCACTGACGCCAGGCGGGGACCTCCCAGTCGCTCGACACGTAGATGTGGTCGACGTGGTCGTGGGACATGATCGCCTTGTCGCCGCGTCGGCTGCCGGTGTTGACCTGGGCGTTCTGCGTCTCGTCGGCGACCTCGACGGTGTCCTTGTACCCCGACGACCGGACGATCGGCCCGACGGTGTCCCCGCTGCGGTGCGTGCCGGAGTTGAAGTCGCCGGCCAGGACGACGGGGTCGTCCTGGGTGTTGATCCCCGCGAGGCCACCCATCAGGCTCCGCATCTCGGCGGCCCGCTCGCCGTTCTTCTTGTGCCCGCTCAGCAGGTGGACGCTGACCACGATGAACGGACGCTCGGTCAGCTTGTCCTCGAGTCGGGCCCACGTCGCCCATCGGCCGTGCCCCAGGGACCAGCGGCCACCGCCGAGCTGGGTGAACTTCTCCGGCGAGTAGGACAGGTAGCGCGAGTTGCCGCCGCCCTCGGCGGCGACGAGGTTCTTCGGGCCGCCGCTGAACGCCGCGCGGGTGGTCGGGCCGACGCGCTGGCCGCCGGCCTCCTGCAGGGCCAGGATGTCGACGCCGGAGGCATGGACCTGGGCGGCCTGGCCGCCGACGCGGCCACCGAACCCGGAACAGGCCTCGGAGCAGATGTTCCACGACCCGATCGAGAACTCGGAGTCCGCCGGGGGAGTGGTGACCTTCGTCGGCGGGCCGAACCGGCTGACACCGGCCTCGCCCACCGCACGCACGCGGACCCAGTACGTGCGCTCGGGCTTCAAGGAGTCGGTGGCGAACGCCGTGCCGCCCCGGGTCAGCCGCTCGACCTTCTTCGGCAGCTTCTTCCTGGACGTCGAGACGGCGACGTCGTACGTGGTGGCGTAGTCGGCCGGCTTCCACTTCACGACGGCGCCCTCGGGCGCGGTGCGCTTGACCTTGGGCCGTGGCGGCACGCCGGGCAGCAGGGTCACGGTGCCCTCGACGGCGACCTCGGTGGTGCCCGCCTCGACCGACTCGACCCGGTAGCTGACCCGGCCCTTGGGGTCGGCCGCCTCCGGAGCGGGGAGCTTGGCCGTCGGCTCGGTGGTGACGATCGTGCGAGCGGGCCTCGTGAGGTCGTCGCCCAGGGAGACGCGGTACTGACTGCCGTTGCCCGACCAGGCGAGGGACACCTCCCTCGGGGCGACCTCCACCGACAGCACCTTGAGGTAGGGCCGCTCGATCCCGGCGAGACGGGTGACCGGTCCGTTCCCCTCGGCGTCGGTGGTGGTGGCCATCAGGGCGGCCCCGCCGATCAATGCACCCCCGGTGCCGAGCAGGCACAAGGAGCGGAAAAGACCGGGCATGCCCGCATCCTACGGGGTCGCGAGCACCAGCTTCGCGACGACGGGATTGTGGTCGGACGGGAACGGCGTGGCGTACTGACGACCGGTCGGAGTGTCGGTGAAGTTCGCCGGCATCAGCCAGGACTCGACGGTGACTCCGGACCGAGGCACGTAGATCCCGTCGACGTGGTGACCGTTGGCCTTCGGCGTCGGGACACCGGCATTGGCGCTGTTGAGCTCGGCGTTGAGCCGGTCGGTCGTCCGGGTCAGCGCGTCGACCACGCCGTGGCGCTCGAACTCGCGGCGGGGCGCGTCGTAGCCGCCGGGGTAGTTGGACTGATTGGCGTTCGACGCGTTGGAGTTCCAGTCGCCGCCCCACACCACCGGCAGGCCGTGCGGGTTCACCGCCGAGATCCGCGAGATGAGTCGCTGGGTCTGCTTCCGGCGACGGTCGTCCTTGGCGACGCCCTTCAGCGGCTCGAGGTGGGCATCGACGACGATGAAGGCCGTGCCCGCCTGGCGGTCACGCAACAGGTTCCACGTCGCGTACCGCTTGGTCTCGGAGTCCAGGGTGATCCATCCGCCGTCGAGGGCGGTGAACCGCGACGACCGGAAGTAGATGGTCTTGGCGCTCTTGTAGGCCCCGCGGGTGAACCCGGGCAGCGCGGTGTGGAACGCCGTCTTCGTCGCCGACTCCTGGGTGACGATGACGTCCGGATCGGCCGACCGCACGACCGCGGCGGCGAGCGGCTTGCGCACGGTCCACTTCGGCACGTACCGCAGGAACCAGGCCGGGCTGTCGGCGGAGCGGCACCTGTCCTCGCCGCACAGGTTGTAGGTGGCCACGGTCGCCCGCACGGGCGTCGGTGCCAGCTTGGCCGTCGAGACGGGGCCCCAGGCGCCCTTGACCGAGCCGTTCACGCCGCGCACCCGGGCGAAGTAGGTCATGCCGCCGTTGAGGCCGGTCACCGTGCCGGCCGTCTTCTTGCGGCCGACCGTGTGGACGCCGGTGGTGAAGCCCCGATCGGTGGCCACCTGGAGCTGGTAGCTCGTCGCGCTGGTGGTGGGCGACCACTGGTAGCCCAGCCGGTCGCCGCGGCCGCCGACGACGCGGTTGGCCGTTCCCTTCGCGACGCGCAGGTTCGCGCGCTTCCACTTGGTCGCGGCGGAGTGCTTCTTGCCGCGGTACGAGCGCACCCGGTAGTAGAAGTCGTGACCCGAGTTGGGCTTCAGCTTCTTGAAGGTCACGGAGGTCTTGCGGGTGCGGACGCTGCGGACGCACCGCTTCGCCCCGGGATCGGTCTTGACGCACACCGCGAACGAGGTCGCGCGCTTCGGCCGCTTCCAGCGGATCGTCAGGGTCGTCGTCGTGGTCTTGGCGGTGATCTTCGAGACCTTCGCGGGCTTCGCGGGGGCGGCCTGGGCGGAGGTGGCAGGGGCGACCAGGAGGGTGCTGGTCAGGGCGAGCGCCACGAGAACGCGGCGGAGCAACGAGGTAGGCATGGGGGTCGGGCTGGGGAAAGAGGGCACCGCCCGAGGGCACCTTCGGCGCCCACAGGGTAACCCGGCGAGGCCGCGAAGCGGAGCAACGTGTCCGGTGCATCACAGTTGCTTGCACTTGCTAACTTTTGCAAGCACGCTGGGGCCATGGGGAAGCTGAACATGCCAGATGCAGTCGGATCGGCCATGGGGTCGCTCGGCGAGTACCTGCGTGACCAGCGGACCCAGGCGCAGATGTCACTGCGACAGCTGGCCGAGCTCGCGGACGTGTCGAATCCGTACCTCAGCCAGATCGAGCGTGGCCTGCGCAAACCGTCCGCCGAGGTGCTGCAGCAGATCGCGAAGGCACTGAGGATCTCGGCCGAGTCGCTCTACGTCCGCGCCGGCATCCTCGATGCCGAGCAGTCGGGGGCCTACTTGGTGGAGGACGCCATCGACCGCGATCCGCGGTTGACCACGCGCCAGAAGACGGCTTTGCGGGACATCTACCGCTCATTCGTCGGAACCGCAGACCTCGAGGAGAGACCATGAGCATCACCGACACCATCAACGCCCAGATCAAGTCGATGCTGGACGACATCCGCGCCCTGCCCGCCTCCGTCAAGGGATTCGACGTGAGCGGCCTGCAGAAGAAGGCCGAGACCCTGGCGCAGACCGCGCTCGGATCGGTCACCGCCACGTACTCGGACCTGGTGAAGAAGGCCGACGACCTCGTCGACCTGGCCAAGGGCCTGAGCGTCGACGACGTCCGCACCGCCGCCGAGGACCTCGCCGCCCGGGCGGAGGCCGTCGTCAGTGAGCTGCGCGGCAAGGTCGACGACGTCACCCTCGACGACCTGAAGAACACGGTCGACGACTTCCGCGAGAAGGCCGACGACCTGGTCGGCGACCTCAAGGACAAGGCCGAGGAGATCATCGACGAGCTGACCGCCAAGGCCGAGGAGCTCACGGGCAAGGCCGCCGAGGCCGTCGAGGACGCCACCGGCACCGCCGGCGCGGCAGCCTCCTCCTTCGCGAACTCGGCCCGGACCCGCTCGGCCACCGCGCCCGCGGCGAAGAAGTCCGGCACGGCGAAGACGTCCGACACGGCCACGAAGAGCACCACGACCGCCAAGAAGGCGGCCGCGAAGTCCAGCACGAACGGCGCGAAGGCCCCGGCCAAGAAGGCCTCCACGGCGAAGAAGGCCACGGCCAAGAAGGCGCCCGCGAAGAAGGGCTCCACGACGGCCAAGAAGACCTCGACGTCGGCCAAGAAGGCGCCGTCGCAGGCCAGTGGCACCACCTCGTCGGCCGCCAAGAAGACCACGACCGCCAAGAAGGCGCCGGCGAAGAAGGCTTCGTCCTGACCCACGCGGAACGCAGAATCAACGGTGGGCACCACTCGCGAGTGGTGCCCACCGTATTCTTCCCCCCATGGCTCTCGTGACCCCGTTGATCTGGTGGCTGCTGTTGGCGACCAAGGTCTTCGCCCTGGTCGACTGCGTGCGGCGCAAGCCCTATGACTTCGAGATGGCCGGCACCTTGCCCAAGAACATCTGGTTGGTGATCCTGCCGGTCTCGATCCTGGTCGACATCGTCTTCCAGAACCCGCTGGGGATCCTGCCCCTGCTGGGCACCGTGGCGGCGCTCGTCTACCTGGCGCAGACCCGAGGCTCGGGTTACTGAGCGCGAGCCCGTCCTCGCGCGGTGACGTACGCCTTGCGGAATCCGTCGACGATCTCCCACAGGCTCACCAGGGCGACGATGGCCGCGGACCACTTCATGGAGGTCGCGATGTACTCGGGGTCCCATGACGACAGGTGCGCCACCAGTTCGGGATTGATCAGCGCGTTGTCGAGCAACAGGGCGATGGTCGGGATCGCGAAGAGCAGGCTCAGGACGACGTTCGCCCACGCCGTCGTCCAGGTCCACCCGCTGCGGTACACCCAGAGCAGGTGCAGCAGCTCCAGCGCGAGCACCCCGAGAACCCACGGCAGGTACCAGGACCAGAGGTCGGGGTCGATCATCGCGATGCGGTCCCCGTCCTCGAAGAACGGCGAACCGAAGTGCTGCCACAGGATCGCGGCGGCGAAGAGCGGGAGGAAGACCAGGCCCGCGACGAGGTCCGAGACGCTGGTACCGGGCTTCGGTTCGGACAGTTGGTCGATCGACCAGGTCTGCGCCCCGGCCGACGTGTTCGTCCAGTCCAACACCGCGAACACGAGGGTGGTCCAGAAGATGACGTGGACGGTCACGTCGAACAAGGTCCCCACGCCATCCCCGACGATCGTGCCGATCGAGTCACCGTCGAAGGCGGCGACGATCACCACGATCGCGGCGACGATCGGGCCCACGATCGCGGCCAGCAGCATCGTGAGCCGCAACCACGGGAAGAACAGGCGCGGCCCGATGAGCACGGGCGCGCGGCCGGTGTAGTCGACCGCCACCCGCAGTGGGTCACCCAGCTCCTCGAGCGTCTCCCTCTCGGCAGCCGGGGTGGCGCCGCGGGCGGCCACGGTGTCACCGATGCGCTCACGGAGCTCCTCCGCGACCTCGGTGCGCGTCTTGCCGGGCAGCCACCGCGTGGCGGCATACACGTAGCGGTCGGTCAGGGTCGTGGTCATCGTGTTCCTCCGTCGGTCAGTCGCCCGAGGGCGGTGTCGAGCTCGTGCCAGTCGGCGAGCAGCGCCTCGATGAGGCGCTCACCCTCGGCGCTGGTGCGGTAGAACTTCCGAGGCCTGGCCTCGTCGGTGTTCCAGTCGCTGGTGAGCAGTCCCTGCTTCTCGAGTCGGCGCAGCAGGGGATAGAGCGTGTTGCCGTCGACGGTGATCCCCGCCTCGGCCAGTGACTCGAGCAGGCCGTAGCCGTATCCGGGCTCGCGCAGGCTCAGCAGTGACGCGAGCACCACCGTGCCGCGGCGCAACTCCTGCACGTGCTGCTGGGTCAGGTCGTCCATGTGTCACACCATAGTGTGTGGCACACACTATGAGCAAGACGCACAGGTCAACAATCTCCGACAACGACGAACCCCTCCCCGGCCGGAGCCGGAGAGGGGTTCGGGTGGAGCCGAGTCAGCTCACTTGCGCTTGCGGGCGGTGCGGCTGCGCTCACCGGCGTCGAGGACGACCTTGCGAATGCGCACGTTGGTCGGGGTGACCTCGACGCACTCGTCCTCGCGGCAGAACTCCAGGCACTGCTCGAGCGACAGCTTCTTCGGCGGGATGACCTTCTCGAAGTTGTCGGCGGTCGAGGAGCGCACGTTCGACTGCTTCTTCTCCTTGGTGATGTTGACGTCCATGTCGTCATCACGGGAGTTCTCGCCGACGATCATGCCCTCGTAGACCTCGGTGCCGGGCTCGACGAACAGCGTGCCGCGCTCCTGCAGGTTGGTCATGGCGAACGACGTGACGGCGCCGGCGCGGTCGGCCACGAGCGAGCCCGACGGACGCGTCGAGATCTCGCCGAACCAGGGCTCGTAGCCCTCGGAGATGTGGTGCGCGATGCCGGTGCCGCGGGTGTCGGTGAGGAACTCGGTGCGGAAGCCGATCAGGCCGCGGGCCGGGACCAGGAACTCCATGCGGACCCAGCCGGTGCCGTGGTTGACCATCTGCTCCATGCGGCCCTTGCGGACGGCCAGCAGCTGGGTGATCCCGCCGAGGTACTCCTCGGGGGCGTCGATCGTCAGGCGCTCGACGGGCTCGTGGATCTTGCCGTCGATCTCGCGCGTGACGACCTGCGGCTTGCCGACGGTGAGCTCGTAGCCCTCGCGACGCATCTGCTCGACGAGGATCGCCAGCGCCAGCTCGCCGCGGCCCTGGACCTCCCAGGCGTCGGGACGCTCGGTGGGCAGGACCTTGATCGAGACGTTGCCGATCAGCTCGGACTCGAGCCGGTCCTTGACCAGGCGGGCGGTGACCTTCGTGCCCTTCTCGCGACCGGCCAGCGGCGACGTGTTGGTGCCGATGGTCATCGAGATCGCGGGCTCGTCGACGTGGATGAGCGGCAGCGCGACCGGGTTCTCGGGGTCGGCCAGCGTCTCGCCGATGTTGATGTCGCTGATGCCCGCGATGGCGACGATGTCGCCGGGGCCGGCGGACTCGCCCGGCTTGCGGTCGAGGGCCTCGGTGATGAGCAGCTCGGTGATCTTGACGCGCTCGACCGAGCCGTCACGCTTCATCCACGCGACCTGCTGGCCCTTCTTGAGCTCGCCCTCCTCGACGCGCACGAGGGCCAGGCGGCCCAGGAACGGGGAGGAGTCGAGGTTCGTGACGTGCGCCTGCAGGGGCGCGCCCTCGGTGTACTCGGGGGCCGGGACGTGCTCCATGATCGTCTGGAACAGGGGGATCAGGTTGTCGCCGTTGGGCAGCGTGCCGTCCTCGGGGCGCTCCAGCGAGGCGACGCCGGCCTTGCCGGAGGCGTAGACGACGGGGAAGTCCAGCGCGTCGCCGGCGGCATCCTCGGGCAGCAGGTCCATGAACAGGTCGTACGTCTCGTCGACGACCTCGGCGATGCGGGCGTCGGGACGATCGACCTTGTTGACCACGAGGATGACGGGCATCTTGGCGGAAAGCGCCTTGCGCAGCACGAAGCGCGTCTGCGGCAGCGGGCCCTCGGAGGCGTCGACCAGCAGGACGACCGCGTCGACCATCGACAGGCCTCGCTCGACCTCACCACCGAAGTCGGCGTGGCCGGGGGTGTCGATGATGTTGATCGTGACGACCTTGCCGGGGACTTCCTCGGAGCCGGGGCCGGAGTACTTGACCGCCGTGTTCTTCGCGAGGATCGTGATGCCCTTCTCGCGCTCCAGATCACCCGAGTCCATGACCCGGTCGGTGACTTCCTGGTGGTCGGAGTAGGCGCCCTGCTGTTGAAGCATCGCGTCGACGAGAGTGGTTTTGCCGTGGTCGACGTGGGCGACGATGGCTACATTGCGCAGATCAGAGCGTGTGGGCACTCCAACGATTCTACTGCAGGGCCATGAGGTGCTTTCCCCTCCGGGGCGTGAAGAGCGTCACGAAGGTCACACCTTCCGATTACTTGCATCTGGGTTAGTGTTTTGCGGGTCATGACCGCCTCCCCCCACGCCTGCGCATTCGATGCCGTCCGAGAGTTCCTCGGACGGGTCTTCACCACGGCCGAGGGCGAGTCCCTCGAGGCCGTCGCGAAGCTGAAACTGTCCTTCACGCAGGCCAGAGTGGTCTTCACGCTCGCTCACCACGACGGTCCCGTCGCCATCGGCGACCTGGCCGGGGCGGTGGGTCTGTCGGCGGCAGCCGTCGGACGCAACATCGAGCAGCTGGTGCGCAAGAAGCTCGTCGTGCGCACCGAGAACCCCGAGGACCGCCGGGTCAAGCTCGTCGCCGTCTCCGCACTCGGACGGAGTCTGGCCCAGAGCCACCTCAAGTCCAAGGAGGACGCCGTGCGCACGCTGCTCGACGCCCTCGAGCCCGAACAATGCCTCGCGCTCGTCGAGGCCCTCAAGCCACTGAAGGAAGAAGACCATGGCAACTAGCACCCCGGCCGCGCCGCCGGAGTACCCCGACAAGATCGATGCGGCGGTCCTCAAGATCGCCGGCGTCGTCGTGCTGGGATCGATCATGTCCATCCTGGACATCACGGTGGTGAACGTGGCCCTTCCCACGTTCCAGGAGGAGCTGGGCGTCGAGAACTACTCGACCGTCGCCTGGACCGTCACCGCCTACACCCTCGCGCTCGCCGCCGTGATCCCGCTGACGGGGTGGGCGGCGGACCGCTTCGGCACCAAGCGCCTCTACATGCTGGCGCTGGGCCTGTTCACCGCCGGCTCGGTGCTGTGTGCCGCCGCGTGGAACATCGAGACGCTGATCGGCTTCCGGGTGCTCCAGGGCCTCGGCGGCGGCATGCTCATGCCCCTGGGCATGACGATCCTGACCAAGGCCGCCGGACCGGAGCGGATGGGCCGGCTCATGGCCATCTTGGGCATCCCGATGCTGCTCGGCCCGATCCTCGGTCCGATCATCGGCGGCTTCCTCATCGACAACGCCTCCTGGCACTGGATCTTCCTGATCAACCTGCCCCTCGGCCTCGGCGCGCTGATCTACGCCTGGCGGGTGCTGGAGCAGGACGCCCCGCACCCGAGCGAGTCGTTCGACTTCATCGGCATGGCGCTCATGAGCCCCGGCCTGGCGCTGTTCCTCTACGGCGTCTCGTCGATCCCCGACGCCGGTGGCATGGGCGAGCCCAAGGTCTGGGCGACGATGCTGGTGGGCGGACTGCTGGTTGCCGCGTTCATCGTCTACTCGTTCAAGCCGAAGCACCCGTTGCTGGACTTCCGGCTGTTCAGGAACTACAACCTGTCCATCTCGACGCTGACGATGTTCATCTTCGCCGGCGCCTTCTTCGGCGGCCTGCTGCTGGTGCCGACCTACTTCCAGCAGGTGGGCGGCGAGACGCCGTTGAAGGCCGGCCTGCTCGTGGCCCCGCAGGGCCTCGGCGCGATGCTGACGATGCCGCTCGCGGGTGTCCTGGCCGACCGGTTCCCCGTCGGCCGGGTCGTGCCGTTCGGTCTGGCCCTGATCTGCGGCGGCATGTTCGCCCTGACCTCGCTCGAGGCCGACACCGGCTACGGCTACATCATCGCGGCGCTGTTCGTGATGGGCCTGGGCATGGGCCTGACGATGATGCCGCTCATGACGTCCGCGCTGCGGACCCTGCAGTCGCACGAGGTGGCTCGCGGCTCGACGTTGCTCAACATCAGCCAGCAGATCGCCAGCTCGGTGGGCGTCGCGATCATCTCGGTCGTCCTGACCAACCAGATGAAGGACAGCCGGGCGATCCAGGCGGCCCAGGCCCTGTCGAAGGCGGAGGCCGACCAGGTCCCCGCCGACCCGTCGCTGCTGGACTACGTGCAGTCCCTCGGCGCGAGGTTCGAGTCGCTCGTGCTGTCGGACATGGCGCACGCGTTCGCGGCCAGCTTCGTCGTCGCCTTCTGGCTGTGCGTCGTGGCCCTCGTGGTCAGCCTCTTCCTGCCGAAGCGGCGTGAGGCGGCGCGCCTGCTGGACGACCAGGGCCAGCCCCCGGTGATGATGCACTGATCCACGGATCGCCCGAACGGCCCACCCGGACTCCGGGTGGGCCGTTCGTCGTCCGGATCCTCTCGCCGCGAAAGCGCGGTCTACGCTCCGGACATGCCCACCCTCGAGACGCTCGCGACGTTCTGTCTGGCGGCCTTGGCCCTGATCCTGCTCCCCGGGCCCAGCGTCCTGTTCGTCATCGGCAGATCGCTGGCCCACGGGCGCCGCACCGGGATCCTGAGCGTCCTGGGCAACGGCCTGGGCGGTCTGCCGGTCGTCGTCGCCGTCGCCCTCGGACTGGGGGTGATCGTGGCGGAGTCGGCGGTCGTGTTCAACGTCGTCAAGGTGGTCGGTGCCGTCTATCTCATCCACCTCGGCATCCGGGCCTGGCGCAGCGGGCCCGCAGAGTCGGCGCTCACCGAGGGTGCGCAAGGACCGGTCGCCTCACCCGGACGGGCGCTCCTCGAGGGCTTCTGGGTGGGCGTCTCCAACCCGAAGACGATCGTCTTCTTCGCCGCGGTGCTGCCGCAGTTCGTCGACCGGGACTCCGGAGCGGTCAGCACCCAGATGCTCGTGCTGGGCGTCGTCTTCTTGCTGATCGCCCTGGTGTGCGACTCCGGCTGGGCGCTGTTGGCCGGGACGGCCCGCGCCTGGTTCGCCGGCTCACCGAGCCGGCTGGCGACGGTCCGGCGCGCCGGCGGCGCCATGATGATCGGGCTCGGCGGCCTGCTGCTGACGAGTCAGCGGCACTGAGGGATCAGCGTCGACCGCGCTGCAGCGCCGCCCACACCGTGGCATCGGCGACCTGGTAGCCGGGCAGGCCGACCCTCGTGCGGTAGGAGCGGACCGCCGCGGCGGTGCGCGCGTCGTAGATGCCCGTGACCTTCACCTTCTGGCCCGCGGCGCGCAGGGAGCGCTGCAGCCGGTGGACGGGCTCGCCGACCTTGCCGCGCTTGAGGGCGATGGGGGTCTTGCCGCGCGACAGCAGGGCGGTCCACAGCGGTCGTGTCGCCGCGCCGTTGCGCGCCCACCCGAGATCGGTGCGGTAGGAGTTGACGGCCTTGGTCGTGCGGGCGTTCCAGCGGCCGGTGATGGTCGACTTGTGGCCGGCACGGCGCAGCAGGCACTGCAGGAGCTTGACGTCCTTGCCGCGCGAGCCGGCCTTGAGCGACCGGTAGCGCGTCAGGGTCGGCGACATCTTGCAGACCTTCTGCTCCTTCTTGGCGCGCGATCCGCCCCCCACGGCCAGGACGTTCTTGTCGATCGTGACCCGGTGTCCGCCGTAGGAGACCGCGACGTTGTTGTGGTACTGGTGCACGCGGTCGCGCTTCCAGAACGTGTTCGACAGGTAGGGACCGCCGTTGGTGTTCGCCCGCTTGTTGGTCCAGGCGAACCACATCTGGTCGGGGAAGTCGAAGCCCTTGCGCTGGGCGTGACGCGCCTCGTCGACGGCCGCGATCGCGGCCGAGCCGCTGGAGTACAGGCCGACCTTGTAGCCGCGCTTGTGGGCCCGCTGGACGAACGCGTCGATGAAGGTCAGGACGGCGGCGTCGCAGGGGCGGTTGGCGCGGTCGTACCACTCGATGTCGAGGTAGACGGCGTTCTTCTTCGCGAACCCGAAGTAGGCGGCACGGCGCGTGGCCTCGTCCGCGTCGGCCCGGGCCTGCCGGCGGGCGAGCGTGCCGTTGTACGACATGTGCCGCTTCGTCGACTTCGAGTCGAAGCACGGCGCCTGGTAGCCGACGTGGATCGGCAGGAACAGCCAGCCGCGGTTCGCCTGGCGCTTGACCCACGCCGGGCTGAGGTGGGGCTGCTTCGAGTCGTCGCAGTAGCGCGAGTTGCCCGAGGTGTAGATGCCCACGACCGTGTACGGCGACGTGACGTTCCACGCGTCCATCACCTGGTTGGACGGCGAGACGCACGTGTCGAAGGCGTAGCCGGTGAACCGGGCGGGCGACCGGGGATCCGCCGCGTGAGCGGGCGACGCCATCAGCGAGGCGACGAGCAGGGGGCCGAGCACCAGGGCCAGACGGCGGGCGATCGGAGCGACGGCGGACATCACACCAGCGTAGGTCCGGGCCGCCGGGGTGCCAACCGTTCGGCGGAAACCCTCGCGGGAAAAGGAGAATCCCCGGCGTGGAGCCGGGGATCTCGAGGTGGTGGCCAGGGCCGGGGTCGAACCGGCGACCTTCCGCTTTTCAGGCGGACGCTCGTACCAACTGAGCTACCTGGCCGTGCTCTGACGAGCGACGTTCACCCTACCTCACCCACCGACGCGGATCGCAATCGGTCGGTATCAGGGTCGTCCTGCGACGCCTCTCCCGCTGGTGAGCCCCCGAGGTGCGCCGAGGTGCGCGTCGGGCCGGCCGAGAACACACGACGCGAGAGAAGGAACGATGTCCCCCACGCCTCTGCTGCTGCCCGGTCAGGCCGCCTCGCCGCCCGGGCCCGCCGACATGACCATGATGTACGTCCTGCACCACGCGTTCCGCCGCGACGTGCAGGACTTCGCCCGCGCTGCGGAACAGATGCCGACGGGCGACCGTGATCGGTGGGTCCTGCTGGCGAACCGGTGGCAGCTCTTCACGCACGAGCTGCACCAGCACCACACCAAGGAGGACGAGATCCTCGGGCCGCTGCTGCTCGACCGGGTGCGCGCGGCCGGTGACGCCGAGGCCGAGCGGGTGCTGCACGAGATGGAGGCCGAGCACGCCGTCCTCGACCCGCTGCTGGCGGCGGCCGCCGCCGCGTTCGAGCGGCTGTCGGCCGGAGGCGACGACCGCGCCCACGATCTGCTGCGCGACACCCTCGGCGAGCTCGGGGCCGTCCTGGGCCATCACCTCGGTCACGAGGAGAGCGCGGCCATCGAGATCCTGCAGCGGTACGTGGGCGGGAACGAGTGGCACGAGCTGGAGCGGACGCACTTTCGGACGAAGCAGACCCTGGCCGAGGCGCGCTGGTTCGTGCCGTGGGCACTCAAGGGCCTGCCGGCCGAGGCCGAGCACCGGGTCCTGACGCTGGCCGGTCCGCCGTTGCGGATCATCCATGCCGTGTCGAAGCGCCGTTTCCGATCCCAGGAACAGGAGGCGTTCGGCGTCCTCGACGCGTGACGACGGCCCCGTGAGACGACGAAACCCCGCCCCCTGAGGGGCGGGGTTTCAGCACTGGCGACCCCGACGGGACTCGAACCCGCGACCTCCGCCGTGACAGGGCGGCGCGCTAACCAACTGCGCCACGGGGCCTCATGCTGTGCGGCTTAACCGCGACCGCAAGACTACCTGACGCCCTCCGGAGACACCAAAACGGGGGTCGGTCAACGCGTGACGATCCACGGATCCAGGCTGATCTTCCAGGGGTCGAGCTCGGCCAGGAGTGCCTCGGGGGAGCGCGCGCGGACGCCGAGCGACGCACCGATGAGCGACCACGCCTCGTCGGGGGTCAGGTCGCGCAGGGTGACCGCCCTGTCGCGCTTGGCCAGCCGGCGGCCCTCGGCGTTGAGGGCGAGCGGGACGTGCGCGTAGGTCGAGGCGGGCAGCCCCAGGGTGTGGGCCAGGTAGGCCTGGGCGGGAGCCGCGTCCAGCAGGTCCGCGCCTCGCACGACCTGGTCGACTCCCTGCTCGCCGTCGTCCACGACGACCGCCAGGTTGTAGGCGTGGGCGCCGTCGCCGCGGCGCAGCACGAGGTCGTCGACGTGGCCCGTGATCTCGCCGCGCAACTCGTCGCGGACCGTCCACTCGTCGGCCTCGGCGCGCAGCCGGATGGCCGGTGGGCGCTCGGTGCGCTTCGCAGCGCGCTGGGTCTCCGTCAGGTCCCGGCAGGTGCCCGGGTAGGAGCCGGGCGGAGCGTGCGGGGCGCGCACCGCGTCGGCGATCTCGCGACGCGTGCAGAAGCACTCGAAGGTCAGCCCGGCTGCGGTGAGGCGCGCCAGCGCGGCGGCGTAGAGGTCGTCACGCTCGGACTGGCGGACGACGGGCGGGTCCCACGTCAGCCCGAGGGCGGCGAGGTCGTCCAACTGGCTGCGCTCGAACTCGGGTCGTGAGCGCTGGCGGTCGAGATCCTCGACCCGGACCAGGAAACGGCGGCCGCTCGCTCGCGCGAACAGCCACGCGAGGATCGCGGTGCGCAGGTTGCCCAGGTGCAGGTCGCCCGACGGAGACGGGGCGAAGCGGCCGGCGGACACGTCACCGAGCCTAGTGCGACCGCGGTGGGCTCAGGCGACTCCGCTGCTCCGGGCCGATGCGACGGCTGCCTCGGCGCCCTGCGTCCACGGCTCGCCGTGCCCCGGCAGCACGAGGCGGGCGCCGGTGGCGGCGATCCGCTCCAGCGAGCGACGGGCCTGCACCGCGTCCTTCGTGCCGGCACGAGCGACGATCCGTGGGCCACGGCGGCCCGTGTACGGGTCGAGCGTCACGAGCGCGTCACCGGTCAGGACCGCGTCCAGGGCGGGGATGTGCAGGGCGCAGTGCCCGTCGGTGTGGCCGGCGGTGGGGATGACGGTGATCCCGTCGGGTGCAGCGTTGACCCCGAGGGACGCCACCTGCTCGACCCCCTCGACTCGCAGCGCACCGGCTTTGACCATCCGGGCCAGGATCGGCGCCGCCTTCGGGTGCCGGAGCGGGTAGAGCAGTCGGGGGCGGCCGGGGCGGTAGCGGTACGGATGGGCCGCGATCCGGTGGTCGCCCGGGTGCACCCAGACCCGGGCGCCGGACGCGCGCCGGGCCTGCGCCGTGAAGCCGAGATGGTCGAAGTGGGCGTGGGTCAGGACGATGTCGGTCACGTCGTCCCACCCGCGGCCGAGGGAGTCGAGCGCCTCCTGGGCGTAGCGCCAGGTCCGGGGCAGTCCGGTGTCGACGAACACGAGCCGGTCGCCCAGGGCGATCAGGTAGCAGTTCGTGCCGGCGTCCTCGATCAGGACGATGCCGGGCTCCAGGCGCGAGATTCCCATGTCAACCCTCCGGTGGCGGCTTTCGGAGTGCGTACCCAGCCGAGCCGTCAGCAATCCCGGTCGCGTCAGGACGGGGGAGCGGGGCGCTCCGTCAGGCGGACGACGGGGATCACGCGGTCGGTCTTGTCGTTGTAGCCAGCGAACTGCGGGGCGGCCTCGACGATCGAGCGCAGCGCGGCCTCACGCTCGGCGCCGTGCAGCTGCTCGGCGCTGACCGCGATCTTGCGCGGCCCGATCTCGAGGGTGACGTCGTCGGGGTGTGCGGCGATGTTGTGGAACCACGCGGGATTGTTCCTGGCCCCGTTCGCCGAGGCGACGACCAGGTAGGACCCGTCCCCGCCGGGGAACCAGCCCACGGGGTTCTCGCGGGGGAGTCCGCTCCTGGCGCCGATCGTGGTGAGGACCGCCAGCTTCATCGGTCCCATGGACGCCGTCGCCGACCGCCGTGCGCGGCGCGCGACGAAGCGGTTCACCAGACGCGTGAGGGGACCGCCGTGGGTCTTGCCGCCGCGGGTTCCGCCGTGGGCCTCGAAACTCATGTCGTCCTCCGTCGGTCGGCCTCATCGCCAACCTACTGACGCCCGGGCCCGAGGGCGAGGGCTAGGACTGGCGCTGCAGGTCGGCGGGGGTGCGCAGCCAGCGCCAGTAGACCCACGCCGCGATGCCCGAGCCGGAAGAGTTGAGGATCATGTCGGCCATCGTGTCGGCATAGCCGCGGGAGTGGTGCGTGGACTGCAGTTGGTCCGAGGTCCACTCGCCGATCTCCCACAGGGAGCCGATGCCCAGCCAGGTCAACCACAGGACGATCGGCAGCAGCACCGCGGGCTCGGCGCGGAACCGGTGCAGCATCAGCCGGGCGATCGCCAGGGTGCTGACCAGTGAGAAGGTGAAGTGCGCGAAGTCGTCGTACCACCAGATGCGGTCGTAGAAGTTCAGGCCCCAGCCGGCGACGGCCCCGAGGATCACGGTTGTCATGCCGGTCATCACCAACGGGTCCCGCAGCGCCTGCCACAGCGCGACGCAGCCCATCACCGCGGCCGCCATCGTGAAGCGGGTGAAGTGGTCCGACGCCGTCAGTCCGACGAGCACGGCACTGAGCATCGTCACGACGGTGAAGAGCAGGGCGGCCCAGTGCAGACGAGGCTGCTGCTCCTCCAGGTCGGCGGCGGACGGGACGATCGGCTGAGACATGGGTACCGAGACAGGTTCTGGTCGGGGACGGGGCGGTGCCGGTGGTACCCCCTACGGGATTCGAACCCGCGCTACCGCCTTGAAAGGGCGGCGTCCTAGGCCGCTAGACGAAGGGGGCCGGACAACCCGTCCAGCATAGGGCACGGTGCACCGGCGCTCGCCACACGCTCGCGCCGGGCCCCGCCTCTAGACTCGGCACGTGATCGACGTCGACCCGGACCGGTTCGAGGAGCTGGTGACCGCCGCGCTCGCCGACGTCCCCGCGGAGCTGGCCGATCGGCTCGACAACGTGGTGCTGTTCATCGAGGACGACGCGCCGCCGGAGGACCCGCACCTGCTGGGGCTCTACGACGGGATCCCGCTGACCGAGCGCGACTCCACGTACGCCGGCGTCGTGCCCGACCGCATCTTCGTCTACCGCAATCCGACCCTCGCGATCTGCGAGACCGAGGAGGACGTCGTCGAGGAGGTCCGGATCACGGTCGTGCACGAGATCGCCCACTTCTTCGGGATCGACGACGCCCGCCTGCACGAGTTGGGCTATGCCTGAGTCCCGTGTCCTGCGCCGTGCGGCCGACCGGTTCCACACCGTCGCCGACGGCACCGAGACGTTCCACTCGTTCTCCTACGGGCGCCACTACGACCCCGACAACATCGGCTTCGGTCCGGTGATCGCGATCAACGAGGAGCGCATCGCGGCGGGAGCCGGGTACGACGAGCACCACCACGCCGACGCCGAGATCGTCACGTGGGTGCTCGACGGCGTCCTGGACCACGAGGACTCCACCGGCCACGGGGGGCAGGTCCGACCCGGCGTCGCGCAGCGCCTCAGCGCCGGCGCAGGTGTCACGCACGCCGAGCGCAACGCCAGCGACGTCGCCGCGCTGCGGTTCGTGCAGATGATGGTCCGCAGCACGAACGAGGACGAGCCCGAGTACGCCCAGGCGACCGTCCCCGCCGGGCCGGGCGTGCACGAGACCGTGCCGGTCCACGCCGACGCCCGGCTGGTGGTGGCGCGCCCCGGTCCCGATGCTCCCGTCGAGCTCGAGGTGGAGCACGCAGCGCTCCTGCACGTGACCCGTGGACCGCTCTCGGTCGACGGCACGGTGCTCGATCCGGGCGACGCGTTGCACGTCGCGGGGCCCACCCGGCTCGGGCTCACGGGCCGGAACGGCGAAGCGCTGGTCTGGCTGATACCGCATTCTCGGGGATAGCCTGCGAAGTATGCAGGGGTGGACGCAGCATCAGGACGCCGTGGCCGCCCTTCGTGCGTCGTGGGACGCCATCGGTCCGGGCCAGCCCGTCCGGCTGGCCAAGAAGACCTCCAACCTGTTCCGTCCCCGCAGTCGGTCGGCGGGTCCGGGCCTCGACGTCTCGGGTCTGGACGGGGTCATCGCGATCGACCCGGACGCCCGCACCGCCGACGTCCAGGGCATGTGCACCTACGAGCGCCTCGTCGACGAGACCCTGGCGCACGACCTGATGCCCAGCGTCGTGCCGCAGCTGCGCACCATCACGTTGGGCGGCGCCGTCACCGGCCTGGGCATCGAGTCCACGTCGCTGCGACTGGGTCTGCCGCACGAGGCGGTGCTCGAGATGGACGTGCTGACGGGCTCGGGCGAGATCGTCACCGCCACGCCCGACAACGAGCACGCCGAGCTGTTCGCGGCGTTCCCCAACTCCTACGGCAGCCTCGGGTACGCCGTCCGGCTCAGGATCGAGCTGCAGCCGGCGCCGCGTCAGGTCCGGCTGCGGCACGTGCCGTTCGCTGGAGCCGCCGACGTCGTCAAGGCGCTGGCCGAGATCGCCGACGCCGGCCGGTGGGACGGCGTTCCCGTCGACGCGGTGGACGGCACCGCATTCAGCCCCGACGAGATCTACCTGACCCTGGCGCAGTTCACCGACGCCGACCTGCCGACCAGCGACTACACGGGCCAGGACGTCTACTACCGCTCGATCCGGCAGCGTCACGAGGACGTGCTGACGATCCACGACTACCTCTGGCGCTGGGACACCGACTGGTTCTGGTGCTCGGGCGCGTTCGGCGCCCAGAACCCGTCGGTGCGTCGCCTGTGGCCGCGGCGGTGGCGCCGCAGCGACGTGTATCACCGGCTCGTCGCTCTCGACGGCACGGTGGGCGTCAGTCGCGTCCTGGACCGGATCAAGCACGTGCCGGCGCGCGAGCGGGTCATCCAGGACATCGAGGTGCCGCTGGACCGGCTGGAGGACTTCCTCACCTGGTTCGACCGGGAGGTGGTGATGCGTCCGGTCTGGCTGTGCCCCTTGCGGACCCGGCGCGCCTGGCCGACGTACCCCCTGACGCCCGGCGACGTCTACGTCAACGTGGGCTTCTGGGGCACCGTCGTGGTCCCGGCCGGATCCGAGCCCGGCGCGGTCAACCGCAAGGTCGAGGGCGAGGTCCACCGGCTGGGCGGGCACAAGTCGCTCTACTCCGAGGCGTTCTACGACCGCGAGACGTTCGGCGCTCTCTACGACACCGCGGGGTTGGACCGGGTCCGGTCCACGTACGACCCCGACTCGCGGCTGAACACCCTCTACGACAAGGCGGTGAGGAACTCATGAGCATCGTTCCCGAGACTCGTTTGACGATCGGCGAGGCGCTGTTCCGCCTCCTGCGCGATGACGTGCCCGTCCGCTTCGAGGCCTTCGACGGCAGCGTGGTGGGCCCCGAGGACTCGCCCATCCGCCTGCGCCTGCTCAACGAGCGGGGCCTGTCGTACCTCATGACCGCTCCGGGGGACCTCGGGTTCGCCCGTGCGTACGTGTCCGGCGACCTGCAGATCGAGGGCGTCCACCCCGGCGACCCCTACGAGTTGTTGAAGGCCGTCATGAGCCGACTGCGGTTCCGGGTGCCCCCGGCCACCGAGATGGTCCAGATCGCCCGCAGTCTGGGGTTCGGCAACCTCAAGCCGCCGCCGCCCCCGGCCGAGGAGCACGTGCCCCGATGGCGACGGGCGCTCGAAGGACTGCGGCACACCAAGGTCCGCGACGCCGAGGCGATCCAGCACCACTACGACGTGTCGAACCGCTTCTACGAGCTGGTGCTGGGCCCGTCGATGACCTACACGTGCGCCGTGTTTCCCAAGGCCGATGCCACGCTCGAGGAGGCGCAGGCCGAGAAGTACGACCTCGTGTGCCGCAAGCTCGACCTCAAGGCCGGCGACCGCCTGCTCGACATCGGCTGCGGCTGGGGCGGCATGGTCCGGCATGCGGCGCAGCACTACGGGGTGCGAGGCATCGGCGTGACGCTCTCGCAGCAGCAGGCGCAGTGGGCCCAGGCCGAGAACGAGCGCCAGGGTCTGTCCGACCTGGCCGAGGTCCGGCACAGCGACTACCGCGACGTGACCGAGACCGGCTTCGACGCGCTCAGCTCGATCGGGTTGACCGAGCACATCGGGGTCCGCAACTACGGCGACTACTTCGCCTTCGCCCGCAGCAAGGTCAAGGTCGGCGGACGGATGCTCAACCACTGCATCACGCGGCCCGACAACAAGGGCCGTGCCTCGGCCGGTCAGTTCATCGACCGGTACGTCTTCCCCGACGGCGAGCTCACCGGCGTCGGCACAATCGTCGTCGCGATGCAGGACGCCGGCTTCGAGGTGCGTCACCTCGAGGACCTGCGGGAGCACTATGGGCTGACCCTGGCAGGCTGGTGTCAGAATCTGGTGGACCACTGGGACGAGGCGCTGGACGAGGTCACCCTCGGCCGTGCCAAGGTCTGGGGCCTGTACATGGCCGGGTCCCGCCTGGCCTTCGAGCGAAATGAGATCCAGTTGCACCACGTCCTGGGCGTGAACACCTCTGCCGACGGCGACGCCGCGTACCCGCTGCGAGTCGACTTCTGATGCGCATCGCGACATGGAACGTCAACTCGATCCGCAGCAGGATCGACCGGGTGGCGTCCTGGCTCGAGCGCCATGACGTCGACGTCCTGGCGATCCAGGAGACCAAGTGCCGTGAGGACCAGTTCCCGGCGATGCAGCTGGCGGCGCTGGGCTATGAGTACGTGCACGCCGGGATCAACCAGTGGAACGGCGTGGCCATCGTGTCGCGCGTCGGCCTGGAGGACGTCGAGCGCTCGTTCGGCGTCGACCAGCCGATGTTCGAGGACGTGCTCGAGCCGCGCGCGATCGGGGCGACCTGCGGCGGGGTGCGGATGTGGAGCCTCTACGTGCCCAACGGGCGCGATCTCGAGCACGGTCACTACCAGTACAAGCTCGAGTGGCTGGCCCGGTTGCGCGACTCTGCCGAGCAGTGGCTCGCGAAGGAGCCGGAGCTGCCCATCGCGCTGACGGGCGACTGGAACATCGCGCCGCAGGACGACGACGTCTGGGACATGGCCGTCTTCGAGGGGAAGACCCACGTCTCGGCCCCGGAGCGCGCCGCCTTCCAGGCCATGGTCGATGCCGGTTTCGCCGACGTCGTCCGGCCGCACACGCCCGGGCCCGGCGTCTACACGTACTGGGACTACACGCAGCTGAGCTTCCCGAAGAAGAAGGGCATGCGGATCGACTTCGTGCTCGGCTCGCCGGCGCTCGCCGAGCGCGTCACCGGGGCGTGGATCGATCGCGAGGAGCGCAAGGGCAAGGGCGCCAGCGATCACGCGCCCGTCGTCGTCGACCTGGCCGACTGAGGGCGTCGCTCAGTCGCCCTCGTCGACGACGAGCTTCTCGCGGTCGACCTTGCCGGTGCGGAAGGTGGCGCGGGCGACCATGTGCGCCGAGACCGGCGCCGTCAGCAACTGGAACAGCGCGACGACGGCGACCAGGGTCAGGTCGCTCATGCTGTCGATGCGCAGGGCGAGTCCGGCCAGGATCAGCAGGAGGCCGAATGTCTGCGGCTTGGTGGCCGCGTGCATGCGGGTGAGCACGTCCGGGAACCGGACGACACCCACGGCGGCGACCAACGCGAACGCGGCGCCGAGGACCAGCAGGATCCCGGCCACGACGTCGACCACGTCGCCCCAGCTCATGTCGGACCTCCGGCGGCCTGCGAGGCGGCGTAGCGGGCGATGCTGACCGATCCGAGGAAGGCGACCAGGGCCAGCGCGACCAGGATCGGCAGCGTGGTGCTGTGACGCCCCACCGCGGCCTCGACGCCGATGGCGCCGACGCAGGCGGCCGTGAAGACGTCGGCCGCGACGGTGCGGTCGAGCATGGTGGGACCGCGCACGATGCGGACCAGGCACAGCAGCCCGGTGAGCCCGAGCAGGATCGCGCAGATGATGGCCACGACGGTCATGAGGCATCCTCCCGGAGTCGTCGTTCGCTCTCGCGGACCTCGGCGTCGGTGCCGATGGCCCTGAGCAGCCGGTGTTCCTGCATCCGCGCCTTCTTCCGCGCGGCACGGACGCGCTCGGGGGTGGCGGCGTCCAGGACGTGCAGCCACATGCGCCGGCCCTCGGAGTCGAGCTCGATCAGCAGCGAGCCGGGAACCAGCGAGATGAGCTCACCGGTCAGGGTCTGGCGCAGCTCGGAGTGGCTGACCAGGTCGATCTGCAGCACCGCGCTGGGCGGTGGCGTCGCCGGCCGGATCGCGAGCCACGCGACGTTGAAGCTCGCCAGGGCGAGGTCGGCCAGGAAACGGCTCAGCAGGACGACGGTGGGCCACGGGCGGAGCGCGCCGTCGACCGACACGCGCGGGAACGGGAAGACCATCACGATGACCGCGCTGACGATCAGTCCGCCGACGAGGTTGATGGGGGTCACCGCGCCCCACAGCAGTAGCCAGACGATCGTGAGCCAGATGATCACCGGGAGGTGCCACAGGCGCAGTCCGCGCACCCGATCAGCCATCGCCGAGCACCGCCTCGATGTACGGGGTGCGCTCGTGCAGCTCGGCGGCGGCACGCTCGGCCACCGAGAACATGGGAGCAGCGAAGACGGTGAGCGCCACGGTCACGAGGCCCAGCGCGATCGTGGGCATGGCCATCCGCGCGGGGAGCCGCATGCCCTCGGTGTCGTTCTTCCACGTGGTCTCGCGCTGCGTGGCCGTCGAGATGCTGCTGCGACCGTGGAGCGATCCACCCAGGACGAGCGGGTCGAAGGGGACGGGGGTGTCGTCCTCGGGATCCTCGAGCGGCTGCCAGAAGGCGCGGTTCCAGATCTTGGCCACGGCGTAGAGCGTCAGCAGGCTCGTCGCGACGGCGGCGCCGACGCCGACCAGGACCAGCCAGTCGCCGGCGTCGACACCGGCCTCGATCAGGGCGAGCTTGCCCAGGAAGCCCGAGAACGGCGGAATGCCGGCGAGGTTCATGGCCGGGACGAAGAACATGATGGCGAGCACCGGGGCCATGCGCGCGAGGCCACCGAGCCGGTCCAGGTTGGTCGTTCCGGCGCGATACTCGACCAGTCCCGCCACCAGGAACAAGGTGGTCTGGACCGTGATGTGGTGCACGATGTAGAAGATCGAGCCGGCGATGCCCAGCTCGCTGGCGATCGCGATGCCGAACAGCATGTAGCCGATGTGGCTCACCAGCGTGAAGGACAGCACACGCTTGATGTCGGACTGCGCGACGGCGCCCATGATCCCGACCACCATCGTCAGGATCGCCGCCCACATCAGCAGGGTGCGCAGCTCGTGGGTGGGGAAGAGCAGCGTCTGGGTGCGCAGCATCGCGTAGATGCCGACCTTGGTCAGCAGGCCCGCGAACACGGCCGTGACGGGCGCCGGTGCGGTGGGGTAGGAGTCGGGGAGCCAGGCCGAGAGCGGGAAGACGGCGGCCTTGACCGCGAACGTCAGCAACAGCAACAGCTGCAGCATCGTGGCGACGGGGTCGGACAGCTCGGGCAGACGCAGGGCCAGCTGGGCGAAGTTGACGGTGCCCGTCGCGGCGTAGACCGAGGCGACCGCGATGAGGAACAGTGCCGACGACGCCAGGCTGACGATGATGTAGATCGTTCCCGAGCGGACGCGCGCCTCGGTGCCACCGAGGGTGATGAGCACGTACGAGGACGCCAGCAGGATCTCGAAGCCGACGAACAGGTTGAACAGGTCGGCCGAGAGGAAGGCGTTGGAGACGCCGGCGCTCAGGACCAGGAACGTGGGGTAGAACACCGACAGCGGAGCGTCGCGACCGAACTCGACGATGCCCTGGCCGATCGAGTAGAGCAACACGCACAGCGTGACGATCGTCGAGATCAGCAACAGCAGGGAGCTCAGCCGGTCGGCGACCAGGCTGATGCCGATCTCGGCGGGCCACCCGCCGACGTTGAACGCCTGCGGGCCGTGCTGGTCGGCACGGAACAGCAGCACGCTGGCCGACGCCACGACCGCGATGAGCGTGATGATGCTGATCAGGCGCTGCGCCGCGGCCGAGCGACCGAACGCCAGACACAGCCCGGCGCCCAGGAGCGGCAGGATCACGGGGGCGAGGACCAGCTGGTTCAGCAGGCTCGTCATGCGGGCACCTCGTCATCGGGCGCCAGCGACGGGTCGCCGGCGTAGCCCTCGTCGGGAAGTTCGGTGTCGTCGACGTCGTCGAACGTGGTCGAGACCTCGTCGCGCTCGGCGCGGCGGCGGATGAGGTCGTCCTCGAGGTCGTCCTGGACGTCGTCGGTGCCGGTCAGCTGCCAGGCGCGGTAGGCCAGCGCCAGGCCGAAGCCGGTCGTGCCCAGCGTGATGACGATCGCCGTCAGCGCCATGGCCTGGGGCAGTGGGTCGGCCATCGGGTCGCCCGACAGGCCCAGGATCGGCGCCGCGCCGGCCGGGCCGGAGACGACGAGGAACAGCACGTTCAGGCCGTTGCCGATGAGCACGAAGCCCACGAGGATGCGGGTCAGGCTCCGCTCGAGCACGAGGGTCACGCCGGAGCCGACCATGACCCCGACCACGGCGATCAGCATCAGGTTCGCGGTCACGCGGTCACCTCGCTCGTGTTCTGGTCGGCCGCGGCGTCGTCCTCGTCCTCGATCTGGGCGTCGATGCCGCTGCCGAGGCTGCGCAGCACGTCGAGCGCGAGGCCGACCACCACGAGGTAGACGCCGATGTCGAAGAAGACCGAGGTCACGAGGTGCAGTTCGCCCAGGAGGGGGATCTGCACGTCGACGATCGCGCTCTGCAGGACGCCGCCGCCCAGCAGGGTCGGCAGCAGGCCCGAGAGGGCCGCGACCGCCAGGCCGAGGCCGAGCACGAAGCCCGCATCGACGGGAGCGGCGTTGTCGAGCTCCTCACGTCCACCGGCGAGGTAGCGCACCATCAGCGCCAGTCCGGCGATCAGTCCACCGGCGAAGCCGCCGCCGGGGGAGTTGTGGCCCGAGATCATCAGGTAGATCGAGAAGACGATGACGGTGTGGAAGATCAGCCGGGTCACGATCTCGAAGACGATCGAGCGCCGCTGGTCGTGCAGGTTCGCCGCGAGCCAGGCGTTGGAGTCGGGCGTGACGAGTCGGCGCGGGCGGACCTGGCGCATCGAACGGTCGGTCAGCAGGAAGATCAGGCTGGCGATGCCGGTGGCGGCGACCACCAGGACGCTCAGCTCGCCGATCGTGTCCCAGGCGCGGATGTCGACCAGGGCCACGTTGACGATGTTCTTGCCGCCGCCGTACTCGTAGGCGGGCTCGGCCCAGCCGGCCGAGATCGGCGTCGCGGTGCGGGCGTTGGTGGCCACGAAGGCGAAGCCCGACACGGTCAGGCCGACCGCCGTGCCGAGGCCGACCCGCCACCAGCGGGCGATGTTGAACGGGCGGTCGCTGAAGAACGGGGGGAGGCGGCGCAGCACCAGCACGAAGGTGACCAGCAGGAAGGTCTCGACCAGGACCTGCGTCAGCGCCAGGTCGGGTGCGCCGTGGGCGACGAAGAGGATCGCGGTGCCGTACCCGGTGACGCCCAGCAGCAGCACCGCGCGCAGGCGGCGGCGCGAGCGCACGGTCAAGATGGCGGCCGCGGCCATGATCAGGCCCGTGACGATCTGCAGGGGGTTGTCGGCGAGGCGCACGTCGGGCGTCTCCCACGCGCGGATGAGCGCGGTGCCGGGAACGACGACCAAGGTGACCAGGATGATGCCCAGGTACACCGGCAGCGAGCCGCGCTGGGTGCGACCGGTGACCTCGACGGCGAGACGGTCCACCCCGCGCATGAGGGCCTGGTAGGAGCGCTCGGCGTCCGGCATCGGCAGTCGGTCGACGATCGCGTGCTGGGCCGCTGCGACGGGTCGGCGCCACATGAACAGGGCCAGGCCGGCGATGACGGCGATCACCGAGAGGCCCAGGGCCGGGGTGAGGCCGTGCCACAGCGTCAGGACCGCGTGGTGGGTGCCCTCGGGGAACTGGTCGGCATAGGTGGCGATCCGCGGCGTCAGGGCCGGACCGGCGAAGCCGGCGACCAGGCTCGCCGCGGCCAGGATCCCGGGCACGATGGTGAACCCGGCGGAGAAGGCGCGGGGGTGGCACGGCTCGACGCCCGCCTTGTCGGCGAAGGCGCCCCAGACGAAGCGCGCGGAGTAGGCGACCGTCAGGATCGATCCGACGACGATGCCGACGAGCGCAGCCACGCCCCAGCCGCGATGGCCGAGGTCCGTGCCGAGATCGACGAAGGCGGCCAGCGCGGCCTCCTTGGCCGTGAAGCCGAACATGACCGGCAGGCCGGCCATCGACGCGGCCGCGAGGGCCGTGATGACGAACAGCGCCGGTCGCGCGCTGCGCAGACCGGAGAGCTCACGCAGGTCGCGGGTGCCCACCGAGCGGTCGATGATGCCGACGACCAGGAACAGGGCCGACTTGAACAGGCCGTGGGCACACAGCAGCGCCAGCGCGGCGAAGGCGGCCGAGCGGGTACCGGCGCCGGCGACGGCGACGAGGAAGCCGAGCTGGCTGACCGTGCCGTAGGCCAGCAGCAGCTTGATGTCGTACTGGCGCAGGGCACGCAGTCCGCCCAGGATCATCGTGGCGATGCCCAGGGACACCAGCACGGGGCGCCACCCGGGGGTGTCGGCGAACACGGGCGCCAGCAGGGCCACGAGGTAGACGCCGGCCTTCACCATGGCGGCGGCGTGCAGGTAGGCGCTGACGGGGGTGGGCGCCGCCATCGCGCCGGGCAGCCAGAAGTGGAACGGCACGAGGGCCGACTTCGAGAGGGCGCCCACGAGGATCAGTGCGACGAACGTGGTGACGGCCGGTCCGGCGGCGGGCGGGTCGGCCAGCAGCTCGCTGAGTCGCGGCGTCCCGCTCAGCAGGTGCAGGCCGACGAGCCCGACGAGCATGGCCAGACCGCCGAAGGTCGTGACGATGAGGGCGTTCAGCGCCGCTCGGCGGTTGGCGCGCCGCTCCGGGTTGTGGCCGATCAGCAGGAACGACAGGACGGTCGTGAGCTCCCAGAAGATGTAGAGCACGTAGACGTTGTCGGCCAGGACCAGGCCGAGCATCGCACCGGCGAACGCCGTGAGGACGCCGGAGAAGCGCCAGATCTCACCGTCGTGGGGGCGGAAGTACCAGGCGCAGTACGCGAGCACGAGGGCGCCGACGCCGGTGACGAGCAGGGCGATGATGCCGCTGAGCGCGGTCACCGCGAGATCGAGGTTGAGGCCGATCTGCGGGATCCAGGTCAGGTGCTCGTAGGTCGGATCGCCGTCGGTCGCCCGGGCGACGGGTCCGAGGAGCCATACGAATGAGGCTGCTGGGACCAGTGCGAGAACGAGGAAGGCCCGCCGATCCAGCATGCGGACGAGGGCAGGGGCCGCCGCTGCGACGAGAAAGTGCAGGGCGACGAGGAGGACCATGGGTTCGGCCCAACCCTACCCGGTGGCCCCCTGTGAAGTGTCCGGCAGGAGTGCCAGAATGGGCGCATGGCCGACCCCGCGAAGTCTCAGGATGTCGGCCAGCCTTCGCAGGGCCCCGGGACTCGGACCGGAGCCGAAATCTGGGTGCGGCGCATCGTCGTCGTGCTCGCGCTCGTCGTGATCGCCCTGGTGATCTACGGGGTGCTCGCCGCGGCACTGCCCCGGTGGTGGTCGCGGCGGGTGGCCGATCAGGTCGACGGTCGGATGACCGTCGGCGTGTTCTGGGGCCTGTTCTACGGATTCGTCTTCAGCTTCCTCCCGGTGCTCGTCGCGTGGCAGGCGCGGCGACCGTTCCTGAAGTGGCCGTGGAAGATCGCCGTCGTCGTGCTGGGGGTGGCGCTGGCCGCCCCGAACTGGTTGACGCTGTCGATCAGTCTGGGTCAGAACAGCGCCTCGGACGCCGGCTGGATCAAGTTGGTCAACGATGCTCCCGGATTCCAGTGGGCGACGTTGTTCGGCGCCGTGGCCGGTGTGCTCGCCGCGCTGGCGCTGATCGTCCTGATGTTCGAGTCGGGACGGCGCAAGCGCCAGGTGTCGAAACTGCGAAATGAGCTGGCCGAGAGGGACGCCCCGCCTGCGGGGACGGCCGAGTCGAACGATTTGCACCGAGAGGATCCACCCCATGCCTGACGCGTCCGCCCGCCCCACGTCTGAACCGGCACGCTCCGGTTCGGGACGGCGCGCCAAGAACGTTCTTCCGCCGCGAGAGGACCCGAACGTCTGGTACCGCCAGCCGTTGGCCTCGCTCGACTTCGAGACCACCGGGGTCGACCCGCACCGCGACCGGATCCTGAGCTTCGCGGCGCTGTCGGACGTGGGCGGCGACCTGATGGGCATGGTCAACCCGGGTGTGCCGATCCCCGAGTCCTCCGCCGACATCCACGGCATCACCGAGAAGGACCTCGCCTCGTCGCCCATGTCGGCCCAGGCGCTGCGCCCGGTGCTGGCATGGCTGCACGACCTCGTGCAACGGCGGATCGGCCTGGTCGTCTACAACGCCTCGTTCGACCTGACGCTGCTGCGCGCCGAGGCCGTGCGTCACGATCTGGGCGAGCCCGACTGGGACCGTCTGCTGGTCGTCGATCCGTTCGTCATCGACTGGGGTGTCGACCGTGAGCGCACCGGTCAGCGCCGCCTGGGCGACGTCGCCGCGCACTACGGCGTCCGGCTGGACAAGGCCCACGACGCGGCCCAGGACGCCCGGGCCGCCCGCGAGCTCGCGATCGCGATGGGCCAGACGTACCCGAAGGTCGTCGCCTCCAGCCTGACGATGCTGATGGCGCAGCAGCGCTACTGGATCGCGGCGCGCACGATGGAGTGGAACCGGCGGGCGCACGAACTCGGCCGGGGTCTGACGATCCCCGACCAGAACTGGCCGTTCGCCTGACTCAGGCGCCGGCCAGCGCGGTGTCCACGACCGCCTTGGCCGCGGCCTGCACCTCGGCGAGGTGCTCGGGGCCGCGGAACGACTCGGCGTAGATCTTGTAGACGTCCTCGGTCCCCGACGGCCGCGCGGCGAACCACGCCGAGTCCGTCGTGACCTTCACGCCACCGATCGCGGCGCCGTTGCCGGGCGCCTCGGTCAGCACCGCGGTGATCGGCTCGCCGGCCAGCTCGGTGGCCTCGACGTCGTCGCTGCTGAGGCTCGCCAGCCGTGCCTTCTGGGCGCGGTCGGCCGGGGCGTCGATCCGGGCGTAGGCGGGATCGCCGTGACGCTCGACCAGGCGGCGGTACAGCACGCTGGGGGAGCTGCCGGTCGTCGCGATGATCTCCGCGGCGAGCAGGGCCAGGATGATCCCGTCCTTGTCCGTGGTCCACACGCCGCCGTCGCGCCGCAGGAACGAGGCTCCGGCCGACTCCTCGCCACCGAAGCCGAGCGAGCCGTCGACCAGGCCGGGGACGAACCACTTGAAGCCGACGGGCACCTCGACCAGCGGGCGGCCCAGGTCGGCGGCGACCCGGTCGATCATCGACGAGGACACGAGCGTCTTGCCGATCTTCGCGGAGTCGGGCCAGCCCGGTCGCGCACCGCCGAACAGGTGCTCGATCGCGACGGCCAGGTAGTGGTTGGGGTTCATCAGCCCGGCGTCGGGCGTGACGATGCCGTGGCGGTCGGAGTCGGCGTCGTTGCCGGTGGCGACGTCGAAGCGCTCACGCTGGGCGATCAGCGAGGCCATCGCGTCGGGTGACGAGCAGTCCATGCGGATCTTGCCGTCCCAGTCCAGCGTCATGAACCGGAAGGTCCCGTCGACGACGGGGTTCACGACGGTCAGGTCCAGGCCGTGGCGCTCGCCGATGGCCTCCCAGTAGGCGACGCTGGCGCCGCCGAGCGGGTCGGCGCCGATCCGTACGCCGTGGGCCGCGATCGCCTCGAGGTCGATCACGTGTGGCAGGTCGTCGACGTAGGTGCCCAGGAAGTCGTAGGGCCGGCAGGCGGCGCGCGCCCGCGAGAACGGGACGCGCCTCACCCCGGCCAGACCGGCGGCGATCAGCTCGTTCGCGCGCGCGGCGATGGCCGAGGTGGCGTCGCTGTCGGCGGGGCCGCCGTGGGGCGGGTTGTACTTGAAGCCGCCGTCGGCCGGCGGGTTGTGCGAGGGGGTGACGACGATCCCGTCGGCCAGCCCGGTGCGCCCGCCCCGGTTGGCGCGGATGATCGCGTGCGACACGGCGGGGGTGGGGGTGAACCCGTCGCGGTCGTCCACCAGCACGTCGACGTCGTTGGCGACCAGCACCTCCAACGCGGTCGACCAGGCCGGCTCGGACAGCGCGTGGGTGTCGCGCCCGATGAACAGCGGCCCGTCGAAGCCCTGCTGGGCGCGGTACTCGCAGATCGCCTGCGTCGTCGCGGCGATGTGGTCCTCGTTGAACGCCGTGGCGAGGCTGGACCCGCGGTGTCCGCTCGTGCCGAAGGCCACGCGCTGGTCGACGACCTCCGGATCGGGCTTCAGCGTGTAGTACGCCGTGACGAGGTGGGCCAGATCGACGAGATCACCGGCGTCGGCCGGCTGTCCTGCGCGCTCGGTCATGGGATCCATCATGCCCGCTGCGGCGCCCGGGCGACGTCGGCTACCGGCCGAGCACCCGTGCGAGCACCTCCGTGGCGACCAGATCGGGGTGGGTGTCGGGCAGCCAGTGGCCCCCGTCGACCTCGACGAAGCGGTAGTCCGCCGTGACGTGGTCGCCGCAGCGTTCGGCGCCGTAGCGACCGAGCGCCTGGTCGGACGCGCCCCAGACGAACGTCGTCGGGACCGTGACGGCGGGCGTAGCGGACAGCTCGGGGCCCATCGCGCGGTACCAGTTCAGGGTCGCCGTCAGCGCGCCCGGCTGGGAGAACCGGTCGGCGTAGGCCGCTTCGTCGTCGGGCGCCACGGCGCCGCCGTACATCGCGCGCAGTCGGGCCCCGTCGTCCTCCAGCAGGATCTGCTCGGCCTTGCCCGGCCGGCGCAGCAGGCCGATGTAGGCGGCGCGCTGCTGCTGGTCCGGATCCGTGGAGAGCGCCTCGTTGTAGGCGGCCAGATGAGGGACGGACACGGCCGTCAGGCTCAGCACGCGGTCGGCGTGCCCGGTGGCGACGACCCACGAGACGGCGGCGCCCCAGTCGTGGCCCACCAGGTGGAAGCGGTCGTGGCCGAGCGCCGCGGCGATGTCCACGACGTCCTGCGCGAGCAGGTCGGAGCCGTAGTTCTCGACTCCCTCCGGCCGGGCACCGGGGCTGTACCCGCGCTGGTCGGGCACGATGACGCGCAGGCCCTGCGCCGCGAGGCGATCGGCGACCTCCCGCCAGGAGCGACGGTCCTGCGGCCAGCCGTGCAGGAGCACCACGGGCGTCCCGTCCTGCGGTCCCAGGACGTCGACGTCGAACGTGAGGTCGCCGACCTCGACGACGCTCATCGGACCGGCTCCTGCAGGAACGTGCCGCTGTCCGCGGGTGGGGTCCGGTCGGGCCGGGCGGGCAGCCGCACCGCTGCGGTCGCGAGCAGGAACAGCGCCGCGGAGTAGGTGAGCATCACGACGAACCCGCCGGCGACCGCGTCCTCGGGGACTCGTTCGGCGATGCGGGCGGCGATCAGTCCGTCACTGAACAGGAACAGCAGCGCACCGAGACCGGCACGGAGGTCGACCGAGAGCGCGGTCGCGGCGGTGGTCGACAGCAGCAGCGCGTACACGAGCACCGGGACCCGCAGGCCGGACTCCAGGCCCGTCCAGACCCACGCCAGCAGCAGGACGGCGCCCACCGCCAGCGCCGCCGGGATCCACAGCCGGCGGCGCAGCGAGGCCAGCGCGCCGTGGCGCACGAAGAACGTCACGAAGCACCCGTGGGCGATCGCGAACGCCGCCATGCCGGCGATGAAGAATCCGTCGATCTCGAGGAAGAGGTCGCCCAGCAGGCAGAAGAACAGTGCGGCCGCGATGATCCTGGGGCCGCCCTGGTCGATCACCCACGCGATCAGCAGCGGCGCGATCAGGCACTTGGAGATGCTCTCCCACGGTTGCGCCTGGGCGAGGACCAACGCCAGATGGACCACGACGGCCACGCCGAAGGCGGCGAGCCAGGGGCTACGAAGCGGATTCATGGCCACACGGTAACGCGGACCGGGCGTGCACAATGGAAGCATGAGCACCGGGACGATCCAGGATTTGGAACATGAGGAGTGCCGCGAGCTGCTGCAGGTCGGCCGTTTCGCGCGGATCGCCTTCGAGGGCAGCGACCAGTTGGAGCTGTTGCCGGTCAACTATGCGTACGCCGACGGGATCATCCTCATCCGTACGAGCGAGAACGCGGGCCTGGCCAGCATCGTCGAGCGTCGCTTCGTCCTCGAGGCCGACCACCACGACGACACCTTCCAGACGGGGTGGAGCGTGGTCGTGCGCGGGACCGCGGCCATCGCCAGCCGGGAGCAGATCGAGACCTTCGGCGGTCGCCTGCCGAACTCGTGGGCCGGCAGCGAGGGCACGGCGGTGCACATCGCGATCACCCCGACCGAGCTGCGCGGCCGTCGCGTGCGCTCGTACCCGCGCTGACGATCAGTAGGGCGACATGAAGCCCAGCGACGTGTGCGTCAGGCCCGGGAACACGGTGCCGACACCCACCTCGGGGAAGCGCGTCCGCAGGATCTCGGCCAACACGCTGCGGTAGTCGGTGGTCACCGCCAGGTCTCCGTCGACCTGCTTGCCGGCCGAGAGCGTCGGCCAGTTCGCGTAGTACCCGCCCTTGACGCCCGCGCCGAAGGCGAAGACGGCGTTGCCGTAGCCGTGGTCGAGTCCGGCGGCGCCGTTCTGGCCCAGCCGGCGGCCGAACTCGCTGAGCGTCACGATGGTCACCCGCGACGCATGGGTGCCCAGGTCGGTCAGGAACGCCGCGATGCACTTCGACATCTGCTCGATCTGGTTGCTGATCCGCCACGTGATGTCGACGTGGTGGTCCCAGCCGCCGAAGTCGACCGCGATGGCACGCACGCCGACCCCGGCCCTGATCAGGGCCGCCGAGCTGGCCAGGGCCTTGCCGAGCTCGTTGTGCTGGGGATAGACGGCCCCGTGCTGCGGACCCTTTTTCTCCTCGGCCGCGATCATGCCGGCGCGCTTGTCGAGGGCCAGCGCCTCCTGGCCCGCGCGGCCGATCACGGTGCCGGCGTCGCGGTACATCGTCGAGAGCATCGACCGCAGCCGAGGGCCGAGATCCTGGTGGTCGGCCCACGGAGCCGACAGCGAGGTGAAGTCCGACGTCGCGAAGGACGGCTCGGGTCCGATCAGCGACGTGGGCATGACGGTCGACCCGACCTGGATGCCGTCGAACACGTCGTTGGAGGTGAAGCAGCCGATGACGCGGTTGAGCCAGCCGATGCGCTCGGACGATCCGGGATCGGCGTCCTCGACCAGCTCCATCGCCTCGAAGTGCGAGCGGTTCGGCGTGGGCAGCCCGACGGCGTGGATGGCCGCCATCTTCCCGCTGTTCCACAGTCCCTCGAGGGGCTTGAACGACGGGTGCAGCCCGAAGGTGGCGTCGGCGCCCATCAGCTGGGCCTTCTTCACGGCGATGTTCGGTCGGGCCGCGTAGTAGGCCGGCTCGGCGTGGGGGACCATCATCGACATGCCGTCCGCGCCGCCGCGCAGCGACAGCACGATGAGGATGTTGCCGTTCGTGGCGCCGTACGCGGTCGAGGCCAGCACGTCGCCGAACATCGAGGTCGTGACCCCCGCCATGGCGAGCAGGCCGGCCGACTTCAGTACATTGCGCCGGCTCACCCCGTAGTCGGCACAGGACGCGTCGTGTCCGTCGTTCATCGCAGCATCGCCTCCGGGGCGCTCAGGATCGCGGTGCGGACGAGGGTCAGCATCCAGGTCATGTGACCCTCGTTCCGCTCCCACTCGGCCTTGAAGACGTGCGACGGGGCCTTGCCCATCAGCGTCGCGACCCCGTCGACCGTCTCGGCGGTGGCTCGGCGGCCGGTCATCATGACCGCCTGGTGGTGCACGAGATCCTTCAGCGCGATCGGCCACACGGGCGGGACGAGATCGCGTGGCAGGGGGCGGGTCCCCTTCTTCACGGCGCCGTTGGTGTTCGCCATCCAGGAGCGCGCCGTCCATGCGCGCAGCAGCCGCGCGGGGGACAGGTACGTGTCGGACTGCTCGGGGGAGCCGTCGGGTCGCGGCCACTGGAACGGCGCCTGGCCGATCCAGCTGCACAGCCAGCTGAACGAATCCACATGGCTGTCGGGGCCTGCGCCGGTCGGCACGATGTCACAGGCGCGCTGGGTGGCCAGCACGTCCTCGGCGGGGGTGCGCGCCTTCTGGAACTTCGAGGCCAGGAATCCCGGGTCCCGCACGAGGGTGCGCAGGCACGCCGCGATGTCGCTGCCCGAGGACAGATACGTCGCGGCGACCGCGTCGACCGAGCTCTGGGGCGGCTCGTCGCGGATGAACCGCACGCACAGGCGCCGAGCGATCCGCGCGGCCGTCGCGGGCCGCATCGCGAGCCAGTCGAGGTAGGCGTTCAGTTCGGCACGGCCGTCGGCGGAGCCGTTCGTGAACGTCCTGCCCATCACGGTCACCGGGCCGACGTGGTGCCTGGCCGGGTCGTATCCGGCGGCGAAGTCCTGGTTCACGCCGACGGTGAACCCGGTCAACAACCGGGCCGAGCTCTTGACGTCGTCCTCGGTGTACCCCGCCGTCCGTCCGACGGTGTAGAGCTCGAGCAGCTCACGACCGAGGTTCTCGTTGATCTGTGTCCTGGTGTTGCGGTGGTTCGACAGGTAACCCGACATCGCCGGATGGGTCACCGCGGCACGCAGCAGTTCGCGGTAGGTCCCGAGGGCGTGCGGCCGGATGGCGTGGCTGTCGTAGTGCAGCCGCCACGGGAAGCTCGATCCCTCGCCGACCGGGATGTGCAGCAGGTTCGACCAGAAGTCGACCATCATCTCGTGCACCTGGTTCGTGGCGACCACACGCCGGGCCAGGGAGTACTTCACCAGGTCGTCGCCGTACTGCCACCCGCCGTACCGTTCGGCCTTGTTGTTCTCCCAAGCCGTGGCGGGGGAGTCCTTGAGCCGGGGGAACCAGTCCAGGACCGCGGCGGCCGCGGGGTCGGGGCCCGGCTTCAACTGGGCCGCGAACCAGGCGTCGACGCTGGTGTACCGCAGGACGTCGGCCTCGAGGCGCAGGTTGTACCCGTAGGTGAAGCGCCGGACGAGGTGTTGCGCCGCCTCGGACAGACGCGGCTGCGTCCCGGGCAGGGCGGGCATCAGCAGGCCCCCGACTTCGTCGTGGCGGAGGCGTCCGAGGAGACGAGCACCGTCAGGTACCGCGTGCCGCCTGCTGCGAACACCGCGACGCCGTACTCGAAGCCGGGTGCCCGGTGGCACGCGGACAGCAGGCGGCCGGTCTCGCCGTAGGGCGAGGCGAGCCACGTGTCGACGGCGAGGTCGACGGCCGCCGCCGTGGTGCCGGCGACGCCGATCGCGTGCGTGACGGCCTGGACGGTCCGGCCGGGGCAGGAGGCGGCGGGCAGGGGGCGTCCGGCCGCGCGGTGTGCCGCGGCGCCGGGGTCGACGGCGCGTTTCGTCGTGGCCATCCACCGCGCGTGGTCGCGGGCATACGTCGTCAGGCACGCTTCGGCGCCGAGGTCGCGGGCGCCCTGCACGTCGGCACGGGCGTACGTCGCGCGGGCCGCGCGGACGTCCGCGAGCAGGGCCTTCTCGTCCGCCGTGAGCACCGCCGGCCGCGAGGGCACGGTGCGCGGAACCTCGCGGACGGTCACCTTGACGGTCGTCGACTTCGCGGCGGCGTGGGTGTGCTTCCTGCCACCGGTCTGGTGCCGGATCCGGGGCGCCTGGGCCCGGTACGAGAACGTGCCGACGGTCGGCTTGAGCCGGATCGTCGTGGTGGCCCGGACGGTGCGCTTGGTGACGGTGCGCCACGCCTTGCGGGCGGGGTCCCACCGCTGCAGGCGCACCGCTCGGGGGTGCTTCGTGGAGGTGCGGAGCCGGAAGGACACGGTGGCACCGCGGGTGATCGTCTTCGGGGTGGCCGCCAGCCGCAGGGCGGGCTTCTTCGCCGCCGCGGGTCGCGCCAGCGAGGTGCGCTCGGCAGGTGCGGGGGAGTCGGAGCGCTCCTGCGCCACGACGACGGTCCCGCCGATCAGCACGGTCACGACGAGTCCCACCGCCAGGGTGGGGCCGATGTGACGAATGTGACCCATGGTCGAAATGATGACTCAGAGAGTGCCGAAAGGACAGCACAATCCGCAGATGCGAACGGCCCGCCCCCGAAGGGTGCGGGCCGCCGGATGTCGCGGGGGTCAGGACTGGTCGTTCGTGACCTCGAACAGCGAGCCCTGGGGCTCCTGCACGTCGTCGCCGGTGAGGTGCGCCAGAGCGCGGCGGACGTTGGCGAGCTGGGCGTTGATGCTCTCGCTGCGTCGCTCAATCTCGGCGACCTCCCGCTCGGCCTCCAGTCGGATCCGCTCGGCCTCCTGCTGTGCCTCGGCGACGATCGCGGTGGCCTGACGGTGCGCCTCGTCGGCCCGCTCGCGATCGAGGCGCTCGGCCTCGGTGCGCTCGGCCTCGGCCTTCGCCCGCCAGCCGGCCATCTCCTGCTCGTGCTCGGCCAGGACGCGCTGCTGCTCGGCGGTGATCCGGTCGAGCTCGGTCTGGGCGGCGCCCGTCACGGCGGCGGCCTTCTCGGCGGCCTCGCTCACGATGCGGGCGGCCTCCTGGTCGGCGGCGTCGCGCGTGGTCCGGGCGTACTCGTCGGCCTCGGTGCGGGTCGTGAGTGCGTACGCGTCGGCCTCGTCGCGGGTCGCCTGGGCGTAGTCGTCGGCCTCGGTGCGCGTCGCGACGGCGTAGGCGTCGGCCTCCTTGCGGAGCTTGCGGACCGCGTCGGCGGCGTCGGTGCGCTGGCGCTCGATCTCCTTGGCCGTCCTCTTGCGCAGCTCCGCCGACTCCTCCTCGGCGAGCGTGAGGATCTGGCCGACCCGATCCCCGAGGTGGGCGAAGTTCGGCTCGGTGACGGCGGCGAGCTTGTTCTCGACCTCGGTGATCTGGTTGCGCAGACCCTTCGCGTGCTCCTTCAAGGTGGCGATGTGGGCGTCGACCTCGGCGGGGTCGTAGCCACGGAGAACGGTCTTGAAGGAGGAAGTCGAGGAGCTCATGGTGTGACCATTGTTTCAGAGTGGACAAGGCCCGTGCACGGTGCGCCAGCCTCGCTCCAGCGTGTCACGAAGAGCGGGGTGATGTCTCCTCCGAGCGTGCCGGCGAGCCCGTCAGACTGCTCAACATCTGGCGCAGATTGGCCAGCTGGTCGTTGATGCTGTCGCGGCGCTGCATGGCGGCCGCCACCTCGCGCTCGGACTCGGCGCGGATGCGGTCGGCCGTCGACTTCGCGTCGTTGACCATCGTGGTGGCGCGGGCCTGGGCGTCCTCCAGGACCCGACGAGCCTCGCGTTCGGCGTCCGCCCGCTCGGCCACGGCCGCGGACTGCTGCTCGGTGACGCGGCGCTCGAGCTCCTCGAGCTTGGCCCGGTGCTCGATCTCGGCCTCCTGGAAGGAGTGCTCGGCGGCCTCGCGGCGCTGTGCCATCGCGATCTCGAAGTCGGCGTTGGCAGCGGCCGCCTTGGCGCGCTGCTGCTCGACCAGGACCTCGGCCTCCTGGCGCATGGTGGCGACCTCGCGCTCGGTCGCGTCGATCAGGTCGGCCGCGGTGGCACGGGCCTCCTGCAGTGCTCGTGCCGCATCAGCCTCGGCGTCGGACCGGGTGGCCTCGGCGTGCACCTCGGCCTCCTCGCGCAGCCGTCGGAGCTCGTGCTGGGTCGACGTGCGGGCGGCCTCGAGCTCGGCCTCGGCCGACGCGCGCAGCTCGGCGGCCTCGTCGCGTGCCAGGGAGAGGATCTGGATCATGCGCTCGCCCAGGTGCTCGAAGGAGGCGGGCTGGTCCGCGATCTCGGCGGCGGCCGGCGCGCTGTCGTTCTCGCGGCGCAACTGCTCGATCTGGTCCTCCAACTCGCTCAGGCGGCTCTGGACCTGGGCGGGATCGAAGCCCCGCAGGACGATGCGGAAGTCGGCGTGGGTCTCGGTCATGTGAAGGGGTTCTCCTCGTTGCGGTGGCGGTCGATGTCGCCGGCCGAGAGCACGGTGATCACGTCGGAAAGTCGGTTCAGCTCGTCGGCGGCCCGGTCGCGGGCGACCAGGACGTCGTCGGCCTCGGCGCGCGCCCGCTCGAGCACGTCGCGGGCCTCCTGCTTCAGCTGGGCCGCGCGCTCGCGCGCCTCGTCGAGCAGTCGCGTGGCCTCGTCGCGGCGCTCCTTGCTCTCGCGGAGGGCATGGCGCTGGGCGGAGAGGACCTCGTCGCTGACCCGCTCGCGCAGCAGACGGGCGCCCGACTCGGCCTCGGCGAGCCGCCGGGTGGCCCGCTCGTGGGTGGCGTCGGCCATCGCCTGCGCCTGGGCGCGGACCCGGGTGGCGTCCTGACCGGCCTCGACCAGGATGCGCTCGGCACGCTCCTGGGCGTCGGACAGCACGTCGTCGGCCGCGCCGGCCAGGTCGGCGGCGGCCGCCTCGGCCGCCGCGAGCTGGGCGGACAACCGGGTGCGGGCCCGCCCGATGATCTCGACGACCGAGACCCGCGTGCGGTGCAGCAGGGCCGCGGCCTCGCGATGGCCCTGCTGGCGCATCCGCTCGGTCTCGAGCTGTCCGTTGCTCAACAGCAGGTCGATCGTGGCGCGGGTCTCGTCGAGCTCGCCCCGTGCGGCCGCGATCGTCCGTTCGGACTCGGCCTTGGCGTCGGCCACCCGCGAGGCGGCCTCCTCGCGGGCACGCGCGAGCAGTTGCTCGGACTCGGCGCGCGCTCGGTCGGCCTCGTCGATCGCGGACTCCACGACCATCTCGGCATTGCGCTCGGCGGCCCGGGTGATCTCGAGGGTGTGCTGCTCGGCCTCGAGCACGATCCGCTCGACGTACTCCTCGGATTCCGCGGTCCGTCGCTCGGCGTCGCCCTCGGCCGTCGCGACGAGCTCGACGGCGCGTCGCTCGGCCCGATGGGTGACCTCGTCGGCCTTCTCGCGGGCCTCGGCCAACAGCCGGCCGGCCTCGACGGCGGACTCGGTGAGGATGGCGTCGGCGCGCTCGCGAGCGTCCGTCAGCAGGGCGAGTGCCTCCTGCTCGGAGGTCTCGCGCCGCTGCTCGGCGTCGCGGACCAGGATCGTGGCCTGCTCGCTGGCATCGGCGACGATCGTGGCGGCGTCCTCGGACGCGCGATCGAGCTGCTCGGTGACCGTGGAGAGCTGGGCCGAGGCGGTGTCGCGCACGTGGCGGGCGTCGTCGTACAGCAGTCGCGCCTCGGCCTGCAGTCGGCGCGCCTCGGTGGTCATCCGCTCGGCCTCGGCGGCGGCCGCGGCCTCCAGTTCGGCCGCCACCTGCTGGGCGTGCCGCAACAGGCCGGCGACACCGCGGGCCTGCTCGGTGGCGGGACCGGTCCCGGTGGTGTGCTCTGCCGACATGATGCGTCAGTCTCGCACGCGCCGGGGCCACTGATCGAGGGCTGAGACGGCCTTTTTCGCCCGGTGAGACAGGGTCTTCGTCACAGCCGGCGTCAGGACCCCGCTCCGCTCGACGGGCGAGGGCGCCCGCGCCGTTCTACGGTGGGGCCCGTGATGCGCAAAGTGATTCCTGTGATTCTGATGGCGGCTCTCGCGGCGGGGTGTGGCGGCGGTGACGGAGACGCTTCGTCCTCGTCCAAGCCCGACTCGAGCTCCAGTGAGTCGCCCGCGATCACGACGGGCCAGGAGGTCAGCGGCACCGGGTACACCTTCCGCGCACCCGAGGGTTGGGGCGACCCGCCCCAGGAGGTCCCGGGCATGCAGCTCGACAGTCTCGTGGTGGACCTCGGTGACGACGACGGGTTCAACGACAACCTCAACGTCCTGCTCTCGCCGGCAGGGCCCATGAAGGCGTCGCAGGCCGAGACCGCGGGCAAGAACGAGCTGACCGGCATCGGGGCGTCGGACGTGAAGGTGCACGACCGGACGGAGGTCGCGGGTCGCGAGACCGCCCACCTCTCGGCGGGCATGTCGTTGAACGACGCCGTCTACGAGATCGACCAGTACTACATCGCCGGCGAGGACCAGACGTACGTGGCGACCTTCTCGTTCAGCAAGACCGCCAGCGCCGACCAGCGACAGGCCGCCATCGACCACGTGCTGAACAGCTGGTCCTGGGCCGACTGAGGCCTGGGCCAGGGTGGGTCCCCGCCCGGCCGAGCGGACCGGCCGGGACGGGTCCCTACGATGGCTGGAGCCGGCTGACCGCGACGACGCGGGCCCGGACCACCGCCGCGAAGCGGCCACCCCGACCGTGAGGACGAGCATGACCACCACGACCCGCGAGATTCATCTGGCCCAGCGTCCCTCCGGCCTGCCGGGACCGGAGACCTACCGGTTCGTCGAGCGCGAGCTGCGTGAGCTGCGCGAGGGCGACGTGCTGGTCGAGAACATCGTCCTCACGGTCGACCCGTACATGCGGCCGCGGATGAACGACGTGAAGTCGTACGTCCCGCCGTTCAAGCTCGACCACGCGCTCGACGGCGGCGCCGTGGGCGTGGTCGTCGAGTCGCGGTCGGAGGCGCTGCCCGTGGGCACCGTCGTGAGCCACGGCCTGGGTTGGCGCGAGCACGCCGTCCTCGCGGACAAGTACGCCAAGAGGATCGAGTTGAACGGCCTGCCGTCCTCGTACTTCCTGGGCGTGCTCGGCATGCCGGGCATGACCGCCTACGCGGGCCTGTTCGACGTCGCGGCCTTCCAGCCCGGCGACTCCGTCTTCGTGTCGGCCGCAGCCGGCGCCGTGGGCAGCCTCGTGGGCCAGTTCGCCCGCCTCGGCGGCGCCGACCGCGTGGTCGGCAGTGCCGGCTCGGCCGAGAAGGTCGCCCTGCTGGTGGACGAGCTGAAGTTCGACGCCGCGATCAACTACCGCGACGGCGACGTGATGGGCCAGGTCGGCGCCGCGTTCCCCGACGGCTTCGACGTGTACTTCGACAACGTGGGCGGCGACCACCTGGAGGCGGCGCTCGAGCACATCAACGAGCGCGGCCGGATGGCGCTGTGCGGCTCGATCTCGGGATACAACGACCCGAACGCCAGCGGCCCGCGCAACATGTTCAAGGCCGTCGGCAAGCGCCTGACCATGCGCGGCTTCATCGTCAGCGACCACGAGCACCTGCGCCCCGAGTTCGAGCAGAAGGTGGGCCAGTGGCTCCGCGACGGCGACCTCGCCTACCGCGAGACCACCTGGAACGGCCTCGACGCGATGCCCGAGGCCTTCGCCGGCCTGCTCACCGGCGCCAACACCGGCAAGGCGATCGTGCGCCTGCGCGAGGATCCGGCGTCCTGACCTGCGCCAAGGACAGGCTCAGCGCATTCGCCGGTACCGGGAAATCGTCGCGAACCTCGAAGGAAACCCCAGCCCATGATTCAGATCGTTGCCTACGACCCGAAATATCGGGATGCGCTTTTGGAACTGTCGATCCGGGCATGGGAGCCCGTGTTCCCCATGCTCAAGAACGAAGTGTCGCCGTTCGTCTACCGGGCGTTCTACGTGAACGGGTGGCGCGAGCGGCAACGCACGGACCTCGCCGAGGTTTTGGACAATGAACCGGAGGGCATCGATGTGGCACTGGACGGCGACCGACCCGTGGGGTGGGTCAGCACACGCCTGCACCCGGAGGACAGCATGGGTGAGGTCTATGTCATCGTCGTCGATCCCGACTCCCAACGCCAGGGAGTCGCCCGCACGCTCATGGAGTGTTCTTTCGCTCGAGCACAGCAGGCCGGAATGACCATGGTGATGGTCGAAACCGGCGGCGACAGCGGCCACGCCCCGGCCCGCGCCGCATACGAGTCCATCGGCTTCGAGCGGTGGCCGGTCGCACGGTACTTCAAAGACCTCAGCGACTGAGCTCCAACCCAGACTCGACACCACCGACGACCCAGCGCAGACGGCGACGGACGCGAGGACCCTCGTGCAGGGCGACTCTTCGCATGCCTGTTTCCGTGAGACTGCTTGGGTGGGCCCCGTGGGACTCGAACCCACAACCCGCGGATTAAAAGTCCGCTGCTCTGCCAATTGAGCTAGAGGCCCCGCGCCGAGGCGCAGGGACCAGTCTGCCAGTCGCGACGGCGGTGCGGACTCACCCGTCGCCGAGCAGGTCCCGGACGGCCCGGGCGATGAACGCGGTCTCGGCCGCGCGCACGCCCGGACGTCCGGCGACGTGGCCGAGGTCGGACGCCAGCGGCCGCAGCTCGGCCCCCGGGACGAGGCTCGCCTCGACGGCGGAGTCCGCGACCGTGAAGTACAGGTCCGTCGTGGAGGGCATGACGATCGTGTGCGCCGACACCGCCGCCAGGGCGCTCTCGTATCCGCCTCGGTCCCGGCCGACGTCCCCGGACTGCCAGGTGTCCATCATGGCCAGCAGGTCGTTCGCGTCGCGGGCCGCGTGGTCCTGCGCCCAGTCCTCCAGCACGTGCTCGACGTCGGCGTAGCCCAGGTCGCGGAACGCGCCGTCGTGGAAGAAGTCGCGCGAGTACGCCCAGCCGGCGTAGCCGCGGCCGAACGCGCGCAGTCCCGCCACCGGCGGCTCGGCGTATTCACCGTCCGCGAAGGCCGGGTCCGCCCGCAGGGCCGCGCGGACGCCCTCGAGGAAGACGTGGTTGTGCGGAGAGCACCGCGCCGCGCCGCAGATCGGCAGCAGCGCGTCGACCCGGTCGGGGCGACTCGCCGCCCACTCGTACGCCTGCATCGCGCCCATCGACCAGCCCATGACGAGGCGCAGGCGGTCGATGCCGAGATGCTCCAGCAGCAGCGCCTGGGCGTCGACCTGGTCGGCGACCGTGACGGTGGGGAAGCGCGGACCCGCCCAGGGCTCCGGCGCGTTCGACGGCGAGGTCGAGACGCCGTTGCCGAGCATGTTCACGACCACGACGAACCAGCGATCGGTGTCGAGGACCCCGCCCGGGCCGATCCACGGCAGGTAGCTGTCGTGGGTGCCCGTGTAGTACGTCGGCACCAGCACGACGTTGTCCCGGTCGGGCGCGAGCGTCCCGTGCGTGACGTACGCGAGCTCGGCCCGCAGGCTCGCGCCGGACTCCAGGGGAAGGGAGTCCAGCGCGAGCCGCTGCGGCGCGGAGACGGTCATCCTCAGAAGAACCGCAGGTAGCGGTCGGTCTCCCAGGAGGAGACGTGCGACTGGTAGGACTCCCACTCGGCCCGCTTGAGGTCGATGAAGGAGTTGTAGAGCGCCTCGCCGAAGACCTCGCGCGACAGCGAGTCGGCCTGGAACTCGTCGATCGCCTCCGAGAGGTTGCGCGGCAGCATGTCGATGCCCAGCTCGGCGATCTGCGCGTCCGAGTACTCGTACATGTTCTCGCGGTGCGGTGCGCCCGGGTCGATCCGCTCGCGCACGCCCTCGAGGCCGGCGGCCAGGATCATCGCCGCACCGAGGTACGGGTTGCAGCTGATGTCGGCGGCCCGGCACTCGACGCGTCCGCCGGCGAGCGGGACGCGCAGCATGTTGGTGCGGTTGTTGTCGCCGTAGCTGACGAAGACGGGCGCCCAGGTCGAGCCGGACGTCGAGCCCTTGCGGACGAGGCGCTTGTAGCTGTTGACGGTCGGTGCGATGACCGCGCTGATCGCCTTCGCGTGGCGCAGAATGCCGCCGATGAAGTGATAGGCGATCTCCGAGACGCCCACCCCCTTGGTGTCGTCGCCCTGCTCGAAGAGGTTCGCGCCGGTGGCGAGGTCGGCGAGCGACATGTTGAAGTGCGCGCCCGATCCCGTGCGGTCGGCGAACGGCTTGGCCATGAAGGAGGCGAAGTGGCCGTGCTTGCGGGCGATCTCGCCGGCCATCAGGCGGAAGAACGTCACGCGGTCGGCCATGGTGAGGGCATCGGAGTACGTGAAGTCGATCTCGAACTGGCCGCGCGCGTCCTCGTGGTCGAACGAGTAGACGTCCCACCCCAGCTCGTCCATCGCCTCGACCAGCTCGGTCAGCCACGCGAAGTTGTCCAGTGTCGTGCTCAGGTCGTAACAGGGCTTCTCGGCGGTGTCGCGGTCCGAGACCTCCTCGATGCCGTCGGGACCGTCCTTGAGGATGAAGAACTCGGTCTCGATGCCGAGGTTGAAGCCCAGGCCCAGCTCGGCGGCCGCGTCGAGCTGGCGCTGCAGGATGTGGCGGGCGCCGGCCTCGTACGGCTGGCCCTCGGTGAAGAGGGTGGAGGGGTAGTAGACGACCTCGGGCTTCCACGGCAGGCGGAAGCCGCGGGCGAGGTCGGGGTGGGCCGAGACCTCCTCGTCGCTGATCTCCTGGGGGACGCCGTCGAGCGCCGCGCCGGTGAAGAGCTCGGAGCCGCCGGCCATCTGCGGCAGGTGCCCGATCGGGACGACCTTGCCCTTGAGGCGGCCGTGGACGTCGGTGAAGCCGGCCATCGCGTACCGCACGCCGGAGGCGGCGAGCTCGGCCTGGAGTGCGGTGACGTCGACGACCGGGGTGGTCGAGGGAGTCGTGTCGGTGGCGCTCATGGGATGTCCTCCTGCGATACGGTTTCAATGACTTATCGAAAGAGTGCCGACCGGATATTTCGATAGGGCATTGAAACTGTTGCCGGGAGGTTAACTTCGCCGGCCCGAGCCAGGAGGCGACATGACCGAGAGCTCCGGAGCAGCGACGCGATCGGTCGGGCGTCCGCGCCGCACGGGCACGGCGGGACAGGATCCGCGCCAGGAGATCCTCGATGCGGCGTCGCGGTTGTTCGTCGAGCGCGGTTACGCCGCCACCACGATGACCGAGGTCGCGCGCGCGGTCGGCCTGGGCCAGTCGTCGATGTACTACTGGTTCCGCTCCAAGGAGGACCTGCTCAAGGCGCTGGCCAGCGCCAACCGCGAGTCGCTCGAGGTGGCCGAGCGGCTGGCCGGCAGTGCGGTGCCGGCCGCCGTGCACCTCTATGCCGTGCTGCATGCCGACGTCCGCCAGATGTGCGGCGGCACGCTCGACTTCTACGACCTCGAGCGCGTCGCCCGGGCCCAGCCCGAGACGTTCGCCGAGATCCTCGACGACTACGGCCGGCTGCGTGCCGCGATCGAGCAGATCATCGGGGCCGGCATCGCGTCGGGCGAGTTCGCGCCGATGGACCCGCGGCTCGCGACGGTGGCCTGCCTCGCCCAGACCGAGGGTGTCCAGCACCGCTTCCGCACACCCACGCCCGACACGGCCGACCGGCCCTCCGCGCTGGGGGATCCGTCGGCCGCCGCGCGGCTCGCCGCGAGGACCGCCGTACGAGCCCTGCTGGCCGACCCGGCACAGCTGGCCGACGTGGAGCGCCGAGGGCTGGCGGAGCTCGTGGAGGATTAACGGGACGGAAACAGATTCGATGCGTCATTGAAAAGTGCGGCTCGCACTCTTTCAATGGCGCATCGAATTTCGTGTCGGTGCGTCAGCCCATCGCTCTGACCCACCGGAGGCGCACGCCCATGGACCCGACCAACGCCGCCAACACCGCTTGGCTCCTCACCGCGATCATCGCGGTGATCCTCATGCTGCCCGGACTCGTCCTCTTCTACGGCGGCATGGTCTCGCGCCGCACCACGACCAACATGATGATGATGGTCTTCGGGGCGTTCGCCCTGACCGCGTTCATCTGGGTGGCCTTCGGCTACTCCGCCGTCTTCGGGGACTCGGTGGGCGGCCTGGGTGTCATCGGCAACCCGTTCGAGCACGCCGGGCTCGGCTCGCTGCTGGTCGCGGAGGACGGACAGGCGCTCCCGCCGCTGGCACTGGCCACGATCCACCTGGGCTTCGCCGGCCTGACGATCGGCATCGTCGCCGGCGCCGCGGCCGACCGCATGAAGTTCGGCGCGTGGATGATCTTCGCCGCGATCTGGGTCGTGCTCTGCTACCTGCCGGTCGCGCACTGGACGTTCGCGTTCGACGGTGACGGGACGACGGGTGGCTGGCTGGCCAACGTGCTGGGCGCGGTCGACTACGCCGGCTCGACGCCGATCCACGTCAACTCCGGCATCGCCGCCCTGGCGCTGGCGATCGTGCTGGGGCGCCGTCGCACCTGGCCGGTCCAGCCCAAGGCGCACAACCTGCCGCTCGTGCTGGCCGGCGTCGGCCTGCTGCTGACCGGGTGGCTGGGCTTCGACGGCTCGGCGCTGGGCGCGGCCGACAACGACGCCGCTGTCGCGATCTTCAACACGCTCGCCGCCGCTTGCGCCGGAACGTGCGCCTGGCTCGTCGTCGAGAAGCTGCGTGACGGACACGCCACGACGCTCGGGGCGTGCTCGGGCGCGATCGCGGCCCTGGTGGCCATCACTCCCTCGTGCGGCACGGTGTCGCCGGTCGGCGCGCTCGGCGTCGGCTGCGTGGCGGGCGTCGTCTGCTACTTCGCGGTCAGCCTCAAGCAGCGGTTCGGGTACGACGACGCACTGGACGTCGTCGCGCTCCACCTCGTGGGCGGCATCGTCGGGGCGCTGCTGATCGGCCTGATCGGGCACCCCGACTCGCCGATCGGCGAGGCCGGCCTGCTCTACGGCGGCAGCATCGACCTGGTGGGCAAGCAGGCCGTCGCCCTGCTGGCGACGTGCGCCTGGACCTTCGTCCTGACGCTCGTGATCGCCACGGCCCTGCAGCGCACGATCGGCATCCGGGTCACCGAGGAGCAGGAGCGCGAGGGCCTCGACCGGTCCCTGCACGCCGAGAACGCGTACGAGGACTTCGGCGAGATGGCGCACCAGCCGCGCGGCCATGCCGAGCAGCAGCACTACCTCGAGGTCTGATCCCCGAGCAGCACCCACGAGCGCCCCGGACGTCGGCCGTCCGGGGCGCTCGTGCGCGGGTCAGCGGCTGAGCCGCCGGCGCAGTCTGCGGAAGACCCGCAGCGCGAAGCCGCGCAGGGTCGTCTGCTCCATGCGGTTGAGCCGCGCGCTGAGATCGTCGATCCGCTCCTGCTGTCGCTTCAGCTTCGCGTCACGCTGCTCACTCAACCGCGCGTGCCGCGTGCCGGCGCCCTGGTAGGTCGGGGTGTTGAACGGGTACTCGTACCGCTTCGGATGCCGGGTCAGGTCGATCACCGAGGCATGGCGCATCCACTCCAGGCGGGACGCGATCTCCGACAGGTCGGGTGCCGCCAGGGTGTGCACGGCGGGCGGGAACGACGCCTCGGCCAGGCGCGTGTCGAATTGCGTCGCGTCGCGGCCGGGCTGCCAGCGGTGCTCGAGGCCGTTGCGCTCCAGGAAGGCCGCGTAGCGGGAGAAGCGCTCGGGAATCGCCTCGTTGAAGGCGGCGAGGTCGGTGGCCTCGTACAGCTCCTCGACGCTGATCGGCGCGTCGAAGTGGGGCTGGAGCCGGTGCGGCATCCGGTGGTACTCGGCCAGCTCGAGGGTGCGCGAGTCGTGGGCCAGCATCAGAGCGGGCGTGCCGGCCAGCAGGGCGGCGACGTTGCCGTGGAAGCGTGTGCCGTACACGAAGTCCTGCTCGGCGAGGAAGTCGTACCAGGACCAGGTGTCGACGAAGAGCCGCATCCGATCCTGTTGGTAGAGCGGGTGCCGCAGGTGCGTGGGCACGAGCGGGTCGGTCACGTGCGGGTGTGGGACGCCCCACAGCAGCAGCCGCAGGTCGTGCTGGTCCTGCCCGACGTAGGTCAGGTTGGGGTGGTGCGCGGCCTGTTCGGTCGCGAAGGCACCGATGCCCGGCACCTCGGGGGTGAGGTTGAGGCCCAGCGGAGAGTCCGCTCCGAGCGACTCGACCTTCCGGTGCACCTGGTGGTCGGGCCCGTGCAGGAACAGCGACGGGCAGCCGATGACGTCGACCGCGTCGGCCGGGAATCCCAGGTGGACGAGGAAGTCGCGGGTGAACTCGCCGCGGACGCCGATCGAGGGCGAACGCTCGAGGACGGCCGCGACGAACCGCTGCGTCACGTCCCGCACGTCGGCCAGGGCGTCGAAGGACCGGTCGGCCGGGGCCTGGGCGCCGATGCCGATCACGGTCGTGGGGATCGTCAGCTGCTCGATCAACCGGGTCAGGTTCTCGAGCTTGTCGGCGAAGTCGGCCCGGAACGAGTTCGCCATCGGGATGACGAAGTGGTCGAACTCCTCGTTGATGCGCGCCGCGTCCTCGGGCGAGGCCGCGCGACGCTCGCTGAGGGTGGAGTTCGCGACCAGCTCGTGGGGCGCGACGTCGAGCGCCTTCCACACCGAGTGCTGGAAGAGGAAGTTGCCGCTGTTGGAGTTGAAGACGTCCTGCGTCAGCGTCGTCTCGGGTACGACTGCCGTGAACGGGTCCTTGCCCGCGCGGATCAGGATCCGAGCCATGTCGATCAGTGTGGCAGAGCCCCGGGTACCCGGATAGGCGTGTCGGTGGTCACACCCGATGGTGGCGGCGAGGATCGCGGGGGTACAGTGACGGCGTCACTTTGTCTGGTACCCGCTCGGGACTGGAACGAAAGGCAACACACATGTCGCACCCCAGCGTGGGTGTGGTCGGCGCCGGCCGTGTCGGTGCTGTCCTCGCCGCCCGACTCCAGCGAGCCGGACACCACCTCGTCGGCGTCAGCGGACGCTCGGCTGCCTCGCAGCTGCGCGTGCAGACGCTGCTGACCGACGTTCCCGTGCTCGAGCCCGCCGAGGTCGCGGCCCGCGCCGAGATCGTGATCCTGGCCGTCCCCGACGACCTGCTGGCGGACGTCGCCGCCGACCTGGCCCCCCACGTGGGCCCCGGTCAGCTCGTCGCTCACACCAGCGGTCGTCACGGCCTGGCCGTCCTGGAGCCCTTCACCCGGGTCGGCGCGCGAACCATGGCCCTGCACCCGGCGATGACGTTCACCGGCACCGAGGTCGACCTCGAGCGCGCCTGCGTCTTCGGCGTCACCGCCGAGCCGGGGGTCCGCGACGTCGCGGAGACCCTCGTGGCGGCCCTCGACGGCTCGGTCATGTGGATCGACGAGGCCGACCGGGCGACCTACCACGCCTCGCTCGCGCACGGTGCCAACCACCTGACCACGATCGTGACCCAGGCGATGGACCTGCTGCGCCAGATCGGTGCCGAGGACCCGGCCGCCGTGCTGCGCCCGCTGCTGACGGCCGCGCTCGACAACACGCTGGCCTACGGCGACGCGGCGCTGACCGGGCCGGTGGCCCGCGGCGACGTCGACACCGTCCGCGCTCACGTCGCGCAGCTGACCGACCCGTCCGTGCGGCGCACGTACGCGGCGCTGGCCACCGCCACCGCCGACCGGGCCGAGTCCACCGGCCGGATCGACACCGACACGGCCGACGCCGTCCGCACGGCCGTCATCCGCGAGAAGGTCCGCTGATGCCCACCGTCGTCCGCACCGCGGCCGAGCTCCGCGCCGCCACGGCCGGCGCCGGCACCGTGGCGCTCGTTCCCACGATGGGCGCCCTGCACGACGGCCACGCCAGCCTGATGCGCCACGCGCGCCCGCTGGCCGACACCCTCGTCGTCTCGATCTTCGTCAACCCCACGCAGTTCGCCCCGGGTGAGGATCTCGACGCCTACCCGCGCACCTTCGACGCCGATCTCGAGCGTTGCGAGGCCGAAGGGGTCGACGTCGTCTTCGCCCCGACCGTCGAGCAGATGTACCCGCACGGGCTCGACGAGATCATCACGGTCGATCCCGGCCCGCGCGCGACCATTCTCGAGGGGGCCCAGCGGCCCACCCACTTCCGCGGAGTCCTCACCGTCGTCGCCAAGCTGTTCGGGCTCGTGCGTCCGGACGTCGCGGTCTTCGGCGAGAAGGACTACCAGCAACTGAGCCTGATCCGGCTGATGGCGCGCGAGCTGTGCCTCGGCGTCGAGGTCGTCGGCTGCCCCACCGTCCGCGAGGACGACGGACTGGCCATGAGTTCGCGCAACCGCTACCTGGGCGCGTCCGACCGCGAGCGGGCCGCCGCGATCTCGTCCGCCCTGCGCGCCGGCGTCGACGCCGCCCCCGACGGCCCCGAGGCCGTCCTCCATGCCGCCGAGAAGGTGCTGGCCGACGCCGGCATCGACCCGGACTACCTCGTGCTCACCAGCCCCGACCTCGGACCGGCGGAGCCCGGCCGGGAGGCGCGGTTGCTGGTGGCCGCTCGAGTGGGCCAGCCGCGCCTGCTCGACAACTGCGCGATCCCGCTCGGGACCGCGAAGAACCAAGGGAAGTGACCCCGATGCTGCGCACCATGATGAAGTCCAAGATCCACCGCGCCACGGTGACCCAGGCCGACCTGCACTACGTCGGATCGGTGACCGTCGACGAGGACCTGCTCGATGCGTCCGACATCCTGCCCGGCGAGCTCGTGCACATCGTCGACGTCACGAACGGCGCCCGCCTCGAGACCTACACGATCGCCGGCCCGCGGGGCTCGGGCATCATCGGCATCAACGGCGCCGCGGCGCACCTCGTGCACCCCGACGACATCGTCATCCTCATCGCCTACGCGCAGGTCGACGACGCCGAGGCCCGCGAGCTGCAGCCCAGCGTCGTGTTCGTCGACGCCGACAACCGCATCGTCACCCTGGGTCACGACGCCGCCGAGGTCCCGGCGGACTCGGGTCTCAAGCGAGGCGACCTGGTGACCGTGTGACGCTCCTGGCGATCGACGCGGGGAACGCCGAGACCAGCATCGGGCTGTTCGACGGCGACGAGCTGGCCGCGGACTTCGTGGTGGCCTCCGACGAGCGCCGCACGTCCGACGAGTGGTTCCTGGTCGTCGACGGCTTCGTCCGTCGCGCCGGTCTGCCCGAGGTCGACGAGATCGCCATGTGCTGCACGGTGCCCGCGCTGCTCGTGGCGCTGCGCAAGGCCTACCGCCGGTACTACGCCGACGTGCCCGCGTGGGTCGTCGGCCCGGGGGTCAAGACCGGGGTGCCGATCCACACCGACAACCCGCGCGAGGTCGGCACCGACCGGGTCGTCAACGCGCTGGCCGCCAAGGAGCTCTACGGCGGTCCGGCGATCGTCGTCGACCTGACCGGCACGGCCACGGTCGTGGACGCGATCGACGCCGAGGGCCGGTACCTCGGCGGGGCGATCGCCCCGGGTGTCGAGGTCTCGCTGGAGGCCCTCGCGCGCCGCAGCGCCCAGCTGCGGAGCGTCGAGATCAGCACGCCGCGCGACGTGATCGGCAAGAACACCGTCGAGGCGCTGCAGTCGGGCACGGTGTTCGGTTTCGCCGGCCTCATCGACGCCATCGTCGAGCGGATGATCGACTCGCTGGGCGAGGATCCCGAGCACGTCTCGGTCATCGCGACCGGCAGTCACGCCGCCGTCGTCCTGAGCGAGTGCGAGACCATCACGGCCCGCAACCCCAAGCTCACCCTCGAGGGCCTGCGGCTCGTCGCCGCCCGCAACCGCTGAGCGGCCGTCCCCAGTCCCGAGATTTGCTCTGACTTCTACCTTTCAATCGGGTTGGAAGGTCGAATTGGGAGCAAATCTCGGGAGGGCAGGGCGGCTGCGACGTCGTTGGTCGTGACGGCGTCCACGCCCATGGCGCGCAGGCGCTCGATCTGACGCAGGTCGTCCACCGTCCAGGCGGTGACGGTCCCGCCGGCGCGGTGGACGCGCTCGACGAGGCGCTCGTCGACGCGGCGGGCGTTCACGTGGAACTCGTCGAACCGGCCCACGTCCTCGGCCGAGGGCTGACGCCGCGAGACCAGGCCGACCAGCGGGTGCACGGGCAGCGCCGCCTCGGCGAGGGAGCGGTCGAAGCTCATCAACGTCACGTCGGCGCGGCCGCCGAGCTCGTCGAGCACCGCGCGCACGTAGGCGCGCGGGTCGACCGGGGCCGGCTTGAGCTCGACGGCGAACCGCACGTCGGTGTCCCGGAATGCCTTCACCACGTCGCGCAGGGTCGGCACGGGGGTCCCGGCGAATGTCGGCGACTTCCAGCTGCCGGCGTCCAGCCGGGCCAGCTCGGCCAGCGTGAACCGCTGGACCGAGACCCCCACCTTCGAGCGCTGCACGTCACGCAGGTTCGTCGTGCGCATCGGGGACCGGTCGTGCATCAGGACGATCGAGCCGTCCGCCGTCGGCTGGACGTCGAACTCGACCCCGTGGGCGCCCAGTCGCGCGGCCTCGCGCAGCGCCGGCACGGTGTTCTCAGGGTGCGTGGCGCTCTGGCCACGATGGCCGTAGATCCGCAGGTCTCCACTCATGTCTCCACGGTGACTCGCGAACCTGACCATCAGGTAAACGCCACCTGTGTGTCTGCCCAATTCCACCCGACGGCTCAGGGGTGGCCGGCGCCGGTCTCGGCGGTCTCGACCAGGATCTCCTCGACCGTGTGGTGCCGGGGCTCACGCACCGCGACGACCACGAGGGCGGCGATCACGGCGCAGAACGCGGCGGCCACCCACAGGCCCAGGTGCATGCCGCCGACGAACGCACCGTTGATCGACGGCACGCCCTCGAACAGGACGCCCGCGGCTCCCGCCTCCGCGGCCTCGTCCGGCAGCCGCGCGGCGCCGACGGCGGGCGCGACCTGTCCCGCGACGATCGCCGAGAGCACGGCGGTGCCGATCGCGCCGCCGATCTGGATGCACGTGGTCTGGAAGCCACTGGCCACACCGGCCAGGTGCACGGGCGCGCCGCCGACGATCAGGTCCGCGCCCGAGGGGATCGCGAAGCCGGAGCCGAAGGCGATGACGACGAACGGCAGGGCCATCAGCAGGTAGGACGAGTCGAGGTCGACCAGGGTCAGCGCGGCCAGGCCGACCGCCATGAGGGCCAGGCCCAGGGCGGCGACGCGGCGCGGGCCGATCCGCGAGGTCAGCACGGCGCCCAGGGGAGCGGCCGGGATCGAGAAGGCGCTCATCGGCAGCATCATCAGGCCGGCCTTCGTGGTGCTGTTGCCCAGCGAGTTCATCAGGAACAGCGTGATGAGGAAGGTGACGCCCAAGATGGCGAAGAAGTTCGCCACGAAGACCAGGCCGCCCACGCTGACGCCGGAGGAGCGGAACAGGTCCAGCGGCAGCAGCGGCTCGGCCACGCGGCTCTCGACGATCACGAAGAGGGCCAGCAGAACGACCGAGGCGACCAGGACGCCGAGGGTGGTGGCGCTGCCCCAGCCCCACGCCTGCGCCTGCACGACTGCGAACACGATCCCGAAGAGGGCCAGGGCCAGCAGCACGATGCCCGGGTAGTCCAGCCGCCCGGACTTCTCGGTGGCCGTCTCGCGGATGAAGACCCCGGCGAAGACGATGCCGATGAGGGCGATCGGGGCGTTGATGTGGAAGACCCATTCCCAGCCGAGCTGCTCGACCAGGATGCCGCTGACCAGCGGACCGCCGGCGATCGCGACGGACGAGACGCCGCCCCAGATGCCGACGGCCATGCCGAACTGCTCACGCGGGAACGTGGCGCGCAGCAGGGCGATCGTCTGCGGCATGAGCATCGCGGCGCTCAGGCCCTGCAGGGCACGGAAGACCAGGACGCCCTCGACGCTGCCGGACAGGCCGATCGCGACGCTGGCGATGCCGAACAGCAGGACCCCGGTGACGTACATGCGCTTGCGGCCGAACCGGTCGCCGAGCTTGCCGCAGGGGATGAGGAAGACGGCCAGGGCCAGCAGGTAGGAGTTGATGATCCACTGCAGCTGGCCGAAGGTGGCGCCCAGATCGGCCTGGATCGCGGGGTTGGCGATGTGGACGACGGTGGAGTCCAACCCGACCATGAACAAGCCGAAGCACACGGCGACGAGGGTCAGGCCGGGCCGGCCCTGGCGGGACCTGCGGCGGGTGGTGGTGGTCGTCTCGTCCGGATCGGCGGACGAGTGGGGTGCAACGGGGTTCACGTGCGGGACTTCCTCGGACTATTGATTATGATTCGATAATCATAACTCGCCGGTAGGATGGCGGCATGTCCGGATCGAGTGGGCCCGATCACGCCCGGCTGGCTGCTCTGGCCGACGTGATCCATGACCTCGCGCACCAGCTCGACATCCGCAACCCGCAGTTGCGCGACGTGGTGCCCCTGACGGGAACCGAGATCGCGGTCATGCGCGAGATCCACCGTCAGCCGGGCTCGACGCCGAGCCAGATCGCCGCCGCGGCCGGCCTGCAGCGCAGCAACGTCAGCACCGCGGTGCGCATCCTGGAGGCGGGCGGACTCGTGGTGCGCGAGCAGGCCGAGGGCAATGCCCGGTCGGTTCGCCTGGTCCCCACCGAGAAGGCCGCCGAGAGCGTGGGCCGGATCCACGACTTCTGGGCGGCCCGGCTCGAGGTGGCGCCGACCGAGGCGCTCGAGATCGCCGACTCCGCGCTGGACGCCCTCGCCCGCATCGCCGACGCGCTGGGCCGGGCGGACCGCGCCGACTGATCTGCGGCCGGCGCGCTAGCCTCCCGGCATGAGGATCTTGCGCCTGATCGCCGACGTGTTCTGGTCCGTCAGCCGGTGGAACTTCCGTTCCGAGCCCGCACCGAAGGGCTCGGGCATCCTGCTCGCGGGGCCGCACACCTCCAACTGGGACTTCGTGCTGATGCTGGCCATCGCCTGGAAGTGCGGCTTCCGTCCGTACTTCCTGGGCAAGAAGGAGCTCTTCCGCGGTCCGGCCGGCCCGATCATGCGCGCCCTGGGCGGCATCGCGGTCGACCGCAAGAACCCCGTCGGCGTGGTCGACGACCTCATCGCGCGGGCCAAGGCCGGTGACGACTTCCAGGTCGTCATCACGCCCGAGGGCACGCGCGGCGGCGTCGAGCGCTGGAAGTCGGGCTTCTACCGCATCGCGATGGAGGGCGACCTGCCCGTGACGCTGGGGTACTGCGACAGCAAGACCATGACCGCCGGCCTCGGTCCCACGATCACGCTGACCGGCGACGTCAAGGCCGACATGGACGTCATGCGCGCCTTCTACGCGGACAAGTGGGGCGTCCGCCCCGAGCGCCGCGTCCTGCCGCGCCTGGCCGAGGAGGGCTGAGCACGGTCCCGGCCGGGCCTCGGTGGGGTGCAACTAGACTCGGGCCTCGTGACCCAGACGCCTGAACTTCCCGAGGACGACCTGCCCGAGCAGATGCGGGTGCGCCGGGAGAAGCGCCAGCGGATGCTGGACGCCGGCGTCGATCCGTACCCGCTGCTGGTCGAGCGCACGCACACGATCCGCGAGATCGTCGAGGCCAACGATCCCGAGCAGCTGGGCCCCGACGCCCACACCGGCCAGGTCGTCTCGATCGCCGGCCGCGTCATCTTCCTGCGCAACACCGGCAAGCTGTGCTTCGTCCGGCTGCGCGAGGGCGACGGCTCCGAGATCCAGGCCATGCTCTCGCTGGCCGAGGTCGGCGAGGAGTCGCTGGCGCAGTTCAAGTCGCTCGTCGACCTGGGCGACCACCTGGCCGTCACCGGCGAGGTCATCACCAGCCGCCGCGGCGAGCTGTCGGTCATGGCCACGCGGTGGCAGGTCGCGGCCAAGACGCTGCGTCCGATGCCGGTCGAGCACAAGCCGCTGTCCGACGAGGCCCGCACCCGGATGCGCTACCTCGACCTCATCGTCCGCGAGGACGCCCGCCAGAACGTGCGCGTCAAGGCCGCCGTGCTCAAGTCGCTGCGCGCCACGCTCGACCGCCACGGGTTCATCGAGGTCGAGACGCCGGTCCTGCAGCACACCAACGGCGGCGCCGCGGCGCGTCCGTTCCACACGCACCTCAACGCCTTCGACGAGCCGCAGCTGCTGCGCATCGCGCTCGAGCTGCACCTCAAGCGCGCGCTCGTGGGCGGCATCGACAAGGTCTACGAGATCGGCAAGACCTTCCGCAACGAGGGTGTCGACAACACCCACAACCCCGAGTTCATGATGCTCGAGGCGTACGAGGCGTACGGCTCCTACGACACGATGGCGTCCCTGGTCCGCGACCTGGTCGTCGACGCCGCGCGCGCCGTCGGCAAGACCGTGGTGACCGGCCGCGACGGCTCGTCGATCGACCTCGAGGCGCCGTGGCGCCGCGCCACGATCCACGAGCTGGTCGGCGAGGCCGTCGGCGAGACCGTCGATGTCGAGACGTCCGAGGAGCACCTGCGCGAGCTGGCCGAGCGCCACGAGGTCTCGCTGCAGGACGGCTGGGGCGCGGGCGAGATCGTGCTGGAGCTGTTCGAGAAGCTCGTCGAGCACACCCTGATCCAGCCCACGTTCGTGTGCGACTACCCCGAGGCCGTGCGGCCCCTGGCCAAGAAGCACCGCAGCACGCCGGGTCTGGTCGAGGCGTGGGACCTCATCATCAACGGCGTCGAGCTGGCTCCGGCGTACTCCGAGCTCAACGACCCCGTGATCCAGCGCGAGCGGCTCGAGGAGCAGGCGCGCCTGGCGGCCGCCGGCGATCCCGAGGCGATGGACGTCGACGAGGACTTCCTGCGGGCCCTGGAGTTCGGCATGCCCCCGGCCGGCGGCATCGGCCTGGGCGTCGATCGTCTCGTCATGCTGCTGCAGGGCATCGGCATCCGCGAGGCCATCCTCTTCCCGGTGCAGCGCCGCGAGTAGGTATCACCGGTTCTGCGGCTGATCTCGTCATCGACGACAGTCCGCAGGGGCGTCCTCGGGGCGTCGGAGGCGGAGTCCTTCGACACCTCGAGGTGCCTCATGAGAACCATGTCCGAACAACTCCGCTCGCTGCAGTCGCAGGAGCGCAGCGTCACCGCGGCCGTCACCGGCGACGAGGATCTCGGCCCCTTCGCGCTGCTGCCCGGCGTGTGGGCCAACGAGCCCGATCTGCCCGGCCGCGGCTGGAACATGATCGCCCTGCCGTTCGGGCCGCCCGAGGGGGCGACGTTCCGGCCGGCGTACCGGCTGCTGCTGCACCAGTACAACGAGCGGCTGATCTTCAGCCTCGTCGACAAGGCGGTGCCGAACCGCGGCATCGGGCCGGTCGCGGACGGCGTGACGCCGAACGCGGACCAGTTGCTGGTCGCGTTGGACTACGAGCAGGGCATCAACCAGCTGGTCGGCGAGGACTTCCCGTCGTCTGGCCTGGCGGGGCAGCCCGGCGGCGCGATCCATCACGAGCCGGGTCTGTTCCTGAACATGTCCGACCCGCTGAACGAGGACAGTGTCGACATCGCCCGGCTCGCCACGATCCCGCACGGTGACTCGGTGCTGGGGCTGGGGACCGCCGTGGTCGAGGACGGACCCGCGACCGTCCCGCCGGTCAACGCCCTACCGCTCGGCGTCGACCAGGACATTGAGGCCAACCCCTACCTGGCTCCCTACAAGCACTTCCACGACAACCCGTTCCGGAGCCTGTTCGACCCGACGGACCCGACCGCCCTGCTGGAGGTCGCGAACGAGGGCGTCGACATCATCCGGACGACGAAGCTCGAGTTCGACAGCACCGTGTCCACCGGAGGAATCTCGAACATCCCCTTCATCGTCCGTCAGGCGAACGCCTCGGAGATGAAGTCGACCTTCTGGATCCAGGAGGTCCGGCGCGAGGACGGCGGCACCGACTTGCGGCTGCAGTACGTGCAGGTCGTCCAGCTGGACTTCTTCCCCCGGTTCGACGGCGGCCCCGGCCGGATCAAGTGGCCCCACGTCAGCATCAACACGATGACGAAGGTCGACGAGACGCCGGTTCCGGGTCCCGGTGGCTACCCCGTGATGGCGGCCTGATCGGCGAGGTTGCGCAGCAGCAGCGCCTCGGCCAGCACGACCCGCTCGAACTCGGCCAGGTGCAGGCCCTCGTTGGCGCCATGGGCACGGGTGTCGGGATCCTCGACACCCGTGACCAGCACGCTGGCCTCGGGGAAGGTCTCGAGGAACTCCGCGATGAACGGGATCGAGCCGCCGACACCCATGTCGACCGGGGCGGTGCCGTCCCAGGCCTCGGTGAACGCCGCGCGTGCCGCCTCGTACGCGGGGCCGGTCGCGTCGATCGCCGTCGCCTCGCCGGTGTCGACGACCGTGAAGGTCAGCTCGGCGCCCCACGGGACGTGCTGCTCGCAGTGGCGACGCAGGCACTCCACCGCGTTGGCGGCAGTGTCGCCGGGGGCGATCCGCAGCGAGACCTTGGCGCGGGCCGCGGGCACCAGCGTGTTGCTGGCGCCGTCGACCTTCGGGGCGTCCAGGCCGGTGATGGCCAGCGCCGGCTTCGTCCAGAGCCGCTCGACGGCCGAGCCCGACCCCATCCACTCCACGCCCGGGTTGGCGCCGGACTCGGCGCGCAGCCGCTCCTCGGGGTAGTCGACGTCCGCGGCCGGTGCGCTGTGCAGCCCTTCGATCAGCAGGTTGCCCTCGTCGTCGTGGAACGAGGCGATCAGCCGGCTCAGGGTGATGAGCGCGTCGGGCACGAGGCCGCCCCACATGCCCGAGTGGACGGCGTGGGTCAGGGTGCGGACCTCGACGTCGGCGCGCACCAGACCGCGCAGGCTCGTGGTCAGGGCGGGGACACCGATGTCCCAGTTGCCGGAGTCCGCGATCACGATGACGTCGGCCGCGAGCCGGTCGCGGTGGCGGCGCAAGAGCTCGGGCAGGGTGTCGGAGCCGACCTCCTCCTCGCCCTCGATGAACATCGTCACGCTGACCGGCAGCTGGTCGCCGAAGACCCGCAGGGCGCCCAGGTGGGCGGCGATGCCGGCCTTGTCGTCGGCGGCGCCGCGTGCGTAGAGCCGGTCGCCGCGCTCGGTCGGCTCGAACGGCGGCGAGTCCCACTCGGCGTGGTCGTTCTCGGGCTGGACGTCGTGGTGGGCGTAGAGCAGCACGGTCGGCGCGCCGGCCGGTCCTGCCTTGTGGCCGATCACGGCGGGAGCGCCGCCGTCCTCGCGGGCGCTGACGATCTCGACGTCGTCGAAGCTCTCGGCCCGCAGCAGCGCGGCGACCGCCTCGGCGCTGCGCTGGACCTCCGCGGCGCGGGCGGGATCGGCGCTGACCGACTCGATGCGGACGAGGTCCTCGAGATCGCGACGGATCCCGGGAAGCAACTGCTGGACCGTGGCGCGGATGTCGAGAGTCATGACATCCAACTTAGGTCGGGGGGAACGACGTGCTCCGCGAGGGCTCGCGTTGACGGCAGCACGGGAGCCCCACATCCTGAAAGGGCAGCACCGCGCCCGGGGCTTCCCCGAGCGCCCTCCCGACCGTGAGGTGGTGGGCGTCGTGAACTACTGGATCAGCGTCTTGTTCCGGGCGATCCCGATGGCGATGGCGGCGGTGTGCGTCGGCCTGGGCGCGTACGTGTGGAACGCGGGCGACCAGCCGGGCAATCTCGTCGCCGGCCGGGTCGTCACCTTCCTCGCGGCGATCTGCATCTGCCTGTTCTGCACGGCGGCCACGATCATCCGCCAGCTGATCGGCCGATTCAACGCGGTCGACCGCGTGCTCTACCCCGTGCTCGGCTACGCCAGTGCCGCCGTGGCGGCCGGCTATGGCATCTCGGTGTTCTCCGGCGCCAGCTCCCAGGGCGCCGACCCGGACTACGTCTCGGGCCACGTCGTGCTCGGTCTGGGCCTGATCAGCGCCTGCGTCGCCACGGTCGCCACCGCCTCCACGAAGTTCTCGCTGATCCCGGCCAACTCCGCCCGGGCCGCCGGCGGCGCTCCGCCGGACGGGGCCTTCCCGAGCGCGGCGGCCGCGGTGCTGTGCGCCGTCCCGGTCGTCCTGGCCCTGATCGCCTGGGGCCTCTCGATCGTGAACCTCACCCAGACGGTCACCCCGTCACGGTTCACGGTCGGCCACGTCCTGGCCGGCATCGCGATGGTGTGCACCAGCCTGATCGGTCTGGTCGTGAGCATCGTGCGCCAGATCCAGAACACGTACGGCGCGCGCGACCGGACGGGGTGGCCGTGGCTCGTGATCGCGATGGGCTCGCTCAGCTCGGTGTGGGGGATCGTGCTGCTCGTCCTGGACCGGGAGCCCTACTACCGGACGCCCGGCTTCGTGATGATCGGTCTGGGCCTGGTGTGCTTCAGCATCCTGAGCAAGGTGGGACTGCTGGCCTTGGTGTGGCGGCGGACGTTCGCGCTGGCCAACCGGGTGCCCCTGATCCCGGTCGTGACCGCCCTGTCGTGCCTGTTCCTGGCGGCGTTCGTCTTCCAGGCGGCGGTGACGGACTCGAACGTGTTCGTCGCGGCGCGCGTCCTCACCGGGCTCGGCGCGATCTGCTTCACGCTCTACTCGATCGTCTCGATCCTCGAGAGCGGTACGTCGGGCTCCTCGTCCAGCGACTGAGGCGCACCGGTATCAGCCGGCGCAGGGTGGCTCTCCCCGAAGACGACCCACCCTTCCCGATTGGACCACCGACATGACCGACATCCGCTTCGAGGGCGACTTCATCCACCTGGAGGGCCTGGTCGTCCGCGCGACTGCCAATGACCTGATGCTGGACGCCTCCGCCCGACGCACGACCGGGACGCCCTTCCGGCGGGCCCTGGTCCACGACTTCGACGACGGCCTGACCCTCAACTGGGACCACGACTACCCAGGAGGCGTCAGCATCAACGGGTGCAAGCAGATCCTCGGGTTCAACAACCGTGACTGGCTGATCGTCCGCAGCCGCATCCACCAGCAGTTCGGCACCGACTTCATGCTCGACGGCGGCGCCGAGCGGCGTGGACGCGTGATCAGCCGGCTGCGGCGCAACCCGTTCCGACGGGCGCTCGTGCACGGCTTCGGCGATCAGCTGGTCGTGAACTGGGACCACGACTACACCGGCGGGGTGGTCGTCAACGGCCGGGTCACGATGCCCGACGGTGTCGTCGTCGCCGGCCAGGACGTCGCTGCGACGCTGACGTCGCTGACGAGCCGCGTCACGGAGCTGTCGACCGAGCTCACTGCCACCACGGCGGCGATCGCCGACCTCACCACGCGGCTCGCCGCGCTCGAGACGGAGCCCACGCCATGAGCGTCCGGTCCGTCCGCGAGGCGATGGACGCGATGGGCCTGGGAGGTGTCGGCAACCTCTCCGTGATGCGCGACGTCCTGGGATTCTGGCGCGGGACGACCCCGCCCGACCCCGCCACGGGGACCCCCGTCGAGGTCCGTCTGGGCGAGGCCTTCACCGCGCTGGAGCGCAAGCACGTCCACCTCAACCTCATCGAGGTCGGCTTCGACGCCGCATCCGTGGGCCTGGCCGTCGCCGACGAGCGCGTCGACTACGCCGTGCACCGGATCCGTCGGATCTACGCCGACGCGTCGATGGGCCTGGGCCGGGTCCAGTACTTCTGGCTCGGCCTGCCGGAGGCCGACGGGTACGAGGACCTCGGCAGCGAGTCCGAGGCCGACGACCTCTCCGACGACTGGAGCGTCGGCAACGACGGCATCGACATGTTCCTCGTCGCCAACATCAGCGACGACTTCGTGGGCATCTCGCCCGTGCCCGGCGACTGCGGCAAGGGCGGCAAGTCGGACGGGCTGGTCGGTGGCGAGGTCGGCCGGGAGCCCGAGGGCTTCTCCCGGACGGCGGCCCACGAGCTCGGGCACTTCCTCGACCTCTCGCACAACCACGGCGACTCCTGCCCGACCGCCACCTCGGCCCGCGAGAACCTCATGGCCCAGACGCGGTGCGTGATCAGCGTCCGCAGCTCGGTGCTGCTGACCTCCGGCCAGGGCAGCACCGTCCGCGGCCGCTGCCAGACCCACGCGGGCCACTGAGCCCGCCCTCGGAAGGACACACCCATGCCTGACATCACCCCTCTGGACCAGCGGGACGACGCCGACCTCGTCGACCTCGCCCACCATTCACGCGGGGACATCGCCCGCGAGTCACTGTCGGCCCTCGCGCGCCGGTCGTCCGACCGGGTCATGCCCGTCGCGGTCGACCTGCTCACCGCGCACGCCGAGCCGCGCGTGCGGGCCCTGGCGGCCGTGACGCTGGGCCGACTCGGCGACCCCGACGTCCCCGTGGCCCTCGCGCGGTCGCTCGGCGACGCCGATCCCACCGTCGTGCGGCGCGCCGCCCAGTCCCTGGCCCGGGTCGGAGACGCCTCGGCCCTGCCCGAGTTGGCGCGCGTGCAGCTGCCCGCGGCCACCCCCGCCGGGCGCGCCGTGCTGACCGCGCGGATGCTCATCGGCTACCGCGTCGGACGGACCGAGGTGCTGGCCCGTCCCGCGGAGGTGGCCTCGTTCGGGCGCCGGCGCGGCGAGGAGATCGCGTTCGGCGGTCGGGCGAAGACGGCCAGGGCCACGATCCTGGCCGCCGTCCGGGCCGAGGTGCCCGCGCTGCCCTTCGCCGCGAAGGACGTGCGTCCGTTCACGTGCTCCGGTGCCGCGGGAGCGCTCGCGCTGGCCGAGGACGTCGACCGACTCGACCTCGCCGGACCCCGGATGCTCGGCGTGCTGGTGCGCGAGCGAGTGTGCTCGGAGCGCTACTCGCTGGACTGCTACCTGCTCAGCGACGACCGGGACGGCACGGGCGGGACCCGCCCGTGGTTGTGGCTGGTCCGGCCCAGTGGCCGGGTCGTGCACGTCGGCCGTGCGGAGATCGCAGCCGACGGGGCACGGTTCGAGGTGACCGGATCCGTGGCGCCCTACGCCAACCCCGTGAAGGTGGTGGGGGAGCGGGCCGGCAACGGCGAGCTGACCATCGAGACCGCACTCGTGGGCAAGCCCGCGGCGGACGCGGCGAAGGCCGCAGTCCCTGCGAGTCGGGAGGCGGTGATGCGGTGACGGGCCCCGTCATTCCGCCCACAGCGAACAATGGAAGCCCCGCGACGCTGTGACGGTTGAGTTAAGCATCTGGACATGGCGAGGCGGGTCACGTGGAGCCGTCTATGCTGAAAAGACCAGTCCAGCAGAGGGGACGACATGTTCGAGAGATTCACTGACCGGGCCCGACGGGTCGTGGTGCTTGCGCAGGAGGAAGCGCGCATGCTCAGCCACAACTACATCGGCACCGAGCACATCCTGCTGGGCCTCATCCACGAGGGTGAGGGCGTTGCCGCCAAGGCTCTGGAGAGCCTCGACATCTCGCTCGAGGCCGTCCGTGGCCAGGTCGAGGACATCATCGGCCAAGGCCAGCAGGCACCCAGTGGCCACATTCCATTCACCCCGCGTGCCAAGAAGGTGCTCGAGCTCAGCCTGCGCGAGGCGCTGCAGCTGGGTCACACCTACATCGGTACCGAGCACATCCTGCTCGGCCTGATCCGCGAGGGCGAGGGCGTCGCCGCCCAGGTCCTCGTGAAGTTGGGCGCCGACCTCAACCGCGTCCGCCAGCAGGTCATCCAGCTGGTCAGCGGGTTCCAGGGCAAGGAGGCCGAGACCTCCGGCGCCGCGTCCGAGGCGCCCGCCGCGGCGTCCAGCGCCGTGCTGGACCAGTTCGGTCGCAACCTGACCCAGGCGGCCCGCGAGGGCAAGCTCGACCCGGTCATCGGTCGGGACGACGAGGCAGAGCGCGTCATGCAGACGCTCAGCCGCCGTACCAAGAACAACCCGGTCCTCGTGGGCGAGCCCGGCGTCGGCAAGACCGCCGTCGTCGAGTCGCTGGCGCAGGACATCGTCCGTGGCGACGTGCCCGAGACGCTGAAGGACAAGCAGATCTACACGCTTGACCTCGGTGCGCTCGTGGCCGGCTCGCGCTACCGCGGCGACTTCGAGGAGCGCCTCAAGAAGGTGCTCAAGGAGATCCGCACGCGCGGCGACATCATCTTGTTCATCGACGAGATCCACACCCTCGTGGGTGCGGGTGCCGCCGAGGGCGCGATCGATGCCGCCAGCATCCTCAAGCCGATGCTGGCGCGTGGCGAGCTGCAGACGATCGGTGCGACGACGCTCGACGAGTACCGCAAGCACTTCGAGAAGGACGCGGCGCTCAACCGCCGCTTCCAGCCGGTGCTGGTCAACGAGCCGTCGGTGGCCGACTCGGTCGAGATCCTCAAGGGTCTGCGCGACCGGTACGAGGCGCACCACCGCGTCTCGATCACCGACGACGCCCTGGTCGCCGCGGCGACCATGGCCGACCGTTACGTCAGCGACCGGTTCCTGCCGGACAAGGCGATCGACCTGATCGACGAGGCGGGCGCGCGACTGCGCATCCGTCGCGCCGCGACGCCGCCGGAGTTCAAGGAGTTCGACGAGCAGATCGCCGACGTCCGCCGCCGCAAGGAGGGCGCGATCGACGCCCAGGACTTCGAGCTCGCCGCCAGCCTGCGCGACGAGGAGAAGAAGCTCATCGCCGCCAAGCACGAGCGTGAGCGCGCCTGGAAGTCCGGCGACCTCGACCAGGTCGCGGTCGTCGACGAGCACCTCATCGCCGAGGTCCTGGCCAAGGCGACCGGCATCCCGGTCGGCCAGCTCAGCGAGGAGGAGTCCAGCCGCCTGCTGCACATGGAGGACGAGCTGCACAAGCGCGTCATCGGTCAGGACGAGGCCATCAAGGCCCTGTCCCGGGCGATCCGCCGCGGCCGTGCCGGCCTGAAGGACCCCCGCCGTCCCGGTGGGTCGTTCATCTTCGCCGGACCCTCGGGCGTCGGCAAGACGTGGCTGTCCAAGGCGCTGGCGAACTTCCTGTTCGGCGACGACGAGGCGCTCATCCAGCTCGACATGAGCGAGTACAGCGAGAAGCACACCGTCTCGCGGCTGTTCGGTTCGCCTCCGGGCTACGTCGGCTACGAAGAGGGTGGCCAGCTCACCGAGAAGGTGCGGCGGAAGCCCTTCAGCGTGGTCCTGTTCGACGAGATCGAGAAGGCCCACCCGGACATCTTCAACTCGCTCCTGCAGATCCTCGAGGAGGGTCACCTCACCGACGGTCAGGGTCGCGTCGTCAACTTCAAGAACGCCGTGATCATCATGACCACCAACCTCGGTGCGCGTGAGATCTCCAAGGGCGTCAACCTGGGCTTCTCCCAGGCCGGCGACGTCGCGGGGACCTACGAGAAGATGAAGGAGCGCGTCGCGACGGAGCTCAAGCAGCACTTCCGTCCGGAGTTCCTGAACCGTGTCGACGAGGTCATCGTGTTCCCGCCGCTGACGCAGGAGGAGATCCTGCAGATGGTCGACATGATGGTCGGTTCCCTCGAGGCCCGTCTGGGCGAGAAGGACATCGACATCGAGCTGACCACGGCGGCGAAGATCAAGCTGTCCGCGGACGGTTTCGATCCGGTGCTCGGCGCGCGTCCCCTGCGGCGCACGGTGCAGCGTGAGGTCGAGGACGTCCTGGCCGAGAAGCTCCTCTACGGAGAGGTGCGTCCGGGCCAGATCATCCTGGTCGACGTCGTCGACGGTGAGTTCACCTTCACCGGCACGTCGAAGGCCGATCTCGAGCTGCCCGAGGTGCCGCCGGCCGTCGAGGCCGGAGCCGGCTCCGAGGACAACTGACGCATCACCCACGCAAGGCCCGGGTCGTCCGACCCGGGCCTTCGTGCGTCCGGCGGCGGGTAGCGTCGGGGCGGTGGACCGCGACCGACTCCTGGAGTTCGACGACGATGCGCCCCCGCCGGGTGCGAGCCCGTGGGTGCCCGGCTTCGGGCCGGGCCGCGACCTGACGATCGTCGAGCACGACCCCCGCTGGGCTGCGCAGTACGTGGTTCTCGAGCAGCGGGTCCGCCGGGCCCTCGGCACGGTGGCGTTGCGGGTCGAGCACGTCGGCTCGACCTCCGTGCCGGACCTGCCGGCCAAGCCGATCGTCGACGTCGACATCACGGTGCCGGACCCCGAGGACGAGTCCACGTACGTCCCGGCGCTCGAAGCGGCCGGCTTCGTGCTCGCGGTGCGCGAGCCGTGGTGGCAGGGTCACCGGTTGTTCCGCCACGCGGATCCGCGCGCGAACGTGCACGTCTTCGGCCCGGACACGGCCGAGCCGTACCGTCATCGGATCTTCCGGGACTGGCTGCGCACGCACCCGCAGGACCGCGAGCGGTACGCGGCCGCCAAACGCGCCGCAGCGGCCGCTGGCGGGCACGTGATGGAGTACAACGCCCGGAAGCAGGAGGTCCTGAGGGAGATCCTCGTGCGGGCGATCAACCGGGCAGGATGAAACGCCCCTCGGAGTCGAGGTCCAGCAGCCCGTCGTCGAGCAGCGAGTCCAGGCACCGCTCCCGCTGGGTGGCGTCCGACCAGGCGGCGACCATGAGCTCGGGAGCGACGGGACCGTGGGCGTCGCGGACGATCGCCATCAGCCGGCCGCGGCACTGGCGGTCGGTGCCGTGCCACGCTTGGCCGCGGCGCGGCGGCCCGTCGTGCTCGGGATGTCCCTCGGCGCGCCACCGGCACAGGTCCGAGACCGGGCACGCCTCGCAGCGGGGCGCCCGTGCGGTGCAGACGACCGCTCCGAGCTCCATCGTCGCGGCGGCCCAGCGGGCCGCCGTCGCCTCGTCGTCGGGCAGCAGGGACGCCGCCACGTCGCGCTCAGCCCGGGTGACGCCGGCGGCCGGGTACTGCACGCCCTCGACGACGCGCGCGAACACGCGGCGCACGTTGGTGTCCAGCACGACGGCGCGACGGCCGTGGGCGAACGAGGCGATGGCGGCCGCCGTGTAGTCACCGACGCCCGGCAGCAGGAGCAGCTCGTCGTAGGAGTCGGGCACCCGGCCGTCGTGGCGCTCGACGATGGCGACGGCGGCGGCGTGGAGCCGCAGCGCCCGGCGGGGGTAGCCCAGTCGGCCCCAGGCGCGGACGGCGTCGCCGGACGACGCGGCGGCCAGGGCGGCCGGGGTGGGCCAGCGCTCGAGCCAGGCCTCGAAGACCGGCAGCACGCGGACGACGGGGGTCTGCTGCAGCATGAACTCCGAGACCATGACGCGCCACGGCTCGGGGTCGTCGCGCCACGGCAGCGCCCGGCGGTGCTCGTCGAACCAGTCGAGGACGCGTCGGTGCAGCTCGTCGACCGGGGGAGTGGGGGCAGGCATGGCGCGTCGATCCTTTCACGCCGTGACGGCCAGATAACGTGGACCGGTGAGCAACCCACGGGTCGGACGGGACGTGTACTGGCGTCGACGCCTGCTCGTGCTGGCGATCCTCATCGCGATCGTGTGGGGCGTCCTGCAGCTGATCGGTCTGGTGCGTGGCGACGACGCCGGCAAGGCCGAGGCGACCCGCCCCACCCCCACTCCGACGACCGCCCCCACGGCGCCGCCGACCACGCCTCCCGCGGACCAGGTCGCGGTGGCGATCGAGACCGACGAAGCCGTCTGCGAGCCCGAGAACGTGCGCATCGTGCCGTCGGTGCCCGGCGGGCAGTTCGCCGGCGGCCCGGTGGCGATCGACCTGATGCTGACGTCCCTCGACGGCACGGCGTGCACCTTCCGTCCCAGCACCCGCGAGCTCCTCGTCGTCGTCGACACCGAGCGGGCCCCGATCTACGACTCGTCGGTGTGCCGGGCCGCCTTCTTCGACCAGTCGGTGTCGATCCCTGCGGGTTGGAGCACCGTCGCGCCGGTTGAATGGACGGGCCGCGGCTCGGGTGCCGGTTGCGGGTCGAGTGAGGGCTTCGCGCCGCCGGGCACCTACACGCTCAAGATCGGCACGTACGGCGGTGAGCCGGGCGAGGTCACGTTCAAGCTCGCGCGCCGCGCTCCGGAGACCCCCGAGACCAAGCCGACGCCGGCCCCGGCGAAGAAGCCCGGGTCGGAGCCCACCCAGAAGGCCACCTCCGAGCCGACGCAGAAGCCGGCCCCGAGGCCCAAGCCGAGCTCGACGGCCCCGGTCCCGCGCTGAGCTCGTCCCGGTGCACGCCGCGACTGGCGGGCACCGGCGCGTGGGTCAGACGTAACGCTCGAGGCAAGCCTCGAGCGACGTCCGGTGCACCCCGCGACTGGCGGGCACCGGCGCGTGGGTCAGACGTAGCGCTCGAGGATGCTGGACTCGGCGAGTCGCGACAGGCCGTCGCGGACACCGCGGGCGCGCAGCTCGCCGACACCCTCGACCGTCTGGAGGTCGTCGAGGCTGGCGCCCAGCAGGCGCTGCAGGGTGCCGAAGTGCATGATCAGCCGCTCGACGACCGTCGGGGGGAGGCGGGGGATCCTGGCCAGCAGCCGGTAGCCGTGCGGCGAGACCGACGCATCGAGCGAGTTGCCGTCGCCGATCTGCAGCGCGGCGGCGACGATGCCCAGGTCGAGGACCTCCTGGGACTCCAGCTCGGCCAGGGCGTCGAGCACCTTCTCGGCCTGGGCGTCCGACCCCGCCGGCAGGTAGTCACGCACGACGAGCGTGCGCTCGGCGTCGACACCGCCGACGAGCTCGTTGAGCTGCAGGGACAGCAGGCGTCCGTCCGAGCCGAGCTCGAGCACGTAGGTCTCGATCTCGTCGGAGATCCGTCGCACCATCTCGAGACGCTGGGCGACGGCGGTGACGTCACGGACGGTGACGAGGTCCTCGACCTCGAGGGCGGACAGCGCGTCGGAGACCTCGTCGAGGCGCGTGCGGTACCGCTCCAGCGTCTGCAGGGCCTGGTTGGCGCGGCTGACGACCGTGGTCGGCTCCTCCAGGACGTACCGCTGGTCGCCCAGGTACAGCGCGATCATCGTCATTGAGGCGGACACCGAGATCACGGGGATGCCCGACTGCCGGGCCACGCGCTCGGCGGTGCGGTGACGGGTGCCGGACTCGGTCGTGGGGATCGACGGATCGGGCATCAGGTGGACGGCTGCGCGCATGATCCGCGAGGCCGACGAGTCCAGGATGATCGCGCCGTCCATCTTGGCCAGCTCGCGCAGACCCGTGGCGGTGAACGGCACGTCGAGGGCGAAGCCGCCGGTCGAGATCGACTCGATGACCCGGTCGTGGCCGATGACGATCAGGGCGCCGGTGCGCCCGCGCATGATCCGCTCGAGGCCCTCACGCAGCGCTGTTCCGGGCGCGACGGAGGTCAGCGTCGCCCGCAGGTCCGGAACCGCCACGACAATCCCCACTTTCGGCCATGCACGTGATCGGCATCATCCTAGGGCAGTGCCCGCAGCGCAGCCGCCAGATCTCCCGTGCGGAGCACGTTCAGGCCGACGCGCTGCAGGTCCTCGGTGCCCCGCGGGACGATCGCGTGGGTGAAGCCGATCCGGGCCGCCTCGCGCAGGCGGGCCTCCAGGCCGCGCACCGGCCGCACCTCGCCGGCCAGCCCGACCTCGCCGAGCGCGACCAGGCCGCCGGGCAGGGGCGAGCCGCCGGCCGCCGAGATGACCGCGAGCGCGACGGCCAGATCCACCGCCGGCTCGTGCAGGCGGGCACCGCCGACGGACGCGGTGTAGACGTCCTGGTTGCCCAGGGCGACGCCCGTCTTGGACAGCACCGCCAGCAGCATGGCAACGCGCGAGGAGTCCAGGCCGCTGGAGGAGCGTCGCGGGGACGGGGTGGTGGCGGCGACGGTGAGCGCCTGGACCTCGGCCAACAGCGGCCGGCGGCCCTCCATCGTGACGGTGACGCACGTCCCCGGCACGGGCGACTCGTGACGCGAGACGAACAGGCCGGTCGGGTCGGGGACCTCGACGATGCCGGCGTCGACCAGGTCGAAGCAGCCGATCTCGTCGACGGGGCCGAACCGGTTCTTGGTGGCGCGCAGCAGGCGCAGCCGGCTGGTGCGGTCGCCCTCGAACTGCAGGACGACGTCGACCAGGTGCTCCAGCACGCGGGGACCCGCGACCGAGCCGTCCTTGGTGACGTGGCCGACCAGCAGGGTGGCGATGCCCTCGGCCTTGGCGCGGCCGATCACGGTCGCCGCGACCTCGCGGACCTGCGTGACCCCACCGGGCACGCCGTCGATCGCGGACGAGCCGATCGTCTGGACCGAGTCGACGATGAGCAGGCTGGGCTTGACCGCGTCGATGTGGGTGAGCAGGCCGCCGAGGTCGGTCTCGGCGGCGAGGAACAGCTCGTCGGCCAGGGCGCCCGTGCGCTCGGCGCGCAACCGCACCTGGGCGGCCGACTCCTCGCCCGAGACGTAGAGGGTGCGGCGGCCGGCCCGCGCCCAGCGTGCCGCGACCTCGAGCAGCAGGGTGGACTTGCCGACTCCCGGCTCGCCGGCCATCAGCATCACGGCACCGGCCACGACACCGCCGCCGAGCACGCGGTCGAGCTCGGGGATGCCCGAGCCGACGGCGGCCGCCTCGGTGGCCGCGACCTGCGCGATGGGGACGGCAGGGCTGGAGACCGGCGCGGCGGACGTGCGGCCGGAGCGGGAGCTGCCGCCGACGGCGTCGACCGTGCCCCAGGCCTGGCACTCGCCACAACGGCCGACCCACTTGCCGGTGGTCCAGCCGCACTCGGTGCAGGCGAAGGCTGAGGGGGTCTTGGGAGGCATGGGATCAGCCTAGGTGCGGGGACCGACAGACCGGCGCGTCGTGCACCGGCCGGAACTCAGATGCGGACCGGACCGTTCGGGGTGTCGAACTCGGCCGCCAGGATCCCCGGGGCGCCGTTCGGGGCGACCCAGCGGACCTCGATGTCCTCCAGTGCGCCGACGGCGGGCTCACCCATCCAGTCGGACAGGCGCTCGGGGCTGCCGGCGATCTCCAGCCCGGTCAGGGCGATCCCGGTGTCGGCCATCTGCGAGGGGTGCTCCTCCGGCGGCACGTCCCAGCACATGACGAAGGGCAGCTGCGGATCCGCACGCATGCCGTGGATGCCGATCTGCTGCCACGTCAGGTTGTAGCCGTCGGGCCGGTGCCGGTTGCCGGGCACGGCGTGCCGACCGAGCCGGTGCTCGACGGGCTCGATGTCGTCGACCGAGACACACCAGCCCAGCCACCCGCCACCGAGCTCGGAGCGTGCCTTGACGGCCTGCCCGAACGCGGCCTTGTCCGACGCGGGGTGCTCGAGTGCCTCGACGACCTCGAGGTACTGGCGGTTCTTCAACGGCAGGATCATGTTGTTCGTGCCGAAGCGCGGGTGGATGCCACCGGCCAGGAACACGGCGCCGAACTTCTCGCTCAACTCACTCGTGGTCGCCATGAGACCGGCAGGACCGACGGCGAACGACAGATGATCGAGGTGCATAGGGCATTGTTGCCCGTCACCGGTTCGGCCGGAACCTCAGGGTCACCTTCGGTCTGCCGGGTGGGGCACGGGCCGCCCGGCGGCGACGAACCGATCGCAGTGCCGGACCAGCTCGAGATAGCCGGCCTCGCCCATGAGCGCCGTCAGCTCGGCGCGGTTGCCGACGTAGACCGGGTCGGCGGCGACGTGGGCGTCGGTGTTCGACGAGCAGTACCAGTCCAGATCGGCTCCGCCGGGCCCCCAGCCGGCGCGCGTGTACTCGCCGATACTGACCTCGGTGTAGGTCGATCCGTCGCCGGGATCGACCTCGCGGAACTCACGTCGCAGCGGTAGCTGCCAGCACACGTCGGGCTTCGTCGTGTGGGGTTCGAGACCGGTCGCCAACGCGTGGGCGTGCAGGGCGCAGCCGTAGCCGCCGGGGAAGTCGCGCGAGTTGTGGAAGATGCAGGCGCCGTCGGCGACACGCGTCTTCAGCTCGCCGTCGGCGTCGCGCTCGGTCCAGCCGTCGCGGCGGCCGACGTCGTGAAGCTCCCACTCGGTGGGATCGAGCTCCTCGACGAACGCCGCGACCCGGTCGTGGTCCTCCGCGTCGCTGAAGTGGGCGCCCAGGGTGCAGCATCCCGAGTCGGGGGCCGAGGCGTAGATGCCCGGGCAGCCGGCGCCGAAGATGCAGGTCCAGCGCGAGGTCAGCCAGGTCAGGTCGCACCGGAAGACCTCGGTGGGATCGTCGGGGTTCGCGAACTCCACGAAGGAGCGCGGGAATCCCAGGTCGACCTCGGCCACGGGACACAGGTTAGGACACCACCCCCGAGGCACCTAGGGTTGACGACCGTGACGGGGTGGGGACGGATCACGACGAGCTGGTGCACCATCGCAGGCGCTGCGATGGTGCTGCTGGTCCTGGGCGCGTACTGGCCCGGCCGGCTGCCCGGTGCCTCGGCCGGCGCCGAGGTCCTGCTGGTCGCGGCCGGTGCGCTGATGGCGCAACTGCTGTTGGTGGAGCGCGACCGCCCCCTCGGTGCCGTCGTCGCGACCGGCGCGCGGCTCGCGGTGCCGCCCCTGCTCGTCCTCGTGGCCACCGGGATCGCCGTCCAGCGCCTCGTCGACCTGCGCGAGTGGGCCGGACCCCTGCGCGACGTGCGCGATGCCGCGATCGGGATCGTCAACCTCGGACCGATCGACGAGGCGTCGCCCGTCGCCGGATTCTGGATCATCGCGCTGCTGGCGCAGTCCGCCGTGCTCCTGCTGCTCCTGCGTCCCCTCGTGAGCCGCTGGAGGACCCGGGCGGGCCTGGCCCTCGTGGCGGTCCTGACGGCGGCGTCGTTCGGCTGGTGGGTCGTCGGTGGCGACGACCTCGCCGCCGCGAGGTTCTGGCCGGTCGGCTGTGGCGTCCTCGTCGCCCTGCTCGCGGGAAGGTGGCCGCTCCCGAGCGGACCGGTCGCCGCTGCGGCGGGTTGGCTCGGCGCGCTGGGACTGGGCGCGGTCGCCCTGGTGGGACCCGTGCCGAGGCTCGAGGTGCTCGCCGGAGTGGCGGCAGGCGTCGTCCTCGTGGCGACCGCCCGATCCTCCACGTCACCGGGTGGGCTCCTGCGCGGACGCACGGCCACGTGGTTCGCCTGGCTCGCCTGGGCCGGGTTCTGCTGGGCGTGGCCGGCCCTGAGCCTGGCGCCCGAGGCTGCGGACCGCGACCTCGGTCTGCGCGACCGGGCCGGCCTGCTCGTGGTGGTGGGGGTGGTGGCGCTGCTGACGTGGGCGCTCGTCGCGGGCGTGAGGTCGGTCGTCCGGCACGGCGTCGCGTGGGCGGCCCTGGCGGCTGCCTGCCTCCTGGCGGCGGTCCTGGTGACGGTGCCCGGATCCGAGCGGCTCGACGCCATCGAGACGGACGCCGCCCGGACCGAGGCGCTGCTGACGGCCGACCTGCCCGAGTGCTTCGGTGCCCTGACCATGGCGGCCCGGGCCGAGGGCCGCGACTGCCGCAACGGCGAGCTCGAGGGCGTCCTGCACCCGCCGTTGGACCGCGCCGGGGCCGACTTCGAGGCGTACCTCGACTGCTGGTCGCGGCCCGACGACGCGAACCTCAACCTGTGTGACCTCGGCGGACCTGCGCAGGGGCCGCGGGTCCTGGTCCTGGGCGACTCGCACGCGCGCGTCCTGCTGGGGGCGTTCCGCCGCCTGGCCGAGCACGGCGTCATGGAGGTCACCGCCGCGGCCAAGGCCAGTTGCGCGTGGTCCACGCTGCCGGTGCGCGACAGCAAGGACCCCCTCCGGGGCCCGCTGTGCGACCAGTGGCGGGCCAAGCTGACGACCTGGCTGGAACAGCATGTCGACGAGTACGACGTCATCGTCACCACGGCGTACGCCGGCCGGATGAAGGGGTCGGAGTCCGCCCAGGTCCGCGGGCTCGTCGAGGCCTGGGAGCCGGCCGTGCGGGCCGGGGTGCCGATCGTGGCGCTGCGCGACAACCCGCGGCTGCCCGGTGACACCCTGGAGTGCCTGAGCGGCACCGAGCCCGACGACTGGGCACGGTGCGACGTCGCGCGGGACGACATCGTGCCCGACTTCGATCCGTTCGAGCCTGCGGCGGCCCGCGTCGACGGGGCGCACTTCGTGGACACCTGGCCCTTCTTCTGTCGCGAGGACGTCTGCCCGGCGGTCATCGGCGGCGTGAACGTCTTCCGTGACTACAACCACGTCTCGGCGACCTACGCCGGGACGCTGGCGGCACCGCTCCACCGCGAGATCGCCCGCACCGGGGTGCTGGACGCCGTGCACCGCTCCGCTGCGGGGTGAGGGCTCCCGGTGTCAGACTGTCGCCCATGCGCATCGGCGTCCTCGACATCGGCTCCAACACCGGCCATCTGCTCATCGTCGACGCCTTCCGCGGCGGCCCGCCCCTGCCGGCTCACTCCTTCAGTGAGCCGCTGCGCCTGGCCGAGAACCTCGACGGCGACGGCCACCTGACCGACGCGGGCATCGACCGGCTGGTCAAGTACGTGGTCGAGGCCGGCTCCCAGGCGGAGGACAAGGGCGCCGAGCGGGTGCTGGCCTTCGCCACCTCCGCCGTGCGCGACGCGGGCAACGCCGAGGAGATCATCGAGCGGGTGGCCCGGACGAGCGGCATCCGGTTGCAGATCCTGCCCGGCGAGGACGAGGCCCGGTTGACGTTCCTGGCGGTGCGCCGCTGGTTCGGCTGGTCGTCCGGCCGGCTCGGGGTCTTCGACATCGGCGGCGGCTCGCTCGAGCTGGCCGTCGGCTCGGACGAGACGCCCGACACCGCGGTGTCGCTGCCGTTGGGCGCCGGCCGGCTCACCCGTGAGTGGCTCGACCGCGGCCTGGAGTACGACGACCTGCGCCGTGAGGTGCGCCGCGAGATCGGGGCGGTCGCCGGGGGCCTGCTGCGCGGGGGTGGCTTCGACCACGCCGTGGCGACGAGCAAGACGTTCCGCTCGCTGGCGCGCATGTGCGGCGCGGCGCCCTACAGCGGGGGCCCGTACGTCCGTCGCCGGCTCGCGCACCGCGACCTCGTGACGCTGTGCCGCCAGCTGCGCGGAGCCTCGGACGAGGAGGTCGCGGCCATGCCCGGCGTCTCGGCGACGCGCGCGCACCAGATGCGCGCCGGGGCGATGGTGGCTGAGGCGACGATGGAGCTGTTCGGCATCGAGGAGCTCGAGATCTGCCCCTGGGCGCTGCGTGAGGGCGTGCTGATCGAGTACCTGGACCACCTGTGACCGGCCTCGTTCTAGGCTGGGTGTCGTGAGCCAACGCTCGAGTCATCCGATGGTCTCGCTGTCGACGTCGTCGGTCTATCCCGACGGCACGGCGGCGGGCTTCGAGGCGGCCGCCCGCCTGGGCTACGACGGGGTCGAGGTGATGGTCGGCCTCGACGAGGTCAGCGCCGACACCACCGCGGTCAAGGCGTTGGCCCAGGCCCACGACATCCCGATCGTCTCGATCCACGCCCCCTGCCTGCTCGTGACGCAGCGCGTGTGGGGCACCGATCCGTGGGGCAAGCTGCACCGCAGCGCCGAGATGGCACTGGACGTCGGTGCGGACACCGTGGTCGTGCACCCGCCGTTCCGGTGGCAGCGCGAGTACGCCCGCGGGTTCGTCGAGGGCATCGCCCGGCTCGAGGACGAGTACGACGTCGCCTTCGCCGTCGAGAACATGTACCCGTGGCGGTCGGGCAAGCGTGAGTTCCAGGCCTACGCGCCGGGCTGGGACCCGGTGCCCTTCGACTACGAGAACGTGACCGTCGACTTCTCCCACAGCGCCACGGCCCGGATCGACTCGCTGCAGCTCATCGAGGACCTGGGCGATCGGCTGGCCCACATCCACCTGACCGACGGGTCGGGGTCGATGAAGGACGAGCACCTCATCCCCGGTCGCGGCGCGCAGGGGTGCGACCGAATCCTGGGCCGGCTGGCCGACCAGGGCTTCACCGGCCACGTCGTGGTCGAGGTCAACACCCGCAAGGCCGAGGACCGCGACGCCGACCTGCTGGAGGCGTTGGCCTTCGCTCGGCTGCACCTCGCGCCGACACCCGTCTGAGCGGACTGCGGCCGGGCCGGCTCAGTGGCGCGGCGCGACGCAGAACTCGTTGCCCGCGGGATCGGTCATCGTGACCCAGCGGAAGCTGTCGTCGCCACGCTCGGCCACGAGCCCGGCTCCCGCGGCGCGCAGCCGCTCGACCTCGGCCGCGAGGTCGTCGGTGACGACGTCCAGGTGCAGCCGGTTCTTGCCCGGTGTCGGCTCCTCGACCTTCTGGAAGGCCAGGGTGGGTCCGCCGGGGACCGCCACGATGACGTACCAGCCGTCGTTCTCCTCGGTGACGGTGCCGCCGGTCTGCTCGGCCCACCAGGTGGCCAACGCCGTGGCGTCGGTCGTGTCGCACGTGATCATCGCCGGAGTGATCGTCATGCCTGCACGCTACGGCCGTGCCCGGACAGTCTGGTGGCGATGACGGACCCGACGATCAGCTGCAGTTGGTGGTAGACCATCAGCGGCAGGATCATCAGCGGGAACGTGGTCGCGGAGAACAGCACGCTCGCCATCGGCAGACCGGCGGCCAGTGACTTGTTGGTGCCGCAGAAGTAGACGGCCACCTGCGCCCCGCGCCCGAAGCGCCGGCCGGCGAGCCAGCACACCGCCGAGGAGACCGCGAGCAGTCCGACGCAGACGGCCGCCACGACGACGCCGTCACCCCAGTCCAGCACCTGCCACACGTCCGCGTTCGTGCCGCGGCTGAAGCCGGCGTAGACCACGAGCAGGACGGTCGACCGGTCGAAGCGACGCAGGCCCACGTCGTGTCGCAGGAGCCACGGGCGCAGCCATCGCCGGGCCACCTGCCCGGCCAGGAACGGCAGCAGCAACAGGCCGATGATCCGCAGGACGGCCTGGGCGTCGACGCGAACGTCACCGCCCAGCATCAGCGCCACCAGCAGGGGAGTCAGGAACACGCCCAGCAGGCTCGACACCGAGGCCGCGACGACGGCGATCGCCCGGTCCCCGCCGGCGATGGACGTGAACGCCACCGAGGACTGCACCGTGGACGGGACCAGGCACACGAACACCAGTGCCGCCAGCAGTTGCTGCGAGATCAGCGCCGGCGCCAGGGGGGACAGGGCCAGGCCCAGCAGCGGGAACATGACGAACGTCGAGACGACGATGACCCCGTGGACACGCCATGCCTTGACCCCGTGCAGGACCTCGCCGGTCGACAGGCGGGCGCCGTAGAGGAAGAACAGCGCGACGATCCCGACCTGGACCAGGACCGAGACGACCTCGAGTGCGGTGCCCTGGGCGGGGAGCACGATCCCGAGCCCTGCGAGGCCGAGGATCATCACGACGAAGGGGTCGATGCGCACGCGGCCACGATAGGCCCGCCGTGCCGGGCATCACGCGCCGGTTCCGGCGCGCCGACGGGTCCTTCCCGGCAGACTGACACCGTGAGCCCCATGAGCGAGAGAGCAGTCCGCGCGGTGTGCCTCTTCTGCGGTGCGCGCGACGGAGCCAGGCCCGAGTACGTCCGGGCGGCGCAGGAGTTCGGCGCCGGCCTGGCCGAGGCCGGGGTGAACCTCGTGTTCGGCGGCGGCAGCATCGGCATCATGGGCGCCGCCTCGCGGGCGGCGAAGGCCGCGAACGGCCGCGCCATCGGTGTGATCCCGAAGTCGCTGCTGGAGCGCGAGGGAGGCCGCCCCGGCGAGCCTGACCTGCACGTCGTCGACACCATGCACGAGCGCAAGGCCCTGATGCACGAGCTGTCGGACGCGTTCGTCGTCCTGCCCGGCGGACTCGGCACCTACGAGGAGTTCTTCGAGATCTTGACGTGGCGCCAGTTGGGCATCCACGACAAGCCGATCGTCGTGGTCGACATCGACGGGTACTTCGGGCCGCTGCGCGACCTCGTCGCCCACGGCGTGACCGAGGGGTTCATCAGCGAGGAGGACCACGAGCTGTGCCGCATCGTCGACTCGGTCGACGAGGCGCTGGCCGTGCTCGGCATCGCCCGGTGAGTGCCTGACGGCACGCAATCTCGGGTCGCGGCCACGATGACGCCGTCGGGAACTAGGCTCAGCCCCATGAGGATCGCGGTCGTCGGTGGCGGCGTCATGGGTGGCACGTTGGTCGAGGCGATGGCGCGTGCCGGTCACGACGACATCGTGGTGATCGAGCGCAGCCCGGAACGCCGCGCCGAGCTCGAGGCGCAGGGCCGCTCCACGGCCGCCGACATCGAGGCCGTGGCGGGCGCCCAGGTGGTCCTACTGGTGGTCAAGCCCCAGGACGTCGCAGCGGTGCTCCCGGCACTCGCGAGCGACCTCGATCCGGACGCGACCGTGGTCTCCCTGGCCGCCGGCGTGCGGACGGCCACCATCGAGGACGTCCTGCCGGACACGGTGGCGGTCGTGCGCGCCATGCCGAACACGCCCGCCGTCATCGGCCGCGGGATGTTCGGGGTCTCGCCGGGGAACCGGGTCTCGAGCGAACGCCTCGACACCGTCGTCGACCTGCTCGGCGCGGGTGGCGAGGTCGTCGTCGTCGACGAGTCGCGCCAGGACGCCGTGACGGCCGTGTCGGGCTCGGGGCCCGCCTACGTCTTCTACCTGGCCGAGCAGATGATCGCCGCCGGGATCGACGCCGGCCTGGATCCGGAGGCGGCCCGCACCCTGACCGTCCAGACCCTCCTGGGCTCGGCGGAGCTCCTCGCGGGATCCGACGACCAGCCGGCCGAGCTGCGGCGCCGGGTGACCTCGCCGAACGGCACGACGCACGCCGCGATCACCACCTTCGACGACCAAGGCGTGGGCGAGGGGATCCGTGCCGGCGTTCGCGCCGCCGCCGCCCGCTCCGCGGAACTAGGCTGACGCCATGGAAGATCGCGCCGTCGTGGTGTTCGACGAACGCCTGACCGAGTACGACTTCGGGCCCTCGCACCCGATGGCGCCGGTGCGGGTCAAGCTGACGATGGCTCTGGCCGACGAGCTGGGCGTCCTCGAGGGCCTCGACGTGGTGGGTGCCCGCCAGGCCACCGAGCAGGAGCTGCTGAGCGTCCACACGCACGACTACGTCGAACGGGTCGTGAACCTGAGCAAGCACCCGACGCACACCGACTCCGCGCACGGCCTGGGCACCGAGGACAACCCGGTCTTCCGCGGCATGCACGACGCCAGTGCGCTGATCGCCGGCGCCAGCCTCGAGGCGGCCCGCCTGGTCTGGACCGGCGAGCGCAAGCGGGCGATCAACGTCAGCGGCGGCCTGCACCACGCCATGCCCGGGCGGGCCAGTGGCTTCTGCGTCTACAACGACGTCGCGATGGGCATTAAGTGGATGCTCGACCACGGCGCCCAGAAGATCGTCTACATCGACGTCGACGCCCATCACGGCGACGGCGTGCAGGCGATCTTCTACCACGACCCCCGGGTGCTGACGATCTCCTTGCACGAGTCGCCGAAGACGCTCTTCCCGGGCACCGGCTACTCGACCGAGATCGGTGCCGAGGGAGCCGAGGGATCGGCCGTCAACGTGCCGCTGCCGCCGGGCACCTCGGATGCGGGCTGGCTGCGCGCGTTCCACGCGGTCGTGCCGGCGATCGTGCGCGAGTTCGGCCCCGAGGTCATCGTCAGCCAGCACGGCTGCGACTCGCACATGGACGATCCGCTGACGAACCTGATGCTCAGCGTCGACGGGCAGCGGGCCTCCTACCTCGCGGTGCGCGACCTGGCCGAGGAGGTCACCGAGGGCAAGTGGCTGGCCACCGGTGGTGGCGGCTACGCGGTCGTGGACGTGGTGCCGCGCGCCTGGGGCCACCTGCTGGCGATCGTCAGCGGGAATCCTCTCCCGCCCGAGACCGAGACCCCGGAGCGCTGGCGCCGGGCCGTCGAGGAGCTGCGCGGCCAGCCTGCGCCGACCCGGATGACTGACGGTCGCCGGGCGCTCTACCGCCCCTGGGAGGAGGGCTACGACCCCGCGTCGTGGCTCGATCGCTCGATCCAGGCGACCCGGACGGAAACTTTTCCTCTGAATGGCCTTGATCCCTCGTATTGAGGTAATTTCCCGGTGTAACTGGGTGTTTCAGTGTACGCAGGCGGTACAAAAGGCGGCCGGGATAGGCGTAAGGTACGCCGGGCATCGACGAGTTTCAAATAATGTGTTCCCACCGGACTCATCTGCCACTAGTCTTCACAACAAGCACGCGCGCTCACTCTCCGGTGGGGAAGCCGGAGAGCGCGCGTGCCCCTGGGAGGATGGTGTGGAGATGTCTGAGGGAACCCGTTTCATGACCGTTGCCGAGGTCGCGGACCAGATCCGTGTCTCGAAGATGACGGTGTACCGACTCGTGCATTCCGGCGAACTCGAAGCCGTGCGTGTGGGCCGTTCCTTCCGTGTGCCCGAGCACGCGGTCGAGGAACTGCTGAGCAAGTCGTTCTACCAAGCCGGCTGACGCGTCCGGCGGTTCGCAGGGGGGCGGACCGCCGGGGCGACAGTCGTGCCTACGCCACCGCGTGTGCGCCAGGTGGATGCGATCGCCTAGTGTTTGGTCTGTCCTGTGTGTGAAAGATCAGATTGAGGTGAGTCGTGGGTTCTGTCATCAAGAAGCGCCGTAAGCGGATGTCGAAGAAGAAGCACCGCAAGATGCTGAAGCGCACTCGCGTCCAGCGTCGCCGTCTGGGCAAGTGACCGATGTCCGGGGTCGTCCTCGTCACGGGCGCGGCCACGCCCGGCGTGGCTCGCGCCGCGCGGCGCATCGCTGAAGCGGGTGACGTCAGGGTCGTAGCAGTCGACACGACCTTGCCCACCGACGATCTCGGGTCAGTCAAATTCGTGCGTGCGGACATCCGCACGCCGGTCATCTCCAAGGTTCTCGCCGTCGAGGACATCGACACCGTGGTCCACATGGATCTGGCGCCGATGCGCTCGCGCGGTGGCGGAAGCGCCACCAAGGAGATCAATGTCATCGGCACGATGCAGGTGCTGGCGGCGTGCCAGCGGGCCGACACGGTCCGCCGCGTCGTTCTGGCCAGCAGCGCCGCCGTCTATGGCGCGTCGCCGCGCGACCCGGCGGTGTTCACCGAGTCCGCGACGGCCCGCGGCGGCACGAAGTCGGGCTTCGCCAAGGACATCGTCGAGGTCGAGGGGTACACCCGCGGCTTCGCTCGGCGGCGTCCCGACGTGTGTGTGACGACCCTGCGTATGGCGCAGTGGCTCTCTCCGCACTTCCCGACGGTCCTGGGCACCTACTTCTCGAACCCGGTCCTGCCGGTGCCGATGGGCTTCGACGCCCGTCTGCAGCTGTTGCATCCCGATGACGCGTTCGAGGTGATCTCCCGCGCCGCGCTGGAGGACCACCCCGGCACGTTCAACGTCGCGGGCGACGGCGTGCTGATGCTGACGCAGGCGGCTCGCCTCCTGGGCAAGCCGACGCTGCCGATCCCGCCGGTGGGCTTCGGCTCGGTCCTGCGCCGCATGGTGCACTTCATGGGCTCTGACGTGTCCCCGGGCGTCCACCGTCTGCTGACCTACGGCCGCGTGCTGGACACCACCGCGTTGCGGGAGATCTTCGGCTACAGTCCCCGGCACACGACGCGCGAGACCTTCGAGTGGTACGCCGAGACGGCGCGCCCGGGTCTGTTGCACGCATGGGGGATCACGCGATGAACGACAACCTGAAGGGGATCGGCACGTCCGGTCCGGCCGGTCGAGGCAACGGCTCGACGTCGCCGTCGCGCGCCGCCCGGTCGTTGGCCGGACCCGCCGCAGGCAAGTCGGCAGCGCGCAAGCCCTCGGCGAAGAAGGCTGCTGCGGCGGCGGACGACGGGAAGCCTGCCGCGAAGAAGGCGGCCCCGAAGAAGCCTGCCGCGAAGAAGACTGCGGCGGCCAAGAAGACCGCAGCCGCGAAGAAGACCACCGCGACCCGGAAGACGGCCGCGAAGAAGGCGACGAAGCAGACGGCGGCGGTCCAGCCGACCGAGCCGTCCGGCGTACGCGAGTCCGTGGCGCCGGAGCCCGCCGAGGAGCCGACGACCTCGACCCGCGAGCGCCATCTGCACGCCGTGCCCGAGGACGACGGACCCGGCCAGCAGGAGCCTCCGCGCGAGGCGACCGCCGATCTGGATCCCGAGGACGTCGCCGCCGCGTTCGCCGAGGGAGCGCGCCGTCTCCTCGGAACCGACTGGCAGGCGACGATGACCGACATCGCCGTCAGCCTGCGTCGTCGGCTCTCGGGTGACTACTCGGTCGATGAGTTCGGGATGGATCCCGAGGTCGTCGACCTGCTGTCGCACCTGGTCGAGCCGCTGGCCGAGAGCTGGTTCCGCCTCCAGGTCCGCGGGATCGAGAACATCCCCGCCGACGGTGGGGCGCTGCTCGTGGCCAACCACTCCGGCACCGTGCCCGTCGACGGCCTCATCACCGGCTACGCGGTGCGCAAGTACGCCGGGCGGCCGATCCGGCCCCTGGGCGCCGACCTGGTCTTCCGGCTGCCGTACGTCGGTCAGATCGCGCGCAAGATGGGTGCCACCCTCGCGTGCGCCGAGGACGCCGAGCGACTGCTCACCTCCGGCGAGCTCGCCGCGGTGTGGCCCGAGGGCTTCAAGGGCGTCGGCAAGCCGTTCAGCGAGCGCTACAAGCTGCAGCGGTTCGGCCGCGGCGGCTTCGTCTCGTCGGCCATGCGGGCCCAGGTGCCGATCATCCCCGTCTCGATCGTCGGTGCCGAGGAGATCTACCCGCTGATCGGCAACATCCCCTCGCTCGCGCGACTGCTGGGCGTGCCGTACATCCCGATCACGCCGTTCTTCCCGTTGCTCGGCCCGCTGGGACTCGTCCCGCTGCCGAGCAAGTGGATCATCGAGTTCGGTGAGCCGATCCGGACCGACGCGTACCCGCCCGAGTCCGCCGACGACCCGATGCTGCTGTTCAACGTCACCGACCAGGTGCGCGAGACGATTCAGCAGACGCTCTACAACCTGCTCGTCGAGCGCGGCAACCCCTTCGTCTGACGCCCGAGCCGGGCGGCGCGGCATGTCCCGCGCCGGCACCTCTGCTCCGGCTCAGCCGATCCGCCGACGCAGCGCCCGGCGCGCCCGCTGTGCGATCCCCGCGCCGCCGGACGGCGGGTCCGCCGGCGTGGCCGGGCGGGACTCCTGGGGCTGCGCCTGCAGGACGAGGATCATCTGGTGGGGGTCCACCGCGTTCCAGTCGCGACCCACGACCTTCCAGCCGTGGCGCTTGAAGAACAACGGCGACACCGTGGCGTCGCCGGACCACGGGGCGGGGTCTCCGTCCTCGGGGAGGTGGGCGATGCCGTGCTCGCGGTGCTCAGCACGCAACGCGGCCGGGTCGGCGCCCCGCTGCGGCGCCCGCAGGGCCCAGAAGTCGGTCGGACGCACGGTGATGACGAAGATGCCGCCGGGCTTCAGCACCTGGCGGGTGGCCTCCAGCACGGCGAGCGCACTCGGTACGGGCAGGTGGGTGAAGAGGGAGAACGAATAGGCCAGGTCGAACATCGTGCCGTCGACCGGCATCACGTCCGGTGCCTCGTCGCACTGGCGCAACTGTGCCGCCACGCCGCTCTCCCGGCATGCCTCCAGCGCCGCGGGGCGGGCGTCGACTCCCCACAGCGCGGACGGATCCGTGTAGCGGTACATCAGCCGCAGGTCTCGGCCGTAGCCGACGCCGACGTCGAGGATGGTCCTGCCCTCGAGACGTTTGCCGGTGTGTCGCAGGTAGGCCGTCTCGACCGAGCGGACGAAGGCGGTCGCCTGGGGGAGGAGGTCCTGACCGGACGCACCGGTCCACCCCTGCTGCACCGCCGGGGAGGCCATCGCCGGGAGGAGTCGGCTCAGCCCCGGGTGCGCCGGGTCGGGCAGGCTCCACATGAACTCCGCGAACTCGTCGACGGACAGTCGGCGCAGCTGCTTCACGGCGCGTCCGGAGTCCTGCGGCTCGGCGAGGGACAGCTCCTCGGCGCGCTTGACGATCCGCTGGGCCGGGTGGGTCAACCGGGGTCGGTGCCGCGGCTGAGCGGTGGCGGCGACCGATGGCGGCGGCGGCCCCTCACCGAGCAGATCGGCGTACTCGGCCCGGTTCCACGGGTGATTCCAGTTGCTGATCGGCGTGGCCCAGTCCGGCCCGTACGTGATCTGCAGGTACTCCTCGAGCCGGGCGGGCATCTTCACCTTGACGCCGAGGAAGTCGACCTCCTGGGCAGGCAGGACCTGATCGACCGCCAGACCGCGGCGCGCGCTGGGGAACCACGAGACCCGATCGCCCTCGATGAGCCCGACGAACACGTCGACGTGGTGGTCGTCGCCCCACCTGGCCTTGCGATGCGTCGGCAGGTCGCCGGAGACCTCACACCCGGCGTCGAGCAGGACGGCCGAGGTCAGCTCGAGTGCCTCGGTCAGCGACGGCACCTCGGCGGAGTCGAACGCCACGATGAGATCGAGATCGTCGTCGTGCGGGATGAAGTCGCCGTCGCGCACGTGCGCGAGCACCGAGCCGAACCCCAGCATCACCCCCGCGCCGACTCCCTCGAGCATCTCGATGATCCGGTTCGCCCCCTGCAGGTACCGGACCTTCTCGTCGTGCGACCAGAAGCGGAAGCTGCGCAGGACGCCGTGGTTGGTCCACTCCCGGCCTTGCCCGAACAGGTAGTTCACGTTCAGCGACTCGATGAACTCCCGCTTCTGCAGGTCGTCGAGCGCGGCCGTGCCCCGCAGGCCGTGGTATGCGTCGGTCCGATCACCGGCCAGGACCTGACGGGTCAGCAGCTGCACGACCTCCTGCCACGGCACCCCGGGCTCTGCGACCGGCGTGTCCGGGTCGGTGACCAGTTGCCGGATCGCCGTGTCGACCCACGTCCGACTCCACGTGCTGGACATCAACGCTCCCCAGGCGAAGCCGCGGCGGCCAGGACGCACGGGGGAAGGACCGTCATGCGACGACCCTAGGGGATCGCCGAACCGGAGCCTCGTGGGCCGGCAGCGGGGTCACAGGTCGCACAGATCGGGATGCGTCTGCACCGTGGGGTGTTCCTCGGTCGCGAGCCCGAACTGCAGGTAGAGGGACTGTGCGTACGTCGCGGCCATGGCCTGTTCCTGCTCGCCCAGTCCGTACCGCCGGATCGTGTCGCGCTGCACCGAGACGATCTGACGGAGGTGGTCGAGGTTGAAGCTGCTCATCGTCACGCCCTGGTCGTGCCGCCGGTGGAGGTTGAGGGACTCGGGGACGAACGCGATCCGCCCCCGCTCCAGGAGCCGCAGATAGGCGACCCAGTCGCCCGCGTTCCGGTGACCGACGATCTCGTCCCCGTGCTTGCACAGCGTCTCGAGCCACGCCTCGCGCCGGAAGACCGCGGTGCTGACGTTCGGCACGGTGTTCTTGAGGTACAGCGCCGACCGGATCTCGTCCGTTCCGTCGTGGCAGTACGGCTCGGACCAGCGTGCGGCACCGAGGTCGGCGACGTAGTCGAGGTAGTCCGACGCGACCACGTTGCCGTGCACGTCGAGGATCTTGGACTGGCAGTAGCTCATGACGACGTCCGGATCGGCGAAGGCCTCCGTGACGCGTTGGAGGAAGTCCGGGTGGGACAGGTCGTCGGCCTCCGCCACCCAGACGAAGTCACCGGCGGCGAGCTCGACGCCGGCTCGCCACTGCCGGAAGACCGATCCGGAATTGGTCTCGTTCACGACCAGGCGCACCGGCATCGACGAGGTCCGGGCGAACTCCTCGAGGACGGCGAGGCTGTCGTCGGTGGAGGCGTCGTCGAGGACGATCACCTCGTAGACCGGCAGCGTCTGCGCCGCGATGCTCTCGAGGCGGGCGTAGAGCAGGTGCCCGTAGTTGTAGTTCGGGACCACGACCGAGACTCGGGGCAGGTCCATCCCCGCGAGGGTGGTGAGGTCGAAGAGGTAGTCCGAGAACCGGAACTCGTCCTGCACGATCTGCCGGCCGAGGGCGCCCATGGCGGCGGCCGCCGCGGTGTCGGTCGTCAGGTCGAGCACCGCACGGGCCATGGCGGCGGCGTCGAACTGGTCCACGAGCACGCCCACGCCGCGTTCGACCAGCTCCTGCGCGCCGGTGGCGTCGCGGAAGGCGATCACCGGCAGCTGCGCGTCCATCGCCTCGAGGACGACGGAGGGGAAGGGGTCCTCGCGCGACGTCAACAAGAAGACGTCGGCAGCGGCGTAGTAGAGCTCGGGGTCCTCCACCAACCCGGTGAAGACGAACCGGTCCTGCAGGTCGTCGGCGGCGATCCGCGCGTGCACCTGGCCCACCAGGTCGTCGTGGGCCAAGTGGCCGACCCAGACCGCCGCGGCGCGCGGATCGGCCCGGAGGATCTCGGCACAGGCCTCGGCGAAGAGGTCGAACCCCTTGCGCTCGTCGCCGTAGCCCACCCCGAGCACGATGCGGGCATCGACGGGCAAACCGTGGCGACGGTGCACTGTGTCGAGGGGCCCCGCGTTCGCCGGGTCGCCGGGTGAACGCGTCAGGTAGAGGCCCTGCGGACGGGTCACCGCCGTGGGCACGGGCCGGCCGGTGAAGTCCTCGAAGTGGCGCTGCACGACGGCCGAGGGGAAGACGACGACGTCGGAGTTGTCCGTCAGGTCGCCGGCCGCCTGGTCGAGCCCCATCTGCTGCAGGACGCCCGACATCTCGTGCACGAGGGACACGACCGTGAAGCCGGCCCCGCGCAACCAGGGCGCGAGCGCGCCCGAGACCGTGGTGTTCGCCAGAGCGACGGATGCGCCGCGTTCGCGCAGCGTCCGCAGCAGCCCGACGATCCGCTCGGGCGCGTCCTGCTGGAGGTCGATCCGGTGCACGGCGCCCGTCTCGGCGAAGCGCTCCGTCAGCACGCCCGGTCCGAGGAGGATGACCTCGATCGCGAACCCCAGCGATCGGTACCCGCGCGCCAGGTTCAGCGCGAGACGCTGAGCGCCGTGCGGGTGGGCGTCGTGGGAGACGATCACGATGGACGGCCGCCCGTCGGCCTCGGCGTCGACGAGGCCGGAGACCCGGCAACCCGTCGCGATGGCGCTCAGGGGCACGGCGGCCTCGAGCACGTCGTCGAGGGCGGGGATGAACTGCGCCGAGCCGGGGTCGGTGTGGGTCTCGTCGAACGCGAGCGATGCCAGCGGGCGCAGGGCGCTGAGGCGGGCCGCGAACGACCGCGGCGCCCGCGACCCGAAGGTCGCCGCTTCGGAGGCGTCGAGGCCCAACCGCGCTGCGACCCCGCGGACGTGGGACTCCAGGTGGTCGTGGGTGGCGATGTCGTCACCGATGAGAGCGATGCCCAGGTCCCGATCGGCCAGGAAGCGCAGGCGGACGGCGCCGGGATCGAATTCCTCCGGCTCGTCGGCGTCCAGGCGAACGACGACGTCGACACCGCGCGCCTCCCACTCGGGGACCCGCTCCAGCAGCTGCGTCACGGTGAAGTCACGCACCACCTCGACGACGCTGTCCTCCGTGACCTGCGTGGGGGCGGCGCCGCAGTCCAGCCCGACCCTGAGCGCCTCGAGCCAGGCGTACCCGTAGCGTTCGTCCGGCTCGAGATGGGCCCCCTCGGCCCATTCGTTCCACGCGTTGACGAACACGAACCGGTCCTGGTCCGATGCGCTCCTGCGCCGGGTGTCGCGCACCGCATGGGTCACCCAGCGGGCGAACCTCTCCGGCGAGCTGCCGGCGATGACGGTGGCGGTCTTGCCCCGGCGGGCGGTGTTGTCCCACGAGGGGCAGACGCCACGGAAGCGCCGGTACGGCGTGCCGGAGTAGGCGAAGCTCCGGTCGACGAGGTCGTCCCAGCGGAAGACGTGCCCCTCGAACGAGGGGAAGTGCGGCGTGGAGTGGGTCGTCTCGCGGATGCCGCTGTTGTTCGGCGGGAACTCGATGGCGGCGTCGAACCCGTACTCGCCCGGATCGGTGGACTCGAAGGACTGGGTGTAGGCCAGGTAGATCTCGCCGATGCCGTTCTCGCGGCACCAGGTGCGCCACCGCTGCGACGTGGCCTTCGGGTCGGGGAGCAGGTTCGGCCGGTAGACCAGCAGCACCGGTCGCCCGTCGATGCGCTCGTACCGAGGGTCGCGCAGGTAGTCGGCCACGTGCTCGATGAAGGCCAGGTCGTCCTCGGGCGAGTGCTCCTGGGCGATGAGGATGTCGTGGTCGCGACCGTCCCAGCGACGCGACCAGTTCTCGTTCGCCCAACACACCATGAAGGGCAGGTCCAGGGTGGGGTCGTCGAGATAGTTGCGCAGCGGGGTCTCGAGGAGGCGGTGGCCGGCGAACCAGTAGAAGTAGAAGCAGAAGGCCTCGACGCCGTAGAGCTTCGCGAGCTCCACCTGCCGTCGCTGGACCTCGGGGTCACGCAGGTCGTAGTAGCCCAGCTCGCCGGGCACGTGGGGCTGGTGCTGCCCCGGCAGGTACGGCCTGGCCGGGCGGACGTTCGTCCACTCGGTGAAGCCCTCGCCCCACCACCGGTCGTTCTCGGCGATCGGGTGGAACTGGGGGAGGTAGAAGGAGACGACGCGCGCGGGTCGATGCGTCGGCGCGTCCCCGCCGTACAGCGGGACCGCGGGCGTCGTGTCCCGGATGTCCTGGACGCCCTGCGGCGGCGCGAGGTGCCGTCCGCCGGACCTGCCGTACAGCTCGTAGTGCACCAGGGCGTTCATCCGGGCCTTGGCGACGTCCCGGTTGAGTGCCAGGTACGCGCTCGTGCTGAACTCCGGGCCCGGGTCGCGCAGCATCCGCCCGCCGACCCTGAGGTAGTGCTCCGCCGGGTCCATCTCCAGGTCGGCGACATCGGGGTAGGTCGCCAGGTACCACTCGGCGTCGAAGTACTGCGAGCGGCGGATGGCCTCCAACCTCATCGAGCCGATCCCGTGCCTCGGTTCAGGCGTCGTCGCAGCCGAGCCGTGAGGTTCGACTGCGCCTCGTGCTCCGCGAGGCGGGCCTTCAGGGTCGCGATGCGCTTTTTCGCGACCGCCTCGCGCCGCTTCGACGCGACCAGCAGCCGCGAGAGCTCCGCCGTCTCGGCGTACCGCTGGTCGAGCGCCGCCTGGAGTTCCTGTTCACGGGTCCGAGATGCCGCCACGAAGGCTGCGAACTCGGCTGACAGCCGCGCAACTTCCGGAGACAGAGTTGGTTCAGGCATGGGACAACCCTAAGCGGAGAACCGCCCCCTCGGCGAGAAGAGTGAGACGTTTGTCGCAATCGGCGCCCGCGGGATCACTCCTTCGCGCCGAGGCGCTTGAGCAGCTGGTCGCCCTCGATGTCGAGGTCGGGCAGCGCCCGGTCGAGCCACGCCGGCAGGCGCCAGGCGCGGTCACCGAACATGGCCATCAGTGCCGGCACGAGCGTCATGCGCACGAGGAACGCATCGATCGCGATCGCGATCGCCAGGGCGAAGCCGATCTGCTTGATCATCGGGTCGCCGTTGAAGATGAAGCCGGCGAACACGGCGGTCATGATGACCGCCGCCGCGACGACGACGCGGCTCGAGTGCGTGAAACCGTCGATCACCGACTCGCGGCCGCTGTGCCCGTGCACCCACGACTCGCGCATCGACGACACCAGGAACACCTGGTAGTCCATCGCGAGGCCGTACGCGATGCCGGTCACGAGGATCGGCAGCAACGCCATGACGGGGCCCGTCGAGTCCAGCCCGAAGAGGCTGTTGAACCAACCCCACTGGAACACGGCGGTGGTGGCGCCCAGCGTGGCGAGGATCGTCAGCAGGAAGCCGGCGGTCGCCTTGAGCGGCACGATGATCGAGCGGAAGACGATCGTCAGCACGATGAGGGAGAGCACCACGACGATGGCCAGGTAGATCGGCATGACGTCGCTCATCTTCTGGGCGATGTCGATGCCCATCGCGGTCTGGCCGGTGATGCCCAGGTCCACGTCGTACTTCGAGGCGATGCCGTCCTCGAGGTCGCGCAGCTCGTGCACGAGGGTCTCGGTCGACGGGTCCGTCGGGCCGTTCTCGGGGATCAGCGAGACCAGGACGGTGCGGCCGTCCTCGCTCATGCCGGACGGGGTCGCGGAGGCGACGCCCTCGGTCTCGCCCAGCTCGCCCACGATCGCGCCGGCGGCACGCTGGTCGACCGGCTCGTCGGAGCGGGACGACAGCACGACCAGCAGCGGGCCGTTGAGGCCCTCGCCGAACGACTCCTCGACGGCGGCGTAGCTCTCGCGCTGGTCCGTGCCGGAGTTGTAGTTGTCGCCCGCCGGCAGGCCCAGGCGCATGTCCAGAGCGGGGATCGCCATGGCGAGCGTGACCGCCACGACGGCCCCGGCCGCGAGGAAGCGGTGCTTCGACAGGAAGGTGACCCAGCGACGGGCGGTGGCGTGGTCGACGCCGGCCGACTCGCGCTTGGTGAACTTCGACCGGGCCTTGTCCGAGACGATGCGCTCGCCCACGAGGCCGAGCAGCGCCGGCAGGGCGGTGAGGGCGACGGCCACGGAGACGGCCACGGTGGCGGCGGCGATGATCGCCATGATCGTCAGCAGGCTGATGCCGATGACGGTGAGGGCGGCCAGCGCGATGACGACGGTCGTGCCCGCGAAGAACACGGCGCTGCCCGCGGTGCCCACGGCACGGCCGGTGGCCTCGTGGGCGCTGAGGCGCTCGCGCATGATCAGGCGGCGCTGGCGGTTGACGATGAACAGGGCGTAGTCGATGCCCACGGCCAGGCCCAGCATCAGGCCCAGCACGACGCTCATGGAGCCGAGCTCGTAGAAGTGGCCCAGCGCGTACGCGCCACCCACGCCCACGCCGACGCCCAGCAGGGCGGTCACCAGCGGCAGGCCCGCGGCCACGACGGAGCCGAGCACGAGGAACAGCACGATGGCCGCGACGACGATGCCGACGACCTCGCCCAGGCCGACGACCTCGGGGATCTCCTGCAACGAGGCGCCCGGAAGCACCTCGATGTCGGTGCCCTCCAGCGGTGCCTTCGCGGCGTCGAGGGTCTCCTCGATGGCGCCGGTGGGCAGGTCCATCGTCTGCTTCGTGAACTGGAACTGCGCCATCGCGACGTCGCCCTTCGGCGAGATCGTCACGCCGGGGACCAGCTGGTCCTGCACCACGAGGGGCACGGGCTGGTCCAGTGTGCGGCCGGCGCGGACCGCGGCCAGCGCCTGCTCGGCGGCCTTCACCTGCGCGCCCATCTGCTCCTGCGCCGCAGCCTGGTCCTGCGCGGACCCCGCGAGATCGGCGGGGTTCACGACGTACTCGTCGTCGTAGATCCCGTCCATGGACTGCGCCAGGGCGCCGGCCAGCTGCGGGTCGAAGAAGGAGGCTCCGTCAGGGGCGCGGTAGACGATCTGTCCGGCGCCACCGGCGGCGGCCGGCATCTCGTCCTCGAGCTGCTCGAGCACGTTCTGGGCCGGGACGCCGTTGATCGTCACCTCGGTGCTGAGCTTCGGCGCGTTCAGCGCGATCGAGCCGATGATGACGGCGAGCAGGACGAGCCAGGCGCCCAGGAAGCGGAACGGGTGCGCGAAGGCGGTCTTGCCCCAGCGGTACAGGAGAGTGGACACAGGTCTTCCTCACGAAGTGATAGGTGACTCTCACATCGTAGAATGGGCCATGAAACCGGACCAGTCAGGGTGAGGAGACGTATGTCACGGCGCGACTCGCGGGCCAACGCCGAGCGGATCCTCGATGCGGTCCAGCGCTTGTGGGCCGAGGACGCCACCCCGTCGATGGACCAGATCGCCGCCGAGGCAGGCGTGGGGGTCGCCACCGTCTATCGCCACTTCCCGAATCGGGCGGCGCTCGAGAGCGCGGCCTTCGGCCGCATCTTCGCCGAGGAGCTGCTGCCGCTGGTCGAGGACACCGAGAACGAGGACGCCGACCTGCTGGACGTCGTCGCACGGTTCGTCGACGTGATCAGTCGCTACACCCCGGTGCTGGGGGAGGTGGGCGTCAGCCAGGTCACCGACGAGGCCCTGACCGACCTCGCTGAGCCGTTCGTCGAGCTGCTGCGGCGAGGCCAGACGAAGGGAGTCCTGCGCCGTGACCTCGAGCCGCTCGACATCTACTGGCTGCTGCGGATGGTCGTGCTGGGGCTGAACTCGCCGGTGTCGAGCCCCTCGGTGCGCCGTCGCTACCTCGCGATGCTGTTGCAGGCCCTGTCCCCGGACGTCGAGCAGCCGCTGCCGCCCCTGACCGAGCAGGACTACGACCGGCTGAACACGCCCGCGAGCCGCAGGCGCCCGCCGGTCGCGGGGGATCGAGCTACCTGAGGCGTCGCACCTGTCGGCCGAGGAACCAGGCGGCCGAGCCCACGGCGCCCGCCGCCGCGGCCTTCGCGCCGGCCGAGGCGACCTTGCGACCCGTGCGGTAGTCACGGATCAGCCAGCCGTTCTCCTTCGCGTGCGCCCGCAGGGTGCCATCGGGATTGACCGCGCAGGGGTGCCCGACCAGGGAGAGCATCGGGATGTCGTTGGCGGAGTCCGAGTAGGCGTGGCAGCGCGAGAGGTCGAGGCCCTCGGACTCGGCCAGCGCGCGCACGGCGATGGCCTTGCTCTCGCCGTGCAGCATCTCGCCCACGAGGCGCCCGGTGTAGACGCCGTCGACGTGCTCGGCGACGGTGCCGAGCCCGCCGGTCAGACCCAGCCGTCGGGCGATCACCTGGGCGATCTCGACGGGGGCGGCGGTCATGAGCCACACCCGCTCGCCGCGGTCGAGGTGCCACTGCGTCATGGCGCGGGTGCCCGGCCAGATCTTCTGCGCCATGTACCGGTCGAAGACCTCCTCGCCGATCTCCTCGAGCTCGCGGACCTCGTGACCGGCGATGAACTGCAGCGCCGCGTTGCGCGCCTGGTCGATGTGCTCGGGATCCTCGACGCCGACGTACTTGAAGTAGGCCTGCTTCCAGGCCGCCGAGGCGATGTCGCGGGTCGAGAAGAACTTCCGCTCGTGCAGGCCGCGGGCCAGCAGGAAGATCGACGCGCCCTGCATGATCGTGTTGTCGACGTCGAAGAACGCCCCTGCGGTCGGGTCGGCCGGCTGCGCCAGCGCCTGCTCGACCTCGGCGGCGGCCGCCGCGGCCTGCCCTGCCAGGATCGAGCGCGCCTGCAGATTCCGGGGCGGATCTGCTCCATGGCGCGGGGACATGGCGTCACTGTATCCACGAACGCGAGCCGCACGATGTGGTTGACTCGGCGCCATGGCCGTCAACCTCAGTGACGATCTGCGCGAGACCGCGCGTCGTGACCCCGGGGGCATCGCCCTGATCGAACCGCGCTCCGGCCGCCGCGTCACGTGGGCCGAGTTCGACCAGTGGGCCGATCGGGTCGCCCAGACCCTGCTCAGCCGCGGCGTCCTCGCCGGCCAGCGCGTCGCGTTGGTGATGGCGAACGGCATCGACTTCGCCGTCGCCTACTACGGAGTCCTGCGCGGGGGCATGGTCGCCGTGCCGATCAATCCGCGGGCCACCCCGCGCGAGATCTCGCGCATGGTCGAGGCCTGCGCGCCCAAGATCGTCGTGGGTGACGCGCAGTCGATCACCCAGGTCCGCCAGGCGGACACGGGCGAGTCGCTCATCGTCGTGCACCGTGCCGCGCCCGAGGGCGGCGAGCTGCGCTTCGGCGCCTTGCTCGAGCACGCCGTCGACAGCACCCCGGTGGCGCCGGCGGACCCCGAGTCGCTGGCCGTCGTGCTGTTCACCTCCGGCGCGACCGGCCTGCCGCGCGGCGTGATGTTGACGCACCGCGCGCTCACCGCCGACATCGACCAGCTGCTGCGGATCGACTCGCCGCCGGTCATCACGTCCGACGACGTCGTCCTGGGCCTGCTGCCGATGTTCCACGTCTACGGGCTGAACTGCGTCCTGTCGCTGTCGGTCCGGGTGGGGGCCACCGTCGTGCTGGTGGAGGAGTTCGACCCGTCCGGCCTGCTCTCCGAGATCGCCGAGCACGGCATCACGAACCTGCCGGTCGCCCCTCCGGTCATCTCGGCCTGGGTCGGTCTGGAGGGCCTGCGCGAGGCACTCGCCGGAGTCCGCCTGATCGTGTCGGGCGCCTCGGCCCTGGACCCCGACCTCGCCGAGGCGTTCCACGCCCTGTCCGGCCGGCCCGTCGAGCAGGGCTACGGCCTCACCGAGACGGCGCCCGTCGTGACGACCACCATCGGCGACGGTCGCGAGCCCGGCGTCGTGCCGCCGGCGGGCTCCGTCGGCCGGCCGCTGCCGGGGATCGAGATCGCGCTGCGCGACTTCCTCGGCCAGCCCGCGGCCCCGGGCGACCCCGCCCAGGTCTTCGTCCGCGGCGACAACCTGTTCTCGGGCTACTGGCCCGACGGCGAGGACGGCCCGGACGCCGACGGCTGGTGGGGGACCGGCGACATCGGCCTGCTCGACGACGCGGGCAACCTCGTCCTGGTCGACCGCCTGCGCGAGACGATCGTCGTCTCGGGCTTCAACGTCTACCCCTCCGAGATCGAGGAGGCCGTCGCCGAGGCGCCGGGCGTCGCGTCCGTCGCGGTGATCGGCGTGCCCGACGACCGCACCGGTGAGGCCGTCGTCGCCTTCGTCGTTCCCGAGGATCCCGAGAGCGACGCCGTGCCGGTCGAGACCGCCGTGCGTGAACTGGCCGCGCAGCGACTCGCGCGGTTCAAGGTCCCGACGCGGATCCTGGTCGTGGCGGCGCTGCCGCACTCGCCGACCGGCAAGGTGGCCAAGGGCCGCCTCCGCGCCCTGGCGCGCAAGGAGCTGACGTGACCGTTCCGCACGCCGACGACGCACGGGTCGTCGTCTACTCCCGCGAGGGCTGTCACCTGTGCGAGGCAGCCGAGCAGGTCGTGGCCCAGCTCGTCGCCGAGACGGGGGACACCTGGGCCCGCGTCGACATCGACACCGACCCCGACCTGCAGCAGCGGTTCACCGACCAGGTGCCCGTCACCTTCGTCGACGGCCGTCAGCACGACTTCTGGCGCGTCGACCCGCGCCGGTTGCGGGCGGCTCTGGCCTGAAGTGTCGGGCTGATTCGAGGCTGCCGCTGCGGCCGTTGACCGCGTCCGCGAAACTTGCTCCGTGTCTGATCGCATCTACGTCCGCCGTTACGTCGACCCGCTGAACCCGCCGTCGATGGACGATTTCCGTCCGGGATTCGGCCGGAACTCCGGCAATCTGATCTTCGCGGCGTCGGCGCAGCGGACGCTGACCGTCGACGGGGTCGACGTCGAGACGAACAATCTGAACACCCTGAGGCGCAGCGTCGACCGCTTCAACGACGAGGGCCGCCACGTCGTCATCCCGCTGGCGAACGCGTTCCGGCCGGACTACCTGCCCCAGCTGACCGCCCTGACCGAGGCCATCGAGCGACTCACCGTCCCGGTGACGATCCTGGGCGTCGGGGGCCAGTTCCACCTCGACGGGACGGTCGAGACGACGGACGAGGTCGACGACGCGGCACGGCGCTTCATGCGGGCGATCCTGGCTCGCGGCCCGGCCCTCGGCGTCCGCGGCGAGCGCACGGCGGGCTACCTGAACTCGCTCGGCTTCTCGGAGGTCGACGTGATCGGCTGCCCGTCGATGTTCCTGCGCGGGTCGGACCTGAGCATCCGCGAGGCCGCCCCGGTGTTCGACAAGCGGACGAAGGTCAGCCTGAACCTCACGCCGCACGTCCCGATCCCCGACGGCTGGGTCGACGCCGTCTTCCGCCGCCACCCCCGGGCGGAGTACGTCGCCCAGGACCGCAGGGACCTCGACGCGATGCTCGGCGGGCCCGCCGTGAAGGGGGGCTCGCCGGAGTACCCCTCGTCGGTGCGGCACCGCGCGATCCGGGACAACCGGGCGGTCTTCCACTGCCACGCCCCCACCTGGATCGACTCGATGGCGGACCGCGACTTCACCGTCGGCCACCGGATCCACGGCAACATCGCGTCGCTGCTGGCCGGGACCCCCGCCCACGTGATCGTGCACGACAGCCGCACGCGCGAGCTGTGCGAGTACTTCGAGATCCCGCACACGCACGTGTCGCGCCAGACGCTCGAGGACACCCCGGAGCGACTCTTCGGGGCCTCCGACTACAAGCCGTTGATCGCGAACCACCCCGAGCGGGTGGCGCGCTTCGCCGGCTTCCTGCAGCGTCACGGGCTGCGCCACGTGCTGGACCTGCCGGCCGGCGAGGCCCCGTTCGACCGCGCCGTGGCCCAGGTCGAGGTCCGCCCCGGCCTGGTGATCCGACCGCGCTCGAGCGAGCCCGAGATCCTCGACCTGCGGGCCTGGAACACGGCGCGCGCCGCCCACCAGGGCCTTGCTCGGGCCGAGGCCAGGATCCAGGCGCTCGAGGAGCAGTTGAAGGCCGCGCAGTCCTCGCGCTCCGGCCTGCGCGGCCTGCTGCGCCGCGACCGCTGACGATGCGCCCCGAGATCCAGGCCCTGCGGGCGATCGCCGTCCTGGCGGTCGTCGGCTTCCACCTGTGGCCGGGCCGCCTCAGCGGCGGCTACATCGGCGTCGACGTCTTCTTCGTCATCTCGGGGTTCCTCATCACCGGCCACCTCCTGCGCGAGGTCGACCGCGAGGACCGCGTCGACCTGGCGCGCTTCTGGGCCCGTCGGGCCCGCCGCCTGCTTCCCGCGGCGTACCTGGTCCTGCTGGTCTCGGCGATCGGCGTGCTGCTGTGGCTGCCGGCGGCGCAGTGGACGCAGAACTTCCGCGAGATCATCGGCTCGGCGCTCTACGTCCAGAACTGGGTCCTGGCCGCCGACTCGGTCGACTACCTGGCGGCCGACGGGATCCCCTCGACCGTCCAGCACTACTGGACGCTCTCGGTCGAGGAGCAGTTCTACCTCGTCTGGCCCCTGCTCGTCGTGGCGGCGCTCGTCGTCGCGCGCCGCACGGGCCGCGCCCGGCGTCCCGTCCTGCTGGCCGTGCTCGCGACGGTGACGCTGGCCAGCTTCGTGTACTCGCTGTGGCTGACGTCCCAGCACCCGCAGCTGGCGTACTTCGCCACGCCCGCCCGGGCCTGGCAGTTCGGGGCGGGCGCCGTGCTGGCGCTGCTCGTGGCCGCCGACCGGATCCGGTTGCCGCGCCGCGCCGCGATCGGGGCCTCGTGGCTCGGATTCGGCGTCATCGCGGTGTGCGCCCTGGCGTACGACGAGTCGACGCCGTTCCCCGGGACCGCGGCCATCGCGCCGGTGCTGGCGACGCTCCTGGTCATCGCGGCGGGCGCCCCGAGCGGCCGGCTCTCGCCGACTCCGCTGATGGCCTGGCGCCCGGTGCAGGCCACCGGCGACCTGTCGTACTCGATGTACCTGTGGCACTGGCCGCCGCTGATCCTGCTGCCCGAGATCCTCGACCGCGAGCTGGGGTTCGGTCCCCGGGTCGGCATCCTCGTCGGCACCTTCGTCCTCGCCTGGCTGACGGTCCGGTTCGTCGAGAACCCCATCCGCTTCGGCACCCGCTGGGGACTGCGCCGCCCGGCCGTGACGGGCCTGGCGTCCCTCGCGGCGGCCGCCGTCGTGGTCGCGGTGGCGACGTACGGCTGGCAGGCCGGGGACGCCGAGGAGCAGCGCGCCCAGGAGCTGACCCGGCGGGTCAACGCCGACATGCCCGACTGCTTCGGCGCGGCCTCCATGCCGGCGGCGGGGGAGTGCGACAACCCCGAGCTGGCCACCCTGCGGGTCCCGGCCGGTCCCGACGTCGGTCGCGACTTCGGCGGGCACCGCGAGTGCTGGGTCGTGAACGACGAGACCGAGCTCAAGTCGTGTGAGTTCGGTGACGCCACGGGCGTCCCGCACGTCGTCCTGCTCGGGGACTCCCACGCCCGCGCCCTGCTGCCGGCGTTCCTGCGCCTGGCGGAGATCGGCGAGCTCACCCTCACGACGCAGCTCAAGGGCGGCTGCGCCTGGTCGACCGACCTGCCCGGCCGCACCGCCGTGCCGGAGGTCCTGCAGACGTGCCCCGCCTGGCGCGAGAACGTCGCGGACTGGATCCGCGAGCACCGCGACGACATCGACCTCATCGTCACGACCGGCTACTCCCGCAACCTCGCCGGCTCACCGCAGCAGCGCGCCCGCGGCCTCTCGAAGGCGTGGAAAGAGGCGACATCGCTGGGGATCCCGGTCGCCGCCGTGGTCGACAACCCGGACCACGAGTCCCCTCCGGCGAAGTGCCTGGACCGCGTCGACGCGTGGGACGAGACCACCTGTGCGGTCCGCCGCGAGGACGCGTTCCCCTACGGGGACGCCTTCGGCGACGCGGCCCGGATGACCCCGGGGGCCGAGCGGATCGACATGACGGACTTCTACTGCCTGCGCGACGTCTGCCCCTCGATGATCGGCGGCGTGAACGTCTATCGCGACGGTCATCATTTCACTGCGACGTTCACCCGATCGCTCGCTCCGTTCCTGTGGAACCGCATCACGGAGCGGGTCGGACCGCTCGTCAGTGGCGACGCGTGAACGAGGGCTGCCGCTGCTCTCGATTTTGTGAAAGGGTTCCCAAACTCCTAGACTGACGGCGCGTCACGGCCCAAAATTCCCGTCATTCCGCGGCGCAGGAGCACCGTGACCATTCTTCGCAGCCCCGCTGGGATCCCCGACGCCACCGTCGCCCGGCTCCCGCTGTATCTGCGTGCCCTCGACGAGCTCGCCGCCTCCGGGACGGACGTGTGCTCGTCCGAGCACCTCGCCACCGCAGCCGGCGTCAACTCCGCGATCGTCCGCAAGGATCTGTCGCACCTGGGCTCCTACGGCACCCGCGGCGTCGGCTACGACGTCCGCTTCCTGGCCGGTCACATCGCCACCGTCGTCGGGCAGACCCAGCCCTGGCCCGTCGTCATCGTCGGTGCCGGTCACCTCGGCTCGGCCCTGGCCGCCTATCAGGGCTTCGGTGCCCGTGGCGTCAAGGTCGCCGCGGTCGTCGACGCCGACCCGGCCCTCGTCGGCACGGTCGTCGGTGGCCACGAGGTCCGCTCGATCGACGCGCTGACCGACGTCATCGAGTACGGCGAGGTCTCGCTGGCGATCATCTCCACGCCGCCGGCCGCCGCCCAGAGCGTGGCCGATGCGCTCGTCGCCGCCGGCATCACGAGCATCCTGAACTTCGCGCCCACCGCCCTGCAGGTGCCGCCCCACGTCGACCTGCGCCAGGTCGACGTCGCGGCCGAGCTGCAGATCCTGGGCTACCACGCACACCACCGCCGTCAGGCGGACCCGGCCGAGGAGGCGGTTCTCTCATGAGCGAGCGTCAGCGAGTGAACCGACGGCACCGCATGCCGTCGCCCTCCTACCGTTCCTTCCCCACGGGGGTGGCGGCATGAGCGTTCTCGTCGTCGGGCTGTCCCACAAGTCGGCGCCGGTCGACCTGCTCGAGCAGGTCTCCCTCGACACCGATGCGACGGTCAAGCTGTCGCACCAGGCCCTCGAGATCCCGGCCATCACCGAGGCCGCCGTCATCTCCACCTGCAACCGGGTCGAGGTCTACGTCGAGGCCGAGCGCTTCCACGGCTCGGTCGAGGACGTCGCGCAGCTGCTGGCCGACCAGTCCGGCCTGCACCGCGACGCGCTGCTGCCGCACATCTACGTCCACTACGACCAGGCCGCCGTCGCGCACCTGTTCCGCGTGGCTGCCGGCCTGGACTCGATGATCCTGGGCGAGACCCAGATCCTCGGCCAGGTCCGTGAGGCGCTGCACCGCGCCCAGGCCGAGTCCACGATGGGCGCCGGCCTCAACGCGCTGTTCCAGCAGGCCCTGCGCATCGGCAAGCGCGGCCACGCCGAGACCGGCATCGACCGGCTCGCGCCGTCGATCGTCACCGCCGCCCTGGCCGCGGCTTCCGACGCGGTCTCGGCCCCGCAGGCACGGTTCCTCGTCGCCGGCGCGGGCACCATGAGCCGCCTGGCGGTCCGCACCCTGATCGAGAAGGGTGTCGAGCCGTCCCGGATCTGGGTCGCGAACCGCACCTTCCAGCGTGCCGTCGAGCTCGTCGCCAGCCACGGCGTCAGCGCCGTGCGCTGGGAGTCGCTCGACGTCGAGCTGTCCGGTGCCGACGTGCTCCTCACGTGCACGGGCGCCACCGGATTCGTCTTCGACCGTGAGCGGATCGCCCGGGCCACCCCGGACGGCCGCGACATCGCCGTCATCGACCTGGCCCTGCCGCGCGACGTCGCTCCCGACGTGCGGGACCTCCCGAACGTCTCGGTCGTCGACATCGAGGTGCTGGCCGAGCGCGCCGCCGCCGACTCGGTCGCCGAGGACGTCGAGCAGGTCCGCCGCATCGTCCAGTCCGAGGTCGACGCCTTCCTCGCCGGTCGCCAGCAGGCCAAGGTCACCCCGACCGTGGTCGCGCTGCGCACCATGGCCACCGAGGTCGTCAGCGCCGAGACCGCCCGACTGCAGTCGCGGCTCGGCGGCCTCGACGAGGCCCAGTTCGACGAGGTCCGCCGCGCCATGCGCCGGGTCGCCGAGAAGCTCATCCACCAGCCCACCGTGCGCGTCAAGGAACTCGTCGAGGGCCCCGAGAACCTCACCTACGCCGACGCCCTGGCGCACCTGTTCCGGCTGGACCCGGCCGCGGTCAACGCGGTCACCGATCCAGGAGGTGACGCCACATGATCCGTCTGGGAACCCGTGGCAGCCTGCTGGCCACCACGCAGTCGGGCTGGATCGCCGACCGTTTGCGCGAGGCGCACGGCGTCGAGGTCGAGCTCGTCGAGATCTCGACCCTCGGCGACCGCTCGAGCGCTCCGCTGGAGCAGATCGGCGGCACCGGCGTCTTCGTCGCGGCCGTCCGGGAGGCGCTGCTCGAGGGCCGCGTCGACCTGGCCGTGCACTCGCTCAAGGACCTGCCCACCGCGCCGGCCGACGGCCTCACGCTGGCGGCGGTGCCGCAGCGCGAGGACCCGCGCGACGTGCTGATCGCGCGCGACGGGCTCACGCTCGGCGAGCTGCCTCGCGGTGCCCGCGTGGGCACCGGCAGCCCGCGCCGGATCAGCCAGCTCAACGCTCTGGGACTCGGGATCGAGACCGCGCCGCTGCGCGGCAACGTCGACACCCGGATCGGCAAGGTCACCAGCGGCGACCTCGACGCGATCGTGCTGGCTCGCGCCGGTCTGCTGCGGCTGGGCCGCGCCGACGAGGCGACCGAGATCCTCGACCCGATCCAGATGCTGCCCGCTCCCGGCCAGGGAGCCCTCGCTTGTGAGTGCCGTGTCGATGATGACGCGACCACTGCACTGCTCGCCGTGCTCGACGACCCGGACACCCGGGCCGCCGTCACGGCTGAGCGCACCCTCCTCGCCACCCTCGAGGCTGGGTGCACCGCGCCGGTCGGAGCCCTCGCCGACGTCGTCTGGGGGGACGACGGAGACGAACTCTGGCTACGCGCCGTCGTCGGAGATCCCTCCGGCGCACCTGTCATCCGACGATCCGCCGTCGGTTCTCCTGCAGAGGCGGCCGCCCTCGGGCGTCGCCTGGCCCAGGAGATGTTGGCCGACGGCGCCGATCAACTCATGGGATCAGCGACCACCGCATGACCTCCCACTCGCACGAGACTCCGCCACTGATGAAAGCAAGGAAGAGCGTGTCAACCACCTCCGCGATGCCCACGTCCCCCTCGACCCCCGCGACGACCACCCGACCCTCGGTCGGTCGGGTCAGCTTCGTCGGGGCCGGTCCCGGCGACGCCAGCCTCTTGACCGTCCGAGCCGCCGAGCTGCTGGCCGAAGCCGATGTCGTGATCATCGAAGCCCCTGAACAGCAGGCGCTCGTCACGAACGACGCCGAGATCGTCGACGGCGGCACGAACGCCGCCGGCGAGCTCCTCAACCACACCGCCCGAGGCAAGCTCGTCGTCAAGCACGCCAAGACCGGTGCGCACGTCGTGCGCCTCATGGTCGGCGACCCGTTCACCTACGCGACCGGACCCGAGGAGGCGATGGCCTGCGCCAAGGCGGGCATCTCCTTCGAGGTCGTCCCGGGTGTCTCCTCGGTCTCGGCGGTCCCCGCCTACGCCGGGGTGCCGCTGACCGACAAGCAGCACCGTGAGTTCAAGGTCGTCAGCGTCGGCGACGCGAACGTCGACTGGAGCGAGGCCGCGCGTCACGAGACGCTCGTCCTGCTCTCGGCCGTGAACCGCATCGGCGAGGTCGCCACCGGCCTGGTCGCGGCCGGCCGCTCGGCCGAGACGCCCGTCGCGATGACCCGCATGGGCACGACGACGCGTCAGGAGACGGTCGTCTCCACGCTGGCGAACATCGCCGCCGACGCCGCTGCCTCGCAGATGGCGCCGCCCGCGATCATCGTCGTCGGCGAGATCGTCGCGCAGCGCGAGGCGCTGTCGTGGTTCGAGACCAAGCCGCTCTACGGCTGGCGCGTGCTGGTGCCCCGCACCAAGGAGCAGTCGCAGGGTCTCGCGGCGCGGCTGCGCATGTACGGCGCCGTGTCCGAGGAGGTCCCGACCATCTCGGTCGAGCCGCCGCGCAACCCCCAGCAGATGGACAAGGCCGTCCGCGGCCTCGTCGAGGGTCGCTACGAGTGGGTCGCCTTCACCAGCGTCAACGCCGTCAAGGCCGTCCGCGAGAAGTTCGAGGAGTACGGCCTCGACGCCCGTGCCTTCAGCGGCCTGAAGATCGCCGCCGTCGGTGAGAAGACCGCCCAGGCCATCGAGACCTGGGGCATCCGCCCCGACCTCGTGCCGTCGGGCGAGCAGTCCGGCCGCGGACTGCTCGAGGACTGGCCGCCGTTCGACGAGCTGCTCGACCCGATCAACCGGGTCTTCCTGCCGCGCGCCGACATCGCCACCGAGACCCTCGCCGCCGGCCTGGTCGAGCTGGGCTGGGAGGTCGACGACGTCACCGCCTACCGCACCGTCCGGGCCTCGCCGCCGCCGGCGCCGACCCGCGAGGCGATCAAGTCGGGCAAGTTCGACGCCGTGCTCTTCACGTCGAGCTCGACCGTGCGCAACCTGGTCGGCATCGCCGGCAAGCCGCACGCGACGACGATCATCGCCTGCATCGGCCCGGCCACGGCCAAGACGGCCGAGGAGCACGGCCTGCGGGTCGACGTCCTGGCCGAGCACCCGTCCGCCGAGGAGCTGGCCGACGCCCTCGCCCAGTTCGGCGAGCAGCGTCGCGTGCAGTTCCTCGAGGCCGGCGAAGCCGTCCTGCGCCCGTCGCAGAAGAAGCCGTCCTCGCGCCGCAAGGCCTGAGGCCCGTCTGTCGGGTCGGTCTGCCCGGTCACGTGGATTCCCCGCGTGACCGGGCAGACCCCGGCCCCGAAGGAGGCAGCATGATCGAACGTCCTCGCCGGCTGCGGTCGTCCGCGGCCATGCGCCGGCTCGTCCGCGAGACGCGTCTGGCGCCTGCGCAGCTGATCCTGCCGATGTTCGTGGCCGAGGGCGCGTCCGAGCCCCGGCCGATCACGAGCATGCCGGGCGTCGTCCAGCACTCGCGCGAGTCCGCGCGGAAGGCCTACGCCGAGGCCGTCGAGCTCGGTCTCGGCGGCGTCATGCTGTTCGGTGTCCCCGAGCGCAAGGACGCGCAGGGCTCCGGCGCCTGCGACCCGGCAGGCATCCTCAACGTCGCGATCGCCGACGCCCGGGCCGAGGTCGGCGACGACCTGCTCGTGATGAGCGACCTGTGCCTCGACGAGTTCACCGACCACGGCCACTGCGGCGTGCTGGACGACCAGGGCCGCGTCGACAACGACGCGACGCTCGAGATCTACGGTCAGATGGCGGTCGCGCAGGCCCAGGCCGGTGCGCACGTCGTCGCGCCCAGCGGGATGATGGACGGCCAGGTCGCGGTGATCCGCGCCGCCCTGGACGAGGTCGGTCACCTCGACACCGTCGTGCTGGCCTACGCCGCCAAGTACGCCTCGGCCTTCTACGGGCCCTTCCGCGAGGCCGTCGACTCGTCGCTGCAGGGCGACCGGCGGACCTACCAGCAGGATCCCGCCAACCGCCGCGAGGCGCTGCGCGAGACGCTGCTCGACGTCGAGCAGGGCGCCGACATCGTCATGGTGAAGCCGGCGATGTCGTACCTCGACGTGCTCGCGGACGTGCGCGCCGCCGTGGACCTGCCCGTCGCCGCCTACCAGGTGTCCGGCGAGTACGCGATGATCGAGGCCGCCGCGGCCCAGGGCTGGATCGACCGCGATCGCGCCATCGACGAGTCGCTGCTGTCCATCCGCCGGGCGGGCGCCGACATCGTCCTGACCTACTGGGCGGCCGAGGTCGCCCGCCGCCTGACCCGCTGAGCGCATCCACGCAAGGAGCACACATGAGCACCACGGCATCCGAGGCACTGTTCGCCCGGGCGAAGCAGGTCTCGCCCGGTGGGGTGAACTCCCCGGTCCGCGCGTTCCGCGCCGTCGGCGGCACCCCGCGCTTCATGGCCTCCGGGTCGGGCGCCTGGCTGACGGACGCCGACGGCAACCGGTTCGTCGACCTCGTCGGCTCGTGGGGCCCGATGCTGCTCGGGCACGCCCATCCCGAGGTCGTCGAGGCCGTCACGGCCGCCGTCGCGCGCGGCACCAGCTTCGGCACCCCTGCGGAGCCCGAGGTCCTGCTGGCCGAGGAGATCGTCGGCCGCACGCCGGTCGAGCGCGTCCGCATGGTCTCGTCGGGTACCGAGGCCACGATGTCGGCCATCCGGTTGGCCCGCGGGTTCACCGGTCGTGACCGGGTCGTGAAGTTCAGCGGTTGCTACCACGGTCACGTCGACGCCCTGTTGGCCGAGGCCGGCTCGGGCGTCGTCACCCTCGGCATCCCGGGCACGCCCGGTGTCCCGGCCCACGTCACGGCCGACACGATCGTGCTGCCGTACAACGACCCGGCCGCCGTCGACGCGGCGTTCGAGCAGTACGGCGACCAGATCGCGTGCGTCATCACCGAGGCCGCTGCGGGCAACATGGGCGTCGTCCCGCCCCAGCCGGGCTTCAACGCCCACCTCTCGCGCGTCTGCGCCGAGCACGGCGCCCTGTTCATCACCGACGAGGTCATGACCGGCTTCCGCGCGGCTCGCAGCGGGTTCTGGGAGATCGACGGCGCGACCGAGGGCTGGCAACCGGACCTGATGACCTTCGGCAAGGTCATGGGCGGCGGCTTCCCGGCGGCCGCGTTCGGCGGTCGCGCCGAGATCATGGACCTGCTCGCCCCCGTGGGCCCCGTCTACCAGGCCGGAACGCTCTCGGGGAACCCCGTCGCGACCACCGCCGGCCTCACGACCCTGCGGCTGGCCACCCCGGAGGTGTACGAGCGGCTCGCCGCGACGTCGGGGCAGGTCCAGAAGCTCGTGACCGACGCGCTGGCCGAGGCCGGCGTGCCGCACGTCCTGCAGAGCGCGGGCACCATGTTCAGCGTCTTCTGGGGCGTCTCGACGCCCGTGATCGACTTCGCCGGCGCGCAGGCGCAGGACACGGCGGCGTACACCGCGTTCTTCCACGCCATGCTCGACGCGGGGGTCTACCTGCCGCCGAGCGCCTACGAGGCGTGGTTCCTGTCCGCCGCACACGACCCCGAGGTCGACTCCGAACCCCTGTCTAGACTGGCTGAGGCGTTGCCCGCCGCCGCGCGCGCGGCCGCAGCAGCGGTCCGCTGACACGAAGGAACACCAGATGAGCACCCGCACGATCGTCCACCTGATGCGCCACGGCGAGGTCCACAACCCCTCGGGGGTCCTGTACGGACGGCTGACGGGCTACAACCTCTCCGATCTCGGCAACGAGATGGCCGCCACGGTCGCGGAGTCGTTGAAGCTGAACGACATCACGCACCTGGTCGCCTCCCCGCTCGAGCGGGCCCAGCAGACCGCCCGCCCCGTCGCCGACATCCTCAAGCTGCCGATCCACACCGACGAGCGGGTGATCGAGGCCGGCAACAAGTTCGAGGGCCGCACGGTCGGCGTGGGTCCGAAGGCCTTCCTGAACCCGCGCTTCTGGCCGTGGCTGTGGAACCCGTTCCGTCCGTCCTGGGGTGAGGCGTACGCGCACATCGCGGCCCGCATGCTGCTGGCGATCGACGACGCCCGGGAGGCCGCGCGCGGCCACGAGGCGCTCATCGTCTCGCACCAGCTGCCGGTGTGGATCGCCCGCAAGTCCTACGAGAAGGGCCGCTTCGCGCACGACCCGCGCAACCGTCAGTGCTCGCTGGCCAGCCTCACGACCCTGACCTTCGAGGACGACGCGTTCACGGGCCTGGTCTACAGCGAGCCCGCCGGCCACCTCATCCCCGACGCCCTGCGTGGCAAGTTCGTCGGAGGAGCATGAGTCTCGTGCGATCCTCGCGACTCGTCGCGGTCGCGTTGCTCCTGCTCGTCCTCTCGGCCTGCGTCGGCGGTGTCGAGGACACCGGTGACGACGGCTTCATCAGCGGCAGCGGCGAGATCACCTTCATCGACCCGGGCAAGCGCAAGCCGGCGCCCGTGCTGAGCGGCACGGACCTCGAGGGGCAGCCGCTCAGCACCGAGGACTTCGCCGGCAAGGTGCTCGTGGTGAACCTCTGGGGTTCGTGGTGCGCACCGTGCCGCAAGGAGGCCCCGGCCCTGCAGAAGGCCTCCGCTGAGCTGGCCGACCAGAACGTCCAGTTCGTCGGGCTGCTGACGAAGGACGACCCGGCCTCGGCCAAGGCGTTCAACGCCAAGTTCGACATCACGTACCCGAGCATCGACGACTCCGCCGGCCGCAACCAGGCGGCCTTCGCCGACACCCTGCCCTCGATGGCGATCCCCACGACGTGGGTCATCGACTCCAACGGCAAGGTCGCCGCCCGCGTGATGGGCGAGCTCACCGACGCGACGCTGCGGGGACTGGTCGAGCAGACCAAGAAGAGCACGCAGTGATCGGAACCGACGTCGGCGACTGGTTCCTGGACACGGCGGTCTCGGGCAACCTCGTCCTCACGGTGCCGGTCGCGCTGCTGGCCGGTTTGGTCTCGTTCTTCAGCCCGTGCGTCGTGCCACTGCTGCCGGGTTACCTGTCCTACGTCTCGGGCGTCGCGGTCACCGAGCTGGAGTCCGTGCGCCGCCGCCGCATCGTCCTGGGCGCCGTGCTGTTCGTGCTGGGCTTCAGTGCCGTGTTCGTCGCCGGAGGGGCCCTGTTCGGCGCCGTCGGCCAGGAACTGTTGCCGTACCAGCGCGAGATCTCGATCGCCGCGGGCGTGCTGCTCGTGGTGATGGGCATCGCCTTCCTGGGGTTCGTGCCGCTGCTGCAGCGTGACGTGCGGGCGCACGGCGTCCGCCGGGTCGGCCTGCTCGCGGCGCCCGTGCTGGGCGTCGTCTTCGGGGTCGGCTGGACCCCGTGCATCGGCCCCACGCTGACCGCCGTGCTGGCCCTGTCCGCCAACGAGGCCACCGCCGGGCGGGGAGCGTTCCTGACGCTCGTCTACTGCCTGGGCCTCGGCGTGCCCTTCGTGCTCGCGGCCCTGTTCCTGAGTCGCTTCCTGCGCGTCACCGGCTGGGTCCGCCGCCACCAGCGCGCGGTCTCCGTCGCCGGCGGCGTGCTCCTGATCGTCACCGGCCTCCTGCTCGCCACCGGGTGGTGGCAGGACCTGGTCATCTCCCTGCAGCACTGGATCGGTGGATTCGAGGTCCCCCTGTGAGCCCCCGCGAACGGCGTGCCGAGAGCGCCTCCGAACTGCGTCCCCTGGAGTTCCTGCGCTGGGCGTGGCGCCAGCTGACGTCGATGCGCACGGCGCTGCTGCTCCTGCTGCTGCTGGCCGTGGCGGCCGTCCCGGGATCGTTCATCCCGCAGCGCGGCGTCGACGCCTCGGCGGTGCAGCGGTACTACATCGACCACCCGAAGCTGTCCCCGATCCTGGAGAAGCTGGGTGCCTTCAGCGTCTTCTCGTCGGTGTGGTTCAGCGCGATCTACCTGTTGCTGATGATCTCGCTGATCGGCTGCATCCTGCCGCGCACGAAGGTCTACGCGAAGGCGTTGCGGGCGCGGCCGCCCCGGGCGCCGCGGAACTTCTCCCGGCTCCCGGCCTCGGCGCAGTTCGAGACCACCGCCGCGACGTCCGACGTGTTCGCCGCCGGCCGCCGTGTGCTCGGCCGGGCCCGGATCGACGTGGTCGAGGACGGCGACGCCGGCGAGCTGCGGGCCGAGAAGGGCTATCTGCGCGAGCTCGGCAACCTGGTCTTCCACATCTGCATCGTCGTCGCGCTCGTCGGCGTGGCCATCGGCTCGCTGTGGGGCTACCGCGGCAACGTCGTGGTCGTCGAGGGCGAGGGCTTCAGCAACACGCTCTCGCAGTACGACGAGTTCTCCTCCGGCTCGCTCTTCGACGCCGACACGGACCTCGAGCCGTGGTCGCTCGAGCTCGACGACGTGCTGACGCGCTTCTACGTCGAGGGCAACAACCGCGGCGCCCCGAAGCTCTTCCGGGCCACCGGCACGTACTCCGAGGGCGGCGAGGATCGTGGCGACTTCGAGATCGAGGTCAACCACCCGCTGTCGATCGGAGGCGAGGACGTCTTCCTCGTCGGGCAGGGCTATGCGCCCGTCCTGCGCATCACCGACGCCTCGGGGAAGGTGGCCTTCGACGGTCCCGTGCCGTTCCTGCCCTCCGACGCGACGTACACCTCCACGGGTGTCGTGAAGGTGCCGGACGCCAACGGCGACCAGCTCGGGTTCCAGGGCTTCTTCCTGCCGACGGCGTTCTCCACCGATCCCGCGAAGCCGTCCGTCTCGGTGTTCCCCGGTGCCCTCAACCCGCGCATCGGCATGAACCTGTGGACGGGCGATCTCGGCCTGGACGACGGCACGTCGCAGTCGGTCTACTCGCTCGACACGTCCAAGATGACGCAGGTCAAGGACGGCGACGGCAACTTCCGCGTCGACCTGGGCCCCGGCGAGAGCCAGAAGCTCCCCGGCGGCGGCTCGATCGAGTTCGTCGAGCTGCGCCAGTTCGCCCGGTTCCAGATCGGCCACACGCCCGTCGTGTGGCTGCCGCTGTTCGGCGTGGGCGTGGGCATCCTGGGCCTGAGCGCCTCGCTGCTCGTCCGACCGCGGCGGACCTGGATCCGCGCCCGGCGGGACGGATCACGTACCGTGGTGGAGGTTGCTGTGCTGGACCGCGTCCCGCGTGACGACCTGCCCGCCGACATCGACGACCTGGTGTCCCGGCTCCGTGCCGAACTGGGTGACACACCCGAGAAGGAACTGTCATGACGACCGACCAGATGGCCCAGCTGTCGAACTACCTCACCGGTTCGGGCTTCGTGGTGCTGTGGATCGCGTTCTTCTGCCACGTGGCCGAATGGATCGCCGCCCACCGCATCGCCGCTCCCGCCGCCGTCGCGGCCGGATCGGCCGGTGCCGAGTCCGCCGGTGCCGTCGCGACCGACGACGGCGAGCAGGCTCCGCCGGCGCCCGACCGGTTCGTGGGCGTCGCGGTCTCGCTCACCGGCCTGGCCGCGCTGCTGCTGATCGGCAGCTCGGTCACCCGTGGCCTGGCCACGCAGCGTGCTCCCTTCGGCAACATGTACGAGTTCGGCGTCACCGGCACCGCGATCGCGCTGAGCGTCTACATGATCCTGGTGTGGCGCGCGAAGATCCAGTGGCTCGGCGGTGTCGTGCTGGCGGTGTGCCTGTTCATCCTGGCGATGTCGATCTCGACCTACACGCCCGCCGGCCCGCTGGTGCCCGCGCTGAACACGTTCTGGAAGTACATCCACGTCGGCTCGATCATGGTCGCCGCGGCGATGTTCATGGTCGGCGGCGCGGCCAGCGTCCTCTACCTGATCAAGCAGCGCGCGGAGGATCGCGGAAGCGTGGGCCCCGTGCTCAGCCGGTTCCCGGCCGCGGCCCGCATCGACCAGTTCGCCTTCCGCTTCAACGCCGTCGGCTTCCCGCTGTGGACGTTCGGTGCCCTCATCACCGGTCCGATCTGGGCCCACCTGGCCTGGGGACGCTACTGGGGCTGGGACCCCAAGGAGGTCTGGGCGCTCATCACCTGGATCGTCTATGCGGGCTACCTGCACGCGCGGGTCACTGCCGGATGGAAGGGCAAGCGCGCGGCGTACCTGGCGCTCGTCGGCTTCGCCACGTTCATCTTCAGCTACTACGTGGTGAACCTCATGGCGTCGGAGTTCGGCGTCTTCAGCCAGCACACGTACGCGTAGGAGAGATGCGGGCGGCGTCGCTGGTGCGAGCCGCCCGCGTCCTGAGGTCTCAGTACGAGACCCACTGCGTGGTCAAGGGTGCTGTGGTGCAATGGGCCACCGTGAACAAGCACGAGAACGATTTGGACTGCACCCGCTTGAGTGTCTTGTAGTTCTTGCCTTGCCGCTTGACGTAGATCTCGTGGCTCGGCACCGCACGGACGCTCCCCGCATAGATCGACACACGCTTCTTCTCGACGCGGAGGACGAACTTCGACGCGATCGGCTTGATGGTGGAGTTGCAGAACGGGTTCTTCGCCTTGAGCGCGATCTCGACGAGCGCGCCCTTCGAGTCCTTGCGGACGGTCTTGGCGGAGAACGTTCCCGTCGCCTGACGCTGTGACTCGAACTTCCACTTCCCCTTGACCTTCTTGTATCGGTTGGTCTTCCCCACGAACTTGTAGGTGACCTTCGCCGTCTTCTTCGACCAGTCGAACAGGACGACCATGTCGAGTCGGGCGCCCGGGTTGGTGGCCGACCATGACCGGTTGTCGCCGGAGAAGCGGTAGGGCGTCTTGCCCTTCGGGGTACATGGTCCGTTCTGGGCGAGGTTGGTGGCCGGCGTGTACTTCGGGCTGATGAAGGCTCGGTAGCGCAGGAACAGGTCATTCTTGTCAGCAGCGTGGCTGGGCGCCTGGCAGGACAGGGCGACGATGATGGTGGTCAGGACGACCGCGATGGCGCGAGTCTGGAATTTCAAGGGATCCCCCGATCGACTGTGTGGAGTCGGATCATTGCATGCGGAGGTTCGGCCCGGTAGGACCTGAGGCCGCTCTGGTCATCTAGGGTCGCCCCATGGGTGCACGCATCGAGGTCGCCGGCCTCACCAAGACGTACGGCGATCTCGTCGCGGTCGACGACCTGACCTTCACGGTCGAGACCGGTGAGTTCTTCGGGCTGCTGGGCCCGAACGGCGCGGGGAAGACCACGGCCCTGGAGATGATCGAAGGGCTGCGCAAGCCTGACGCCGGCACCGTGTCCATCGACGGCCACGACCCGTGGAAGCGCGACCCGGCCCTGCAGCGCCGCCTCGGGGTGCAGCTGCAGTCGTCGGCCTTCTTCGAGCGACTCTCGGCGCGTGAGCAACTGTCCACGTTCGCCGCGCTGTACGAGGCGCCGGCGGAGCGGGTCGACGAGCTCCTGGTCGAGGTCGGGCTGGAGGACAAGGCCGACGCGCGGGTCGAGAAGCTCTCCGGTGGGCAGGCGCAGCGGCTGTCGATCGCGTGCGCGCTGGTGCACGATCCCGAGATCGTCTTCCTCGACGAGCCGACCGCCGCCCTGGATCCGCAGGCCCGCCGCAACCTGTGGGACTTCCTGGAGGGCCTCAACGAGTCGGGACGCACCGTCATCTTGACGACGCACTACATGGAGGAGGCCGAGTTCCTCTGCGACCGGGTCGCGATCATCGACCGCGGTCGTCTGCTCAAGCTCGACTCGCCCGCCGCGCTGGTGCGCGATCTCGACGCCCCGACCCGCATCAGTCTGGCTCCCGGCGCGATCGCGGAGAGCGAGGCTGCGGCCATCGCCGGTGTCGAGCAGGTCACGGTCCACCCCGATCGCACGGAGATCTCCACCCGCCGACCCGCCGAGGTGCTGGCCGAGCTGGCGCGGCGCGATGCGCTGAACGGACTCACCGCCTCGGGGGCGACCCTCGAGGACGTCTTCTTGGACCTGACCGGACGGGAGTACCGCTCGTGAGGTCCTTCCTGTCGCTGACCCGGGCGATGTTCCTCGGGTTCGTCCGCGACCGCATGACGCTGTTCTGGGCCGTCCTGTTCCCGCTGATGTTCCTGGTCGTCTTCGGCGGCCTGCTCGACGACCAGGGCGCCAGCAAGCTGCCGGTCGGGCAGGTCGGCGCAGTCGCGGCGTTGGACCGGATGCCGCCCGAGGCGCGTGCGGCGCTCGAGCAGAGCGTGGACATCGAGAAGGTCACCGACGAGGACGAGGCGTTGCGCGAGGTGCGCGACGGCGACCTCGCGGCCGTCGTCAGCGAGGACGGCGACCGGTTGGTCGTCCACTACTCCCAGGCCGACCAGGTGGCCGCGGCCCGCGTGCGCGCCACGTTCCAGGGCATCGTCGACGCGGCGAACCTGACCCAGGCCGGAGTCTCGCCCACGTACTCGCTCGACACGCGTCAGGTCGAGGACGAGTCACTCGAGGCGATCCAGTACGTCACGCCGGGGCTGCTCGGCTGGGCCATCGCCATGAGCGCGACGTTCGGCGCCGCCACGAACCTCGTGAACTGGCGCCGCAGCGGACTGCTGCGCCGGCTGCGGCTCGCGCCGGTCCGGACGCCGTCGGTCGTCCTCGCCCGGGTGGGAGTCAGTCTCGTGGTGGCGCTGGGCCAGACGGCCATCTTCATCTCGCTGGCGGTCTTCGGGTTCGGCCTGCAGCTGACCGGCTCGTGGCCCCTCGTGATCCCGCTGGTCCTGGCCGGGACCCTCGCGTTCCTCGCCGTCGGCCTGCTCGCCGGATCGGTCAGCCGGACCGAGGAGGGCGCCGTCGGCCTGGCCAACTTCATCGTCCTGCCGATGGCGTTCCTGTCCGGGTCGTTCTTCTCCCTCGAGGGGGCGCCGGACTGGCTGCAGGCGGTCAGCCGGCTGCTGCCGCTGCGGCACCTGAACGACGGGATGCTCGACGTGATGGTGCGCGGCCACGGCCTCGAGGCCGTGTGGCAGCCGATGGGCATCCTGCTGGCCTTCGCCGCCGTCTGCACGCTGGTGTCGGCGCGGCTCTTCCGCTGGGACACCTGAGTCGGTCAGAGGCCGCGCAGGTAGTCCGGGTCGTCGTCGGGCCCGAGCGGGCGCGGGGGCCCGGGACGCCGCGGCCCACCGGTGGAGCGACCCTTGGCCACGCCGAAGATGATCCACAGCAGGGCACCCGCATAGGGCGCCAGCGCAATGAGCAGCGCCCAGCCCCACTTCGGCAGGTGCTGGACGCGATCGCGGGGCGTGGCCACCAGGTCGTAGAGGCAGTAGACCGCAAGGACCACGGCTGCGAGTACCAGGAAGACCTTGCCCATGGGGCGAGCGTACCGACCCCGATCCAGCCGCGCGGGGTGACGCCGGAGGCCGTCACCGCCCCCGGGCCACTCGGGGCCAGCCACTAGAATTCGGGTCATGAAGGCCTTCTGGACGTACACGCTGGCTCGACTCGGGGTCTTCCTCGCCACCTGGGCGGTCCTGTGGGGGCTGTCGCGACTGGTGTTCGAGGGTGGCGCGGTGCTGGACCTGTGGGTCCTGCTGATCGCGCTGATCGTGTCGTCGATCATCTCGATCATCGCGCTGCGCTCGATGCGCGACCGTGTCGCACTCAAGCTGCAGGAGCGGGCTCGGTCCCTGAACGACCGGATCGAGGAGTCCCGTCGTGCCGAAGACGTCGACTGACGAACGCGCCTGGCTCGACGAGGCGGTGCGCCGTGTCGAGGCCGATGCGAACCGCAGTGCCGACACCCACCTGCACGCGCTGGACCTGCCGTTCCCCGGCGTGCAGATCTACCTCAAGGACGAGTCCGTCCACCCGACGGGCAGCCTGAAGCACCGGCTCGCGCGGTCGCTGTTCCTTTACGCGCTGTGCAACGGCTGGATCCACCGCGGGTCCACCATCGTCGAGGCCTCCAGCGGCTCGACCGCGGTCTCCGAGGCCTACTTCGCACGGTTGCTGGGCCTGCCGTTCGTGGCGGTCATGCCGCGGGGGACCAGCGCCGAGAAGATCGCGCTGATCGAGTGGTACGGCGGTCGCTGTCACTTCGTCGACGGCCCGCGTGAGATGTACGCCGAGGCGCAGCGGCTGGCCGACGAGTGCGATGGGCACTACATGGATCAGTTCACGTACGCCGAGCGCGCCACCGACTGGCGCGGCAACAACAACATCGCGGAGTCGATCTTCGCGCAGATGGCCGCGGAGCCGCACCCGATCCCGTCGTGGATCGTCGTCAGCGCGGGCACCGGAGGCACGTCCGCCACGATCGGCCGGTTCGTGCGGTACCGGCGCTTCGCCACCCGGCTGCTCGTCGCCGATCCCGAGAACTCGGCGTTCTTCGACGGCTGGGACCAGGACCGCTCGGACGTCACGACCGACGTGGGCCCGCGCATCGAGGGCATCGGCCGGCCCCGCGTCGAGCCGTCGTTCGTCGGCGGCGTGGTCGACGACATGGTCCGGGTGCCCGATGCGGCATCGATCGCCGCGATGCGCTGGACCTCCGACCTGATCGGACGGCCCGTCGGCGGCTCCACCGGCACCAACATGTGGGCGGCGCTGGGCCTGGCCGCCCAGATGGTCGAGGAGGGTCGCGAGGGATCGATCGTCACGCTGCTGTGTGACGGCGGCGATCGCTACACCCACACCTACTTCGACGACCGCTGGGTGGCCGAGCACGGGCTCGACCCGACGCCGCACCTGCGGCAGTTGGCCGAGCTGACCCGGACGGGGACGTTCACACCGGGCCGATGAACAGCCCGACCGTCAGGCCGACGGCGTAGAGCAGCTCGCCCATCCCGGTGTCCTTCAGGACGGGGATGAGCGCCGGTCCCGCAGCGCCCGTGCGCACCATCGCGGCCGCGCGCCCGGCGGCCGGCATGCCGATCCACGCCAGCAGCGCCCACGGGGTCACGGTCGCGCACCAGGCCACGACGATGACGAACGCCACCATGACCAGCGCGATGTAGAACCAGCGGGTGCGCTGGTCACCGAGCAGCACCGCGAGCGTGCGCTTGCCCGTCTCGGTGTCGGTCGGGATGTCCCGCAGGTTGTTGGCCACGAGGATCGCGCACGCGAGGGCGCCGACGCCGATCGCGCCGGCCACACTGACCGCGTTGACGTGCCCGAGCTGGACGTACGTCGTGCCCAGCACGGCGACCAGGCCGAAGAACACGAAGACGCTGACCTCGCCGAGGGCGCGGTAGCCGTAGGGGTTCTTGCCCCCGGTGTAGCCCCAGGCGGCCAGGATCGCGAGGACGCCGACCGCGATGAGCCACCACCCGGAGGTCGCGGCCAGCACGAGGCCGAGCAGTCCGCCCAGACCCAGGAATCCGAAGGCGGCCGCCTTGACCTTCTCGGGGGCCACGAGTCCCGAGCCGACGAGGCGCAGCGGGCCGACCCGGTTCTCGTCGGTGCCCTTGATGCCGTCGGAGTAGTCGTTGGCGTAGTTCACGCCGATCTGCAGGGCCAGGGAGACGCCCAGCGCGAGCAGGGCCTTCCACCAGACCGCACCGTCGTCGAAGGCCGCGGCGCCCGTGCCGACGGCGACGGGGGCGATGGCGGCGGGCAGGGTGCGCAACCGGGCACCCTCGATCCACAGGTTCAGTCCGGTCGGCGTGCTCACCCCGTGAGTCTAGGAGGGCCCGGCGGGCACGGATCTACAGTGGTCGGGTGGCCGCCTCCCTCGCTCCCGTCACCGGCTCGGCGCGCGAGGTCGCGCGCCTGCTCCACCCGTGGGTCGAGCACGGGGGCGATCCGCTGGTCGTGCTCACCTCCGGCAGCACGGGCGAGCCGAAGCCGATCCGGCTGTCGCGCGACGCCGTCCTGGCCTCGGCGCACGCCGCACTGGAGCGCCTCGGCGGACCCGGCCAGTGGCTCTCGGCACTGCCGCCGACCGGCGTCGGCGGGCTCCAGGTGCTGGTGCGCTCGATCCTCGCGGGCACGGAGCCCGTGTACCTGGACGACCACCTGGACATGGAGGCGGCCGTGGCCGCCCTGACCGGTGAGCGTCGCTACGCCTCCCTCGTGCCGACGCAGCTGTTCCGGCTGGTCGAGTCCGGCCGTGCCGAGGCGCTGGCGTCGCTGGACGCGGTCCTGCTCGGCGGTGCGGCCGCCCCGCGGGCCGTGCTGGAACTCGCCGCCGAGGCTGGCGTGCGCATCGTGCGCACGTATGGGATGACCGAGACCTGCGGCGGCTGCGTCTACGACGGGGTGCCGCTGGAGGGGGTGCGCCTGCGGATCGAGGACGACGGCCGGATCGCGATCGCCGGACCGGTCCTGGCCGAGGGCGTGGGGGAGTGGCTCGTGACCAACGACCTGGGCCGGATCGACGAGCACGGGCGCCTGAGCGTCCTCGGCCGAGCCGACCAAGTGGCCGTCAGCGGCGGGGTCAACGTGCCGCTCGCCGCGGTCGAGTCCGCGCTGCGTGACCAACCCGACGTGCTGGACGTCGTCGTGGTGGCCCAGGCCGATCCCGAGTGGGGCCAGCGCGTCGTGGCGTACGTGGTGGGCGATCTCGACCGCGAGCGCGCCGGCGCAGCGCTCCAGCGCCTCGGGTACCCGCGGACGTGGACCCCGCGGGCCGTCCACCGACTCGACGCCCTGCCGCTGCTGCCGAACGGCAAGCCCGACCGGCGGACGCTGGCGGGGGGCAGCCTCCCCGGCTGACCGGAGAGACTGCCGCGTGCTCAGAGGCTCGCGAGGGCTTCGGCGATCGGGGTGTCGCCGCCGATGGCCTCGAACTGCTTGCCGATCGTGTGGTCGTCGACCAGGGCGGCCGCGACCAGGGCGGCGACGTCGGCGCGGGGGATCTCGGCTCGATCGGTCGTCTCGGCCACGGTGACCCGGCCGGTGCCGTCGTCGTCGGTCAGGGCGCCGGGCCGGATGATCGTCCAGTCCAACGAGCTCGCGCGCAGGGCCTCGTCGGCACCGCGCTTGGCCTCGACGTAGGCCTGCCACACCTCGCCGGCGTCCTCACCGGGATCGGTGTCCACGCCCATGGCCGAGATCTGGACGAACCGCTTGATCCCCAGCCGCTCGGCGGCCTCGATGGACTTCAACGAGCCCTCCAGGTCGACCGACTTCTTGCGCTCGATCTTGCCGTCCGGACCGCCGCCCGCGGCGAAGACCACGGCGTCGCAGTCGGTGAACGCCGTCGCGAAGTCGTCGACCGTCGCCGCCTCGATGTCGAGCAGCCGGATGGCCGCTCCCGGCAGGTCGGCCTCGTGGTCGGGGTTGCGGACCAGGGCGACCGGCAGGTCGCCCCGTTCGGTGAGCAGGGGGATGAGCAGGCGGGCGACGTGGCCGTGCCCGCCGACGATGGCGATGTCAGACATGCGTCCACCGTAGGCACGGCGGCACCGCTTCGCAGGGTGGCGAATATGTGGGTGCGCTGGAACGAGGAGCCCGCACCGTGGATACTCTCGTGGGTGGAGTTCCGCACCTACTCGATCCGGATGCGTACGCGTTTCCGTGGTCTCGAGAACCGTCAGGGGATGCTGGCCGAGGGCCCGGCCGGCTGGGCCGAGTTCAGCCCCTTCCCCGAATACGACCATGTCGCGTCGCTGCCGTGGCTGCAGGCCGCCATGGAGGCGGCCACCAAGCCGTGGCCCGAGCCGGTGCGCGAATGTGTGCCCATCAACGGCATCGTCCCGGCGGTCGGCGACGGTGCCAATGCCGCCCGGATCGCGGTCGAGAGCGGCTGCGGCACGATCAAGCTCAAGGTCGCCGAGGCCGGCGAGACCCTGGAGCACGACGTCGAGCGGGTCGCGGCGATCCGTGACGCGCTGCCCGGCGGACTGATCCGCATCGACGCCAACGGCGGCTGGAGTGTCAAGGACGCCGTCAAGGCGATCAAGAAGCTCGACTACGTCGCCGGAGGGCTCGAGTACGTCGAGCAGCCGTGCGCCACGGTCGAGGAGCTCGCGCAGGTGCGACGCAAGGTCAACGTCCCGATCGCGGCCGACGAGTCGATCCGTCGGGCCGCCGATCCCTTCCGGGTGCGCGACCTCGACGCCGCCGACGTCGCCGTGCTGAAGGTGCAGCCGCTGGGCGGGGTGCGGGCCTGCCTGCGCATCGCCGAGCAGATCGGCATGCCCGTCAGCGTCTCCAGTGCGGTCGAGACCTCGATCGGCCTGGCCGCCAGCGTCGCGCTGGCCGCGGCGTTGCCCGAGTTGCCGTACGCGTGCGGGATCGGCACCGCCCACCTGCTCACCGGCGACGTCGTCACCCACCCGCTCAAGCCGGTGGACGGCCACCTCTACCCGACGCGCCCGGTCCTCGACGAGGAGGCGTTCGCGCTGGTCGCGGCCCCGCCCGAGACCGACGAACGCTGGCAAGCCCGTCTGGCCCACGTCCGGGAGATGTTGTGAGGGAGAGATGTCGTGAGTGATGACAGAGCGGTCGAAGTCGCCCGGCGCCTCGTCGCCGCCCTGCTCGCGCAGGAGGTCACCGAGGCCGTGCTGTCCCCGGGGTCGCGGTCAGGCCCTCTCGCACTCGCGCTGTACGCGGCCGACGAGCAGGGCCTCATCCGCCTGCACGTGCGCGTCGACGAGCGCGAGGCCGGCTACCTCGCACTCGGCCTGGCCAAGGCCTCGGGCCGACTGACGCCCGTCATCACCACCTCCGGCACCGCAGTGGCCAACCTGCATCCCGCGCTGCTCGAGGCACTGCACGCGGGCGTCCCGCTGCTGGCGGTCACCGCCGACCGGCCCGCGCGGCTGCGGGGGACCGGCGCCAACCAGACGACGATCCAGCCCGGCATGTTCCCCGGGATCACCTTCACCGACCGCATCACGGGTCTGGCCGGGGCCGTGCGCGAGGGTGGGCCGGTCCACCTGAACGTCGAGCTCGACGAGCCGCTGGTCGAGTCGGTGTCGTGGCAGTTCCCGCAGAACTCGTGGTCGATGAGCGCGCCCGTGTCGGGCCGCACCCAGGTGCTCGAGTCCGGTCCTCGCACCGTCCTGGTCGCGGGGGACGGCGCCGATCCGGCGCTCGCCGCCGTGGCCCAGCAGGCCGGGTGGCCGATTCTGGCCGAGCCGTCGTCGGGCCTGCGCAGCGCGCCCACGTCCATCGCCTGCGGCCGGATCGTGCTGGGCGGCCGCCTGATCGAGCGGATCGAGCGGATCGTCAGCGCCGGGCACCCCACGCTCTCGAGGCCGGTCACCAACCTGCTCACCCGGACGAACCTGCCCACCGTGCACGTCGGCGACGCCTCGACCTTCCCGGGCGTGCCCGGTGCCAACGTCACGTTCGCCGACCGGATCTCGGTGCGCGGCTCGGGCGACGAGTCCTGGGTGCGCAGCTGGATCCAGGCCGGCGACCGCATCGAGAACGCGCTGCTCCACGCCGAGCAGTTCGTCGTCGCGAAGGCCGTCTGGGAGGCGGCCACGCCAGGGCTGCTCGTGCTCGGCTCCTCCAACCCCATCCGCGACGTCGACCTCGTGGCGCCGGTGCGCGTCCCGGGGCCGCGCGTCCTGGCGAACCGGGGCCTCGCGGGCATCGACGGCACCGTCTCCACGGCCATCGGCGCGGCGCTGACCAGCTACGGACGGGCCATCGCGCTGATGGGCGACCTCACCTTCCTGCACGGCGCCAACGGGCTGCTGATGGGTCCGATCGAGCCTCGTCCCGACCTGACGATCGTCGTGCTCAACGACGACGGTGGCGGCATCTTCCACACCCTCGAGCAGGGATCGCCCGAGTACTCCTCGGCCTTCGAGCGGGTCTTCGGCACTCCGACCCGGACCAAGATCGACGCCTTGTGCGCCGCGCACGGGATCAAGCACCGGCTCGTCCAGGCCAGTCAGCTCGAGGGATACCTGAGCCGGACCCCCGTCGGCATCGAGGTGCTCGAGGTCCAGGTCACCCGCGCCGGGAGGCGTGCGCTGCAGTCGGTTGTCTCGGGTCTCGCCGCCGTCTAGGTTTGTGGCCAGCGTCACACCGAGTTGCGCTGGAGCAGGAGTGGGCATGGCCGACGAGGCGTTCGACTACATCATCATCGGCTCGGGCAGCGCCGGCGGCGTCCTCGCCGCGCGACTGACCGAGGACCGCGACCGTCGCGTCCTGTTGTTGGAGGCCGGTCCCGCCGACGACGACGAGATGATCAAGGTCCCGGCCGGTTTCAGCACGCTGTTCAAGACGCGCTGGGACTGGAACTACGAGACCAGCCCGCAGAAGCACCTCGCCGGCCGGCGGGCCCACTGGCCCCGCATGAAGGGCCTCGGCGGATGCTCGTCGATGAACGCGATGATCTACATCCGGGGCAACGCCGCCGACTACGACGAGTGGCGCGACTCCTACGGTGCGACGGGGTGGGGCCATGACGACGTCCTGCCGTACTTCATCAAGTCCGAGGCGAACCAGCGGCTCGCGGGCCCTCTCCACGGCACGCAAGGCCCCGTCGTCGTCGAGGACCGCCGGTTCACCCACGAGCTGACCGAGGCGTTCGTCGAGTCCGCCGTCGCCGGCGGTCTCAAGCGCAACGACGACTTCAACGGCGCCGAGCAGGAGGGCGCCGGCATCTACCAGGTGACCAACCGCCGTGGCGCGCGCTGGTCGGTGGCCGACGCCTACATCCGCCCCGCGATGACCCGGCCCAACCTGACCGTCCGCACGGGCGCGCTGGTGTCGCGCATCCTGCTCGAGGGGAACCGGGCCACCGGCGTCGCGTACCGCAGCACCGCCGACGGGCTCGAGCACGTCGTGCGGGCCGAGGCCGAGGTCATCGTGTCGGCTGGCGCGATCAACAGCCCCCAGCTGCTCATGCTCTCGGGCATCGGGCCGGGAGCGCACCTGCGCGAGCACGGCATCGACGTCGTGGTGGACTCGCCCGGCGTGGGGCAGAACCTGCAGGACCACCCCGTGGCCGGCACGCTGATCCACACCCGCAACACCACGGACCTCGCCGAGGCGATCTCGGTCAAGAACCTGCTGCGCTGGAAGGCCACCCGTTCCGGTCCGCTCGTCTCGAACGTCGGCGAGGGCGGCGCGTTCTACACCTCGCGCGACGACCTGGCGCTGCCTGACATCCAGATCCACGTCGCGCCGACGGCGTTCTACGACAACGGCATCCACGAGCCGGTCCGGCGCACCGTCACGATCGCGCCCACCCTGGTGAACGTCCAGAGCCGCGGCAGCATCCGGCTGCGCTCGGCCGACCCGACGTGGCACCCGGCGATCGATCCGGCCTACTTCGACGACCCGGCCGACCTGGACGCGATGCTCGGCGGCTACCGCCGGATGCTCGACCTGGTCTGGCAGGGCCCGCTGACCCGTCTGCTCGACGAGCCGTGGGAGCCGGCGATGCGTCAGCCGACCGACGACCAGATCATCGACGTCGTCTCGCGCCTGGGTCAGACGCTCTATCACCCGACCTCCACGTGTGCCATGGGTACCGTCGAGGGCAGTGTCGTGGATCCGCAGTTGCGAGTCCACGGCGTCGAAGGCCTTCGGGTCGCCGACGCGTCGGTGATGCCGCGGGTCACGCGTGGCAACACCAACGCGCCCACCATCATGATCGGCGAGAAGGCCGCCGATCTCATCCGAGGAGCCTGACATGACCGCCACCATCGAGCCCGACGTCGCATCGTCCGACGAACCCCAGCCCACCTTCGACTCGTTCAACCCCGCGACCGGCGACGTCGTGGGCACCCATCCGATCGACGGCCGCGAGCAGGTCGAGGCCGCGGTCGCCGCCGCACGCGAGGCGACGGGCTGGTGGCAGGGCCTGGGCTTCGAGGGCCGCAAGGAGTACCTGTTGCAGTGGCGCAGCGTCCTGACGCGGCGCCTGCACCAGGTCGCCGACCAGGTCCACCGCGAGGGTGGCAAGCCGCACGGCGACGCGCTGTTGGAGGCCGGGCTGGCGATCGACCACATCGCCTGGGCCGCGAAGCACGCGCCCAAGGTGCTCGGCCGCAAGAAGGTCGCGTCCGGCCTGCTGATGACCAACCAGGCCGCGTCCGTCGAGTACCAGCCGCTCGGCGTCGTCGGCGTCATCGGACCGTGGAACTACCCGGTCTTCACGCCGATCGGCTCGATCGCCTACGCCCTCGCGGCCGGGAACACGGTCGTGTTCAAGCCCAGCGAGTACACCCCGGGCGTCGGACGCCTGCTGGTCGACACGTTCACCGAGGTCGTCCATGGTCGTCCCGTCCTGAACCTCGTGACGGGCCTGGGCGAGACCGGCAGCGCGCTGTGCACCGCGGACGTCGACAAGATCGCCTTCACCGGATCGTCGGCGACGGGCAAGAAGGTCATGGCCGCGTGCGCCGAGAACCTGACCCCGGTCGTCATCGAGGCCGGCGGCAAGGACTCGATGATCATCGACGAGGACGCCGATCTGGCGTCCGCCGCCGAGGCCGCGCTGTGGGGTGGCCTGTCCAACGCGGGCCAGACCTGCATCGGCACCGAGCGCGTCTACGTCCACGAGCGCGTCTTCGACCCGTTCATGGCCGAGCTGCTGCGCCAGGCCGAGGGACTGCGCCCCGGGTACGACGACGGCGGCGTCTATGGCCCCTCGACGATGCCCAAGCAGCTGGACGTGATCCGCAGCCACATCGAGGACGCGATCGCCCGCGGCGGCCGGCCCGTGCTGGGCGGTGCCGACGCGGTCGGCGAGCGCTTCGTGCAGCCGACCATCCTCACCCACGTCCCCGAGGACTCCCTCGCGGTGACCGAGGAGACCTTCGGTCCGACGCTGGTCGTCAACCCGGTCAAGGACATGGACGAGGCCGTCGAGCTGACGAACGCCACGAAGTACGGCCTGGCCGGCGCGGTGTTCGGCAAGAAGCACGCGATGGACATCGCGTCGCGGATCCGCTCAGGGATGACCTCGGTGAACTCCGTCATCGCGTTCGCCGCCGTGCCCGGGCTGCCGTTCGGCGGGGTCGGCGACTCGGGCTTCGGCCGGATCCACGGACCCGACGGCCTGCGTGAGTTCACGTACCCGAAGGCGATCACGCGCCAGCGGATGAAGCCGGTCATCATGTTGCAGTCGATGGCCCGCGACGAGAAGACCGAGAGCCGGTTCGCGCAGTTGCTCACGGTCCTGCACGGCGGCACCGGCACCCTGCCGAAGCGCCGCTGAGCGTGGTCGAACGCCCCGAGTCCGCGAGGGCTCGGGGCGTTCGGTCCGTCGGGTGCTACTTGCGGACGCGGAAGTTCTTCTTCACCACCGGTCCGTAGCCCTGGGCGTTGCGTGCCTGGACGTAGACGGCGTCCACGCCTCGGCGCAGCTTGGCCCGCTTCACGACGAGCGACCTCCGCGAGCCGCTGACGGTGCGCTTGACCAGGACCTTGCCGCCCTTGCGGACGATGACCCGGTAGGCCGTGATCCGGGCGCCGCCGTTCGAGGCGGGAGCGCGCCAGCTGATCTTGCGGTTCTTCGAGACCGCCTTGCCGCGGACCTTCAGGGCGCGCACCTTGCCCGGCCTCGTGACCGGCTTGCGGAACAGGTCGGGGAAGACCGAGTACTTCGCCTGGAAGAAGTGAGCGACGGCGAACGACCCGTTGCCCAGCACCGTGAGCCCGGTCGCGAGGCTCAGCCCGGAAGCCGGACCGCCGAGCACCTTCAGCGGCGCCTCCGCGCCGTCGGCGTTCGGAGCGAACACCCGGACCGTGGCAGGGCTGAACGTGGCGACGTGGACGCGCCCGGCCGCATCGGTGTCGAGACCGTTGATCTCGGTGTTCGGCAGGGCGTTGGTGACGGACTGGATCGGCGTCGCGCCCGCACCGTCTGCCGAGCGCGAGTAGGCCCTCAGCTGCGTGCCGTTGGGCACCCACACCTTCGAGCCCGACACGGCCAGTGACTGGCCGGTTCCGAGACCTGTGACGGAGCGCTCGGTCGGCGCGGTCGCGCCCGTCGCCGAGGGAGCGTAGACGTTGTAACGGTCGGACTTGCGCACGTAGATCTCGCCGCCGGCCACGTCGACTCCCCATGCCGGTCCGGCTCCGGTGCCGAAGGTCTTGACCGGTGCCACGTTCCCGTCCGCGTTCGGCGCGAAGACGCTGACCGTGCCGTCGATCTGCGAGACGTAGAGGAAGCCGTTCGCGTCCAGCGCCACGTCCCGCGGCCCGTTCAGGCCCGTTGCGGCACCGCTGATCCGCCGGAGCGGAGCAGAGGGTCCCGACGCGTTCTTGCGGTGCACGACGACGGAGTCGTTGTTCTGCGAGGCGACGTAGATGTTCCCGGCCGCGTCGTCCTCCATGCCGATCGGACCGGCCAGCTCGCCGCTGACGGTCTTGGCCGGTGGTACGTCCACGGGCGCCGCGCCGGCGGGCGTCGCGGTCGCCGCGATCAGGCCGGCGACGAGTGCACCGGTCGTGCCGAGGGTCAGCCCTCGGACCGAGGTCTTCTTCAGCGGGGTCATGTCGGTCTCCAATCAGGACGGGAGCGTTCCTCCCATGACGCTGGTGAGCCCGCGACATCGATCGTGAGACGGCCCCCCGTAATCTCAGGTGGTGACTTTCTCGCGTTACGTGGCCCTGGGCGACTCGTTCACCGAGGGCGTCGGCGATCCCGATCCGGCCCTGCCGAACGGCGTCCGTGGCTGGGCCGACCGCTTCGCTGCGGCGCTCGATCGCGCCCAGGGCGGGGGCCTGCTGTACGCCAACCTGGCCATCCGCGGCCGCAAGCTCGTGCCGATCGTGGCCGAGCAGATCGAGCCCGCGATCGCGCTGGCGCCGGACCTGGTGACGATCTACGCCGGCGCCAACGACATCATGCGGCCGAAGGTCGATCTCGAGGCGATCCTGGCCGAGTACGACCGCGCCGTGGAGCGGCTCGTGGCCTCGGGCGCCCATGTCGTCATGTTCACCGCGGCCGACCCGGGGGACACCCGCACCTACGCGATGGTGCGGCACCGGTTCGAGCGCTACTGCGAGGCGGTGCGCCAGATCGCCGCGCGCCACGGAGCCACGCTGGTTGACTACTGGCACCTGACCGACTACCGCGACGCCCGCCTGTGGGACACCGACCGGATGCACATGTCGGCGGCGGGCCACCAGCGCATGGCCATCGCCGTGCTCGACGCCCTGGGCGTGCAGCACGACCTGGTGCCGCTGGTGCTGGCCGATCCTGCGCCGCTGACGTGGCCCGAGCGGCTCAAGGCCAACGTGCAGTGGGCGATCGAGTACCTCGGCCCGTGGATCAAGCGGCGGGTGACGGGTCGGTCCAGCGGTGACGGGCTCTCGCCGCGCTACGCGCAGCTGACGCCGATGACCCAGGTGCGCGGTTCAGTCGCGTAGGTCATGCTCGACCGGGCTCCAGCCCCGGGCCCGGGCCTTGATGACGGTACCGGCCAGCTGCGTCTCGAGGTCGTGGGCGCGCGCCTCGATCGCGGCGGCCGACTCGGCCCCGACGTCGGTCAGCAGCCGGACCGCGACCGTGCCGTCGTCACGGATCGCCCACCCGCCCACGATCTGGCCGTCCTTCCAGACGGTGGGGCCGGCGTTGCCGTTCGTGTCGAAGACCTGGTCGGCGTGCGGGCCCAGGTACCAGTCGCGGTGCTTCCAACCCATCGTCGTGGGGTCGAGCGCCGGCAACAGGGCGACCCACGGCTCCGGATCGGGGGTGGGGTCGAGGTCGTCGGCCAGCACGAGCCCGGTGCCGTCGTCCAGCTCGACCTCGGCGGTCGCGAGCCTCGCCAGCGCCGCGATGGTGTGACCCTTGGTCCAGCCCGTCCACCACTTCAGGTCCTCGGGGCGGGCCGGGCCGAAGCGCGCCAGCCACCGCCGGGCCACCAGGGCGCGCGCCTCTTCCGCATCGGGCACGTCGGTCAACTGCGGCAGCCATTGCCGCATCGAGGACCAGCGGAACTGCGTCGACGCCCACGTCCCGGCGGGCCGTGCGCGCACCACGTGGCCCTGGGCCGACATCACGGTCAGCAGCCGGCTGGCGATCGACTGCCGCGTCGCGTACCTGGTCCCCGCGGAGATCTCGATCCGGATGGCCAACAGGGGATCACTCGCGGCCAGGTCGGCGCTGCTGAAGACGCCGAGCCGGTCGACGGCGGCCAGGGCGGCCGCGTGCGCCCGCTCGAGCCACTGCTCCGGCTCGGCCAGCGCCGAGCCGGCCACCAGGGCGACGAGCTTGCGGTACTCGGACTCGGCGACGGACTGGCGCGTGGCGCCGAGGTAGGCCCCGGCATCGGCCGCGGGCACGGCGAACACGGTGCGCCGCATGACCAGCAGGCGGACCAGGGTGCGGTCGTCGTAAAGGGCCCGTTCCACCTCGGCCACCGACGGCTCGGCCATGCGGGCCAGGACCGAGAGCATCATCGAGGCCGGATCGGTGCTGTGCAGGGCCGTGACCGCCGCGGTCACCTCCTCGGGGGTGCCCACGGGCGCGGCGAGTGCATGGCGCACGCCCAGCCGTCGCCGCCGCTCGGCCGTGTCGAATCGCCGCATGCCGCGACCGTACCGGCTCCCTCGGACGGCTCGGTGTCGGTTTACCACGGTCACATGGGAATCCAGCGCTTCCCCAGGGAAACTTCCCTGGGGACGTGCGGGTTTACCACGGTCCCGTGGTAAACCGACGAGCCCGCGGTCAGGTCAGGGCGTCGCGGACGGGGATCAGCTTGGCGTCGGCCTCGGCGAGCTCGTCGGCAGGCGCCGAGTCGGCGACGATGCCGCACCCGGCGAACAACCGGGCGCTGCGACCGTCGGGTGCCACCTGCGCCGAGCGCAGGCCGATGCCCCACTCGCCGTCCCCGGAGGCGCCGATCCAGCCGACCGGGCCGGCGTACCGGCCCCGGTCCAGGCCCTCGATCTCGGCGATGACCCGCACGGCGTCCGCCGTCGGCGTGCCGCCCACTGCGGCGGAGGGGTGCAGCGAGGCCACGAGCGCCAGGACACCTGCGTCGTCGCGCAGCACGCCGGTGACGTCGGTGGCCAGGTGCATGACGTTCGGCAGGTGCAGGACGAACGGCGCCTCGGGGACGTTCATGCCCGTGCAGTGCGGTGCGAGCGCGTCGGCGACCGAGCGCACGGCGTACTCGTGCTCCTCGAGGTCCTTGCTCGACCGTGCGAGCGAGGCGGCGAGCCCCAGGTCGCGAGCGTCGTCGCCGGTCCGCCGGATCGTGCCCGCGAGGACGCGCGACGTGACCAGGCCACCTTGCAGGCGGACGAGCATCTCGGGCGTCGAGCCGAAGAACCCGTCGACGTGGAAGGTCCAGCAGCTGGGGTAGGTCCGGGCCAGCCGGGCCAGCGGCGAGCGCACGTCCAGCGGCTCGTCGAAGGTCGCCTCGACCGATCGGGCCAGCACGACCTTGTCGAGGCCGCCGGCCTGGATGCGCTGGACGGCCTTTTGGACCGTCGCCGTCCAGGCCGCGCGGCGCCGGGGGTCGTCGGCGAAGCTCGTGCCGACGGGGGAGGAGGGCGTGGTCGCGGTCAGGTCGGGGACCGGGCCGAGGGAACGACCGATCGTGGTGACCCAGCACCGTCCGTCGCGGCGCCCCACGACGATCTCGGGGACGGTCAGGCTCGAGCCGGGCCGGTCGGCGAAGGTGAAGCTGCCGAAGGCGACCAGGCCGCTGCCGGGCAGCTCGACCTCGTCGCGGACCACGGAGGACTCGACGACGTCGGCCCACCAGTCGTCGGCGGCATCGAAGCGACCCCGCCCGTCGGGGCTGAAGCTCGCGGCGCGACCCCAGCCGACGACGCCGTCGCCGCCGTGCACCCAGGCCAAGGCGTCGGGGGAAGGCGGCAACAGGCCGAGCAGGTCGCCCGGGTCGGCGATCTCGCGGGACCTGGCGACGAGCGGCTCAGGCCGTCCATCGGTCGCCAGCGTGCTCACTCGCGCCAGCCTACTCGCGGCCCGGTGAGGCCGGTGCGGGACCGGGGAACGGCCCGGGCGACCGCTGTCCGCCCGACGTGAGAAGGTGGCCAGATGAGAGCCGGGCTGGACAAGGATCCCCGTGACGTCGCGCGCATGTTCGACACCGTCGCGGCACGCTACGACCTGACGAACGACGTCCTCTCCTTGGGACAGGACCGCCGCTGGCGCACGAAGGTCGTCGAGACCGTCGCTCCGCGCCGTGGCGAGCGGATCCTCGATCTGGCGGCCGGCACCGGCACGTCGAGCGCGCCCTTCGCCGAGGCGGGCGCCCACGTGGTGCCGTGCGACTTCTCCATCGGGATGCTCGAGGTCGGCAAGCAGCAGTACCCCGGCCTGAACTTCACGGCCGGCGACGGCATGGCGCTGCCCTTCGCCGACGGCGTGTTCGACGCCGTCACGATCTCCTTCGGCCTGCGCAACATCCACGACCCCCTGCAGGGTCTGCGCGAGCTGCTCCGCGTGACGCGCCCCGGCGGCCGGATCGTGGTGTGCGAGTTCTCCACCCCCACGTGGAAGCCGTTCGAAACGGTCTACTCCAACTACCTGATGCGGGCCCTGCCGGCGATCGCGCGCACGGTCTCGTCCAATCCCGAGTCCTACGTGTACCTCGCCGAGTCGATCCGCTCGTGGCCCGACCAGCGCGGCCTGGCGATCCGGATGACCGAGGCCGGGTGGGGGCCCGTCACGTGGCAGAACCTCACCGGCGGAATCGTCGCGGTGCATCGCGCCGAGCGCCCGATGTGAGGCCGTTTCCCAGTTAGTGTTGCCTAACTCACACGTCCGTGGGACGCGGTTACTAGAGTGGTGAACCCAGAGCCTGTGAAGATCTTCACAAGGTTCGTCGGCGGGTGACTGGAGGTGCCGTGAACGCATACATCCCGATCTTGGTGCTGGGCGGTCTCGCCCTGGCGTTCGCGCTGTTCAGCGTCGGTGTCGCACCGTTCACCGGGCCGTCCCGGTACAACCGCGCCAAGCTCGACCGTTACGAGTCGGGCATCGAGCCCAGCCCCCTGCCCGAGGGCGGCGGCAAGGTCTCGATCAAGTACTTCTTCACGGCGATGATGTTCATCGTCTTCGACATCGAGGTCGTGTTCCTGCTGCCGTTCGCCGTCGCGTTCGACGAGCTCAGCTGGTTCGCGTTCTTCGCCGTCATGCTCTTCCTGCTCAACATCACGATCGCGTACGTCTATGAGTGGCGTCGCGGCGGAATGGACTGGACCTGATGGGCCTCGAGGAAAAACTCCCCAGTGGCGTCCTGCTCTCCACCGTCGAGGGTTTGGCCGGCTACTTCCGCAAGGCGTCCTTCTGGCCGGCCACCTTCGGCCTGGCCTGCTGCGCCATCGAGATGATGACGTTCGGCGCCCCCCGCTACGACTCCGGTCGGTTCGGCATGGAGGTCTTCCGGCCCTCCCCGCGCCAGGCCGACCTGATGATCGTCGCCGGCCGGGTGAGCCAGAAGATGGCCCCCGTCCTGCGCCAGATCTACGACCAGATGCCCGGCCCGAAGTGGGTCCTGGCGATGGGTGTGTGCGCCAGCTCCGGCGGCATGTTCAACAACTACGCGATCGTCCAGGGCGTCGATCACGTCGTCCCGGTCGACATGTACCTGCCCGGCTGCCCGCCCCGCCCCGAGATGCTGATCGACGCGATCTTCAAGCTGCGCGACTCGATCCAGCACACCCAGCTGGGCGCCGACCGCAACGCCGAGATCCGTGAGCAGGAGGCTGCCGCCCTGGCGGCGCTGCCCACCTCCTCGCAGATGGGACTCATGCGATGAGCGACGAGAAGCAGAAGAACCAGGCGCCGAAGCGTGACGAGACCCAGGACGCCTCATTCGAGACGCGGGCGGAGCTGAAGAAGTCCGACGCCGTCGAGCTCGAGGTCGTCGAGGTCCGCCAGGGTGCCTTCGGTGTCCACGGCACCGGCGACACCACCGGCTTCGGCGGACTGCAGCGCCCGGTGGTCATGCCCGGCGCGTCGATCCCGCCGTACGGCGGCTGGTTCGACGAGGTCGCCGAGCGGCTCGCCGGTGGCGAGGGCCTGGCCGACGCGATCGAGAAGGTCGTCGTCCACCGGGGCGAGATCACGTTCTTCATCCGTCGCGAGCTGCTGGCGCAGGCCGCGCGGCACCTGCGCGACGACGCGGCACTGCGCTTCGAGCTGCTCAGCGGCGTCAGCGGCGTGCACTTCCCCGGCGACACGGGCCGCGAGCTGCACGCCGTCTACCACCTGCTCTCGATGACCCACAACCGCCGCATCCGCCTCGAGGTCACGTGCCCCGAGGGCGATGCCCGCATCCCCAGCATCGTGGGGACCTACCCGACCGCCGACTGGCACGAGCGCGAGACGTGGGACATGTTCGGGATCGTCTTCGACGACCACCCGCACCTGACCCGGATCCTCATGCCCGACGACTGGCCGGGCCACCCGCAGCGGAAGGACTACCCGCTCGGCGGCATCGACGTCGAGTTCAAGGGTGGCTTCATCCCCGCGCCCGACAGCCGAAGGAGTTACTCCTGATGGTGACCACCGACCCGTACGCCGACACCTCCGAGTCCTCCTCCGGCCAGGTCTTCAACGTCACCGGCGGCGACTGGGACACGATCAACGCCGACAGCCTCGAGGGTGACCGGCTCGTCATCAACATGGGCCCGCAGCACCCTTCGACCCACGGCGTGCTGCGCCTGATCCTCGAGATCGACGGCGAGCAGGTCCACGACGCCCGCGCCGGCATCGGCTACCTGCACACCGGCATCGAGAAGAACATGGAGTTCCGCACCTGGACCCAGGGCGTGACCTTCTGCACCCGCATGGACTACGTCGCCCCGTTCTCGAACGAGGCGGTCTGGGTCGGTGCGGTCGAGCGCCTGCTGGACATCGAGGACCAGATCCCCGAGCGCGCCCAGATCATCCGCGTGCTGATGCTCGAGCTGAACCGCATCTCCAGTCACCTCATCGCAATCGCGACCGGCGGCATGGAGATCGGCGCGCTGACCGTCATGACCTGCGGGTTCCGCGACCGTGAGGAGATCCTCAAGTCGTTCGAGCTCATCACGGGCCTGCGCATGAACCACGCGTACTTCCGTCCCGGCGGCGTCGCCCAGGACCTGCCCGACGGTGCGGTCACCCAGCTGCGCGACCTGGTCGCGCTGCTCAAGAAGCGCCTGCCCGAGTACGCGGCGCTGTGCAACGCCAACCCGATCTTCAAGGGCCGCCTGAAGAACGTCGGCCACCTCGACCTCGCCGGAGTGCTGGCGCTGGGCATCACCGGCCCGATCCTGCGCTCGACCGGCCTGGACTGGGACCTGCGCGTCAAGCAGCCCTACTGGGGCTACGACACGTACGACTTCGACGTCATCACCCGCGACGAGCCCGACGCCTACGGCCGCTTCATGATCCGCCAGCTGGAGATGTGGGAGTCGCTCAAGATCGTCGAGCAGTGCATCGACCGGCTCGAGTCCACCCAGGGCCAGCCCGTCATGGTCGCCGATCGCAAGATCGCGTGGCCTGCGCAGCTCTCGGTGGGCGCGGACGGCCAGGGCAACTCGCCCGAGCACATCGCGCACATCATGGGCGAGTCCATGGAGGCGCTGATCCACCACTTCAAGCTGGTCACCGAGGGCTTCCGGGTCCCGGCCGGCCAGGCCTACTTCGCGGTGGAGTCGCCCAAGGGCGAGATCGCGTGTCACGCGGTGTCCGACGGCGGTACCCGCCCGTTCCGGGCGCACTTCCGCGACCCCTCGTTCGTGAACCTGCAGGGCGTCTCGGCGATGAGCGAGGGCGGCATGCTCTCGGACGTCATCGTCGCGGTGGCGTCCATCGACCCCGTGATGGGAGGGGTGGATCGCTGATGTCGTTGATCAACGTGACCGCCCTTCGTGGTCGGGGCTCAAGAACACTGGTCGAGGCCAGTGGTGACGGGAGTGGTTGTTCGTGACGGACCAGATTTCCGAGGGGCTGTCGGACCAGACGATCGCCGATCTGCACGAGCTGGCCGGGCGATACCCGCAGGCCCGCAGTGCGCTGCTGCCGATGCTGCACCTGGTGCAGGCCGATCAGGGCCGCGTCACGTCCGAGGGGATCGCCGTCTGCGGCGAGATCCTGGGCCTGACCGAGGCCGAGGTCAGCGCCGTGGCGACCTTCTACACGATGTACAAGCGCCGCCCGATGGGCAAGCACCACGTCGGCGTCTGCACCAACACGCTGTGTGCCGTCATGGGCGGCGACGAGATCTTCGAGCGGCTCTGCGGCCACCTGGACGTCGGCAACGACGAGACCAGCGAGGACGGCCAGATCACGCTCGAGAAGGTCGAGTGCAACGCGGCCTGCGACTTCGCGCCGGTGATGATGGTCAACTGGGAGTTCTTCGACAACCAGACCCCCGAGTCGGCCGTCGAGGTCGTCGACCGGCTCCGTGCCGGTGAGACGGTCCAGTCCACCCGCGGCGCCACGATCACCTCGTGGCGCGAGGCCGAGCGTGTCATCGGCGGCTTCGAGGACGGCCTGGTCGACGAGGGACCGGCCGCCGGTCCGGCCTCGCTGGCGGGCCTCGAGATCGCCGCGGAGCGTGGCTGGTCGGCTCCGCCGCTGGACGCCTCGGGCGCCGAGGCGACGCGCGAGTCCACGGCCCAGGCCGTGGACGAGGCCGACACCCGGCGTGCCGAGAGCGAGAACGTGGTCGAGCAGTCCGCGGCCGACGTCCGTGGCGGCGAGGACCCGGACGAGAGCGAGGCGACCCATGACTGACGTACTGACTCCGGTCCTGACCGCGAACTGGGCGGACGACCGCGCCTGGACGCTCGACGCCTACACGGCTCGCGGCGGCTACCGCGGCCTGGAGAAGGCGCTGACGATGGAGCCGGATGCCATCATCGAGCAGGTCAAGGACGCCGGCCTGCGCGGCCGTGGCGGCGCCGGCTTCCCCACGGGCATGAAGTGGGGCTTCATCCCGCAGGACAACCCGAACCCCAAGTACCTCGTGGTCAACGCCGACGAGTCCGAGCCGGGCACCTGCAAGGACATCCCGCTCATGATGGCCAACCCGCACGTGCTGGTCGAGGGCGTCATCATCGCCTCGCGCGCCATCCGGGCTCACACCGCGTTCATCTACGTGCGCGGCGAGGTCCTGCACGTCATCCGCCGCCTGCGCGCCGCCGTGCGCGAGGCCTACGCCGCCGGCCACCTGGGCCGCGACATCCACGGCACGGGCTACGACCTGGACCTGATCGTCCACGCCGGTGCCGGCGCGTACATCTGCGGCGAGGAGACGGCGCTGCTCGACTCGCTCGAGGGCCGCCGCGGCCAGCCGCGTCTGCGCCCGCCGTTCCCCGCGGTCGCCGGTCTGTACGCCTCCCCGACGGTGGTCAACAACGTCGAGTCCGTCGCCTCGGTGCCGGGCATCATCGCCGGCGGTGCCGACTGGTTCGCGTCGATGGGCACCGAGAAGTCCAAGGGCCACGGCATCTTCAGCCTCTCGGGACACGTCGCCCGTCCGGGCCAGTACGAGGCTCCGCTGGGCATCACGCTGCGCGAGCTGCTCGAGCTCGGCGGCGGCATGCGGCCCGGCTCGGAGCTGAAGTTCTGGACCCCCGGTGGCTCGTCCACCCCGATCCTCACCGCCGAGCACCTCGACGTCCCCCTGGACTTCGAGGGAGTCGGCGCCGCCGGCTCGATGCTGGGCACCCGCGCCCTGCAGATCTTCGACCAGACCACGTCGGTCGTGCGGTGCGTCCTGCGCTGGACCGAGTTCTACAAGCACGAGTCCTGCGGCAAGTGCACGCCGTGCCGCGAGGGCACGTGGTGGCTCGTCCAGACGCTGCGTCGCATCGACGACGGCCAGGGCCAGCCCGGCGACATCGAGCTGCTGCTGGATCTGTGCGACAACATCCTGGGCCGCGCCTTCTGTGCCCTCGGCGACGGCGCCACCAGCCCCATCACGTCGGCCATCGAGTACTTCCGCGAGGAGTTCGAGGCCGGCATGACCACGCCCAGCCGCGACCTGTTCCCGCCCGCGGCCTCCACCCTGTTCGCGAAGGAGGGCGTCCGATGACGCTCACCGAGTCCAACGGCGCCGACACGACGCCGGTCGAGCTCATCACGCTGACGATCGACGACGTCGAGGTCAGTGTCCCCAAGGGCACCCTCGTCATCCGCGCCGCCGAGCTGATCGGCACCGAGATCCCGCGCTTCTGCGACCACCCCCTGCTCGCGCCCGTCGGCGCCTGCCGCCAGTGCCTGGTCGAGATCCCCGACGCCGGCAACGGCCGGGGCATGCCCAAGCCGCAGGCCTCGTGCACGATCGAGGCCGCGCCCGGCATGGTCGTGCGCACCCAGGTCACCTCGCCGGTCGCCGAGAAGGCGCAGGAGGGGATCTTGGAGTTCCTGCTGGCCAACCACCCGCTCGACTGCCCGGTGTGCGACAAGGGCGGCGAGTGCCCCCTGCAGAACCAGGCGCTGTCGCACGGTGCGGCCGAGTCCCGCTTCATCGAGACGAAGCGGCTGTTCCCCAAGCCCCTCGCGCTGTCCAGCCAGGTCCTGCTCGACCGCGAGCGTTGCGTCCTGTGCCAGCGCTGCACGCGCTTCCAGTCCGAGATCGCCGGCGACCCGTTCATCGCCCTGCTCGAGCGCGGTGCGCAGCAGCAGATCGGCATCGCGCCGGACGTGCCGTTCGGCTCCTACTTCAGCGGCAACACGATCCAGATCTGCCCGGTCGGTGCGCTGACCAGCGCCGACTACCGGTTCCGCTCGCGCCCGTTCGACCTGATCAGCGTCCCCTCGGTCTCCGAGCACGACGCCTGCGGCTCGGCGATCCGCGTCGACCATCGCCGGGGCAAGGTCATGCGCCGTCTCGCCGGTGACGACCCCGAGGTCAACGAGGAGTGGATCACCGACAAGGACCGCTTCGCGTTCACCTGGTCGCGCCAGGCCGACCGGCTCACCACGCCGCTCGTGCGCAACCCGCAGACCGGCGAGCTCGAGCCCACCTCGTGGCCCGGCGCCCTCGCCGTCGCCGCCCGCGGTCTCGCGGCGGCGGCCGGCAAGGCCGTCCTGACCGGTGGCCGGCTCACGGTCGAGGACGCCTACGCGTACGCCAAGTTCGCGCGCGTCTCCCTCGGCACGAACAACATCGACTTCCGGGCCCGCGCCACCTCCAAGGAGGAGGCCGAGTTCCTCGCGGCCAAGGTCGCCGGCACGCCCGTCGGCGTCAGCTTCGCCGACCTCGAGCGCGCCGACACGGTGGTGCTCGTGGGCCTCGAGCCCGAGGACGAGGCCGGCACCCTGTTCCTGCGCCTGCGCAAGGCCAGCCGCAAGGGCGTCAAGGTCATCGCGATCGCCAGCCACACGACCCGGGGCCTGACCAAGATGAACGGCACCCTCGTGCCGGCCGTCCCCGGCGGCGAGGCGGCGGCCCTGGCGGCCCTCGACCTCCCGGCGGGCAGCGTGATCCTCGCCGGCGAGCGACTGGCCACCGTGCCCGGCGCCCTCTCGGCCGTCGCGGCCCGCGCCACCGAGACCGGTGCCCGCTGGGCCTGGGTCCCGCGTCGTGCCGGCGACCGCAGCGCGCTCGACGCGGGCTGCCTGCCGAACCTGCTGCCCGGCGGCCGCCCCGTGGCCTCGGCCGAGGCACGCGCCGACGTCGCGGCCGACTGGGGCGTCCCCAGCCTGCCCGCCGAGCCCGGCCTGGACACCGAGGCGATCATCGCCGCGGCAGCCAGCGGCGAGCTCGGCGCCCTCGTGGTGGCCGGCGTCGACGTCGACGACCTGCCCGACCCGGCCCTGGCCCGCGACGCCCTGCGCTCGGTGGACTTCCTGGTCAGCCTCGAGGTCCGCGAGTCCGCGGTCACCGCGCTGGCCGACGTGGTCCTGCCGGTCGCGCCCCCGGTCGAGAAGGCCGGCACCTTCATCAACTGGGAGGGGCGCCTGCGGCCCTTCGACCAGGTTCTCTTCGAGTCGCGCGCCCTGCCCGACGTGCGGGTCCTCGCCGGCATCGCCGAGGAGCTCGGCCGGCCCATCGGCCTGCGCACCCCGCAGGACGCCGCCGCCGAATGGCACGAGCTCGGCCCCTGGGACGGCAAGCGGGCGCCGTTCCGCGGCCGCAAGCCGGGTGCCCCCAAGCTGGTCTCCAAGACGCTCGTCCTCGACACCTGGAAGCTGATGATCGACGACGGTCGCCTGCAGGACGGGGCCGAGACCTACCGGCTCACCGCCCGCGTCCCGGTGCTGCGCGCCAACGCGGCGACCCTCGCGGTCCACGGCGTCGAGCCGGGCACGACGGCCACCCTGACCGGCCCGTCCGGATCGGCGCACCTCATCGCCGAGGTCGCGGACCTGCCCGACGGCGTCGTCTGGGCACCCACGAACTCCGGCGTCCACCTGGGCGCCGCCCTCGGCGTCGGACACGGCGGCCGGGTCAGCCTGGCGGGAGGCGCGGCATGACTCTGGACCAGCTCTTCGGCAACGACCCCGGGTGGGTCGTCGCCCTCAAGGCACTGTTGATCTTCGTCTTCCTGGTGCTCTACACGCTGTTCAACATCTGGTTCGAGCGACGCGTCGTGGCCCGGATGCAGCACCGCATCGGCCCGAACGTCAACGGCCCCTTCGGCCTGTTGCAGAGCCTCGCCGACGGCGTGAAGCTCGGCCTCAAGGAGGAGATCTTCCCCAAGGCCGCGGACAAGGTCGTCTACTACGTCGCGCCGATCATCGCGGTCGTGCCGTCGTTCCTGGCCTGGGCGGTCATCCCGTTCGGCCCGGTCGTGAACTTCTTCGGTCACGAGACCCCGCTGCAGCTGACCGACCTGCCCGTCGCCGTCCTGTACGTCCTGGCCGTCACCTCGGTCGGCGTGTACGGCATCGTGCTGGCCGGCTGGTCCTCCGGCTCGATCTACGCCCTGCTCGGTGGCCTGCGCTCCAGCGCCCAGGTGATCAGCTACGAGGTCGCGATGGGCCTGTCCCTGGTCGCGGTCTTCATCTACGCCGGGTCGATGTCGACCTCCGAGATCGTCGCGGCGCAGGAGGACATCTGGTTCTTCATCCCGCTGCTGCCGTCGTTCATCATCTACGTCATCGCGATGGTCGGCGAGACCAACCGCGCCCCCTTCGACCTCCCCGAGGCCGAGGGCGAGCTGGTCGGTGGCTTCCACACCGAGTACTCGTCGTTCAAGTTCGCGATGTTCTTCCTGGCCGAGTACATCAACATGGTCACCGTCTCGGCGCTGGCCACGACGATGTTCCTCGGCGGCTGGCGCGCCCCGTTCGGCATCGCCCAGATCTGGGAGGGCGCGAACGAGGGCTACTGGCCCGTCCTGTGGTTCTTCGGCAAGACGCTCGCGTTCATCTTCTTCTTCGTCTGGCTGCGTGGCACGCTGCCTCGCATGCGCTACGACCAGTTCATGCACTTCGGCTGGAAGTGGCTCATTCCGATCGCGCTCGGCTGGATCGTCGCCCTGGCGTTCATCCGCAAGCTGCAGGTCGAGGACATGCTCGACCAGAACGCGATGCTCATCGCCGCGGGTGTGGCGGGGCTCTTGCTGGTCGTCACGTTCTTCCTGCCGACCCGCGACGAGGACGACGAGCCCGAGGTGGTCGAGCCACAGGAGTTCGACGCCTTCGCCGGAGGCTTCCCGGTCCCGCCGCTGCCGCACCAGCGCGAGGCCATTGCCACCGCACCGACCACCTCGCAACCCACGGATGGGGGAGAGTGACATGAGTACGCTCAAGGAGACCCTCTGGGACCCGATCGCCGGCTTCGGCGTCACGTTCCGGACGATGTTCAAGAAGCCCGTGACGGAGAAGTATCCGTTCGAGAAGCTGCCCACGGCACCGCGCTTCCACGGTCGCCACCAGCTCAACCGCTGGCCCGACGGCCTCGAGAAGTGCGTCGGTTGCGAGCTGTGCGCCTGGGCCTGCCCCGCCGACGCGATCTACGTCGAGGGCGCCAGCAACACCGAGGACGAGCGGTTCAGCCCCGGTGAGCGCTACGGCCGCGTTTACCAGATCAACTACCTGCGCTGCATCCTGTGCGGGCTGTGCATCGAGGCCTGCCCGACGCGCGCGCTGACGATGACCAACGAGTACGAGCTGGCCGACGACAACCGCGCCGCGCTCATCTACGAGAAGAACGACCTGCTCGCGCCGCTGCTGCCCGGCATGGTCGAGCCGCCGCACGAGATGATGATCAGCGACGACCACCACGACTACTACCGGGGCAAGTCGCTGCCGATCGTCGAGACCACCAGCGGACCGGAGCAGTCCCGGTGACCGCGTTCTGGATCCTCGCCCCGGTCATGGTGCTGGCGGCGATGGGACTCATCCTCTCCCGCAAGGCCGTGCACGCGGCTCTGTGCCTGGCGATCGTCATGATCTGCCTGGCGATGCTCTACGCGGCGCAGGGCGCCCCGTTCCTGTTCGCGGTGCAGATCATCGTCTACACCGGCGCGATCATGATGCTGTTCCTGTTCGTGCTCATGCTGGTCGGCGTCGAGACCGCCGACTCCATCGTCGAGACGATCAAGGGACAGCGCGTCATGGCCGCCGTCGTGGGCATCGGCTTCGCGCTGCTGCTGTCGCTGGGCATCGCGCAGACGGTGTCCTCCGCGGTCGTCGGCCTGGGCGAGGCGAACGCGAACGGCAACCTGCACGGTTTGGCCTCGCTGCTGTTCACCGACTACGTGCTGGCCTTCGAGTTCACGGCCGCGCTGATGATCGTGGCGGTCCTCGGCGCGATGGTGCTGGCCCACCGCGAGCGCCTCGTCGCACCGCCGACGCAGGCCGACCTGCAGGCCCGCCGCATGCGCGACTACGCCGAGTCCGGCAAGCACCCCGGCAACGCGCCGACCCCGGGCGTCTTCGCTCGCCACAACGCGGTCGACACCCCGGCCCTGCTGCCCGACGGCACCCCGTTGCCCGAGTCGATCCCCGGCACGCTCGTCTCGCGTCACCAGTTCGAGCTGCACGACGCCGAGGACGTCAACCGGGTCGTCGGCGAGATCGCCGCGGTCGACGTCGACCCCGACGAGCGACCGGTCACCACCGAGAAGCCGGACGTCCCGAAATCGGCCGACACCGATGACGAGGGGGATTCGAAGTGAACGAGTACCTGACCCTCTCGATGCTGCTGTTCTCGATCGGCGCGGTGGGCGTCCTGGTGCGCCGCAACGCGATCATCGTGTTCATGTGCATCGAGCTCATGCTGAACGCCACGAACCTCGCGTTCGTCACGTTCGCGCGCCAGCACGGCAACCTCGACGGGCAGGTGGCGGCGTTCTTCGTCATGGTCGTCGCCGCCGCCGAGGTCACCATCGGCCTGGCCATCATCGTGTCCATCTACCGCACGCGACGGACGACCTCGGTCGACGACGCGAACCTGCTCAAGGCCTAAGGAGCTCGCGTTGCTGGACCTTTCCTGGCTGCTCATCGCCATCCCACTGGCGGGAGCCGCGCTCCTGCTGACCTGGGGCAAGGAGTCCGACCGTTTCGGACACCTCATCGCGACGGCGTGCTCTGCCGCGTCGTTCGTGCTGGGCGTCGTGCTCTTCGCCCAGCTGGCCGCTCGCGACGAGGGTGACCGCTCGGTCACCACGACGCTCGGCACCTGGATCGACGCCGGCGCGTTCCACGTCGACTTCTCCTTCACGTTCGACACGCTCTCGAGCCTGTTCGTCCTGCTCATCACGGGCGTCGGCACGCTCATCCACGTCTACTCGATCGGGTACATGGAGCACGACGAGCGCCGTCGCCGCTTCTTCGCCTACCTGAACCTGTTCATCGCGGCGATGCTCACGCTCGTGCTCGCGGCGGACTACCTCGTGCTCTTCCTGGGTTGGGAGGGCGTCGGCCTGGCGTCCTACCTGCTGATCGGGTTCTGGCAGCACAAGCCGTCGGCCGCCGCCGCCGCCAAGAAGGCCTTCGTGATGAACCGCGTGGGCGACCTGGGCCTGGCGCTGGCGATCATGACGATGTTCGCCTGGTTCGGCACCACCTCGATCGCCGCGGTCAACGAGCAGGTCGGCTCGGTCTCGGGCAACGTCGCCACGGCGCTCGGCCTGCTGTTGCTGCTGGGCGCGTGCGGCAAGTCCGCGCAGTTCCCGCTGCAGGCCTGGCTGCTCGACGCCATGGAGGGCCCCACGCCCGTCTCGGCACTGATCCACGCGGCCACGATGGTCACGGCCGGCGTCTACCTGGTCGTGCGGTCGCACGACATCTTCGACGCCTCGTCCACGGCCCGCAACGTCGTCATCGCCGTCGGCGTCATCACGCTGCTGATGGGCGCTTGGATCGGTTGCACGAAGGACGACATCAAGAAGGCCCTGGCCGGCTCGACGATGAGCCAGATCGGCTACATGATGCTGGCCGCGGGCCTCGGCCCGGCCGGCTACGCCTTCGCGATCTTCCACCTGCTGACGCACGGCTTCTTCAAGGCCAACATGTTCCTCGGCGCCGGCTCGGTCATGCACGGCATGAACGACGACGTGAACATGCGCCACTACGGCGGCCTGCGCAAGGTCATGCCGGTCACGTTCTACACGTTCGGCATCGGCTACCTCGCCATCCTGGGCTTCCCGGGCACCTCGGGCTTCTTCTCCAAGGACAAGATCATCGAGGCCGCGCTGGGGCACAACATCTGGGTCGGCCTGGCCGCTCTGCTGGGTGCCGGCGTCACGGCGTTCTACATGACGCGCCTCATGCTGATGACGTTCTTCGGCCAGCGCCGCTGGCGCGAGGAGGTGCACCCGCACGAGTCGCCCTCGGTCATGACCGTCCCGCTGATGGTGCTGGCGGCGCTCTCGCTGCTGGCCGGCATCATGGCGCTGGGTGGTTGGATCGAGGACTGGCTCGAGCCGGCCACCGGCCACACCGAGCACCACGACCTGCCGCTCCCGGTCATCGCGATCACGCTGATCGTGCTGCTGGTGGTCGCCGCAGGCGTCGCGCTGGCCTGGCTCACCTACGGCCGCGATCGCGAGATCGCCGGCGAGACCCCGGCGGACTCCGAGGTCTCGGTGTTCACCCGCGCGGGCCGCGCCGAGCTGTACGGCAACGCCGTCAACGACACCCTCGTCGTGCGGCCTGTCACCCACTTGACCCGCGCGCTGGTGTGGGTCGACGCCAAGGTGCTCGACGGAGTCGTGACCGGCTCCGCCGACGGCATCGGCGGTATGTCCCGTGAGCTGCGCAAGCCGCAGACCGGCTTTGTCCGTTCCTATGCACTGATGGTGCTCGGAGGTGCTCTCGTGGTCCTGCTGGGCCTGCTGGCGGTGACGCTCGCATGATGCTGTCCCTGCTCATCGCCGTTCCCCTGTTGGGCGCCCTCGTGGTCGCCCTGCTCCCGCGGACGTCCGACGGAGCCACCGCGCGCTACGTCGCCTTCGGTGTCTCGATCCTCACCCTGGTGATGTCGCTGACCCTGTTGTTCCGATTCGACATCGACAGCGGTGGCTACCAGCTGACCGAGGACCTCGAGTGGATCGGGGCGCTGGGCGTCCACTGGGCCCTCGGCGTCAACGGCATCGGCCTGACGATGATCTTCCTGACGACGGTGCTCACGCCGATCGTGCTGGTCGCGTCCTGGCGCGACAAGGAAGCCGACCCGGCGCGCACCAACACGTACTTCGCGTGGATGCTCGTCCTCGAGGCGCTGGCGATCGGCGTCTTCGCGGCCACCGACGTCTTCGTCTTCTACGTCCTGTTCGAGGCGACGCTCATCCCGCTGTACTTCCTCATCGGCGCGCACGGCTCGGGCCACCGCAGCTACGCCGCGGTGAAGTTCCTCATCTACAACCTCGCGGGCGGCCTCATCATGCTCGCCTCGGTCGTGGGCCTGTACGTCCTCTCGACGCAGCAGGGCGGCCCCAGCTTCCTGCACGCCGACCTGATGAACCTCGAGATGTCCCAGACCACCGAGCGGTTGCTCTTCTTGGGCTTCTTCATCGCCTTCGCGATCAAGGCTCCGCTGTGGCCGCTGCACACGTGGCTGCCCGACGCCGCCGCCTCGGCGACGCCCGGCACCTCGGTGCTGATGGTCAGCATCGTCGACAAGATCGGCACGTTCGGCATGATCCGCTGGTGCCTCGAGCTGTTCCCCGGGGCCTCGGAGTGGGCCAGCCCGGTCGTGCTCGTCCTCGCGGTCATCAGCATCCTCTACGGTGCGCTGCTGGCCGTCGGCCAGGACGACCTGCGCCGCCTCATCGCGCTGACCTCGGTCTCGCACTTCGGCTTCATCATCCTGGGCATCTTCGCCTTCACCTCGGTGTCGATGACCGGCTCGGTGCTCTACATGTTCAACCACGGGCTCTCGACCGCGGTGCTGTTCCTCGTGGCGGGCATGCTCATCGCTCGCCGCGGGTCGGCCCGGATCAGCGACTTCGGTGGCGTCCAGAAGGTCGCCCCGGTGCTGTCGGGCGTCCTGCTCATCGGCGGTCTGTCGAGTCTCTCGCTGCCGGGTCTGGCGCCGTTCGTGTCCGAGTTCCTCGTGCTCGCGGGCACCTTCACCCGGTCGATACCGCTCGCTGCCGTGGCCACGCTGGGCATGGTGCTGGCCGCCGTCTACATCCTGGTGATGTACCAGCGCACGATGACCGGTCCGCTGAACGAGGCCACGGCCGGATTCCACGATCTCTCACGGCGCGAGGTCGGGGCCATGGCGCCGGCGATCGTGCTCATCATCGGCCTGGGCTTCGTCCCGCAGCCCTTGCTGCAGGTCATCGATCCCGCGGTCGAGCCGGTGGTCACCACCGTTGGGGTCGGTGACCCGCCGCAGCGCGCGCCCATCGACCTCACCCAGCAGACGGAAGGAGCCCACGAATGATCGGCGCACTTTCGTCCGCCCTGCCCGGCGCCCTCGCGGCGGCCGGCCCCGACATCGCCGCGGCCGAGTTGGACTACCGCCAGCTCTCGCCGCTGATCGCGGTCTTCGCGGTCGCGATGATCGGCCTGATCGTCGAGATCACGGTCCCGCGCCGTGCCCGCTTCGTCACCCAGGCGGTCGTCGCCGTCGCCGGCACGCTCGTCGCGCTCGGCCTCAGCGTGTGGGTCTACCTGGGCCTCGACGAGGTCCCCGAGGCCCGCTGGCCGGCCCTGGGCGGCACCGGCGCCGAGGGTGCCGTGTCCGTCGACGGTCCCGGTGTCCTGACCTGGGCGATGCTCTTGGTCTTCGCCGCGCTGTCGTTCCTGCTCTTCTCCGAGCGCAGCCACGAGCGTGGTCTGAGTGACTTCGTCGGCCGCGCGGCCGACGCTCCCGGTTCGCCGGGCGAGGCCGAGGCCACGCAGGCCCGACTCGAGCACACCGAGGTCTTCCCGCTCGCGGTCTTCTCGCTCTCGGGCATGATGCTGTTCGCCGTCTCGAACGACCTCATCACGATGTTCGTGGCCCTCGAGGTGCTCTCGCTGCCGCTGTACGTGCTGTGTGGGGTGGCGCGCCGTCGTCGCCTGCTCAGCCAGGAGGCCGCGATGAAGTACTTCCTGCTGGGGTCCTTCGCGTCGGCGTTCTTCCTCTACGGCGCCGCGCTGGCGTACGGCTACGCCGGCAGCCTCAACCTCACCGAGATCGACACCGCCGTGTCGGCCCGGGGCGACGAGACGCCGATCCTGCTGGGCGCCATCGGCCTGCTGCTGGTGGGCCTGCTGTTCAAGGTCGGCGCGGTCCCGTTCCACAGCTGGACCCCCGACGTCTACCAGGGCGCGCCGACGCCGGTCACCGCCTTCATGGCCGCGGCCACGAAGGCCGCCGCGTTCATCGCGATGATGCGCGTGCTGTTCGTCGCGTTCGGCGGGGCCTCGTGGGACTGGCGTCCCGTGCTGTGGGTCATCGCCGTCATCACGATGCTGATCGGCTCGATCGTCGCGATCAGCCAGACCGACGTGAAGCGCATGCTGGCCTACTCCTCGATCGCGCACGCCGGTTTCATCACGGTCGGCCTGTCGGGTGCCTACCTGGGCGACCAGGAGGGGCTGGCGATCACCTCGATCTCGTCGGTGCTGTTCTACCTGCTGGTCTACGGCATCAGCACGATCGGCGCGTTCGCGATCGTCACGGTCATCCGTGACTCCGCGGGCGAGACGACGCACCTGTCCAAGTGGGCCGGACTGGGCAAGGAGTCGCCGTTCCTGGCCGGCTCGTTCGCCCTGTTCATGCTCTCGTTCGCGGGCATCCCGCTGACCGCCGGATTCATCGGCAAGTGGGCGGTCTTCAGCGCCGCCTGGGGCGGCGGAGCGTGGCTGCTGGTCGTGTTCGGCGTGCTGTGCAGCGCGATCGCCGCCTACTTCTACGTGCGGTTCATCGTCCTGATGTTCTTCACCGAGCCGGTCGGCGACGGCCCGACCGTGGCCGTCGCGGGTGTGCCGACTACCGTGGTCATTGCCTTGGCCGTGATCGCAACGGTCGTGCTGGGCGTGGTTCCGGGTCCTGTCCTGGACCTGGTCCAGAACGCCGGCGCCTTCGTGCGCTAGCAGGGCATGTCGTCGGCGGTCATCGGAAGGAAGTGGCACGTGGCCAGCGTGGGGTCGTTCGCGGATGGCGCGTTGGAACAGCGGGTGTCGGACGGGGTGACCCGGGTCGAGGACCTGCTGGCGCGCTCGGTCCACAGTCCTGAGCCGTTGGTCGCCGAGGCCTCCTCGCACCTGCTCCAGGCCGGTGGCAAGCGGTTCCGGCCGCTGCTGACGCTGCTGTGCGCCGAGTTCGGCGACCCGGCCGCGCCGCAGATCGTGCCGGCCGCGGTCGTCGTCGAGCTGACCCACCTCGCGACGCTCTACCACGACGACGTCATGGACGAGGCGTCCATGCGCCGCGGTGCGCCCAGTGCGAACGCGCGCTGGGACAACTCCGTCGCGATCCTCGTCGGCGACTTCCTGTTCGCCCGGGCGTCCTCGCTCGTGGCCGACCTCGGTCCCGAGGCCGTGCGGATCCAGGCCGAGACCTTCGCGCGGCTGGTGCACGGACAGCTCCGCGAGACGCTGGGCCCCGGCCCGGACGAGGATCGCCTCCAGCACTACCTGTCGGTCGTGGCCGACAAGACCGGCTCCCTGATCGCCACGGCGGCCCGGTTCGGCGCGATGATGTCCGGCGCCGGTCCCGACGTCGAGCAGACGCTGCTCGAGTTCGGTGAGCGCATCGGCATCGCCTTCCAGCTGGCCGACGACATCATCGACGTCGCCAGCGACGCCGGCGACTCGGGCAAGGTGCCCGGCACGGACTTGCGTGAGGGCGTGCCGACGCTGCCGACCCTGCTGGTCCAGGCCTCGCCCGTGAACGGCGACGAGCGGCTCCGCGAGCTGCTGGCCGGCCCGATCGCCGACGAGGACGACGTGCAGTGGGTCATCCGAGCCCTGCGTGAGCACCCGGCGATGGACGAGGCGCGTGCCTACGTCCGGGCCGAGGCCGACGCCGCTCGCACCCTGCTCGCCAAGCTGCCCGAGGGCGCAGCCCGCGACGCGCTCGACGAGATCTGCACCCGCGCCACCGACCGCCTCGGCTGACGCTCGGGAGGGGGTGGCGCTGGTCCTGGCGCCCTGCCGCTGGGATGGACTAACGAGGAATCCCTCCTTGACTATTCCTCTTTTCAACCGAAACGGTACATTAGGTTTCACCCATGCCTTGAAAAGGTGGAAACCCGATGTCTCAGCCTCGACGGTCTGCCGTGACACCCCATGGCGACGAGGTCTCACGCGGCCCCCAAGCAGGCGACGCGTTCGCGCCTTCGGCGGCACCACGCTGGCCCGGCGTCACCAAGATGATCGAGCGCTGGTACACCAATCCCCACCAGCCTGGAGCCAACGGCGCCCGGCCGCCGCGGGCCGACAGGGAGCTGACCTCCATTGAGGTCGAGGTGCCGGCCGAGATCGCCCAGCTGGATCTCGTGCTGGACCAGGAGACCGTAGCCGCGTGCGAGGAGGCCGCCGTGGCCATCGCCCGGCTCGACGCCAAGGGACACGCGCTGGCCGGAATGAGCGACATGCTCGTACGTACCGAGGCGAGCGCATCGAGCAAGATCGAGCGCATCTACGCCGACCTCGACGAGCTCGCCCGGGCCAGCCTGGGCGCCGAGGCGGGGGAGCGCGCCAAGTCCACGATCAACGCGGCACGCGCGATCGCCACGATGACCGCGCACGCCGACGCCGACGGCATCACCGAGGAGGCGCTGCTCGCAACGCACCGCGCGCTCATGGAGGACGTCCTGCTGGAGGGCGCGAGCGCCGGCAAGTACCGGACCGTCCAGAACTGGATCGGCGGGTCCGACCACAGCCCTCTGGGTGCTGTCCATGTACCGCCCCCGCACCGGATGGTCGAGCCGCTCATGGCCGACCTGTTCAGCTTTTGCGGACGCACGGACGTCGCCGCAGTCGCCCAGGCCGCCATCGGCCACGCCCAGTTCGAGGCGATCCACCCGTTCAACGACGGCAACGGCCGCACCGGCCGAGCACTCATCGGCGCCGTGCTTCGCCGCCGTGGGGTCACCAGCACCATCACCGTGCCGATCGCCGCCGCGATGCTCGCCGACGTCGACGACTACTTCGAGCACCTGGCCCGCTACCGCAGCGGTGATCTCGACGCCTGGGTGTCGTACACCGCGAACGCAGCGACTGTCGCGGCCAAGGCCGCCGACCAGTCCGCGGTGCGGCTGGCCGAGCTGCCCGCCCAATGGATCGACCAGGCGAACCCCCGCAAGGGGTCCGCCGCGCTCACGCTGCTCGGAGGTCTGCTCCGGCATCCGGTCATCGACCTGGAGGCAGCCGAGAAGATCACCAACACCACCGCGAACAACACCCTGCGCGGCATCGGGCGCCTGGTCGAGGCCGGCGTGCTCCGCGAGATCACCGGTGCTGAGCGCTACCGGGTCTGGGTGTGTGGGGACGTCGTCGACGAGGTGGCCGAACTGGAGCAGCGGATCGGGTTGCGGTCGCGTCCGTCGTCGCGCTGGCGCTGAGGGCTCAGATCGCCGTGGAGTCCGCGGCGCACTCGTCGGCCAGCCGGCGGTTGCGCCGATGCGTGTGCAGGGCGTCGTAGGTGAAGATCACCAGGGCCGACCACACGATCACGAATCCGACCCAGCGGGCGGTGCCCATCTGCTCGCCGAAGATGGTCAGGCCGAAGATGAACTGCAGGATCGGTCCGAGGTACTGCAGGATGCCGATCGTCGTCAGCGACAGGCGCGTCGCCGCGGCACCGAACATCAGCAGCGGGATGGCCGTGACGATGCCCGTGCCGATCAGCAGGACCGCGTTGAGCGTGCCGTCGTGGCCGAAGACCAGCGTGCCGCGCACCTGCAGGAAGATCAGGAACGCCACCGCGAACGGCGTGAGGATCGTCGTCTCGACCGACAGCGCCTCGATCGTGCCGAGGTTGGCCCGCTTCTTGAGGAACCCGTAGGTCGCGAAGCTCGTAGCCAGCAGCAGCGCGATCCACGGCGGCCGGCCGTAGTCCACGGTCAGCACGACGACGGCGATGGTGCCCAGCGCGACGGCCACCCACTGGAGGCGGCGCAGGCGCTCGCCCAGCAGGAACACGCCCAGCAGGACCGTCATGAGCGGGTTGATGAAGTAGCCCAGGCTCGTCTCGATCACGTGGCCGTTCGTGACGCCCCAGATGAAGCCGCCCCAGTTCAGCGTGATGACCACGGAGGCAAGGGCCAGCGGCACCATGAGCCGGCGCTGGCGCACGATCGCGCGGAAGGCCGGCCACTTGTGCGTGATCGTCAGCAGGCCGAGGCAGAACACGAAGGTCCACACGATGCGGTGGGCCAGGACCTCGTAGGCCGAGGCGGGCTCGAGCAGGGGCCAGTACAGCGGGAAGAAACCCCAGCACAGATAGGCCGCGACGCCGTAGAGAAGTCCTGCCCGGGAATCGGTGTTCGTGCTCGCCACGAGGTAACTCAACACCCGATGCAGGGTGCGTGAAACCGCGGGGTCGCCCTAGAGTCTCGCCATGACGCTGCGGACTCGCTTCCTGCTGCTTCTCGCGCTGCGTTGGCTGGCCACCGGTCTCCTGCTGCCGGTCTCGCTGCTGCTCCCCCTCGAGCGCGGACTGACGGTTGCCGAGGTGGGTCTGGCGATGGCGGCCCAAGGCGTGGTGGTGCTGCTGTGCGAGGTCCCCAGTGGTGCGCTCACGGACGCGTGGGGACGCCGTCCGGTCTTCGTGGCCTCGGGGGTCGTGGCGATCGCGGGGTACTGCGTGGCGTTCACGGCGCAGTCGGTCCTGGCGTTCGCGCTGGCGTGGGCTGTCCTCGGCTTGTTCCGCGCGCTGGACAGTGGCCCGCTGGAGGCCTGGTTCGTCGACGCCGAGCACGCCCGGGGCGCTGCGGACGAGGTGCCTCGCGGCCTCGCCGCGGCCGGGGGAGTGATCAGCGCCTCGCTGGCCGCCGGCGCCCTCATCTGTGCCGGGCTGCTGCGGGTCTCGCCGTGGTCCGCCGAGGCCACGCTCGCGATGCCCTACCTCGTCGCGATGGGGATCGTCGTCGTCCAGATCGTCTGCGCCTGGCGCCTCATGGACTCGGTCGCCCGCAGCGCACGGCCGTCCGGAGCGGCCTGGCGCGCGTCCCTGGTCTCCGGCGTGCGGGTGGCCTTCGGGCGGCATCTGCGGCTGCTGTCCGCCTCGATGGTGCTCGTGGGCCTCGGCGTCGCCGCCCTCGAGCTGTTCATGCCCGTGCGGCTCACGGAGTTCTCAGCCGGTGCGTCGTCGGCGGCGTCCCGGCTCGGCGTCGTCTCGTCCGCCGCGTGGGGGCTGGCGGCCCTGGGAGCGGCGATCACGACGCGGCTGCTGAACTCGGTCGGACCCGCCGTCCTGACGCCGACCCTGTTCGTGGTGGAGGGCCTGGGGCTGGTCGCCATGGCGGCGGCCACGGGAGTCGGGATCCTCGTCGCCGGCTACTGGCTCTGCTACCTCGTGCACACGTCGTCGGGCGCGATGTACAACTCGCTCGTCCACCGCCGGGTCGACGACGCCCAGCGTGGCACCGCGCTGTCAGTGGCGTCGATGGCGTTCCTGGGCGCGGGCGCCGCCGGGGGAGTGGGGCTCGGCGCGCTGGGCGAGGCGACGAGCGCGTCGTGGGCCCTCGCGACCGGCGCGTGCTTCATGATCGCGGCGGCAGTGCTGGTCGTCGCCGCCGTGCGCCGTCCTCAGCGGTAGTTGGTGAACTGCACCGCGAAGTCGAGGTCGGCGCCCTTCACCAGCGAGATGACCTCCTGCAGGTCGTCACGGGACTTGCTCGTGACGCGCAGCTCGTCGCCCTGGATCTGCACCTTGACGCCCTTGGGGCCCTCGTCGCGGATCAGCTTGCTGACCTTCTTGGCCTGCTCGGTACTGATGCCCTCGCCGAAGGTGCCGTTGATCTTGACGTCCTTGCCCGACTGGCGCGGGTCGTCGGCCTCGAAGGCCTTGAGGCTGATGCCGCGCTTGATGAGCTTGGTCTGGAAGACGTCGAGGATGGCCAGCGCGCGCTCCTCGGCGTTGGCGGTGATCTCGATGCCCCACTCGCCCTTCCACTCGATGGACGCGCCGGTGTTCTTGAAGTCGTAGCGCGTCGCGATCTCCTTGGCCGCCTGGTTGAGGGCGTTGTCGGCCTCTTGGCGGTCGATCTTGCTGACGATGTCGAAGGAGGAATCGGCCATGACCCCCACCCTAGCCGCCCTGATTTCTGGGTTCGCCGAGCGCTGGGGTAATCTTGCCGACTGTTGCGGCAGGTTGCCCGAGCGGCCAAAGGGAGCTGACTGTAAATCAGCCGGCATTGCCTACAGAGGTTCGAATCCTCTACCTGCCACGTGACCCGAGCCCCCGACCGAACCGGTCGGGGGCTCGTTCGTTCCTCGGGACGTCCGGTTCTGCCGATGGTCTCGGTCGGCCGGAGCCCCTATCGTCGGGGCATGGATTCAGCGGACGCCGATCGCCGACCCGGCGCGGACCGGTCGTTGCACTCCCTCTACGAGCTCGTCCCCGACGCGTACGAGCTCGACCTGCTGGAGGAGGCGCGCCGCCCGCCGGTCGCGCTCCTGCATGACTGGGCCGCGGCGTTCGCGCGCGTCCACCGCGAGACGATCGCCGCGATGGGTTACGACGAGGTCGAGGCCCCGGCCGGGCCCGACGGTCCCGCTCCGTCGCCCACGCAGGCGTGCTTCCTCGTCGAGCGGCTGCTCGGCGGAGAGGTCGTCGACGACGAGACCTGTTGACCCGCGGGTACGGTGATCAGGTGGCACAGACCTGGTTCGACCGCAGGACCCACGCGGGCCGGCGGTGGACCGTCGAGGAGCTGCTCGAGGCCAAGCGGGCCTCCGGCCAACGCCTCAGCGTCGTGATCCCGGCCCGCAACGAGGCCGCCACGGTCGGCGACGTGGTGGGGCGCATCCACGAGGACTTCGTCCGGCGCTGCGACCTCGTCGACGAGCTGGTGGTGATCGACGGCGAGTCCACGGACGACACCGCGCGGATCGCGGCCGAGGCCGGCGCGACGGTCCACTCCCTGGCCGCCGTCCGTCCCGAGCTGGGCACGCGCGTCGGCAAGGGCGAGGCGATGTGGAAGGCGCAGTTCGTCACCACCGGCGACCTGATCGGCTTCGTCGACGCCGACCTGACGGAGTGGGACACGCACTTCGTCCCGTCGCTGTTCGGGCCGCTGCTCACCGACGCTTCGGTGGCGCTCGTCAAGGGCTTCTACGAGCGACCTTTCCGCTCCGGCTCGACGGACGACCCGAACGGCGGCGGACGCGCCACCGAGCTCGTCGCGCGCCCGCTGCTGGCGCTGGCGCGACCCGAGCTCACGGCGGTCGTCCAGCCGCTCGCGGGGGAGTGGGCGGTACGCCGCTCGGTGTACGAGACGCTGCACGTGCCGATCGGCTACGGCGTCGAGCTGGCGGCGTTGATCGACGTCGCCGACAGTCTCGGCCTGGACGCCATCGCGCAGGTCGACCTCGGTCGCCGGGCGCACTCGCACCAGTCGCTGCACGACCTGGGGCCCATGTCGGTCCAGCTCATGGCCGCGGTGTTCAAGCGCATCCGTCAGGCCGTCCCCGCGGACGTCACCCTGCGTCAGTTCCGCGCCGTCGCGGAGGGGTACGCGCCGGTCGTCCACGACATCGACGTCACCGAGCGCCCGCCGGCCGTGCAGGTGGCGCGATGACCCTGCGCCTGGGACGGCACTCCTTCGACGACGACCGCACGCTGATGATGGCGATCGTCAACCGCACGCCCGACTCGTTCTTCGACCGCGGTGCCACGTGGGCCGAGGACTCCGCCTTCGACCGCGTGCGCCAGGTCGTCGACGAGGGCGCCGAGATCGTCGACATCGGCGGCATCAAGGCCGCCCCCGGCGAGGAGATCGACGCGCAGGAGGAGAAGCGGCGGGTCGTCGGCTTCGTCGAGCGGGTCCGCGAGGCCTTCCCCGACGTCGTCATCAGCGTCGACACGTGGCGGTCCGAGGTCGCGCGGGCGGTGTGCGAGGCGGGTGCCGACCTGCTCAACGACGCCTGGGGCGGCGCCGATCCGCTGCTCGCCGAGGTCGCGGCCGAGTTCGACGTCGCGATGGTCTGCACGCACACCGGTGGCGTGACGCCGCGGACGCGGCCGCACCGGATCGAGTACGAGGACGTCGTCGCCGACGCGATCGCCTCCACGGTGGCCCAGGCCGAACGTGCCGTGTCGCTGGGAGTTTCGCCCGAGAGCCTGCTGATCGACCCGGCGCACGACTTCGGCAAGAACACGTTCCACTCCCTGGAGGTCACCCGCCGCCTCGACGAGATGGTCGCGACCGGCTGGCCGGTGCTCGTGTCCCTGTCGAACAAGGACTTCGTCGGCGAGACGTTGGACCTCCCCGTGGGCGAGCGGCTGCTGGGCACGCTCGCCGCCACCGCCGTCGCCGCGACGGCCGGCGCGCGGGTCTACCGCGTGCACCAGGTGCCCGAGACGCGTCAGGTCGTCGACATGGCCTGGACGATCGCCGGCCGCCGGCCGCCGGCACGTGCGATCCGAGGGCTCGCGTGATCCGCCGGCTCGTCATCGTGCCGCCGGTCCCGGCTCTCCTGCCGCGGTACGCGAGCCTGCACGACCCCGTGGCCGAGCTGCGCGCGTCCGCGACGGGCGTCGTCCGCGCGATGACCGCCGACGCCGACGCGGTGGCGATCGTCGGCCAGGACCCCTTCGCCGAGCCCGTGGCGCGGGCCCTGCTGGACGCCGCCGGCTTCTCCGGGCGGATCGAGCCGGAGGCCGACGTCGTCCTCGTCATGGCCAACGGCAGCGCCAAGCGCAGCGAGAAGGCCCCGGGGCACCTCGACGAGCGGGCCTTCGACTTCGACGACGTGGTCGACCTGGCGATCCGGTCCGGCGACGGGCGGCGCCTCGCGGCGCTGGACGCCGATCTGGGGGCCGAGCTGTGGGCCAGCGGCATCGGAGTGCTCGCCGACCTCGGCGACACGCTGGGCGGCCCGTGGCGGGTCTCGGTGCCCTATGCCGACGCCCCCTACGGCGTCCTGTGGTGGGTCGCCGCCTGGGTGCGCGACTGACCGGAGGCGTGACGGAGGCCGTGTCCTACGCTGAGGGCCGTGGCCTACGACGCACTGTTCGACTCCGTCTTCGCCCGCATGGATCCCGAGCGGATCCACGAACGGGCCTTCGCCGCGATCCGCGCCGGACGGCCCGTGACGCGGCTGGCCTACCGCGTCGAGCCCAGCCCGGTCACCGTCATGGGGATCGAGTTCCCGCACCGCTTCGGCCTGGCGGCCGGCTTCGACAAGAACGCTCGCGGTGTCCTCGGCCTGCTGGCCCTGGGGTTCGGGCACGTCGAGATCGGCACCGTCACGGCCAAGCCGCAGCCGGGCAACGAGCGGCCTCGGCTGTTCCGCCTCGTCGACGACCACGCCATCGTCAACCGGATGGGCTTCAACAACGACGGCGCGGCGGTGGTCGCGTCGCGACTGCACCGGCTGCGCGGCACGGCCGCCGGCCGGCGTGCGGTGATCGGCGTCAACATCGGCAAGACCAAGGTCGTGCCGGCCGAGCACGCCGCGCAGGACTACGTCGAGAGCGCCCGGCTGCTCGCGCCCTACGCGGACTACCTCGTCGTCAACGTGTCCAGCCCCAACACGCCCGGCCTGCGGGACCTGCAGGCCGTCGAGTCCCTCGAGCCGATCCTCGCCGCCGTCAAGGCCGTCGCCGACGGGAACCACGCCGGTCGGGTGCCGCTCGTGGTCAAGATCGCGCCGGACCTGGCCGACGAGGACGTCGACCGGGTGACGGACCTCGTGCTGGCGTTGGGCCTGGACGGCATCAGCGCCACGAACACCACGATCGCGCGCCCCGACGACCTGCGGACGCCGCGGTCGATCGTGGAGGCCGCGGGTGCGGGCGGACTGTCCGGCCCGGTGCTGGCCGACCGTGCGCTCGAGGTGCTGCGCGCGATCCGCTCGCGCGCGGGTGACGGGCTGACCCTGATCGGCGTCGGGGGAGTGACCGACGAGGCCGATGTCAGGGCCCGCATCGAGGCGGGCGCGGACCTCGTCCAGGGGTACACCGGGTTCGTCTACGGCGGTCCCTCGTGGCCGTCGAGGCTCGCCCGGGCCGCCCGATAATGCCTGCGATTGCAGGGGGCGCCGAACAAGTGCCCACCCCGATTTGGGAACCCGGCACCTGACCCGGTATCTTTACTTGTCGGCTTGCCCCTTTAGCTCAGTCGGCAGAGCGTTTCCATGGTAAGGAAAAGGTCTACGGTTCGATTCCGTAAAGGGGCTCTGAGAGGCGGGGTGACTCGTCGCTCCACGGCTGGGTAGCTCAGGTGGTTAGAGCACACGACTCATAATCGTGGGGTCGCGGGTTCGAGTCCCGCCCCAGCTACCGACAAAGGCAAGAAACGAAGCCCGTTCGCAAGGGCACGACCAGAAGAGGCACACCGTGGCCAGCAAGAGCTCCGACGTTCGTCCCAAGATCACCTTGGCCTGCACCGAGTGCAAGGAACGCAACTACATCACGAAGAAGAACCGTCGCAACGACCCCGATCGCCTCGAGGTCAAGAAGTACTGCGCGCGCTGCAACGCCCACCAGGCGCACCGCGAGACGCGCTGACGTTTCTCCTGCGACGACCCCCGTGCCTGCCGGCGCGGGGGTCTTCGGCGTTCAGAAAGGGGTCCTCCCGTGACTGCTAGCGTCACCCGTATGGACTTGTCCGAGGTCACCACGCTGCGCCTGGGCGGCCCCGCACGGACCGTGGTCGAGGCGACCTCGGAGGCCGAGTTGATCGACGCGGTCCGCGCCGCCGACGAGGCCGGCGAGCCGGTCCTGCTGGTCGGCGGTGGCAGCAACCTGGTCGTCTCCGACGCCGGCTTCGACGGCACCGTCGTGCTGGTCCGCACCCGCGGCATCGACGTCTCGGCCGATGCGTGCAGTGGCGCGATGGTCACCGTCGCCGCCGGCGAGGACTGGGACGCGTTCGTCGCCCACGTCGTCGAGCACGACTGGGAGGGCGTCGAGGCGCTCTCGGGCATCCCCGGGTCGGTCGGTGCCACGCCGATCCAGAACGTCGGCGCCTACGGCCAGGAGGTGGCCGACACGATCGTCAGCGTCCGCACGTGGGACCGCCACGAGAAGCGGGTGCGCACGATCATGTTCACGGACCTGGGGTTCGCGTACCGCCACAGCCGCTTCAAGGGCGAGCCCGACCGGTTCGTGGTCCTGACGGTCGCGTTCCAGTTCCGCTTCGCCGGAGGGCTGAGCGCGCCCGTGCGCTACGGCGAGCTGGCCCGGCGTCTCGGTGTCGAGACCGGTGAGCGGGCCCCGCTGCAGCAGGTGCGCGAGACGGTGCTGGAGCTGCGTCGTGGCAAGGGCATGGTGCTCGACGCCGACGATCACGACACGTGGAGTGCGGGATCGTTCTTCACCAATCCGATCCTGTCCGCGGACGCCGCGGCGGCCCTGCCCGACGAGGCGCCGCGCTTCGAGCAGCCGGACGGCACCGTCAAGACCAGCGCGGCGTGGCTGATCGACCATGCCGGCTTCGCCAAGGGGTTCGCCCGCGGTGCGGTGGGCCTGTCCGGCAAGCATGTGCTGGCGCTGACGAACCGCGGCGGCGGCACGACCGCCGAGCTGCTCGACCTGGCGCGAGAGGTGCGCGACGGCGTCGAGCGCACGTTCGGGATCCGGCTCGTCAACGAGCCGGTGCTCGTCGGCGACGCCCTGGTGTAGGACGCCGCCGACGGCGACTCAGAACAGCGAGACGAGCGACACGCCGGAGTAGTCCGTGCCCGACGAGGTCGACGAGCTGGCGATGCCGATGATGGCGATCGTGATGATTAAGGCGAACGCGAGGACGGCCAGGATCAGCATCACGGAGCCGATGATGCCCAGGATGCGGCCCGCCTGCGCCTCGCCGCGGCCCTCGTAGACGCCGGGGTTGGCGTCGATCTCGGCGACGACGCGGTTGCCCATGACCCACGCGAACGGGGCGAGCGCCCCGCACACGATCAGGCCGAGGATGCCCAGGATCAGGATCAGGGTGGCCTTGGGGTGCTTCGGCGGGGGAGTGCCCCACTGCTGTCCCGCGACCGGGTACTGGCCGGGCTGGGGCTGCTGGGCACCGTAGGGCTGCTGCTGGCCGGGGTAGGGCTGCTGCTGACCGGGGTACGTGGGCTGCTCGGAGCTCGGCTGGGGATCGTGCGGCTGCTCGCCGGACGGCTCGCCGGGATACGACGGCGGCTGGTTCTCGCTCATGGCGTCATCGTTCCACGTTCGTCGGCCAGCCAGGCCTCGACACCCTGCAGCGCGCGGGTACGCAGGTCCTCGGGCGCCATGGAGGCCCGCAGCGACCGTTGTGCGAGGTCGGCCAACTCCTGGTCACTGAAGTTCTGCGCGGCTCGCAGGAGGGCGTACTGGCCCGCCAAGCGGGTGCCGAACAGCAACGGGTCGTCGGCCCCCAGGGCGATCTGCACGCCCGACGCCATGAGGTCACGCACCGGCACCTCGTCGATCGTCCCGTAGACGCCCAGGGCGACGTTCGAGGCGGGACACACCTCCAGGGCGATCCCGGATGCCGCGAGCGACTCGAGCAGGCGCGGGTCCTCCACGGCGCGGACGCCGTGGCCGAGCCGGTTCGGCTCCAGGTGGGTCAGGCACTGGCGGACGTGGTCGGGGCCGCGCAGCTCGCCCGCGTGGGGCGCCAGCACGAGGCCGGCGCGCCGGGCGATCGCGAACGCCGGCGCGAAGGAGGCGGTGTCGCCGCGGCGCTCGTCGTTGGAGAGCCCGAACCCGTGCACCCCGCGACCGGCGTACTGGGCGGCCAGGCGCGCCAGCGTGCGTGCGTCGAGCGGATGGCGGGTGCGGTTGGCCGCGACGATCACGCTCATGCCCAGCCCGGTGCGCGCCGACGCGTCGCGGACGGCGTCGATGACCAGGTCGGTGAACGCCGTGATGCCGCCGAACCGGGCCGCGTAGCCGGAGGGGTCGACCTGGATCTCGGTCCAGACGGAGCCGTCGGCGGCGTCGTCCTCGGCGGCCTCGCGCACGAGCCGGCGCACGTCGTCCTCCGTGCGCAGGACCGAGCGCGCGACGTCGTAGAGTCGCTGGAAGCGGAACCAACCCTTCTCGTCGGCCCCGGACAGTCGCGGGGGCCACTCCTCCACGAGGGCGGCGGGCAGGTGCACGCCGTCGCGCTCGGCCAGCTCGATGAGCGTTCCGTGGCGCATCGAGCCCGTGAAATGCAGGTGCAGATGAGCCTTGGGCAACGTCGTCAATGGCCGCACACCGCCATGCTGTCACGGCCTCGGCGGCGCGGCCGACGAGCATCCCGCGGGGCCGAGTTTCGCTTTCTCGGCCCGGCCGCGTACACTTGAGGAAACCGGCGAAACTACCCTGTTTCGTCATGCCCGGAATCGGGCGAAGGGCACTGGCGCAACTGGTAGCGCATCGGTCTCCAAAACCGAAGGTTGGGGGTTCAAGTCCCTCGTGCCCTGCAAGGTCGGCCCCCGGGCCGACGACGTTCGACGAAGGAGCACCGTGAGCGAGAATCACGAACTGGCCGGGACGCGCACCAAGCGCACGTCCCCGCTCACGTTCTACCGCCAGGTGGTCGCCGAGCTGCGCAAGGTGGTCTGGCCGACCCGCCCGCAGGTCGTCAATTACTTCTTCGTCGTGCTCGTCTTCGTGTTGATCATGATGGCGTTCGTCGCCGCGCTGGACTTCGGGTTCGGCAAGGCCATGTTCCAGATCTTCGCCTAACCCAAGGACTGAACTTCGTGACCTCCGCATTCGACGAGACCGACGCCACCGTGGACGAGACGTCCACCGACGAGGTGTCGGCCGACGAGACCGCTGCCGACACCGACAGCGTGGACGAGGCTGCCGTCGAGGCGGACGCCTCCGACTCCGACCAGGCCGAGACCGACCAGGCCGAGGCTGACGAGACCCCCGCCGAGGACGAGGCCGAGAAGGCCTCCGACCCGCTGCAGGAGTTCCGCGACCGGCTCTGGAGCCAGCCCGGCGACTGGTACGTGATCCACACGTACGCCGGCATGGAGAAGCGCGTCCAGCAGAACCTCGAGAACCGCAAGGTCGCGCTCAACGCCGAGGACTACATCCACGAGATCGTCGTGCCGACCGAAGAGGTCGCCGAGATCAAGAACGGTCAGCGCAAGCTGGTCCGTCGCACCGTGCTTCCGGGCTACGTGCTCGTGCGCATGGACCTGACCGACGACTCGTGGGGCGTCGTGCGCCACACCCCGTCGGTCACCGGCTTCGTCGGCAACACGCACCAGCCGGTGCCGCTGAGCCTGTCCGAGGTCGAGAAGATGCTCGCCCCGGCCGTCGAGGCCGAGGCCGCTGCCGAGGCGGCCACCGCCGCGGCCGAGCCGCAGCAGCCCGCCCAGGCCCGTGTCGAGTTCAGCGATTTCGCCCCCGGCGACTCGGTGCTCGTCATCGACGGCCCCTTCGCGACGCTGCACGCGACCGTGACCGAGATCAACATCGACGGCCAGAAGGTCAAGGGCCTCGTCGAGATCTTCGGCCGCGAGACCTCGGTCGAGCTGCCGTTCGACTACATCCAGAAGGTTTGATCGCCCCGCGATCGAAGGTCCCGGCGTCGCATGAACGAGCGGCGTCGGACACAGAACGAACAACACAGTAAGAAGGACCCGAAATGCCTCCCAAGAAGAAGGTCGCGGCTGTCGTCAAGGTGCAGCTGCAGGCCGGCAAGGCCAACCCGGCACCGCCCGTCGGTACCGCGCTCGGCCCGCACGGCGTCAACATCATGGACTTCTGCAAGGCGTACAACGCCCAGACCGAGTCCATGGCCGGCAACGTCATCCCCGTCGAGATCACGATCTACGAAGATCGCTCGTTCACGTTCGTCACCAAGACGCCGCCGGCCGCTGAGCTGATCAAGAAGGCCGCCGGTCTGGCCAAGGGCTCGTCCACCCCGAACTCCGACAAGGTCGGCAAGCTGACCCGGGACCAGGTGCGCGAGATCGCCCAGACCAAGATGCCCGACATCAACGCCAACGACATCGATGGCGCGATGAAGATCGTCGAGGGAACCGCCCGCTCCATGGGCGTCACCGTCGACAACTGATCACCCCGGTGGTCTCCCGACCGCCGATCCCCCGTGGGAGGGCCAGCTGGGCCCGCACCACACCTGGTAGCAACAGACAGCAATGTCTTGAAGAAGTAAGGAACCAGTCATGACACAGCACAGCAAGGCGTACCGCGCCGTCGCCGAGAAGATCGATCGCGACGCGCTCTACACGCCCCTGCAGGCCACGACTCTGGCCAAGGAGTCCGGCTCCAAGAAGTACGACTCGACCGTCGACGCCGTCGTGCGTCTCGGCGTCGATCCCCGTAAGGCCGACCAGATGGTGCGCGGCACCGTCAACCTGCCGCACGGGACCGGCAAGACCGCCCGGGTCCTGGTCTTCGCCACCGGCGCCAACGCCGATGCCGCTCGTGAGGCCGGCGCCGACTTCGTCGGCTCCGACGAGCTCGTCGACAAGATCAACGAGGGCTGGCTCGACTTCGACGCCGTCGTCGCCACGCCGGACATGATGGGCAAGGTCGGTCGCCTCGGCCGCGTCCTCGGTCCGCGCAACCTGATGCCGAACCCCAAGACCGGCACCGTCACGACGGACGTCGCGAAGGCCGTCGGCGACATCAAGGGCGGCAAGATCGAGTTCCGCGTCGATCGTCACGCCAACGTGCACTTCGTGGTGGGCAAGGCGTCGTTCAGCGCCGAGCAGCTCGCCGAGAACTACGGCACGGCGATCGAGGAAATCCTGCGTCTGAAGCCGGCCAGCTCGAAGGGCCGCTACATCAAGAAGGCCACGATCTCCACGACGAACGGCCCCGGCATCCCGGTCGATCCGTCGCGCACGCGCAACTTCGCGTCCGACGACGAGGCCTGAGCCACCAGCTCCACGAACGACGCCGTCTCCCTTCGGGGAGGCGGCGTCGTCGTCGTGTGGGGCAGTCGTCGTGAACCGGCCGAAGTTGGGGCACGCGCGGGTAGTCTCGGCCCATGAGGAAGTCGCTCGCGATCCTGCCCGCCGCCACGCTGCTGGTCCTGTCCGCCGCCTGCGGGGGATCCGGTGGTGATGACGCCACGCCTGCTGCCGCCACCGTGTCCGCGTCACCGTCCGCCGCGGTGGAGCCCGCCGCCGACAGCCCTGCCGAGCTGACCCGCGACAACTTCGTCGAGCGGATCGGCGCCGCCCAGGCGAAGGCCGGCAGCACGCACCTGCAGATGTCGACGGACGCGAACGGTCGCAGCATGTCGCTCGACGGGGACGTGCAGCTCGGCGAGGACGTCCAGGACGCGCGCACCCGCCTGACGATGGACGTCGGCCAGATGGCGATGGAGTTGCGGATGGTCGACGGCGTCGCCTACCTCAATCTCGGCGCCATGAGCCAGGGCAAGTTCGTCAAGGTCGACCTCACCGACCCGAAGAACCCGCTGGCCCGTCAGTACGGCTCCCTGACCGGCCAGATCGACCCGACGGAACAGTTGAAGACCTTCCGCTCGGCCCTGGTGGAGTTCGAGAACCAGGGTGACGGCGGCACCGTCGACGGCGTCGAGACCACGAAGCTGCGGCTCGTGCTCGACACGACCAAGGTGATGAAGAAGCAGCCCGCGGGGTCGGCGGGGTCGAAGGCCTCCGTCCCCGAGCAGATCGAGTACACGCTCCTGGTCGGCTCCGACGACCTCATGCGTCAGATGACGATGGACTTCGGCGTCGACCCCGTGACGATCGACTGGTCGAAGTGGGGCGAGCCCGTCGAGGTCGAGGCCCCGCCGAAGTCGGAGATCACCGACAGCAGTGCCCTCACGCCCCTTGCCGGCCTCGGTGCCGCGCGCAGCTGAGCGCACCGATTTGGAGTTGCGGCACCGGTCCGCCTAGACTGGTCGAGCCGAAGACCGCCGGTGGTGTCTCCCACGAGTCACCCGAAGCGCCCGAGAGGGTGGCCTGCGTAGGTTCAGATCAGGGTTCGTCCCTGCGTTCACACCGAGCGTCCTGTGCCTGCGCACAGGACGCTTTTCTCGTGCCAGGTGGTCTTCGCATGACAGTGAAGGAGACCCATGGCACGCCCGGACAAGGCAGCAGCCGTCGCCGAGCTCGCGGACAACTTCCGCGAGTCCAACGGCGCGGTGCTCACCGAGTACCGCGGCCTCAACGTCAAGCAGCTGCATGAATTGCGGCGCGCGCTTGGCGATGCCGCGAGCTATGCCGTCGCCAAGAACACGCTGACCAAGATCGCCGCGCGGGATGCCGGAATCGAGCTCGACGAGTCGTTGCTCACCGGTCCCACCGCGATCGCCTTCATCACGGGCGATCCGGTCGACGCTGCGAAGGGTCTGCGTGACTTCGCGAAGGCTAACCCCGCTCTCGTCCTGAAGGGTGGCTTCCTCGATGGGAAGACGCTCTCCGCGGACGAGGTCAACAAGCTGGCCGACCTCGAGTCGCGTGAGGTTCTCCTCGCGATGCTCGCTGGCGGCCTGAAGGCCAACCTGGCCAAGGCCGCGGGGCTGTTCAACGCCCCGCTCTCGCAGGCGGTCCGCACCATGGCGGCGCTGCAGGCGAAGGCCGAAGCCGATCCGTCGGTCCTGGCTGCGGGAGCTCCCGCCGCCGAGTCCGCCGAGCAGGCACCTGCCGACGAGGCCCCCGCGGCCGAGTCGGACACCGAGAACGTCGAGACCGACGTCACCGAGGGCTGAACCGCCCCGATCACCATCGGGACCCCCTCGGGGTCTCATTGTCGAAAGGACGCCACTATGGCGAAGCTGAGCACCGATGAACTGCTGGATGCCTTCAAGGAAATGACGCTGATCGAGCTCTCCGAGTTCGTGAAGCAGTTCGAGGAGACCTTCGAGGTCACCGCCGCCGCTCCGGTGGCCGTGGCCGCCGCGGGCGCCCCCGCGGGTGGCGGCGACGCCGCTGCCGCCGAGGAGAAGGACGAGTTCGACGTCGTCCTCGAGGCTGCCGGCGACAAGAAGATCCAGGTCATCAAGGAGGTCCGCGGCCTCACGAGCCTGGGCCTGAAGGAGGCCAAGGACCTCGTCGAGAGCGCCCCCAAGGCCATCCTCGAGGGCGTCAACAAGGACGCCGCCGAGAAGGCGAAGGAGGCCCTCGAGGCCGCCGGCGCCACGATCACCCTCAAGTGATCTTCGGCTGACTGCTTGAACGAAGCGCCCATCCCGGAAGGGGTGGGCGCTTCGTTGTTCTCCTCACCCCTTTGACGCATCAGCACCATGACGCATCAGAGCCCTTGACGCATCTGCGCAAGACCGACAGAGTCCGGCGTGGACGCGGGCAGCAGGCATTGCTCAACGGGAGCGTCGCGGGAATCGTCGGGACCATCTGTGTCGTCGGCACACTGGTTGCATGCGCGGTCGCCGGAGCGATTGCCGCAGCAGCCTTGGTCTACTTGAACAAGTACGGGATGTGCCCGTCGTCGAAGAAGAACCTTCGCGTGTACGTCTACAGCCGCACGGCGAAGTGCGTTAACTGACAGAGGTGAGTCCCATGGTCTGGCCTTCGGTGGTCGTGCTCGGATTCCTGGCGATTCTGCTGGTCCGGCTCAAGGTTCTCGAAGCAGAGCGGCGCAGCGCGAGGGTGAGTTGGGTGCGGATGATCCTGACCGTCCTCGCGGGTGTCGCGGTGTGGATGCTCGCGGGTGGGCTCGGATCGCTGCCCGACTCGTCAGGTAGTTATCTCGGCGTGTTGTTGGTGGGCATCGCCGCCATACCTTCGATGCTCGCTCGCCGCTCCAGGACATCGGCCCCAGCGAGTTAGCAGGGGCTCACCAGTGCGAAGCGCCTACCCCGTCCGGGGTGGGCGCTTCGTCGTGTCCGCGTTGGCAGCGGTCGCGGGTCTCAACCAGAAGACCGCCGAGAATGCGCTCGTCCCCCCGGGGGCGGGCGCATTCGGCGTACCTGATATGGGCTGAATTCGCCGCAATGGCAGGGGGGAAACGAATGATCGTCCCCGATCCTGTCGGCCTTGTCAAGGCCCGGGGTTGATATCGGTGTGTCGTCGGGTTAGTCTTAAGGTTCGCACCCACTTTGCCATGCCCTGAAACTGTGCTGTCCGTGGTGGACAGGCCTTGACAGGGCTCCTGAAGCGTGCGCGCTCGCGGCACCAGCCGCGTGACTTCGTGCGGCGAGAGCCGCGCGTCGACAACTGAAGAGTACAGAACCGCCACGTTCATCGCATGCGAGTTCCTTCGGAAGGACTTCTCTTGGCCGCCTCGCGTACCGCCGCACACCCGAACCACAGCAGCAACCCGCGTATCTCTTTCGCGAAAATCGCCGAACCGCTCGAGGTTCCCGAGCTCCTCTCCCTGCAGACCGACAGCTTCGACTGGCTGATCGGTAGCGACGCCTGGCGCGAGCGCGTCGAAGCCGATCTGGCTGCGGGCCGCAACGATGTCTCGGCCAAGTCCGGCCTGGAGGAGATCTTCGAGGAGATCAGTCCCATCGAGGACTTCTCCGAGACGATGAGCCTGTCGTTCCGCGACCACCGGTTCGAGCCGGCCAAGTACTCCGTCGAGGACTGCAAGGATCGCGACGTCACGTACGCCGCCCCCCTGTTCGTCACCGCCGAGTTCATGAACAACGAGACCGGCGAGATCAAGAGCCAGACCGTCTTCATGGGCGAGTTCCCGCTCATGACCGACAAGGGCACCTTCATCATCAACGGCACCGAGCGTGTCGTCGTCTCCCAGCTGGTCCGTTCGCCGGGTGTCTACTTCGAGCGCACCGCCGACAAGACGTCCGACAAGGACATCTTCACGGCGCGCGTCATCCCCTCGCGCGGTGCCTGGCTCGAGTTCGAGATCGACAAGCGCGACATCGTCGGCGTCCGTCTCGACCGCAAGCGCAAGCAGTCCGTCACGATGCTGCTCAAGGCGCTCGGCTTCACCGAGGAGCGCATCCTCGAGGAGTTCGGCCAGTACGAGTCCGTCCGTCTGACGATGGAGAAGGACTCCGTCCGCAGTGACGTCGTCCGCGAGGAGCTCGAGAAGAAGGCCCGCGACGCCGCCGTCACCAACGAGATGGTCGACGCCGAGGTCACGCGTCGCTCGCTCATCGACATCTACCGCAAGCTGCGTCCGGGCGAGCCGCCGTCGGTCGAGGCCGCGCAGACCCTGTTGGAGAACTACTACTTCAACCCGAAGCGCTACGACACGGCCAAGGTCGGTCGTCACAAGATCAACAAGAAGCTCGGCACGGACGCCGCCTTCGACCAGCAGACCCTGACGCTCGACGACGTCGTCGCCACGATCCGCTACGTCGTCGCGCTGCACGACGGTGCCACCGAGCTCGAGACCCCGGCCGGCACCATCCCGGTCGAGGCCGACGACATCGACCACTTCGGCAACCGCCGCATGCGCACCGTGGGCGAGCTCATCCAGAACCAGCTGCGTACGGGCCTGGCCCGCATGGAGCGCGTCGTGCGCGAGCGGATGACGACCCAGGACGTCGAGGCCATCACGCCGCAGACCCTGATCAACATCCGTCCGATCACCGCGGCGCTGAAGGAGTTCTTCGGCACCAGCCAGCTCTCGCAGTTCATGGACCAGAACAACCCGCTCGCGGGCCTGACGCACAAGCGTCGTCTGTCGGCCCTCGGCCCGGGTGGTCTGTCGCGTGAGCGCGCCGGCTACGAGGTCCGCGACGTCCACCCGTCGCACTACGGCCGCATGTGCCCCATCGAGACGCCTGAAGGCCCGAACATCGGTCTGATCGGCTCGCTGGCGTCCTTCGGTCGGATCAACCCGTTCGGCTTCGTCGAGACGCCGTACCGCCGCGTCATCGACGGCAAGGTCAGCGACCAGATCGACTACCTGACCGCCACCGACGAGGACCGCTACATCGTCGCGCAGGCCAACTCGCTGCTCAACGACGACGGCTCGTTCGCCGAGGACGCCGTGCTGGTGCGCCAGCGTGGCGGCGAGGCCGAGCTCCGCCCGGCCGCCGAGGTCGACTACATGGACGTGTCGCCGCGCCAGATGGTGTCGGTGGCCACGGCCCTGATCCCGTTCCTCGAGCACGACGACGCGAACCGCGCGCTCATGGGCGCCAACATGCAGCGTCAGGCCGTCCCGCTGATCCGCAACGACGCCCCGCTCGTCGGCACCGGCATGGAGTACCGTGCCGCCGTCGACGCCGGTGACGTCACCGTCGCCAAGAAGCCCGGCGTCGTCAAGGAGGTCTCGGCGGACTCCGTCGAGATCATGGAGGACGAGGGCACGTACACCACGTACCGCCTGGCGAAGTTCCGTCGCTCGAACCAGGGCACCTGCACGAACCAGCGCCCGCTGGTCCGCGAGGGGCAGCGCGTCGAGGCCGGCACGCCGCTGGCCGACGGTCCCTGCACCGATCACGGCGAGATGGCGCTGGGCACCAACCTGCTCGTCGCCTTCATGCCGTGGCAGGGTCACAACTACGAGGACGCGATCATCCTGTCCCAGCGCGTCGTCCAGGACGACCTGCTGACCTCGATCCACATCGAGGAGCACGAGGTCGACGCCCGCGACACCAAGCTGGGCCCGGAGGAGATCACGCGCGACGTCCCGAACGTCAGCGAGGAGACCCTCGCCAACCTCGACGAGCGCGGCATCATCCGCATCGGCGCCGAGGTCGGCAACGGCGACATCCTCGTCGGCAAGGTCACGCCCAAGGGCGAGACCGAGCTGACCCCCGAGGAGCGCCTGCTGCGCGCGATCTTCGGCGAGAAGGCGCGCGAGGTGCGCGACACCTCGCTCAAGGTCCCGCACGGCGAGTCCGGCACCGTCATCGGCGTGCGCGTCTTCGACGCGTCCGAGGGTGACGAGCTCAGCCCCGGCGTGAACCAGCTGGTCCGCGTCTACGTGGCGCAGAAGCGCAAGATCAGCCACGGCGACAAGCTCGCCGGCCGTCACGGCAACAAGGGCGTCATCGCCAAGATCCTGCCCATCGAGGACATGCCGTTCCTCGAGGACGGCACGGCGGTCGACATCGTCCTGAACCCGCTCGGTGTGCCCGGTCGTATGAACGTCGGCCAGGTCCTGGAGAACCACCTGGGCTGGATCGCCAAGTCGGGCTGGGAAGTCCCGGCCGACGTCAAGGACGAGTGGGCCGAGCGCCTGCGCAAGATCGGTGCCGACTCGGCTCCGCCGAACACGAACATCGCCACCCCGGTGTTCGACGGTGCGCGCGAGGACGAGATCTCCGGTCTGCTGTCCAACACGCGTCCCAACCGTGACGGCAACCGCATGGTCCAGCCCGATGGCAAGGCGGTGCTCTTCGACGGTCGTACCGGCGAGAAGTTCCCCGGCCCGATCAGCGTCGGCTACATGTACATGCTGAAGCTGCACCACCTGGTCGACGACAAGATCCACGCGCGCTCGACCGGCCCGTACTCGATGATCACCCAGCAGCCGCTCGGCGGTAAGGCCCAGTTCGGTGGCCAGCGCTTCGGTGAGATGGAGGTCTGGGCCCTCGAGGCCTACGGCGCCGCCTACGCGCTGCAGGAGCTGCTGACGATCAAGTCCGACGACATCGTCGGCCGCGTCAAGGTGTACGAAGCCATCGTGAAGGGCGAGAACGTCCCCGAGCCGGGAATCCCCGAGTCGTTCAAGGTTCTCGTCAAGGAGATGCAGTCGCTGTGTCTCAACGTCGAAGTGCTCTCGGCCGACGGCAGCGCCGTCGAGATGAAGGACTCCGAGGAGGAGTTCTTCCGCGCCGCTGAAGAGCTCGGTATCGACCTGTCCCGCCGCGAGCCGTCGTCCGTCGACGAGCTCTGAGCACCGGACACCCACTCAGAACTTCGAAAGGGAAAGAAGACACCGTGCTCGACGTGAACTTCTTCGATCAGATCAAGATCGGTCTCGCGACCGCCGACGACATTCGCAATTGGTCGTTCGGTGAGGTCAAGAAGCCGGAGACGATCAACTACCGCACGCTCAAGCCCGAGCGTGACGGACTCTTCTGCGAGAAGATCTTCGGTCCCACCCGGGACTGGGAGTGCTACTGCGGCAAGTACAAGCGCGTGCGCTTCAAGGGCATCATCTGTGAGCGCTGCGGCGTCGAGGTGACGCGCTCGAAGGTCCGCCGTGAGCGGATGGGCCACATCGAGCTCGCCGCCCCGGTCACGCACATCTGGTACTTCAAGGGTGTGCCCAGCCGTCTGGGCTACCTGCTGGATCTGGCTCCGAAGGACCTCGAGAAGGTCATCTACTTCGCGGCCTACATGATCACCTCGGTCGACGAGGACGCGCGTCATCGTGACCTCGACAGCCTCGAGGCCAAGATCCGCCAGGAGATCGACCAGATCGAGAACCGCAAGAACGACGCGATCAACTCCCGAGCCCTCAAGCTCGAGGAGGACACCGCGGCGCTCGAGGCCGAGGACGCCAAGGCGGCCGAGCTGCGCAAGGTCCGCGATGCGGCCGAGCGTGAGATGGGCCAGCTGCGCGATCGTCACGACCGTGAGATCGCGCGCATCCAGGAGGTCTGGGACCGCTTCAAGAACCTCAAGGTCCAGGACCTCGAGGGTGACGAGATGCTGTTCCGCGAGATGCAGTACCGCTTCGGCAAGTACTTCGACGGCTACATGGGCGCTGCGGCGATCCAGAAGCGCCTGCAGGACTTCGACCTCGAGGCCGAGGCCGAGTCGCTGCGCGAGATCATCGCGACCGGCAAGGGCCAGCGCAAGACGCGTGCCCTGAAGCGGCTCAAGGTCGTCTCGGCGTTCATGGGCAGCGAGAACAACCCCGCGGGCATGGTCCTGGACGCCGTCCCGGTCATCCCGCCGGAGCTGCGCCCGATGGTCCAGCTCGACGGTGGCCGTTTCGCCACCAGCGACCTGAACGACCTGTACCGCCGCGTCATCAACCGCAACAACCGCCTCAAGCGACTGCTCGACCTCGGCGCGCCCGAGATCATCGTCAACAACGAGAAGCGGATGCTGCAGGAGGCCGTCGACTCGCTGTTCGACAACGGCCGTCGTGGCCGTCCCGTCACGGGTCCGGGCAACCGTCCCCTGAAGTCGATCTCGGACATGCTGAAGGGCAAGCAGGGCCGGTTCCGTCAGAACCTGCTCGGCAAGCGCGTCGACTACTCGGGCCGTTCGGTCATCGTCGTCGGCCCGCAGCTCAAGCTGCACCAGTGCGGTCTGCCCAAGCAGATGGCGCTCGAGCTGTTCAAGCCGTTCGTGATGAAGCGCCTGGTCGACCTGAACCACGCGCAGAACATCAAGAGCGCCAAGCGCATGGTCGAGCGTGCTCGGCCGGTCGTGTGGGATGTCCTCGAAGAGGTCATCACCGAGCACCCCGTGCTGCTCAACCGCGCGCCCACGCTGCACCGTCTGGGCATCCAGGCGTTCGAGCCCCAGCTGATCGAGGGCAAGGCCATCCAGATCCACCCGCTCGTGTGCTCGGCGTTCAACGCCGACTTCGACGGTGACCAGATGGCCGTGCACCTGCCGCTGTCGGCCGAGGCTCAGGCCGAGGCCCGCATCCTGATGCTCTCGACGAACAACATCTTGAAGCCGTCGGACGGCCGACCGGTCACCATGCCCACCCAGGACATGATCATCGGTCTGTACTTCCTCACGCTCGACCGTGAGGGTCACGTGGGCGAGGGTCGTGCCTTCAGCTCGACCTCCGAGGCGACGATGGCGTTCGAGCGTGGCGAGATCACGCTGCAGAGCAAGGTCAAGATCCGCATCGACGGCGAGATCCGCGAGACCACGCTCGGCCGGGCGATCTTCAACGAGACGCTGCCCGCGGACTACCCGTTCGTGAACTTCCAGGTCGGCAAGAAGGAGCTCGGTGTCATCGTCAACGACCTCGCCGAGCGCTACAGCAAGGTCGACGTGGCGGTGGCGCTGGACAACCTGAAGGACGCCGGCTTCCACTGGGCGACCCGCTCGGGTGTCACCATCTCGATGGACGACGTCGTCAGCCCGCAGGACAAGGTCGAGATCCTCGAGAAGTACGAGGGTCAGGCGGCCAAGGTCCAGCAGCAGTTCGACCGCGGTCTGATCACCGAGGACGAGCGTCGCCAGGAGCTCATCGAGATCTGGACCCAGGCCACGGCCGAGGTCGCCTCGACGATGGAGGAGCTGTTCAAGGCCAGCGGGGACAACCCGATCTGGATGATGGTCAACTCCGGTGCTCGCGGCAACATGATGCAGCTGCGTCAGATCGCCGCCATGCGAGGCCTGGTGGCGAACCCGAAGGGCGAGATCATCCCGCGCCCGATCAAGGCGAACTACCGCGAGGGCCTGTCGGTCGTCGAGTACTTCATCGCGACCCACGGTGCTCGTAAGGGCCTGGCCGACACCGCGCTGCGTACGGCCGACTCGGGTTACCTGACCCGTCGTCTGGTCGACGTCAGCCAGGACGTCATCATCCGCGAGGAGGACTGCGGCACCGAGCGCGGTCTGCCCAAGACGATCGCGACGCGACTCGACGACGGCACGCTCGTCGCCGCCGAGAACGTCGAGACGTCGGCCTACGCCCGCAACGCGGCGGTCGACATCGTCCACCCGGAGACCGGTGAGGTGCTGGTCGGTGCAGGCGAGGACCTCGGCGACGTCGAGATCCACCACCTCATCGCCTCGGGCGTCGAGACGATCAAGGTGCGCACGGTCCTGACCTGCGACGCCAAGACCGGCACGTGCGCCAAGTGCTACGGCCGTTCGCTGGCCACCGGCAAGCTCGTCGACATCGGCGAGGCCGTCGGTACCATCGCGGCCCAGTCGATCGGTGAGCCCGGCACCCAGCTGACGATGCGTACCTTCCACACCGGTGGTGTGGCCGGTGACGACATCACCCACGGTCTGCCGCGCGTCGTCGAGCTCTTCGAGGCCCGTCAGCCCAAGGGCAAGGCGCCGATCACCGAGGCAGCCGGTCGTGTCACGATCGACGATTCGGACAAGGGCCGCAAGCTGGTCGTCACGCCGGACAACGGTGGCGAGCCGATCGAGTACCCGGTCACCAAGCGCGCGCGCCTGCTGATCCAGGACAACGACTCGGTCGAGGTCGGTCAGCAGCTGACGCACGGTACTCCGGATCCGCAGGAGGTTCTGCGCATCCTGGGTGTCCGCAAGGCTCAGGAGCACCTGGTCGACGAGGTCCAGGAGGTCTACCGCAGCCAGGGCGTGGCGATCCACGACAAGCACATCGAGATCATCGTCCGCCAGATGCTCCGTCGCGTGACGGTCATCGAGCAGGGCGACGCGCGACTCATCCCCGGCGACCTCGCGGACCGCGCGGTCTTCGAGGAGGAGAACCGTCGCGTGGTGGCCGAGGGCGGCACCCCCGCCTCCGGTCGTCCGGTCCTGATGGGCATCACGAAGGCCTCGCTGGCCGTCGAGTCCTGGCTGTCGGCCGCCTCCTTCCAGGAGACGACCCGCGTCCTCACCGAGGCCGCGATCCAGGGCAAGTCGGACTCGCTGCGCGGTCTGAAGGAGAACATCATCATCGGCAAGCTGATCCCGGCAGGCACCGGCCTGGATCGGTACCGCAACATCCGGGTCGAGCCGACCGAAGAGGCGCGTCAGAACGCCTACGCGGTCACCGGCTACGACAGCTTCGACTACCAGTTCGGAGCATCGGACGCGGCGCCGGTGGCGTTGGACGACTACGACTTCAGCTTCGACAGCTGAGTCACTGAGTCACCGCGAAGGGGCCCTGCCGATCCGGCAGGGCCCCTTCGTCATGCCCGGCTCCGTCATGGCGGGCAGCCGCAGGCGGTCAGCGCAGCCGCGGGCTGAGCGGGACGTCGAGGTGCGGCGGCAGCGCCTCGTCGACGCCTCGGTCCCACACGTCGGGGTGGGCGCCGCGGTGGTAGGTGTCCTCCTGCGGGTCGCGGAACATCCACGTGAGGCGCGGCTCGAAGACGGGCCGGAACACCGTGGCCACGGGCTTGGTCATCAAGACGTTGGCGACGATGATCGCGACGACGATGCAGCCCAGGACGGCGGTGGCGCCGTACGGCTCGATCCGCTCCCAGAGCCGGAAGTGCCGGTCGAGCCACACGATGATGAACCCGTGCAGCAGGTAGCAGTAGAACGTGCGGCCACCCAGCGTCGTGGTCCAGGAGCGGGCACGAGGCACCAGTGAGAGCGCCGCCAAGGTGAGCACGAATGCGATCACCAGCAGGGCGGCCCGCGTGGCGATGCCCTCCACCGGGCCGGCGTCGAGCTCGTCGTAGCGGGCCTTCCACAGCAGCCACGTGGTGGGCCAGCGGTCGGCCCACGACTGCGCGTACAGCTGGCACAGCACGAACGTGGCTGCCAGCAGCACGACGGCGGCCGCCCGGATCCGGGCGCGGCCCAGGCGCAGGAACAGGTCGCGATCGAAGTGGAGCCCGATGACGTAGAACGGCAGCAGGCCCAGGACCTTGGGCAGGGCCAGCACGTTCGGGATCTCGATGAGGCCCGACAGCAGCGAGATCAGGACGGCCGTCGTGATCGGGTACTTCAGCGCCCGCCAGATCGGGGTGGTCAGCCGCCAGATGAACAGGGCGGCCAGGAACCAGCCGAGCCACTGCGGCGACAGGATCATCCAGTGCTCGGGCTCGCCGTCGTAGTGACGGGTGATCAGCTGCAGGCCGGTCTCGACGATCAGGTACGGGACGATCAGGGTCGACACGATGCGCCTGATCTGGCGGAAGTCGCCGACGTAGTGGCGGGCCGTGTAACCCGAGATCAGCACGAAGAACGGCATGTGGAAGGCGTAGATCCACGTGTAGACGCCGCGGGCCGAGTCCATCACGACCAGCTCGGTCAGTGAGTGGCCGACCACCACCAGGAGCATCACCCAGTACCGGGCGTTGTCGAGGTAGGCGACGCGTTCCTTGGGCGTGGTCGTGCTGATCGGCAGGGGGTCGAGTCGGCTCATCGCCCTCGACTCTAGTTGCTCGGCCGCCCGAGGACAGCCCGGTGAACCTGCCGCGAGAGGAGGCTCAGACCGTCGGGTCGACGAACAGCGCGAGGTAGTTGCCGCGCGCCGAGAGCGTGTGCACCGTGCGGATCCGGCGGCCGTCGGCCCCGGTGCCCCACGTCGTGATGATGACCTCGTTGAGGTCGGCGACGACGTCGCGCTTCAGCGCCGCCTCCGGGACCCGTCCCTGGGTGAACGCCGTCGCGATCTCGGTCGCGATGGACGCCCGCGGGGTGGTCATCGTGGCGAACGCCGGGCGCTCCCCGGACAGCAGGACCGTCGCGCTCGTGGGCGGGGTGTACCCGTCGAGCACCAGCTCGGGCGCGTCCTCGTCCATCTTGGGCCAGATCCAGCCCGTCTTCTCGTCGGTGTCCTCGACCTTCGGCGGGTCGGCCAGGTCCTCGGGAGAGCGCTCCTCCTGGCCCGTGCGCGGGTCGCCGACGTAGGCCAGCGACAGCGTCATGACAGGACGTTCGAGGGAGGCGTAGTTGCCCGTGCGGGTGGGGACCCGGCCCGGGTCGACCGTCAGGACCACGTGCAGGTCGCGGCCACCGGGGCTCACCCCGGTGACGTCGAGCTTGCAGCCGGTGATCCGCCGATCGGTGGCCTTGCAGTACGCGGCCAGGTCGTCGGTGACGATCTCGGCCTCGGGCAGCAGCACGGAGAGGTCGGCCAGCATCCGGCGCAGGACGAGCGTCGGGTTGCCGTCGACGCGCATGAGCGAGACGAAGGTGTCCGGACGCGGCGGATCGTCGAGGTCCTCGAAGAGGTCACCCTCGGGCCGGGTGTCGAGCGTGGGCGTCGGTGTCGGCGTGGGCTCGGTGGCCTCGCCGTCCTCCTCCGCCTCCGCGGCCTCCTCGAGCGCCTGCTCGGCACGCACGGCGTCCAGTTCGGGCTTGTACGCGTCGATGAGGCGCTCGCTGCGGTAGCGCACCAACGGGCCGAGCTGGGTCGCCCCGTCCGGCACGCTGATGCCGTATCCGATCGGGCTGGCCGGACCGGACTCGTGGGAGTCGATTCCCGGGGGAGTGGTCGTGCGATCGGCGCTGGGGATCGCCCCAGTGGAGGTGCACCCGGTCAAGATCAGCAGCGCCGCTGTCGCGGCGATGGCGGCAGTCAGACGACGCATCGAATCCCTCGGTAGATGTGGACCTCCCGAGGATACCGGGTGGCGTCGTATGGTTCTGTCCATGTTCGCGCCGAGCCAGCCCGAGTCCATCTTCACCTACGGTGCCCCCGCCTTGAAGTTCGGACCGGGCGCCCGTCACGAGATCGCGCACGACCTCGGTCGATTCGCCGCGAGCCGGGTCCTGGTGGTGACGGACCCGGGGGTCGCGGCCACGGGCGCGCCCCAGGAGCTCGCCGACCGCATCGAGGCGACAGGCGTCGAGGCCATCGTGTTCGACGGCACTCGCATCGAGCCGACGGACGCCAGCCTCAACACGGCCATCGACTTCGCCCGCTCCCACGGCCCGTTCGACGTCGTGATCGCGTTCGGCGGAGGCAGCAGCATCGACACCGCCAAGGCGGTCAACCTGCTGCTGACCAACGAGGGCGAGCTGATGGACTACGTCAACGTCCCGGTCGGCCGTGGGCAGGCGCCGGCCAAGCCGTTGCTGCCGCTCATCGCCGTCCCCACCACGACGGGCACGGGCAGCGAGAGCACGACCATCTGCGTGCTGGACGTCGTGGCGCAGCACGTGAAGACCGGCATCTCGCACGCCGCGCTGCGTCCGACGTACGCGGTGGTCGACCCCGAGCTCACGATCACGCAGCCGGCGGGGGTCACGGCCGCATCGGGGCTGGACATCCTGTGCCACGCGCTCGAGAGCTACACGGCGCGCCCCTTCACCTCGTACGAGGCCAAGGCCCCGCAGGAGCGGGTGCCGTACTGCGGCTCCAACCCCATCGCCGACCTGTGGGCCGAGAAGGCGTTGACCCTCATGAGCACGGCGTTCCGCGAGGCGGTCCGTCACGGGGACGACGTGGCCGCGCGGGAGCAGATGGCGATGGCGGCGACCTTCGCCGGTCTGGGGTTCGGCAACGCCGGAGTGCACATCCCGCACGCCAACGCCTACCCGATCGCCGGCCAGGTGGGCGACTTCCACCCGGACGACTACCCGAAGCCCGACGGCACCACGGGCCACGGCCTGGTGCCCCACGGCATGGCCGTCTCGATGACCGCGCCGGCGGCGTTCCGCTTCACGTTCGAGGCGGCGCCGGACCGGCACGTGCGTGCGGCCCGGCTGCTGGACCCGGACGCCGTCATGACCGACGATCCGGCCGAGCTGCTGCCGACGGTGCTCACGGCGGTGATGCGCGACGTGGGCGTCCCGTCCGGGCTCGCCGAGCTCGGGTTCGGCGAGTCCGACCTGCCGTCGCTGGCCGAGGGCACTCTGAAGCAGCAGCGCCTGCTGGCGACCGCTCCCCGCGAGGTGACGGAGGACGACGTCGTCACGATCCTGTCCGGCTCGGTCGAGCTGTGGTGACGGCGCGCGCGTGACGGCACGTCCCACCGCGGCCGACCGGGTGTTCGCGCTGCTGCGCGAGCGCATCGTCGGCGGCGACCTGGCCGCGGGCTCGCAGCACTCGATCTACCGGCTGTCCGAACAGCTGGACGTGTCGCGCACGCCGGTGCGTGAGGCGGTGCTGCGTCTGGCGGACCTGGGCCTCGTGGAGGTCGAGCGCAACCGGGGCATCCGCATCCGCGGCGTGACGGTTGCCGACGTCCGTGAGGTCTTCGAGCTGCGGCTCCTGCTGGAGGTGCCGGCCGCCGCGGCCGCCGCCCGTCGCGCGGACGCGATCCTGCGCTCCGCGCTGGTCACGAACATCGAGGTCACGCGTGAGCACGCGCGGGCCGGCCGCGAGGCCGACTTCACTCGGGTCGACCGGGACTTCCACGCCTTGATCGCCTCCGCGTCGCAGAACACCCGGCTCGAGGCCGAAGTGGCGCGGCTGCGCGACTCGATCCAGGCACGCGGGGTCTCGACGTTCGGTCGCTCGCGCCCCCTGGCCGAGGTCGTCGCCGAGCACGCGCCCGTGGCCGATGCCATCGGGCGGGGCGAGCCCGAGCAGGCCGCCGGTGCGATGGCCGATCACCTCGAGCACACCGGCACCCTGCTGATGGGACAGGTGGCGGCTCGCGACGAGGTCGTCGATCGCCGGTGGGCCGCGCCGGTGCGTGCAGCGGTCGCGGCAGCAGGCAGTAGCATGCTACTGACGGACGACTCTGACGAAGGACCGCGATGACCACGCCCGGCCTGGACGACCGCCTCGACACCACCGGTGACGTCGTGGCGGCACTCGAGCGAGCCGGCGTGCGCGACGTCGACTCCTCCTCGCTGGCGCGGGCGCTCTACAGCTCGGACGCCTCGCTCTACCGCGTCGAGCCGACCGTCGTGGTGCGACCGCACGACCTCGACGAGGTCCACGCCGTGGTCGAGGCGTGCCGGACGACGGGAACGCCGCTGACGTCGCGCGGCGCCGGAACCTCGATCGCCGGAAACGCGGTCGGTACAGGTGTCGTGCTGGACTTCTCGCGCCACATGAACCGGATCCTCGCGATCGACGAGGCGACCCGCACGGCCGAGGTGCAGCCCGGCGTCGTGCACGCCGCCCTGCAGCGCGTGGCCGCGCCGCTCGGGCTGCGTTACGGACCCGACCCCTCGACCCACACCCGATGCACCGTCGGCGGCATGATCGGCAATAACGCCTGCGGCAACCGGGCTCTCGGGTACGGCCGCAGCGCCGACAACGTGGCCGCGCTCGACCTGCTGACGATGGCGGGGGAGCGGTTCCAGGTCGGCCGGGACGTGGCGGTGACGTCCGACCGTCTCCAGGGACTGCGCTCGCTGGTCGGTGCCAACCTCTCGACCGTGCGCACCGAGTTCGGGCGGTTCGGCCGCCAGGTCTCGGGCTACAGCCTCGAGCACCTGCTGCCCGAGCGGGGCTTCGACGTCGCCTCGTTCATGGCCGGCACCGAGGGGACGCTCGCCGTCACCCTGGGAGCGACCGTCGACCTCGTGCAGGACGCGCCGGTGCGCCACCTCGTGGTGCTGTCCTTCGCGTCCATGGCCGAGGCCGCCGACCACGTCCCCGCGATCCTGCCCTTCGAGCCGATCGCCTGCGAGGGACTGGGCGGGCGCATCGTCGAGGTCTACCGAGCGGCTCACGGCGTCTCCTCGGTCCCCGACCTGCCGAACGGCGACGGGTTCCTCTACGTCGAGCTGGCCGGTGACGACGCCGCCGAGCTGCGCGCACGGGCCGACCGGGTCGTCCGTGCATCGGGCGCCCTGGGGCACCGGCACGTCACGTCGCCGATCGAGCAGTCGGTGCTGTGGCGGATCCGCGAGGAGGGTGCCGGACTCGCCTCGCGTGCGTGGGACCGTCCGGCGCTGGCCGGCTGGGAGGACGCCGCGGTCCCGCCCGAGCACCTCGGTGTCTACCTGCGCGAGTTCGAGGACCTGCTCGCCCAGCACGACCTGCACGGCACCCTCTTCGGTCACTTCGGTGACGGCTGTGTGCACGTGCGCATCGACTTCCCCCTGGACGCGCCGGACGGGCACCGGGGGTTCCGCTCCTTCCTCACCGACGCGGCGACGCTGGCGGCCTCGCACGGCGGATCGTTCTCGGGGGAGCACGGCGACGGTCGGGCCCGCTCCGAGCTGTTGCCGCTGATGTACTCGCCCGAGGCCATCGGCCTGTTCGAGCAGGTCAAGCACGTCTTCGATCCCGAGGACCTGCTGAACCCCGGCGTGCTGGTCCGTCCGCGTCCCCTCGACGCCGACCTGCGCACGCTGGGCGCGGGCTGGCCCGCAGGTCTGCCGGGAACTCGCAAGGGACTGAAGCTGCTGCACGACCACGGCGACTTCGGTGCCGCCGTGCACCGCTGCACGGGTGTCGGCAAGTGTCTGGCCGCGCCCGCCGCGGGGGTCATGTGCCCGTCGTTCCAGGCGACCCGCAACGAGAAGGACTCCACCCGGGGTCGCTCGCGGGTCCTGCAGGAGATGGTCGACGGCCGCCTCGTCGGTCAGGGCTGGTCGAGTCCCGAGGTGCACGAGGCGCTCGACCTGTGCCTGTCGTGCAAGGGCTGCCTGGGCGACTGCCCCACCGGGGTGGACATGGCCAGCTACAAGTCCGAGGTCCTGCACCAGACGTACCGGGGCCGACTGCGTCCGCGCAGCCACTACATCCTTGGTCGCCTGCCGATGTGGGCCCGCCTCGGTGCCCCGCTGGCGCGGCTGTCGAACATGGCCCTGCGCCTGCCCGGGATCGCTCACCTGGCGCGCTGGGTCGCGGGCATCGACCAGCGTCGCAACATCCCGGCGTTCGCGCCGCGGACGTTCTCGCGCGAGATGGCCGACCGCGAGCCGGCCGTCGGCGGTGATCCGGTGCTGGTCTGGGCCGACTCGTTCACCGAGTACTTCTCCACCGAAGCCGGTCGCGCCGCGGTGCGGCTGCTCGAGGCCGCCGGGTACGAGGTGCGATTCCTCGAGCGGCAGCAGTGCTGCGGCCTGACGTGGATCTCGACCGGCCAGCTCGATCACGCCGCGAAGCTGGCCGGTGCGGCGGTCGAGCAGCTGCACCCGTTCGTCGCGCAAGGCATCCCCGTGGTCGGTCTGGAGCCGTCGTGCCTGGCCGTCCTGCGCACCGACGCCGTCGAGCTGGTCGACGACCCCCGGGCCGCCGAGGTCGCCCGCGGGGTCTTCACGCTGGCCGAGCTGCTGCGTGACCGGGAGCAGCTCGAGGTGCCCGACCTCACGGGCCGCACCCTGGTCGTGCAGCCGCACTGCCACCAGTCGTCCGTGATGGGCTTCGACGCCGATCTCCAGCTGCTCGCGCGTACGGGCGCGACGGTCAAGCGGGTGGGCGGTTGCTGCGGACTGGCGGGCAACTTCGGGGTGGAGAAGGGGCACTACGAGGTGTCGGTGGCCGTCTCCGAGCTGCAGCTCATGCCCGCCGTGCGCGAGGCCGGGCCGGACGCGATCGTCGTGGCGGACGGCTTCAGCTGCCGCACGCAGCTCGAGGACCTCGCCGACGTCCGGGCCGTCCACCTGGCTCAGCTCCTGCTGGGGGAGCGCTGACCAGAGGGTGACCGCCGCTCCGGGGTGGACGACCGCGGACCTGGTCACGCACTTGGGCGCCATCCGCCGGTGGGCCGCCGCCATCGTGCTGTCGGGACGGCGGATCGCCGATGAGCCGGCCGTGACGGCGACCGAGCCGCTCGACGAGTGGTACGCCGGGACGGCGACCGCCCTCATCGCCGCGCTCCAGGCCGTCGACCCCGATGAGCCGGTGCCCAACTTCGCGCGCATCGACGAGGTGGCGGCCTTCTGGCCCCGACGACAGCTGCACGAGACCTGCATCCACCGCGTCGACCTGCTGCAGGCGTGCGGGCGACCCGAGCACACGTGGGACGTCGACCCCGAGGTGGCCGCCGACGGCATCGCCGAGGCGATCCGGGTCTTCGGCCGGCGGATGACCGACCGCGGCCGGCGCCCCCACGTGGACGCGCCGATCCGTCTCGTCGCCACGGACCTGGACCGCACCTGGATCGTGGCCCCGGACGAGGACGACCCCCAAGCCGCGCCGCGCCTGGTGCAGCGCGAGATCGACGTCGAGGGGGAGGCCGTGGGCACGGCCACCGACCTCTACCTCGCCGTGTGGGGGAGGGCGCCTGCGTCCACCGTCGCTCCGTCGGGCGCCGCCGAGGCGTGGTTGGCCGGCCCCCGCGTGTGCTGACCGCATCCTGGCGCTGGCCCGCGAGCCGAGGCGATTTGTCCCGACGCGGCGGGCTCAGGTAAGATGGGGAGCCGTGCCCGATGTGAGTCGGCGCGACGTTCGAACGGACAAGGGCCCCTGGCCCGATGATCCGTGACCACGGCGGTCGGATACCGCCGCGGTGGAGATCGAGGAAGACCTGCGAGGCGGCATGCGCGCCCGCGATGTAACGGGAGAATTCTCCCAGGAAGAGGCATAGTGCCCACCATCAACCAGCTTGTCCGCAAGGGCCGCCAGAGCAAGGTCGTCAAGACCAACACGCCGGCCCTCAAGGGTTCGCCCCAGCGGCGCGGCGTGTGCACCCGCGTGTACACCACGACCCCGAAGAAGCCGAACTCCGCGCTGCGCAAGGTCGCCCGCGTCCGGCTCTCCAGTGGCACCGAGGTGACCGCCTACATCCCCGGCGAGGGCCACAACCTGCAGGAGCACTCGATCGTGCTCGTTCGCGGTGGTCGTGTGAAGGACCTCCCCGGTGTTCGCTACAAGATCATTCGCGGCTCGCTCGACACCCAGGGTGTCAAGGGCCGCAAGCAGGCTCGCAGCCGTTACGGCGCGAAGAAGGAGAAGAGCTGATGCCTCGTAAGGGTCCCGCTCCGAAGCGTCCGATCGAGACTGATCCGGTCTACGGCAGCCAGCTGGTCACCCAGCTGATCAACAAGGTTCTGTTCGACGGCAAGAAGCAGGTCGCGCAGCGCATCGTCTACACCGCCCTCGAGGGCACGCGTGAGAAGTCCGGCACCGATCCGGTCATCACGCTCAAGCGCGCGCTCGACAACGTCAAGCCCGCCCTGGAGGTCAAGAGCCGCCGTGTCGGTGGCGCCACCTACCAGGTGCCGGTCGACGTCCGTCCGAACCGTCAGACCACCCTCGCGCTGCGCTGGCTCGTCAAGTACAGCTCCGAGCGTCGCGAGAAGACCATGGCCGAGCGCCTCATGAACGAGCTGCTCGACGCCAGCAACGGTCTCGGTGCCAGCGTGAAGAAGCGCGAGGACACCCACAAGATGGCCGAAGCCAACAAGGCGTTCGCCCACTACCGCTGGTGATCCTGGGCGCAACGTCGTTGCGCTCTCCCACCGAACCACTTCTGTAAAGGCTGATCCACACGTGGCAACCGACATCACCACCGACCTGACCAAGGTCCGCAACATCGGCATCATGGCGCACATCGATGCCGGTAAGACCACCACCACCGAGCGCATCCTGTTCTACACCGGCATCACCTACAAGATCGGTGAGGTCCACGAGGGCGGCGCCACGATGGACTGGATGGAGCAGGAGCAGGAGCGCGGCATCACGATCACGTCGGCCGCGACGACCTGCTGGTGGAACAAGCACCAGATCAACATCATCGACACCCCCGGTCACGTCGACTTCACCGTCGAGGTCGAGCGCTCGCTGCGCGTCCTCGACGGCGCCGTCGCCGTGTTCGACGGTGTCGCCGGTGTCGAGCCGCAGTCCGAGACGGTCTGGCGTCAGGCCGACAAGTACGGCGTCCCGCGCATGTGCTTCGTCAACAAGCTCGACCGCACGGGCGCCTCGTTCGACTTCTGCGTCAAGACGATCCGTGAGCGCCTCGGCGCCACGGCCCTCGTCCTGCAGATGCCGATCGGCGCCGAGTCCGACTTCCTGGGTGTCGTCGACCTGATCGGCATGCGTGCCCTGACGTGGCGCGGCGAGACGACGATCGGCGAGGACTACGCCGTCGAGGAGATCCCGGCCGACATGGTCGCCGCCGCCGAGGAGGCCCGCGAGGCCATGCTCGAGACGCTGGCTGACGTCGACGACGATTTCGCCGAGCTGTTCCTCGAGGGTGCCGACATCTCCGTCGACGTGCTCAAGGCCGCCATCCGGCGCGCGACGCTGGCTGCCAAGCTCAACCCGGTGCTCTGCGGTACCGCGTTCAAGAACAAGGGCATCCAGCCCCTGCTCGACGCGGTCGTCGACTTCCTGCCCAGCCCGATCGACGTCGGCGACATCGTCGGCCTCGACCCGAAGGACGAGACGAAGACCGACACGCGTGCGCCGTCGGACGACGCTCCGTTCTCGGGCCTGGCGTTCAAGATCGCCACGGACCCGCACCTGGGCAAGCTGACCTTCGTGCGTGTCTACTCCGGTCGCCTCGAGGCGGGCACGCAGGTGCTCAACGTCACGAAGGGCCGCAAGGAGCGGGTCGGCAAGGTCTACCAGATGCACGCCAACAAGCGTGAGGAGATCGCGTCGGTCGGCGCCGGCCAGATCGTGGCCGTCATGGGCCTCAAGGACACCACCACCGGTGAGACGCTCGCTGACGCGGCCCACCCGATCGTGCTCGAGTCGATGACCTTCCCGGATCCGGTGATCCAGGTCGCGATCGAGCCGAAGACCAAGAGCGACCAGGAGAAGCTGGGCGTCGCCATCCAGAAGCTCGCCGAGGAGGACCCGACGTTCCAGGTCCACACGGACGAGGAGACGGGTCAGACGATCATCGCCGGCATGGGCGAGCTTCACCTCGACATCCTCGTCGACCGCATGAAGCGCGAGTTCAAGGTCGAGGCGAACGTCGGCAAGCCGCAGGTCGCCTACCGCGAGACCATCCGTGGCACGGTCACCGGTCACAGCTACACGCACAAGAAGCAGACCGGTGGTTCGGGTCAGTTCGCGAAGGTCGTCATCGGGCTCGCGCCCAATGGCCCCGACGCCGGTGGCGAGGGTGGCTACGAGTTCGTCAACGAGGTCACGGGTGGTCGCGTCCCGCGCGAGTACATCCCCTCGGTCGACGCCGGTGGCCAGGCCGCCATGGAGTTCGGCGTGCTCGCCGGATACCCGATGGTCGACGTCAAGTTCACCCTCGAGGACGGCGCCTACCACGACGTCGACTCCAGCGAGCTCGCGTTCAAGCTGGCCGGCAACCAGGCCTTCAAGGAGGCCGCTCGCAAGGCGAACCCGGTTCTCCTCGAGCCGATGTTCGCCGTCGAGGTCACGACGCCCGAGGACTACATGGGCGACGTGATCGGCGACCTCAACTCCCGACGTGGACAGGTTCAGTCCATGGAGGAGGGCTACGGCGGCGCCAAGATGATCAAGGCGCTCGTGCCGTTGTCCGAGATGTTCGGTTACGTGGGCGATCTGCGGTCGAAGACCTCAGGCCGCGCGTCGTACTCGATGCAGTTCGACTCCTACGCCGAGGTCCCCAAGGCCGTGGCCGAAGAGATCATCAAGAAGGCCCGCGGCGAATGAGCTTCGGACCCATCGCGTAGGGTTGCCAGAGGTTCGCTCCGACGCGTTCCACACGGCGTTTCAGTCAACAAGATCTAGATACACCAAAACCAGGAGGGCCCCAGTGGCTAAGGCGAAGTTCGAGCGGACCAAGCCGCACATGAACATCGGCACCATCGGTCACATCGACCATGGCAAGACGACGCTGACCGCGGCGATCACCAAGGTGCTGCACGACAAGTACCCCGATCTGAACGAGGCCTCGGCCTTCGATCAGATCGACAAGGCTCCGGAGGAGCGTCAGCGCGGCATCACGATCTCGATCTCGCACGTCGAGTACCAGACCGAGAACCGTCACTACGCGCACGTCGACTGCCCCGGCCACGCCGACTACGTCAAGAACATGATCACCGGCGCGGCTCAGATGGACGGCGCGATCCTCGTGGTCGCCGCCACCGACGGCCCGATGCCGCAGACGCGTGAGCACGTGCTGCTCGCCCGCCAGGTCGGCGTGCCGGCCATGGTCGTGGCGCTCAACAAGTGCGACATGGTCGACGACGAGGAGATCCTGGAGCTCGTCGAGCTCGAGGTTCGCGAGCTGCTCAACGAGCAGGACTTCGACGGTGACAACGTTCCCGTCGTCAAGGTTGCGGCCCACCCGGCCCTGACCGGCGACGAGAAGTGGGCCGAGTCGATCCTCGAGCTCATGAACGCGGTCGACGAGTACATCCCGCTGCCCCCGCGTGAGACGGACAAGCCGTTCCTCATGCCGGTCGAGGACGTCTTCACGATCACCGGTCGTGGCACCGTCATCACGGGTCGTATCGAGCGCGGCATCGTCAAGGTGAACGACACGGTCGACATCGTGGGCATCCGCGAGGACAAGCAGACGACGACCGTCACGGGCATCGAGATGTTCCGCAAGCTGCTCGACGAGGGCCAGGCCGGCGAGAACGTGGGCCTGCTGCTGCGTGGCACGAAGCGTGAGGACGTCGAGCGCGGCATGGTCGTGATCGCTCCCGGTTCGACCACCCCGCACACGGAGTTCGATGGTCAGGTCTACATCCTGTCCAAGGAGGAGGGTGGCCGTCACACGCCGTTCTTCAACAACTACCGTCCGCAGTTCTACTTCCGCACCACGGACGTCACCGGCGTCGTCACGCTGCCCGAGGGCACCGAGATGGTCATGCCCGGCGACAACACCGAGATGTCGGTCGTGCTGATCCAGCCGATCGCCATGGAGGAGGGCCTGCGCTTCGCCATCCGCGAGGGCGGCCGTACCGTCGGCGCCGGCCGTGTCACCAAGATCCACAAGTGATCTGATCTGACACGCACTGCGTGAGGAACCCCCGAGGCTTCGGCCTCGGGGGTTCTTTCTTTTTCCGGCGCCGCCGCGCCGCCCGGTAGCCTCGCGGTGTGGGCCATGATCACGCGCACGGCGCCGGAGTGAAGCACCGAGGACGCCTCGGACTCGTCCTGGCGCTCACACTCTCGGTCCTCGTCCTGCAGGTGGTCGTGGGCCTCGTGACCGGCTCGCTGGCGTTGCTCGCCGACGCCGGCCACCTGCTCAGCGACTCGTTCGGCCTGGTCCTCGCGCTGGCGGCCATCGCGGTGGCCCAGCGACCCGCGGGGGCGCGCAGCACCTACGGCTTCCATCGCACGGAGGTGCTGGCCGCCGGACTCAACGCCCTGATCCTGATCGGTCTGTGTGTCGCCATCGTGATCGGCGCCGTGCGACGGCTCGAGGATCCGCCCGCGATCGAGGGCGGCTGGGTCCTCGCCGCCGGCGTCGTCGGCCTGGTCGTCAACGTGGTCGGGCTGCTCGTGCTGCGCTCCGGCGCCCAAGAGAGCCTGAACGTGCGGGGCGCCTACCTGGAGGTCATGGGCGACACCCTGGGCTCCGTGGCGGTCATCGGGTCGGCCGTCGTCATCCTCGCGACGGGCTGGTACCCGGCGGACCCGCTCGCGTCCCTGCTGATCGCCGCACTCATCGTGCCCCGTGCCGTCTCGCTGCTGCGTGACGTCGCCGAGGTCCTGCTCGAGGCCAGCCCGCGCGATGTCGACCTCGACGCCGTGCGGAACCACATCCTCGGCGTCCGCGGTGTCGTGGACGTCCACGACCTCCACGTCTGGACCATCACCAGCGGGATGCCGGTGATGAGCGCCCACGTCGTCGTCGACGAGAGCGTGGTCGACATGGGCGACGCCCACGCGGTGCTCGACCAGCTCGGCGAGTGCCTCAGCGGTCATTTCGACGTGGCCCACTCGACCTTCCAGCTGGAGCCGGCGGGCCACCTCGAGAACGAGAGTCACCGCCACCGGTAGGTCACCGTCCCGGGGCGGGTGTGACGAGGCCGACGACGTTCCACAGGCCCCGATTTGGAAACTCCGGGAGATGTCTGTCAGAATGGTCAGGTTGCCCCGGCATGTTCGCGGTGGCTCCTGCGGTTGGGAACTCACGCCCAGCTCAACGCACGAGCCGAACCCGAGTCCATGTTGTCCGGCCAGCCGCACCGCATCGCGGGGCGGAGCCGGTCCAACCACCTAACTCGAGAAGTGTGTGTTCCTCTGTGCCCCGCAGGCACCGCGACACGCCCGACCTCGGGGAACGGAGACGGGGGCATGCCTACCCCGAACCCGGGGGCTGGCGAAGACGAACGTAAAGGACGAGCGAGAGCATGGCGGGACAAAAGATCCGTATCCGGCTCAAGGCCTACGACCACGAGGTCATTGACTCCTCGGCGAAGAAGATCGTCGACACCGTGACCCGGACCGGCGCCAAGGTCGCCGGCCCCGTGCCGCTTCCGACGGAGAAGAACGTGTACTGCGTCATCCGTTCGCCGCACAAGTACAAGGACAGCCGCGAGCACTTCGAGATGCGCACCCACAAGCGGCTCATCGACATCATCGACCCGACGCCCAAGACCGTCGACTCGCTCATGCGACTCGACCTGCCGGCCGGCGTCGACATCGAGATCAAGCTCTGAGGGAGGGACGCACACCATGAGCAGCAGCACACTCACCGCGCGCGGCCTTCTCGGCCGCAAGCTCGGGATGACGCAGGTCTGGGACGAGAACAACCGGGTCGTCCCGGTGACCGTCCTCGAGGCCTCCACGAACATCGTCACCCAGATCCGGACGCGCGAGACCGATGGCTACAGCGCCATCCAGCTCGGCTACGGCGAGGTCGACGGACGCAAGCTGAACAAGCCCCAGGCGGGCCACTTCGCGAAGGCCGGCGTCACGCCGCGCCGCCACATCGTGGAGATCCGCACGGAGGCCGTCGCCGACTACACCCTCGGCCAGGAGATCTCGCCCGAGATCTTCGCCGCCGGTGACAAGGTCGACGTGACCGCCACCAGCAAGGGCAAGGGCTTCGCCGGCGTCATGAAGCGTCACGGCTTCGCCGGCGTCTCCGCCTCGCACGGCGCGCACCGCAACCACCGCAAGCCCGGCTCGATCGGTGGCTGCGCCACCCCGGGCCGTGTCTTCAAGGGTCTGCGCATGGCGGGCCACATGGGCACGGACACCGTGACCACCCAGAACCTCACCGTCCACGCGGTCGACACCGAGCGGGGCCTCATCCTGGTCAAGGGCGCTGTGCCCGGGGCCAAGGGCGCTCTCGTCGTCATCCGCTCCGCTGCGAAGGGAGCCTGACCGACATGGCACAGACCATCGACGTCGACCTGCCCGTCGACATCTTCGACGCCCGCGTCAGCATTCCGTTGATGCACCAGGTCGTCACCGCACAGCTCGCCGCCGCCCGTCAGGGCACGCACGACGTCAAGTCGCGCGGCGAGGTCCGTGGTGGCGGCAAGAAGCCGTACCGCCAGAAGGGCACCGGCCGCGCCCGTCAGGGCTCGATCCGCGCGCCCCAGTACAACGGTGGTGGCGTCGTTCACGGCCCCACGCCGCGTTCGTACGACCAGCGCACGCCCAAGAAGATGAAGGCCGCCGCCCTGCGCGGTGCCCTCACCGACCGGGCCCGCAGTGGCCGTCTGCACGTCGTCGAGTCCTTCGTGACCGGTGACGCGCCGTCGACCAAGGCAGCGCTCGCCGTGGTGCGCGACCTCACGATCCGTCCCCGCGTGCTCGTGGTCCTGGACCGCGACGACGCCGTGACGGCCAAGAGCCTGCGCAACGCCGAGCTGATCGCCACGATCACCTTCGACCAGCTCAACACGTACGACGTGCTGCTGGCCGACGACGTGGTGTTCACCAAGGCCGCGTTCGACGCCTTCGTGGCGGCGCGCTCGGCTGAGGGTGTCGACACGGTCAAGCTGAGCCAGGCGGTCGTCGAGTCCGACGCCCCCGCGGCCAAGCCGGCCAAGAAGACGGCCAAGAAGGTCGCGGCCCAGGCCGAGACCGCCCCGGTCGAGACCGCCCCGGCGGACGAGCCCAAGGCCGGCGCCACGAAGACCCAGCCGTACGGCCCGGGTTCGAAGGCGCCGCTCGCCAGCGGCAACGCGCCCAAGGGTCACGAGATCAAGGGCAACGAGAACTCGAAGAAGTACCACACGCCTGACAGCCAGTGGTACGACCAGACGGTCGCCGAGGTCTGGTTCGACTCCGTCGAGAGCGCCGAGGCCGCTGGCTTCGCTCCCGCCGGTGGCGCCGAGGCCCAGGAGGAGAACTGATGACCAACCACGGAACCTTCGCCCGGGACGTCCTGATCGCCCCGGTCGTCAGCGAGAAGAGCTACGGCCTCCTCGACGACAACAAGTACACGTTCCTGGTCCACCCGGACGCCAACAAGACCCAGATCAAGATCGCCGTCGAGGAGATCTTCGGGGTCAAGGTCACCGGTGTGAACACGATCAACCGCAAGGGCAAGGCCCGTCGCACTCGCAACGGTGTCGGCAAGCGCAAGGACACCAAGCGCGCCGTCGTCAGCGTGGTCGCCGGCCAGAGCATCGACATCTTCTCGAGCCCGAGCTGAAGGACTGACTGACATGGCTATTCGCAAGTACAAGCCCACCACCCCGGGCCGTCGCGGCTCGAGCGTGGCGGACTTCGCCGAGATCACCCGCACCACGCCCGAGAAGTCGCTGGTCGAGCCGCTGCCCAAGAAGGGCGGCCGCAACAACCAGGGCCGGATCACCACCCGTCACCAGGGTGGCGGCCACAAGCGCGCCTACCGCGTGATCGACTTCAAGCGTTACGACAAGGACGGCGTGCCGGCCAAGGTCGCTCACATCGAGTACGACCCCAACCGCACCGCCCGTATCGCGCTGCTGCACTACGCCGACGGCGAGAAGCGCTACATCATCGCGCCCGAGGGCCTGAAGCAGGGCATGGCCGTCGAGGCCGGTGCCGGTGCTGACATCAAGCCCGGCAACAACCTGCCGCTGCGCAACATCCCGGTCGGCACCACGATCCACGCGATCGAGCTGCGTCCGGGCGGCGGCGCCAAGATGGGCCGCTCGGCCGGCGCCAAGGTGCAGCTCGTCGCCAAGGAGGGCTCGAAGGCGCAGTTGCGTCTGCCCTCCGGCGAGATGCGCTACGTCGACGTGCGTTGCCGCGCCTCCATCGGTGAGGTGGGCAACTCCGAGCAGTCGAACATCAACTGGGGCAAGGCCGGCCGCAACCGTTGGAAGGGCAAGCGCCCGTCCGTCCGTGGTGTCGCCATGAACCCGATCGACCACCCGCACGGTGGCGGTGAGGGCAAGACCTCCGGTGGCCGTCACCCGGTCAGCCCGTGGGGCAAGCCCGAGGGCCGTACGCGTAAGCGCAAGGCCAGCGACCAGATGATCGTCCGCCGTCGCAAGAGCGGCCGCTGAGAGAGGACCTGGAGAAAAAGATGCCTCGTAGTTTGAAGAAGGGTCCCTTCGTTGACGGCCACCTTGAGAAGAAGGTGGACGCCCAGAACGCAGCCGAGACCCACAACGTGATCAAGACGTGGTCGCGCCGCTCGATGATCCTGCCGTCCTTCATCGGACACACGATCGCCGTGCACGACGGCCGCAAGCACGTTCCCGTGTTCATCACCGACTCGATGGTCGGCCACAAGCTGGGGGAGTTCGCTCCCACCCGCACGTTCAAGGGCCACGAGAAGGACGACCGGAAGGCGAAGCGCCGATGAGTGCCACTACCCGCGACAACGTGAGCGAGCGCCGCGCGCGCCTGCTCGGCGACCGTCCCGGAGCCTTCGCCGTGGCGCGCTACGTGCGTGTCACCGCGCAGAAGTCCCGCCGTGTCGCCGACCTGATCCGCGGCTCGCGCGTCGAGGATGCCCTGACCATGCTGAAGTTCCAGCCGCAGGCTGTGGCCGAGAACTTCTACAAGCTGGTCGATTCGGCAGCCGCGAACGCCGAGACCACCGAGGGTCTGGATCGTTCGACCCTGGTCATCACCACGGTGATGGTCGACGAGGGTCCGACGATGAAGCGCTGGCGCCCCCGCGCCAAGGGTGCGGCCAACCGCATCCTCAAGCGCACGAGCCACCTGACGGTGGTCGTCGAACCCGCAACCGATGAGAAGAAGGGTGGCAACTGACATGGGTCAGAAGATCAACCCGCACGGTTTCCGCCTGGGCATCTCCACGGATCACAAGAGCCGTTGGTACGCCGACAAGCTGTACTCCAGCTACGTCGGTGAGGACGTCAAGATCCGTCGCCTGCTGACCAAGGGCATGGACCGCGCCGGCATCAGCCGCGTCGAGATCGAGCGCACCCGCGATCGGGTCCGTGTGGACATCCACACGGCTCGTCCGGGCATCGTGATCGGCCGTCGTGGCGCCGAGGCCGACCGCATCCGCGGCGACCTCGAGAAGCTGACCGGCAAGCAGGTCCAGCTGAACATCCTCGAGGTCAAGCAGCCCGAGATGGACGCGCAGCTCGTCGCGCAGGGCGTGGCCGAGCAGCTCTCCGGTCGTGTGCAGTTCCGCCGTGCCATGCGCAAGGCGATGCAGACGACGATGCGCTCCGGTGCCAAGGGCATCCGGATCCAGTGCTCGGGTCGTCTCGGCGGCGCCGAGATGAGCCGCTCGGAGTTCTACCGCGAGGGTCGCGTCCCGCTGCACACGCTGCGCGCCGACGTCGACTACGGCTTCTACGAGGCCAAGACGACCTTCGGCCGCATCGGCGTGAAGGTCTGGATCTACAAGGGCGAGGTCGCCGGTACCCGGGCCGAGCGCGAGGCCGAAGCGGCCCGTCGCGCTGCTGCTCCCGGCAGCCGTCGTCCCGGTCGTGGAGAGCGTGGCGGCCGCCGCCCCGCTCGTGACGCCGCTCCCGCTGCCGCGCCGGCTGCCGCCGAGGCGGCTCCCGCGGCCGCTCCTGCGGCCACCGAAGGAGTTGAGTCCTGATGTTGATGCCCCGTCGCGTCAAGTACCGCAAGCAGCACCACCCCAAGCGGCGTGGCATGGCCAAGGGAGGCACGGAGCTCGCTTTCGGCGACTTCGGCATCCAGGCCGTCGAGGGTCACTACGTGACCAACCGTCAGATCGAGTCCGCTCGTATCGCCATGACCCGTCACATCAAGCGTGGCGGCAAGGTCTGGATCAACATCTACCCGGACCGCCCGCTGACCAAGAAGCCCGCCGAGACCCGCATGGGTTCCGGTAAGGGCTCGCCCGAGTGGTGGGTCGCCAACGTCAAGCCCGGTCGCGTGATGTTCGAGCTCTCGGGCGTCACCGAGGAGGTCGCCCGTGAGGCGATGCGCCGCGCGATTCACAAACTGCCGATGAAGGCCCGCTTCATCACCCGCGAGACAGGAGACCTGTGATGGCAAGCAACGCCGCAGAACTCCGCGACCTCACCGCCGATGACCTGGCCGCGAAGCTGAAGGAGGCCAAGGAGGAGCTGTTCAACCTGCGCTTCCAGAACGCCACCGGTCAGCTCGACAACACCGCGCGTCTGCGCACGGTGCGCAAGGACATCGCGCGCATCTACACGGTCATCCGTGAGCGCGAGCTCGGCATCATCGAGCCGCTGCCGAATGAGGGGGCGAAGGCATGAGCACGAAGGACAACGAAGTGAGCAACGAGCGCGCCGCACGTAAGATCCGCGAGGGTCTGGTCGTCAGCGACAAGATGGACAAGACCGTCGTCGTCAGCATCGAGGAGCGCTTCAAGCACCCTCTGTACGGCAAGGTCCTGCGCCGCAACATCAAGCTGAAGGCTCACGACGAGGCCAACGAGGCCGGCATCGGCGACCGCGTGCTCCTGTCGGAGACGCGTCCGCTGTCGGCCACCAAGCGTTGGCGCATCGTCGAGATCCTCGAGAAGGCGAAGTGAGAGACAGATGATTCAGCAGGAGTCGCGACTCAAGGTCGCCGACAACACGGGTGCCAAGGAGATCCTCTGCATCCGCGTTCTCGGTGGCTCCGGTCGTCGCTACGCCGGTATCGGCGACACGATCGTCGCCACCGTCAAGGATGCGATCCCCGGAGGCAACGTCAAGAAGGGCGATGTCGTCAAGGCGGTCATCGTGCGCACCGTCAAGGAGCGCCGCCGTCCCGACGGTTCGTACATCAAGTTCGACGAGAACGCCGCCGTGATCCTCAAGGCTGACGGCGACCCGCGTGGAACCCGCATCTTCGGCCCCGTGGGCCGCGAGCTGCGCGACAAGAAGTTCATGCGCATCATCTCGCTCGCTCCGGAGGTGCTCTGAGATGGCTCGAATTCGCAAGGGTGACCAGGTCAAGGTCATCGCTGGTAAGGACAAGGGCGTCGAGGGCAAGATCATCGCCGTCCTGGAGAACGACCGCGTGATCGTGGAAGGCGTCAACCGGGTGCAGAAGCACACGCGCGCCGGACAGGCCGGAGCCGAGGGCGGCATCATCACCGCCGAGGCTGCGATCCACGTCTCGAACATCATGCTCGTCGTCGACGCCGACGGTGAGAAGACCACCACCAAGGTCGGCTCTGGCGTCATCGACGGCAAGAAGACCCGTATCAGCCGCAAGACCGGAAAGGAGATCTGAGATGGCCACCACCACCGGTCCCCGCCTCAAGGCGAAGTACCGCGAGGAGATCGTCGCCGCGCTGCGCGAGCAGTTCGACTACGACAACGTCATGCAGGTCCCCGGCCTGACCAAGATCGTCGTCAACATGGGCGTCGGTGAGGCGGCCCGCGACGGCAAGCTCATCGAGGGTGCCATCAAGGACCTCACGGCCATCACCGGCCAGAAGCCCCAGGTCACCCGGGCCCGCAAGTCGATCGCCCAGTTCAAGCTGCGTGAGGGCATGCCGATCGGCACGCACGTCACGCTGCGTGGCGACCGCATGTGGGAGTTCCTCGACCGTCTCCTGACGCTCGCGCTGCCCCGTATCCGCGACTTCCGTGGGCTCTCGCCCAAGCAGTTCGACGGCCGTGGCAACTACACGTTCGGTCTGACCGAGCAGGTCATGTTCCACGAGATCGATCAGGACAAGATCGATCGCAGCCGGGGCATGGACATCACGGTCGTCACGACGGCCACCAACGACGACGAAGGCCGCGCGCTGCTCAAGCTGCTCGGCTTCCCGTACAAGGAGAACTGACATGGCGAAGACCGGTCTGAAGGTCAAGCAGGCTCGCACGCCGAAGTTCGGCGTTCGCGGCTACACGCGCTGCCAGCGCTGCGGCCGTCCCCGCTCCGTCTACCGCAAGTTCGGCCTGTGCCGTATCTGCCTGCGGGAGATGGCGCACCGCGGCGAGCTGCCCGGCGTGACCAAGAGCTCCTGGTAATCACCACCACCCAACCGCAGCAGGTCCCCTCCCACCCGCAGGCCCCGGCCGGCGAGCACGAGACGGAAACCGCAGCGAGAAACGGAACACCACTGTTATGACGATGACCGATCCGATCGCGGACATGCTGACGCGTGTCCGCAACGGCAACCAGGCGTACCACGATGCCGTGACGATGCCGCACTCCAAGCTCAAGGAGGGCGTCGCCGCCATCCTGAAGCAGGAGGGCTACATCACCGATTACGCCGTGGCCGACGCCCCCGAGGGTGAGGTCGGCAAGACGCTGACCATCACGCTCAAGTACGGACCGCACCGCGAGCGCTCGATCGCCGGCATCCGCCGCATCAGCAAGCCGGGCCTGCGTGTCTACGCCAAGTCCAACAACCTTCCGAAGGTCCTCGGCGGCCTGGGCGTGGCGATCATCTCCACGAGCCAGGGTCTGCAGACCGACCGTCAGGCCAACAACAACGGAGTGGGTGGGGAAGTCCTCGCCTACGTCTGGTGACGAGAGGAGACTGAACATGTCGCGCATCGGCAAGCTCCCCGTCGCCGTACCTTCCGGCGTCGAGGTCAACATCGACGGACAGACCGTCACCGTCAAGGGCCCCAAGGGCCAGCTCTCGCACACTGTCGCGGAGCCGATCACCGTTCGCAAGGACGATGACGGCGCCCTGTCGGTCGAGCGTCCGAACGACGAGCGTCGCAGCAAGGCCCTTCACGGCCTGTCGCGCACGCTGGTCAACAACATGGTCATCGGTGTCACCGAGGGCTACGAGAAGAAGCTCGAGATCGTGGGTGTCGGTTACCGCGTGCTCCCCAAGGGCCCGTCGGAGATCGAGCTCAACCTCGGCTTCAGCCACCCGGTGCCGTTCACGGCACCCGAGGGCATCACGTTCACCGTCGAGGGTCCGACCAAGCTGACCGTCTCGGGCATCGACAAGCAGGCCGTGGGCGAGGTCGCCGCCAACATCCGCAAGATCCGCAAGCCGGAGCCGTACAAGGGCAAGGGCGTTCGGTACGCGGGAGAGCGCATCCTGCGCAAGGCCGGAAAGGCTGGTAAGTAAGCCATGGCAATCTCGATCAAGCACGCCAAGCACACCGCAGGTCGGGTCGCGTCGCGTCAGCGTCGCCAGATCCGCGGTCGTAAGAAGATCCAGGGTTCGGCCGAGCGTCCTCGTCTGGTCGTCACCCGCTCGAGCAAGCACATCGTCGCCCAGGTCGTCAACGACCTGGAGGGCCACACGCTGGCCTCGGCTTCCACCATGGAGTCGGACCTGCGCTCGTTCGACGGCGACAAGACGGCCAAGGCGAAGAAGGTCGGCGAGCTGCTCGCCGAGCGCGCCAAGGCCGCCGGCATCGACGCGGTGGTCTTCGACCGCGCCGGCAACAAGTACGCCGGTCGCGTCGCCGCGCTGGCTGACGGCGCCCGCGAGAACGGGCTGGATTTCTGATGACCATCACGACGAACAAGGGGAGTGCCGCATGAGCACGCGCCGACAGGGTGGCGAGCGTCGCGGAGGCCGCGGCGACCGCAACGCCGACAAGTCCAATTACATCGAGAAGGTCGTCACGATCAACCGTGTGGCCAAGGTCGTCAAGGGCGGCCGGCGCTTCAGCTTCACCGCGCTGGTGATCGTCGGTGACGGCGACGGCCAGGTCGGTATCGGCTACGGCAAGGCCAAGGAAGTCCCGACGGCCATCGCCAAGGGTGTCGAGGAGGCGAAGAAGTCCTTCTTCCGCGTCCCGCGCATCCAGGGCACCATCCCGCACCCCGTGCAGGGTGAGAAGGCCGCCGGTGTCGTCTTCCTGCGCCCCGCGTCCCCCGGTACCGGCGTCATCGCCGGTGGTCCGGTCCGCGCCGTGCTGGAGGCCGCTGGCATCCACGACGTCCTGAGCAAGTCGCTCGGTTCCTCCAACGCGATCAACATCGTCCACGCGACGGTCGAGGCTCTGCGTCTGCTGGAGTCGCCCGAGGACGTGGCTCAGCGCCGCGGCCTGACCGTCGAGGAAGTTGCTCCTGCGGCCCTCATCCGGGCCGGCAAGGTCAAGTACGGAGAAACGGAGGCGACCGTCTGATGGGCAAGATCGAAGTGACCCAGATCCGGTCCGCGATCGGCCGTGAGTCGAACCAGCGCAACACGCTGCGTTCGCTCGGGCTCAAGCGCATCGGCGACGTCAAGGTCGTCGAGGACCGTCCCGAAATCCGCGGCATGGTCAACACCATCCCGCACCTTCTCTCCGTGAAGGAGGTGGACTGATCATGGCGATCAAGCTGCATCACCTGCGCCCGGCCCCGGGCGCCAAGAAGGCCAAGACCCGCGTGGGTCGTGGTGAGGGCTCCAAGGGCAAGACCGCTGGTCGTGGCACCAAGGGCACCAAGGCCCGTTACCAGGTGTCCGCCAGCTTCGAGGGTGGCCAGGTCCCGCTCCACATGCGCCTGCCGAAGCTCAAGGGCTTCACCAACCCGTTCCGGGTCGAGTACCAGGTCGTCAACGTGGGCCGTATCGGCGAGCTCTTCGCCGATGGCGGTGCCGTCGACGTGCCGTCCCTCATCGAGAAGGGCGCCGTCCGCAAGGGCAAGCCCGTCAAGGTGCTCGGCGGAGGCGACATCGACGTCGCGGTCCAGGTGACCGTCGACAAGGTGTCGGCCTCGGCCAAGTCCAAGATCGAGGCCGCCGGCGGCTCGGTCACCGCGTCCTGACGCGGTAGTTCGGTAGTCGGAAGCGAACGTCGGGCGGGTTCTCCCCATGGGGAGAGCCCGCCCGTTTCGCTCACTGTTACAGTCAGACGGCGTCAAGCCGTGAAGCGGGAGGAAGTCCGTGCTCAAAGTCTTCGTGAACGCGTTCAGGACACCTGAACTGCGTCGCAAGATCCTCTTCGTGCTGGGGATCGTCGTGCTCTTCCGGCTCGGCTCCATGCTGCCCGCTCCGGGCGTGAACGTGGCCAACGTGCGTCAGTGCGTCGACCAGGCCGCCGGCGGCGAGAACGCCGGCCTGTTCGCCCTCATCAACGTCTTCTCCGGCGGCGCCCTGCTGCAGTTGACCGTGTTCGCGCTGGGCATCATGCCCTACATCACCGCGAGCATCATCCTGCAGCTGCTCGTCGTCGTGATCCCGCGGCTGGAGGCCCTCAAGAAGGAGGGCCAGTCCGGTCAGGCGAAGATCACGCAGTACACCCGCTACCTGACGGTCGGCCTGGCGATCCTGCAGGCTGCCGGCATCGTGGCGCTGGCCCGCAGTGGCGACCTGTTCCAGGGCGCCTGCAACCTGCCGCTGCTCTACCGCCCCGACAGTCTGGCGTCGTATCTGCTCATCGTCCTGACGATGGTCGCCGGCACGACCGTGATCATGTGGTTCGGCGAGCTCATCACCGATCGCGGTGTCGGCAACGGCATGTCCGTCCTGATCTTCACCCAGGTCGTCGCGACCTTCCCCGGTGCGATGTGGAACATCCGCCAGGGCCAGGGCTGGACCACCTTCGCCATCGTCATCGCCGTCGGCCTGGCCGTCGTCGCCCTGGTCATCTTCATCGAGCAGGCCCAGCGCCGGATCCCGGTGCAGTACGCCAAGCGCATGGTCGGTCGCCGGATGTTCGGCGGCTCGTCGACCTACATCCCGCTCAAGGTGAACCAGGCCGGCATCATCCCGGTCATCTTCGCCTCCAGCCTGATGTACCTGCCGGTCCTGTGGGTCAACTTCAACCAGGGCTCCCCGGCCTCCACGTGGATCCAGGATCACCTCGTCACCGGCGAGCACCCGCTCTACATGGCGATGTTCTTCCTGCTGATCGTGTTCTTCACGTACTTCTACGTGTCGATCACCTTCAACCCCGAGGAGGTCGCCGACAACATGAAGAAGTACGGCGGCTTCATCCCGGGCATCCGCGCCGGCAAGCCCACCCAGGACTACCTGGCGTACGTCCTCTCGCGCATCACGGCTCCCGGTGCCCTGTACCTGGGCCTGATCGCGCTCATCCCGATGCTGGCGATCTCGCTGGTGGGCGCCAACCAGAACTTCCCGTTCGGCGGCACGACGATCCTGATCATCGTCGGCGTCGGTCTGGACACCGTGAAGCAGATTGAAAGCCAGTTGCAGCAGCGCAACTACGAAGGGTTCCTGAAGTGACGCGACTCCTCATCATGGGTCCGCCCGGGGCGGGCAAGGGCACGCAGGCGGTGGCGCTCGCCGAGCGCATCGGCGGTGCTCACATCTCGACCGGCGACATCTTCCGCGCCAACGTGGCGCAGCAGACCGAGCTCGGTCAGACCGCGCAGCGGTACATGGACGCCGGCGAGTACGTGCCGGACGAGGTGACCAACGCGATGGTCGCCGACCGGCTCGCCCAGGACGACGCCCGCGAGTCGTTCCTGCTCGACGGCTACCCGCGCACGCTGGACCAGGTCGCCAAGCTCGACGACATCCTCGGCGCGCTGGACTCCAAGCTCGACGGCGTCATCGCGCTGACCGTGGTCGAGGACGAGCTGATCGCGCGTCTGCTCGAGCGGGCCAAGAGCAGCGGTCGCTCCGACGACACCGAGGACGTCATCCGGCACCGCCAGGACGTCTACCGTGCCGAGACCGAGCCGCTGCTCGCGGTGTACCGCGACCGCGGTCTGCTGATCGAGGTCGACGGCATGGGCACCCCCGAAGAGGTCGGTCGCCGCATCGCCGACGCTCTGCCGTCCTGATCCGGTCCGAGGAGTCCCCGTGTTCGGCGAGTCCATCGAGCTGAAGACCCCCGAGCAGCTCGCCACGATGCGCCAGGCGGGTCTGGTGGTCGGCCGCACCCTCGAGGTGCTGCGGGCCGCCGTGGCCCCGGGCGTCTCGACGGCGGACCTCGACGCCCTGGCGCGCGAGCGTCTCGCCGCCGAGGGCGCGACCTCGAACTTCCTGGGCTACCACGGGTTCACCGGGGTCATCTGCGCCTCGGTCAACGACGAGATCGTCCACGGCATCCCGGGCGACCGGGTGCTGGCCGAAGGCGATCTCATCTCGATCGACTTCGGCGCGGTCGTCGACGGCTGGCACGGCGACGCCGCGATCACCGTCCCGGTCGGCGAGGTCGCACCCGAGGTGGCCGAGCTCAATCGCGTCACCGAGGAGTCCCTGTGGCGGGGCATCGCCGCCGCGCGCATCGGTGGGCGCGTCGGCGACATCTCCCACGCGATCCAGTCCTACGTCCGCAGCCAAGGCCGCTACGGCATCACCGAGGGCTTCACGGGGCACGGCATCGGCTCCGAGATGCATCAGGCGCCGGACGTCCCGAACGCCGGGCGTCGCGGCAAGGGTCCCAAGATCACGCTGGGCATGGCGCTGGCCATCGAGCCGATGATCACGCTGGGCACCTCGCGCGCCGAGATCCTCGAGGACGACTGGACCGCCGTCACCACCGACGGCACCTGGGCGGCACACCACGAGCACTCCATCACGGTCACGACCGAGGGTGTCTGGGTGCTCACCGCGCTCGACGGCGGCGCCGCCCGCCTCGCCGAGCTGGGCGTCCCGTGCGCCGAGCCCGCCTGACCTCACTGCGGGCGAGATGTGCTCCGAATTCCACCTTTCAGATCGATTGAAAGGTGGAATTGGGAGCAAATCTCGGGTGTGGGAGAGACTGGGCGCATGCGCATCTCGTGGTTGACCCCGGTCGTGCTCGGCGCCGTGCTGCTGGCCGGTTGCGCCGATCGCGGCGACGACCCCGACCGGCCGGCGACCACCCCGAGTCCGTCGGGGGCCGCTGCCGAGGCGACGCTCCGGGACTATCTCGTGGCGGCCGACGCCGGCGACTGCGACGCGGTCAAGGAGACCGTGCTCCTGCCCGAGCAGGTCGAGTGCGGGGACGTCCACGAGCAGGAGGGCCGCTGGTCCGCCGGAGGCGTCGACCTCCGGGCGGTGCCCATGACGACCGAGGTCGTCGAGACCAGTGCGACGGTGACGGTCGACTGGCCGAAGGATCCCGAGGACGTCTGGAGCCTCGAGCACGTCGACGGTTCGTGGCGAGTCGTCAACGCCGACTCCGGTGACGAGGTCTGAGTCCGCTCAGCGGTGCAGCTCGGCGGTGCAGCACTTGACGCTGCCGCCGCCCTTGACGAACTCCGTCAGCGCGACCGGCACCGGGCGATAGCCGCGGGGGACCAGGGCGGACGCGAGATCGGTGGCCTCGCGGGGGAGCACCACGTTCCAGCCGTCGCTGACCAGATTCAGTCCGAAGGCCAGTGCGTCGGCCTCGGAGCACTCCCAGGACCCGGGGAAGAGGCGGCGTAGGGTCCGCCGGCTCCGTCGGCTGAACGCGCCGGGGAACCACGCGATGTCCGCGGGTGCCTCTCCGCCACCGTCGTCGAGGACGGCCAGGGCGACGTCGAGGTGGTAGAAACGCGGGTCGACCAGGTCCAGGGACACGACGGGACGGCCCAGCGCGGCTGCCGCCTCCGCGTGGGCGTCCCGGCTGGTGCGGAACCCGGTCCCGGCCAGGACGACGTCGGCCAGGACGAGGAAGTCGCCCTCGCCCTCGTTGACGTGGGCCGGCCGGCTGACCTCGCGCCCGGTGCCGCGCAGGAAGTCGACGTGGGCGTGCGCCTCGGCCTGGCGCTGCGGGAATGCGAAGGCCGCGCCGTAGGTGCGCGTGCCGATCGAGACGGCGCCGTTGGCCGCGAACACCATGTCCGGCAGGCCCGGGACCGGGTCGAGCAGGTCGACGCGGTGACCCAGCCCCAGGTAGGTGTCGTGGAGCTCCTGCCACTGGAGCCGAGCCGCCACGGAGTCGACGGCCACCGTGGGATCCATCCACGGGTTGATCGCGTAGACGACGTCGAACTGCGTGGGCGGGCACATCACGTAGTGCCGGGTGCGCGCCGCGCGGGGCGCGACGGCCCGTGGCGTCGTCAGGATCTGGGCCATGGGACTCCCTCGGTCGATTCCTCGATCCTAAGGAGCGCCGGACGATCGAACCATCGATCTTTCCTGCCTCTGACCGATGATTCGTTGCGCATTCCGCGCCCTGACCTTTGGTACGTTTCGGGCATGAGCCTGGACCAGATCGATCGTGACCTGCTGGAGGCACTCACCGAGGACGGCCGCGCGAGCTTCGCCGCGCTGGGCTCTCGCGTGGGACTCTCGGCACCGGCCGTGAAGCGCCGCGTCGACCGCCTCGTCGAGACCGGTGTCATCAGTGGCTTCACGGTCGTCGTGGACCCGCACCATCGCGGCTGGACGACCGAGGCGTACGTCGAGGTCCACTGCCAGGGCACGATCTCGCCCGCCGTCCTGCGCGAGGCCTTCCTGCAGGTCCCGCAGGTCCACGCCGCGGCGACCGTGTCCGGAGCGGCCGACGCGATGCTGCACCTCGTCGCGGAGGACGTCCGCGACCTGGAGCAGGCCCTGGAGAGCATCCGGGCGGGGGCGGCCAACGTCAGCCAGACCGAGACGTCCATCGTCCTGTCGCGGCTCGTGCACGACCGGCGCAGCGTGGCCGGGCAGGAGCGTCGGGAAGGGCGACCGTCGGACCCGGCGCGCCGCTAGCGTGACCGCATGACTCGATCGCGGACCGCCTCGGTCGGTGCCGGACTCGTCGGCGCCCTCGTCTTCGTCGAGTTCGTCAGCGGGTTCCTGCAGGGGTACTACACGCCCTTGGCCACCGACATCGCCCGGCACCTCGACATCAACGACGCGGACGTGAACTGGTTCGAGGCGGCGCAGCTGCTGTTGTCGGCGCTGTGCGTGCCGCCGCTGTCGAAGCTGGGCGACCTGATCGGGCACCAGCGGGTCCTGGCCTGGTCGGCCGGGCTGACCGCAGTGGCGACGTGGGGGATCGCCCTGTCCTCGAGCTTCGAGACGTACCTGGTCTTCTGGGCCCTGCAGGGCGTGTTCACGGTCTGGCTGCCGCTCGAGGTCGCCCTGATCTACCGGCGCAGCATCGGCCGGCCGATGCGCGCCGCCGCGACACGTCGCGCGACGGGCGTCATCGTCGCGGCGTTGCAGGCCGGTGCCATCGCGGGCGCCCTCTCGGCGGGCGCCACGTCGGCGGTGTTCGACGCACTGTGGATGGTCCTGGCCGTGCCGGCGGTGCTGACCGTCGCCGTGGTGGTGGTGATCATCGGGTTCGTCCCGGGCGGACACGAGGTCCAGCCCGGCAGCCTCGACGGGCCGGGGTTGGCCTGGATCAGCGCGAGCCTGCTGCTGGTGACGGGAGGTCTGTCGCTCGTGCGGGTGTGGGGTGCCGGCTCGCCGTGGCCGTGGACGGCGATCGTGCTCGGAGCGCTCGCCCTGGTCCCGTTCTGCCGCCACGAGCTGCGGACGCCGGACCCGATCATCGATCTGCGGGTCATGCGACAGCCCGCGATGTGGCCCGTCCAGTTCACGGCCCTGCTGTTCGGGGTCAGTGTCCTCGGGGCGCAGATCCCGTTGTCGACCTTCGCGCAGACCGATCCGGAGGTCCATGGCTACGGCCTCGGTCTGGACTCCACGTCCGTGGCCCCGATCATCGGCGGCTACGTGTTCTCGATGCTCGTGGGCGCCCTGCTGTTCGCCCGGATCAGTCAGCGGTCGAGTCCTCGGGCGTGCCTCATCGGTGCCGCCACGCTGGTCGGGGTCGGGTACGCGGCCCTGCTGGCCCTGCACGGGTCGGTGCTGCAGATGGCCGCCTGCATGATCGTCGCCGGGCTGGGCTCGGGTGCGCTCGTCGCGGCCCTGCCGGCGGCCGCCGCAGCGGCCGCACCCGAGGGTCGTACGGCCGTGGCCACGGGCCTGACGAACACGACCAAGACCATCGGCGGCTCCTTCGCCTCGTGCATCTTCGGGGTCGCCCTGGCCGCCGGGGCGACGCACGCGACGGCCGCCTCGCTCTCGGGGTACTACACGGTCTGGATCGTCTGCTCCGCCACGGCGTTCGTGGCGGCGATCGGGCTCAGGTTCGTCCCTCGGCTGGCCTTCGCCGATCCGGTGGCACGAGAAGAGGAGCTGGAACGATGACCGCAGCCGAGCGACTGGCCGAGCTGATCGCCTGCCGCACCGTCTCTGCGCCCGACGAGCGCGACGAGGCGCAGTTCGTCGCCTTCCGCGAGACCTTCGCGCGGCTCTACCCGCAGCTGCACGGGTCACTGGAGCTGACCGAGTTCGAGGGCGGCACCCTGCTGTTCCGGTGGCCGGGTCGCACGTCGGCCGATCCGCTGGTGCTCATGGCGCACTACGACGTCGTCCCCGCACCGGCCGAGCAGTGGGATCGCGACCCCTTCTCCGGGGCCCTCGAGGACGGCTTCGTCCACGGCCGCGGCGCGCTCGACGACAAGGGCCCGCTGGTCTGCATCGCCGAGGCCGTCGAGTCCCTGCTGGCGGAGGGGTTCGAGCCCGCCCGCGACGTGTACCTGTCGTTCGGCGCCGACGAGGAGGTCTTCGGTCGCGGCGCGTCCGACGTGGTGTACCACCTCGAGTCCGCCGGCGTCCGGCCGTGGCTCGTCTCGGACGAGGGCGGCGCGGTCGTCGACGACGCCCTGCCCGGCGTCTCGGCCCTCACCGCGATGGTCGCGATCGTCGAGAAGGGCAGCGTCGATGTCGGCCTGCTGGCACGCGGCGGGGGAGGGCACGCGTCCACGCCGTCCCGCCACGGCGCCACCGCCCGGCTCGCCCGCGCCGTCGTGCGGCTCGAGCGACATCCCGCGACCCCGCACCTGTCCGATCCCGTCCTGCAGATGCTGGACGCCCTGGCCGACCTCGTGCCGCGCCCGGCCGGTGCCGTGCTGCGCCGCGCACGTCGGGCCAACCGCCCGGTGGCCGAGCTGCTCGCCCGGCTGGGCAAGGAGACCGGCGCGATCGTGCGCACCACGATGGCGGTGACCCAGCTGAGCGGCAGTCCCGCCCGCAACGTCCTGGCCACCGAGGCGCGCGCGAACGTCAACGTGCGGCTCGCGATCGGCGACACGAAGCAGCAGCTGGTGACGCGCCTGGAGCGGCTGCTCCGAGGTCTCGACGTCGAGGTCGAGCGCGTCGACGGCGACGATCCGCCCCCGGTGTCGCGGACCGACAACGACGCGTGGCGGGCCCTGGGCGATGCCATCGCGGTGCTGGGCCCGGACATCCATGTCGTGCCGTACGTGCAGACCGGAGGCACCGACTCGCGTCACTTCACCCGCATCAGCGACTCGGTCTACCGCTTCGCCCCGCTGCACATGACCCGGGCGCAGCGCGACTCGATCCACGCCCCGAACGAGAAGGTCGCGATCGAGACGCTCGAGCGCGGCAGTGCCTTCCATCGCGCACTCATCACAGGGCTGGGCTGAAGGCCCTAGAGTCGGCCCATGGCAGTCGATCCCACCGGTGCGGACCTCAAGCGATTCCTGGCCGAGGACCCCGGTGGTCCCGTCGTGATGCTGAACCTGCTGCAGTTCCGCGAGGACGGCATCGCGTCCTACCGCGAGTACAGCGAGCGGGTCGGTCCGTTCCTGGCCAAGGTCGGCGGCGAGGTCGTCCACGCGGGCAACCTGTCCACCGCGCTGGTCGTCCCGCAGGACTGGCCGTGGGACGCCGTGCTGCTGGTCCGCTACCCCTCGCGCGAGGCGTTCAGCCAGATGGTGGCCGATCCCGAGTACCAGCAGATCACCGGTCTGCGGTCGCAGGCGCTCGACGCCGCGGTCCTGCAGGCCGGCACCACCTGGGGTGTCTGAACCCGCTTCCGAGGCCCGATTTGAGTCCGGGGCCCCCTTCGACGTAGACTTGTGTGTCGGCCTAGTCGGGCCGTATCCCCATGCCCAATGGCAAACCCGGGAACGGGTGGGGACACGTGCGCGTGCCTGGTCGAACAGTCGATACGAAGAAGTTGAGGTGTATGGCGAAAAAAGAAGGCGTCATCGAGATGGAGGGCGCGGTCGTCGAGGCCCTGCCCAACGCGATGTTCCGGGTCGAGCTGGCCAACGGCCACAAGGTCCTGGCACACATCAGCGGCAAGATGCGCCAGCACTACATCCGGATCCTCCCCGAGGACCGTGTCGTGGTGGAACTCTCGCCCTACGACCTCAGCCGCGGTCGCATCGTCTACCGCTACAAGTGACAACTACACATCCCCCACGTTCAGTTCGTACCGAAGAGAGAGCTTCTCGATGAAGGTCAACCCGAGCGTGAAGAAGATCTGTGACAAGTGCAAGGTGATCCGTCGCCACGGCCGCGTCATGGTGATCTGTGAGAACCCGCGCCACAAGCAGCGCCAGGGCTGAATCAGAAAACCCTCTTCTTCAACGCAGCACCCTGAACATCTGATGGCTCATCCGGGCCCCGTCCACGACGGAGTCCGGGTGTCACCTCCGGCGCAGAGGCCGGAGCCCGATCGAGGCGATCGGGATGCCCCAGGTGACGACACCTCTGCCGAACCGAAAGGAACTGCCAGCACATGGCACGCCTCCTCGGAGTGGATCTGCCGCGCGAAAAGCGCGTGGTGATCGGACTCACGTACATTTTCGGGATCGGCCGCACTCGTGCGGTCGAGGCCCTCGCCGCCACCGGCATCGACCCCAACACCCGTGTTCACGAGTTGACCGACGACCAGCTCGTCGCGCTCCGTGACTACATCGAGGCGAACTTCCAGGTCGAGGGTGACCTGCGCCGCGAGGTCACCGCGGACATCCGCCGCAAGATGGAGATCGGCTCGTACCAGGGCCGCCGTCACCGTGCGCACCTGCCCGTTCGCGGCCAGCGCACCAAGACCAACGCGCGCACCCGCAAGGGCCCCAAGCGCACCGTCGCCGGAAAGAAGAAGTGAGGTAGCCGATGCCCCCGAAGAACTCCGGCGCCAAGAAGGTGCGCCGCAAGGAGAAGAAGAACGTCGTTCAGGGCGAAGCCCACATCAAGAGCACGTTCAACAACACGCACGTGACGATCACCGACCCCAGCGGTGCGGTGATCGCGTGGGCCTCCGGCGGAACCGTCGGCTTCAAGGGCTCGCGCAAGTCGACTCCGTACGCCGCCGGCATGGCCGCCGAGGCCGCCGGACGTCAGGCGATGGACCACGGCATGAAGAAGGTCGACGTCTTCGTCAAGGGCCCCGGCTCGGGACGAGAGACGGCGATCCGGTCGCTCAGCGGCGTCGGCCTCGAGGTCGGCACCATCTCTGATGTGACCCCCAGCCCCCACAACGGCTGCCGTCCGCCCAAGCACCGTCGTCTCTGACGCGTCGACTTTCTTCAAGGAGTAATCACCCATGGCCCGTTACACCGGACCTCTCACCAAGAAGTCGCGCCGTTACGGCGTCGACCTCGTTGGTGGGGACAAGGCCTTCGAGCGCCGTCCGTACGCGCCCGGCCAGCATGGCCGCACCCGCGTCAAGGAGTCGGAGTACCGCACCCAGCTGCAGGAGAAGCAGAAGGCGCGTTACACCTACGGCGTCCTCGAGAAGCAGTTCCGCAAGTACTACGAGCTCGCCTCGCGTCGTCCCGGCAAGACCGGTGACAACCTGTTGATCCTGCTCGAGAGCCGCCTCGACAACGTCGTCTACCGTGCCGGCCTGGCCCGCACGCGTCGTCACGCCCGCCAGCTGGTGACCCACGGTCACTTCCTGGTCAACGGCGTGAAGACGAACATCCCGTCGTTCCAGGTCAGCAAGCACGACATCATCGACGTCAAGACCAAGAGCCTGGACACGACGCCGTTCATCGTCGCTCGTGAGACCCACGACGCCGACACGGTGCCCGGCTGGCTCGACGTGTCGCCCGATCGTGGCCGCATCCTCGTGCACAACAAGCCCGTGCGCGAGCAGATCGTGGTTCCGATCCAGGAACAGCTCATCGTCGAGTTCTACTCGAAGATCTGATCCTTCACCAACCTCCACCAACCCGGCCCTCATATAGCGGTGGGACCGGAAAGGAAGATGCATCATGCTGATCGCACAGCGCCCCGTTCTGTCCGAAGAGGTCGTCGACGAGTTCCGTTCGCGGTTCGTCATCGAGCCCCTCGAGCCCGGATTCGGTTACACCCTCGGCAACTCGCTGCGTCGTACGCTGCTGTCGTCGATCCCGGGTGCGGCCGTCACCTCGATCAAGATCGACGGTGTCCTCCACGAGTTCTCGACCATCGAGGGCGTCACCGAGGACGTCACCGAGATCATCCTCAACCTCAAGAACCTCGTCGTGTCGTCGACGATCGACGAGCCCGTGGTCATGTACCTGCGGGCCGACACCGCCGGTGACGTCACCGCCGCGGCGATCACGCCGCCGGCCGGCGTGGAGGTCCACAACCCGGACCTGCACGTCGCGACGCTCAACGACAAGGGTCGTCTCGAGATCGAGCTGGTCGTCGAGCGTGGCCGCGGCTACGTCTCGGCCGTCCAGAACAAGACGGGCGACGAAGAGATCGGCCGCATGCCGGTCGACTCGATCTACAGCCCGGTCCTGAAGGTCACCTACAAGGTCGAGGCCACCCGTGTCGAGCAGCGCACCGACTTCGACAAGCTGATCATCGACGTCGAGACCAAGTCCTCGATCCTGCCGCGCGACGCGATCGCGTCGGCCGGTTCGACGCTGGTCGAGCTCTTCGGCCTGGCCCGTGAGCTCAACGTCGAGGCCGAGGGCATCGACATCGGCCCGTCGCCGGTGGACGAGCAGCTGGCCGCCGACCTCGCGTTGGCGATCGAGGACCTGGACTTCACCGTCCGTTCCTACAACTGCCTCAAGCGCGAGGGCATCCACACCGTGGGTGAGCTCATCACGCGCAGCGAGCAGGACCTGTTGGACATCCGCAACTTCGGGTCGAAGTCGATCGACGAGGTCAAGGCCAAGCTCGCCGAGCTCGGTCTGTCGCTCAAGGACAGCCCGCAGGGCTTCGATCCGTCCGCCGTCATCGACACGTTCGACGAGGACGCCGGATTCGCCGAGGACGAGCAGTACTGAACTGCTCTGACACCACTGATTCAGGAGTAACGACATGCCCACCCCCACCAAGGGTCCTCGCCTCGGCGGCAGCCCTTCGCACCAGCGGCTGATCCTGGCGAACCTGGCCCAGAGCCTGTTCGAGCACGGCCGCATCACGACGACCGAGGCCAAGGCCAAGCGCCTGCGCCCGTACGCCGAGCACCTCATCACCAAGGCCAAGACCGACACGGTGGCCAACCGCCGCCACGTCGTCAAGGTCATCCGTGACAAGGGCGTGCTGCACACGCTCTTCACGGAGATCGGTCCGGCCATGGCCACCCGTCCGGGCGGCTACACGCGCATCACGAAGATCGGTCCGCGCAAGGGCGACAACGCCCCCATGGCCGTCATCGAGATCGTGGAGGCCAAGGACTTCGACGCCGCCGCGCCGAAGGCTCCGGCTGCCGAGGCCGCTCCGGCTGCCGAGGCCGCTCCGGCTGTCGAGGAGGCCCCGGTCGAGGAGACCGTGACCGACGAGACCGTCGAGACGCCCGCCGAGGAGACCGCTGAGGTCACCGAGGCTCCGGCCGACGAGGCGACCGAGTCCACGCAGGACGAGGCCAAGTAACACCTCTCGTACGAAGCGCCCATCCCGCTGGGGTGGGCGCTTCGTCGTTCCCGGGCAGCGACGCCTCCGCGTCGCACCCGCGGGTTACCATCAAGAGCCACTCGTGGAGCGGGTCGGCGAGACATTGTCGGGGGAAGGTCCATCATGACGCCGTGGCTGCGCCGTCCACTCACCCTGCTCGTGCCTGCGGCGCTGACCTGCGCCCTGGCGGCGGGCTCGCTGCCAGCAGTCGCGGCCGATGCTGCGGACCCGCTGAACACCGCGCCGTTGTCCCAGCCCGCCCGCGGCCTGATCGTCAAGCTCGCCGATGACGCGGACGGTGCCGTGGCCGACCTGGTCGACGACGTCGCCGCCGAGCTGCCCAGCGACATCGGCGTGGCCGAGACGACCTCCGGCCCGGCCGACCTCGGCCTGCTGGAGCTGTCCGAGGAGGTCGAGTCCGAGGATCTCGACGCCGCGATCGAGGTGCTGGAGTCCGACCCGCAGGTCGAGTGGGTCGTCCCCAACGGCGTCCGCCTGCCCTCGGCGACCGCGAACGACCCGTACTTCACCAACGGCCGGCTCTGGAACCTCAACGGCGCCTGGGGCGTCGAGGCCGACAAGGCCTGGGACATCACCACCGGCAGCCCGAACGTGCGGGTCGCGGTCGTCGACACGGGCCTGGTCGCCAACCATCCCGATCTGGTGGGGCAGTCGGTCGCGGGTCGCGACTTCGTCGACGACGAGTACGACTGCGCCAACCTCGCCTGCTCGCGGATCCGGTACCGCAACTCGTTCACCAGTGCCAACGACGGCAACAGCTGGGACGCCAACCCCGCGGACCCCGGTGACTGGCGCGACTACGCCGGCCAGTGCGCGGGGATGGCCCAGGGCCGCAGCACGTGGCACGGCACCCATGTCGCCGGCACGATCGCGGCGAAGCGCAACAACGGCGTGGGCGTCGTGGGCGTCGCGCCCACGGTGAAGGTGCAGCCGGTCCGCGTCCTGGGGCGCTGTGGCGGCACCGACTGGGACATCGCGATGGGGGTCCTGTGGGCCTCGGGCGTGAACGTCACCGGCTACGACGGCCGTCGTCACGGCGCCGTCCCGGTCAACCGGACGCCCGCCAAGGTCATCAACCTCTCGCTGGCTGGGTGGGTGCCTCGGCCCGCGGACGTGCGGGAGCTGTGCAAGTTCTACGGTCAGATCGCCTCTGTCGCGCGCAAGCGTGGGTCCACGATCGTCGCCGCGGCGGGCAACAACGGGCGGAACCACGCCCAGAACGTGCCCTCGTCGTGCCCCGGCTACATCGCCGTGGCCGCCACGGACCAAAAGGGGTTGCGCGCGAGCTTCTCGAACTACGGCCCCGGCATCGACGTGGCGGCCCCCGGCGTCGGGATCGTCTCGACGTTCAACACCGGCGCGAAGGCGCCGGCGACGAACACCTACGCCTCGTGGGACGGCACGAGCATGGCCGCGCCGGCTGTTGCGGCCACTGCGGCTCTCGCGTACTCGGCGGGGATCACGCACCCCGACGTGGTCGAGCGCGTACTCAAGGCCACTGCACGACGGGCGGCCGGGTGCTCCGTGGCCCAGTGTGGCGCGGGTGTCGTCAGTGCCCACAAGGTCCTGACCGCCAAGGCTCCGACGAGTGCGCCCCGATTGACCGGAACGCCGCGGCCCGGTGGCACGCTGCGGGCGACGCCGGGGGCGTGGCGCAACGGCGCCACCGTCAAGCTCACCTGGCTCCGTGCCGGCCGCGCCGTCGCCACGGGCCCCGCGTACCGGGTGACGAAGGCCGACATCGGCAAGGTCGTCACGGTGCGGGCGACCGCCACGAACGGCTCGCCGGGGATCTTCCACCAGAGCTCGGTCGCGGTGAAGGTCAAGCCTCGTCTGGCCTTCGGCCTGCCGTCGAAGCTCAAGAAGTCCACGCGCGCCAAGATGACGGTCAAGGTCAAGGCGCCCTACGTGCGCCCGACCGGCACGATCAAGGTCTACGACGGCAAGAAGCGCATCGCCGTCAAGAAGCTGAAGGCCAAGAACAAGGGCAAGGTCGTCATCAAGCTGCCCAAGATCACGAGGAAGGGCAAGCACCGCATCCGGGTCGTCTACTCCGGCAGCGGCAAGGTGAGTGCGGCCAAGCGGAGCAAGGTCGTCCGCGTCCGCTGATCTCCTGCGCCAAAGGGGGGACGTGACACCCGTGGCACCGGTAACCTGCTGAGGTTCACCTCGTTCGTCGAGACGTCCCCTCCCGTCAGGACACCGCCGTGCGCCGCAGCCTGCCCTTGTTGGTCCTTCCGGTCCTTGTCGCGGCCACCGTGATGGTCGACGTCGGCGCCTCGGCGGCGCCGTCGGGTCCGCCGCCGGGCACCGCTGTGTCGGTCACGACCGATCCCGCGGGCGCGAAGGCGCCGGCCCTGGCCCGCGGCCTCATCGTGAAGGCGCGCACGGACACGCCCGCCCGACGTGCGTCGATCGCCCGGAGCGCGCGCACCGAGCTGCCCGACGGCAACGATGTGGCGTCGACCAGCAGCGCGCCGGCCGGGCTGTCCGTCCTGCGGCTCCAGGACCCGGTGCCCGTCGGCGAGCTCGATGCGGCGATCGCCGAGATCGACGCACGTGCCGATGTCGAATGGGTCATCGCGGACCGGCTGCGATCGACCTCCAGCGTGCCGCCGGTCTCGGTCGACGACCCGCACTTCCTCATCCAGGGGAACCTGTGGGACACCCGCGACACCATCGACGGCCTGCCGACGAACGGCGGCTTCAGCACGAAGGCACCGGCGTTGTGGCGCTCCACGAAGGGCGACCCCTCCGTGGTCGTGGCGGTCGTCGACACCGGCCTCGCCGCGCATCCTGACCTGGTCGGCCAGACCGTCGCGGGCTACGACTTCGTCGACGACGAGTGCACGCCGGTCGGCGACGCCTGCCACTACGACCGCACGTACATCAATGCCGGCGACGGGAACGGATGGGACGCCGATCCGGCCGATCCGGGCGACTGGCTCGACGAGGGCCTGGTGACGAAGTGCTTCGGCCCGATCGACGACCCGGCCGACTACACGGCCGACAGCTCCTGGCACGGCACGCACGTGGCAGGCACGGTCGCCGCGAAGGCCGGGAACGGTATCGGCGTGGCCGGCGTGGCGCCGGGCGTGAAGGTGCAGCCCGTCCGCGTCATGGGCCACTGCGGCGGCTGGGACCTGGACATCGTGTTCGGGATCCTGTGGGCGTCCGGCGAGGACCTGCGCGAGTACGGGGTGCCCCTGAACCCGACGCCGGCGAAGGTCGTCAACCTGTCGCTCGGCGGCGTGTACGACTCGGCGGCCGAGGCCGCCCAGGACTGTGAGCTCTACAGCGACGTCGCCACCGTGGCTCGGGCGCGCGGCGTGACGCTCGTGGCCGCTGCGGGCAACGCGTCCGGCCAGGCGATCGCGCCGCTCAACCTGAGCGTGCCCGCGTCCTGCGCCGGGTACGTGAGCGTCACCGCCTCGAGCGACACCGGACACCGCTCCTGGTACTCGACCGCGGGGGAGGGGGCGGACATCGCCGCACCCGGCGGTGACATGCAGGTGCCCACCACGTCGGCCGAGCGCGGCATCTTGTCCACCATCAACCTGGGTGCGACGCGACCGGCGGCGGCGGGCTACGGCTTCTACCAGGGCACGAGCATGGCCGCTCCGGCCGTGGCTGCGGGTGCGGCACTGCTGTACTCCCTGGGCATCACCGGCCCTGCCGCCGTCGAGCCGGGCCTGAAGTCGGCGGTTCAGCCGTTCTCGACCGTGCCCTACGGGCAACGCACGATCGGCGGCGGGACCGCGTCGCTCACGACCGACGAGCTCGACTGCACCACCACGGGACGGACGGCCTGCGGCGCGGGCATCCTGGACCTGTCCCGGGTGACGGCGCCCCTCGGCGCGCCGAAGATCACCGGGACGCCGGCACTCGGCGTGGTCCTGCAGGGCCAGTCGCGCGGTCTGACGAACGGCGGCGCCGGCTCGACCATCACCTGGTGGCGAGGAGCGACGAAGGTCGGCACGGGGGCGACCTATCGGGTCGTCGCCGCGGACCTGGGTCGGACGTTGACCGTGCGGGACACGGTGGCCTCGGGGCCCTTCGCCGGTGCCTCGCGGGCGGCGTCGGTGGACGTGCCGGTCGCGCCGACCCCGACCCCGAAGCCGACGCCCCAGCCGGTGGCCAAGGTGAAGGCGACGGTACGGATGTCGGTGCCGTCGAAGGTCAAGCGCACGAAGCGCGTGCCGGTGACCGTGCGGATCGCGGCGCGCGGCGTGCGTCCCACCGGCACGGTGCGGGTGTACGACGGCCGCAAGCGGCTCGCGACACGGAAGCTGCAGGCCAAGCACGGCGGCAGCCTGCGGATCACCCTGCCGAAGCTGAAGAAGGGCAAGCACCGCATCCGCGTCGTCTACTCCGGCAGTGCCACGGTGCGCTCGGCAGCGACGAGCAAGGTCGTCCGCTCCCGCTGAGTCGCGTCACGCGTCGAAGGAGTCACCCCGTCCGATGCGGACGGGGCCCTGCGCCGCGGCGGCCGTGACGGGGACTCCGCGGCGGGTCACCTCGACGTGACCTCCGGACCCGGAGACGTGCCCGGGTGAGTGGTCGCCTCAGCGGACGCCCAGGGGTGCGGCCAGGGGCAGCGACCACGGCAGTGCCTCGTGCTCACGGAGTCGGTCCCGCAGCACCTCTGTCAGGTGCTCGGGCATCGGTGTCGTCCGCCGCGAGGTGAGGTCGACGTGGAGCTCGAGGAACTCCAAGGTGTTGGCGATCGTCCCGCGCGAGCGGTTGACCACGATCGTCAGCCCGTGGATCGCCTTGGGTGCGACGCCGAGGATGCGCAGGTGGACCGACAGCTCGTCGCCGACCAGGGACTCGTCGAGGAAGCGGATGTGGTGCTCCACGCTGAAGACGCTGTGTCCGGTGCGAGCGCGGTAGGCGTCGTCGAACCCCAGCTCGGTGAAGGCCGCGTCGGCGGCCTCCATGTGCAGCCGGTAGTAGTGGCCGACGTTGACGTGTCCGTTGCCGTCCTCGAACTCGGGCGGCGCGACCAGGGACAGGGCGGTCCCCAGGCCGGAGACGTCGTCGATCGTGGGCGCGGTGGCGGTGGTCATGGCGGTCACTCTAACCACAGTTGAATCGAGTTTCATATCCCTCGCCCACCTCGTCGGGGGTGCCCGGGGTGACGTGGCCGCGTTTAGGTGCTAAAACTGAAACCAAGTTCACCTTGTGACGCACGACACGTGTCGTCACGTCAGTTGCGATCGAAGGACGACATGGTCAACATCGTTTCCCGCGTCTGGGCCCACGCCGACTCCGAGCCGGGCCGGGTGGCCGTCCGGTCGCCCCGCACGATCACGTTCGAGCAGTTGCGCGAGACGAACCGGCGGGTCGCCGGCGCCGTCCGTGCCGCCGGCCTGCAACCTCTCGATCGGGTGCTGTTCATCGCGCCGACGATCCCCGAGTTCCCCGAGGTCTACTACGGCCTGCACGCGGCAGGGGTGACCGTCACGACGATGAACGTCATGTCGACGGTTCCCGAGATCGACTACGTCCTCGACGACTGCGACGCGTCGCTGGTCATCGCCTGGCACGAGTGCGCCGAAGCTGCGCGCACGGCGGCCGAGCGGCGCGGGATCCCGTTCTGGCAGCTCGACCCGGGCGTGACCATCGAGGCCGAGCCCCTGATGCAGGCCCACGAGCACGAGCCCGACGACACCGCGATCATCCTCTACACGTCCGGCACGACCGGTCGGCCCAAGGGTGCCGAGCTGACGGCCGGCAACCTCGTCGAGACCGTGGACTCCTTCATGCCCGTCCTGGAGCTCAGTGACGACGACCGGTTCGGTACCGCGCTGCCGCTGTTCCACGTCTTCGGGCAGGCGGTGTGCATGAACACGGCGCTCGCGGTGGGGGCGTCCTTCTCCCTGCTGAGTCCGTTCGATCCGGTGAAGATGCTGGAGATGGTCCGTGCGGATCGGCTCACGACGCTCTCGGGTGTGCCGACCATGTGGAACGCGATGCTGCACGCGCAGGGTGACTTCACCCCCGAGGACTTCGCCTCGCTGCGGATGGCCACGTCCGGCGGCGCTTCGCTGCCCGTCGAGGTCATCCGGGCCTTCGGCGAGCGCTTCGGCTGCACGATCCTCGAGGGCTACGGCCTGACCGAGACGACCGGTGCCGCCACCTTCAACGACCTACGTCGCGAGCAGCGCACCGGCACGACCGGTCCCGCGCTGCCCGGGACCGTCATCGAGGTCCGGGACTCCACCGGCGCGGTGTTGCCGCCCGGTGAGGTGGGCGAGGTCTTCATCAAGGGGCCGACCGTCATGAAGGGGTACTGGAACCGGCCCGAGGCGACCGCGAGCGAGCTCGTCGACGGGTGGCTGAAGTCCGGCGATCTCGGATCGCTCGACGCCGACGGCTACCTGACGATCGTCGACCGGGTGAAGGACCTGGTGATCCGCGGTGGCTACAACGTGTACCCCCGCGAGGTCGAGGAGGTGCTCTACGAGCACCCGGCCATCGTCGAGGTGGCCGTGGTGGGCATCCCCGACGACCACTACGGCGAGGAGATCGCCGCGGTCATCGCTCTCGCGCCGGGTCACGAGACGACGGGCGAGGAGCTGCGCGCCTGGGCCAAAGAGAGGCTCTCGGCCTACAAGGTGCCGCGCGTCTACTCCTTCGTCGACACCCTGCCCAAGGGCGCCACGGGCAAGATCCAGAAGCGCGCCATCGACAAGGACGCCCTGCTCGAGATCGCCCGCGCCGCGGTCCGCGCGCGATGACCTCGGCGACGGCGCGGGCCGAGCAGGACGACGTCTTCGCCTCCGAGGCGCCGCCGCGCGCCGTGCTGTTCGACTTCGGGGGAGTGCTGACGACCAGCGTGTTCGAGTCGTTCGCCCGGTGCAGCCTCGAGATCAGTGGCGACCCCGACCTGCTGCTGCAGGTCGTGGCGCAGGACGAGGCCGCGAGCGCGGCGCTCGTCGAGCACGAGTGCGGCCGCATCGAGGACGAGGAGTTCGAGGCGGCCGTGGCGCGTGCGCTGGCGGCCCGTGGTGTCGAGATCGAGCCGGACGGCCTCATCGCCGCGATGCAGCGTGGCCTCGAACGTGACGTCGCGATGCGCACCGCCGTCGAGCGCCTGCGTGAGCACGGCGTCGCGGTCGCCCTCGTCTCGAACTCCCTCGGCCGGGACTGCTACACGGGGCACGACCTCGACGAGCTGTTCGACGTGCAGGTCATCTCGGGTCGCGAGGGGGTCCGCAAGCCGTCGCGGGCGCTGTACCGCATCGCCTGCGAGCGGCTGGACGTCTCACCCGCCGAGGCGCTCATGGTCGACGACCTGGCGATCAACGTGCGCGCCGCACACGCGCTGGGGCTGGGCGGCGTCGTGCACCGCAGTGCCGAACGGACCATCGGGCACCTCGCGGATCTGCTCTCCCTCCCGGTCGACGATCTCCGCGCCGAAAACTAATCTTGAACTTGAGCCCGACTTCAGGTTAGAGTGTGAACCACGTCACCCCGACCCCTTCCGACACAAGGAGCAGCATGGACATCACCGGCAAGGTCGCCGTCGTCACCGGAGCCGGTGGCGGCATCGGAGCCGCTCTGGCCGAGGCGCTGGTCACGGCCGGCGCCCGGGTCGTCCTGGCGGACCTCAAGGCCGACGGTGTCGACTCCGTGGCGGCCCGCCTCAACGCGCAGACCCCCGGATCCGCTGTCGCGGTCGCCGGCGACGTGTCCCGCACCGAGCAGATCGAGAAGCTGATCGCCGCCGCCGAGGAGTCCTTCGGTCCGGTCGACGTCTACTTCGCGAACGCCGGGGTCGGCGGGGGAGTGTCCCTGGACGCCTCCGAGGAGGAGTGGGACCTCGCGCACCAGGTCAACGTCATGGCGCACGTGCGCGCGGCCCGCCTGCTCGTGCCCGGCTGGATCGAGCGGGGACAGGGTTACTTCGTCTCGACCGCCTCGGCAGCCGGCCTGCTGACGCAGATCGGCTCGGCGACCTACTCGGTCTCCAAGCACGGTGCCGTCGCGTTCGCCGAATGGCTCTCGATCACGTACGGCGACCAGGGCGTGGCCGTCAGCTGCCTGTGCCCCATGGGCGTCAACACCGACATGCTCACCGGCGGCGGACCCGTCACCAACGAGACGCAGCGCCGCGCCGCGAAGGCCGTCACCGACGCCGGCGGCGTGCTCGAGGCCGACGAGGTCGCCGCGATCGTGCTCCGGGCCATGGCGGCCGAGGAGTTCCTCATCCTGCCCCACCCCGAGGTGAAGGTCTTCGCCTCCCGCAAGACCGGCGACATCGACCGCTGGCTCGCGGGGATGCGCCGTTACCAAGCCTCACTCGCCTGATCATCGCGCTCGAACGCGACCCACCGAACAGCCAAGGAGCTGACATGCAATTCGAACTCTCGGACACTGCCAAGGAGTACCAGGAGAAGCTGCTCGCCTTCATGGACGAGCACATCTACCCGGCGGAGGCCGTCTACCACCGGCAGATGGCCGAGGCCGGCGATCCGAACTTCCACCCGCCGATCCTCGAGGAGCTCAAGGCCGAGGCGCGCAAGCGCGGCCTGTGGAACCTGTTCCACCCCCACAAGGACGAGGCCTGGGGCTCGCCGGGTCTGAGCAACCTCGACTACGCGCCGCTCGCCGAGATCATGGGTCGCAGCCCCTACATCGCCCCCGAGGCCATGAACTGCAACGCCCCGGACACCGGCAACATGGAGGTGCTGCAGCTGTTCGGCACCGAGGAGCACAAGGAGAAGTACCTCAAGCCGCTGCTCGCCGGTGAGATCGCCTCGGCGTTCTGCATGACCGAGCCGGCCGTGGCCAGCTCGGACGCGACCAACGTCGAGCTGCGCATGGTGGCCGACGGCGACGAGTACGTCCTCAACGGGCGCAAGTGGTTCGCGTCGAACGCGCTGCACGCGAACTGCAAGGTCCTCATCGTCATGGGCAAGACCAACCTCGAGGCCGAGACCCACCGTCAGCAGTCGATGATGGTCGTCCCGATCGACGCCCCGGGCGTCACGATCGTCCGTGGCCTGCCGGTGTTCGGCTACATGGACCGCGAGGGCCACGCCGAGATCCTGTTCGAGGACGTCCGCGTCCCCAAGACCGCGCTGCTGGCCGGCGAGGGCGACGGCTTCATGATCAGCCAGGCCCGCCTCGGCCCGGGCCGCATCCACCACTGCATGCGCTCGATCGGCATGGCCGAGCGCGCGCTCGACCTGATGATCAGCCGCGCGCAGAGCCGCACGACGTTCGGTCAGCCCGTGGCGATGCGCTCGAACATCCAGGACTGGATCGCCGAGGCGCGCATCGAGATCGAGATGATCCGCCTGCTGGTGTTCAAGACGGCGTACCTGATGGACACCGTGGGCAACCAGAAGGCTCGTACCGAGATCGCGGCCATCAAGGTCGCGGCGCCCGAGATCGCGCTGAAGATCATCGACCGGGCCATCCAGGTCCACGGCGGCGGCGGCGTCACCGACGACTTCCCGCTGGCCAGCTTCTACGCGCACCAGCGCACCCTGCGGATCGCGGACGGCCCGGACGAGGTGCACAAGCGCACCATCGCGCGTGTCGAGCTGCGCCGCATGGAAGCCGAGCTGTCCCGCGCCTGAGCGCCACCGGTGTGTGCGGGCGGTCCCTGGACCGCCCGCACGCCCGGCCACGCCCAGCGTGGCCTCCCATCCCGCCGATCCCAGGAAAAGAACGATCAATGCTGATGGAGACGAAGTGACATGAAGTGGCGTCGGTTCCTGGTGTCCCGGCTCGTCCGGCTCGCCTTCGTGCTGGTGGCGATCACCACCCTCACGTTCCTCATGATGCACTTGGCCCCGGGTGACCCCGCGCGCCTCGTGGCCGGCATGGACGCGGACGAGCAGGCGGTCGAGGTCGCCCGCGAGCGGCTCGGTCTCGACCAGCCGATGTACCGCCAGTTCCTCGACTACGTCGGTGGTCTGTTCCGTGGCGACATGGGCACGTCCTTCGCCACCAACCAGCCGGTGACGTCGGAGATCGCTCAGAAGATCGGACCCACCGCGCAGCTCGCGGTCATCGGCATGGCGCTGATCCTGCTCGTGGGCCTGCCCCTGGGCATCATCGGCGCGGTCCTGACCCGCAACGGTCACCGCTGGTTCGAGATCATCTTCAGTGGATCGACCGGCGCGATGGCCTCGATCCCGCAGTACCTCATCGCGACCTTCCTGGCCTTCCTGTTCGCCGTGACGTGGCAGCTTCTGCCGGTCGCGGGATCAGGATCGATCGAGGCCGCGATCCTGCCGGCCGTGGCCATCGCGGTCCGTCCGGCCGCGTCGATCGCCCGCCTCGTGCGGGTGCGGACCCTGGAGGTCCTCGAGTCCCCGTACGTCCGCACGGCACGCAGCAAGCGACTGCCGACGCGCAAGCTCTACCTCTCCCACGTCTTCCCCAACTCGATCACGACCATGCTCGCCATGGGCGGCGTCACCTTCGCCAGCCTGATCGGCGGCGCGGTCATCGTCGAACAGGTCTTCGCCCGCCTCGGGCTCGGCACGACGCTGGTCCACAGCGTCCTGGTCGGCGACTACCCGGTCGTCCAGGGCATCGTCCTGCTCCTCGGGCTCTCCGTGGTCCTGGTCAACGCCCTGGTCGACGTCATCCTCGGGATCGTCGATCCCCGCACCATGGAGGCCGGCCGATGAGCACGAACCGCCACGGCACCACGCGCCAGATGGTCCGCGCGTTCCTGTCCAGCCCGACCGGCATCATCTCGGGCCTGATCCTGCTGGGCCTGACCGTGCTGGTCATCATGGGCCCGAACGGGTTCGGCGACCAGGCCGTCGTCAGCAACATGGCGCGCTCGAGCGAAGGGCCGTCCGCGGACCACCGCTGGGGCACCGACGCCCTGGGTCGCGACATCTTCACCCGCACCCTGGCCGCGACCCGGCTGTCCATCCTCTACGCCTCCGCCGCGGTCTTCTTCGCGATGATCGTCGGTGGCCTGATCGGCGGCCTCATCGCCGCCGGCAGTCCGCGCGTCCGCAAGGTCGGCGCCACCGTCATCGACACGATGATGGGCTTCGGCGACATCCTGCTGGCCGTCGTCGTGGTGGCCATCGTGGGCGTCGGCGCGAAGGGCGCCGTGCTCGCGATCGGTGTGGCGTTCACGCCGCACTTCGCCCGCTTCACGTACAGCCTGGTCGACTCGGTGATGGTGCGCGACTACATGTCCGCAGCACGGGTCGTCGGCGTCAACAAGTCGGGCATCGGACGCCGGTACGTCGGCCGCAACGTGGCCGACAGCCTCGTCATCGTGACGTTCACGACCGTCGCCGAGGGGATCATGGCGATGTCCTCGCTGAGCTTCCTGGGCCTGGGTATCCAGTCCCCGCAGTTCGACTGGGGCCAGATGCTCACCGACGGGGTCAAGAACTTCTACCTCAACCCGTACGCCGCCCTCGTGCCGGCGTCGTTGATCCTCATCACCGGCCTGGCGGTCAACCTCTTCGGTGACGCCCTCGCCCGCGCCGTCAACCCGGTGCTGTGGAACGAGCGGCCGAGCCTGTTCCGCTCGCGGTTCCGGCGCAACCGCGCCAAGGCGCTGGCCGAGACGCCCGAGATCACGATCGACCCCGCCATGGAGACCGAACTCAGGAAGGGACGCCCATGAACGACGCTCCCGTGAACGACGACCGCCTGCTGGACGTGCGCAACCTCTCGATCAGCATCGAGAACGGCGACGAGGCGCCGCCGCTGGTGCGGGACGTCTCGTTCCACCTCGACCGCGGCGAGATCGTCGGCATCGTCGGCGAGTCCGGCAGCGGCAAGACCCTGACGTCGCTCGCGGTGTCGCGGCTGCTGCCCCAGGGCCTGACGATGACCGCCGACCGGGTCGACTTCGACGGTCACGACCTGCTGAACGGGTCGGACCGCGAGCTGCGGACCGTGCTGGGCACCAACCTCGCGATGGTGTTCCAGGACCCCATGTCCTCGCTCAACCCGGCGCGCAAGATCGGCGCCCAGATGATCGAGACGGTGCGCGAGCACCGGGGCCTGTCCAAGAAGGAGGCGCGGGCCCTGGCGATCCGCAGCCTCGAGGACGTGCACATCACCGAGCCGGCCAAGCGACTCAAGCAGTACCCGCACGAGCTGTCCGGCGGCATGCGCCAGCGCACGATGATCGCGATGGGCCTCATGGGCGAGCCGAGTCTGATCCTGGCCGACGAGCCCACCACGGCACTGGACGTGACGGTGCAGGCGCAGGTCATGCAGCTGCTGTGCGACCTGAACGACCGCAAGGGCAGCGCCGTGCTGCTGATCTCGCACAACATCTCGCTGCTGTCCGAGGTGTGCGACCGGATCATCGTGATGTTCCGCGGCGAGATCGTCGAGGACCTCACCACGGCGAAGCTGCTCTCGGGCCCCGATCACCCCTACACACAGGGCCTGATCCGCGCGGTCCCCGATCTCAACACGGACCGCAGCGAGGATCTCGTGACCATCGAGGACGGGCAGTTCGACGTCGAACGGGAGATGAACCATGCTTGAGATCCAGAACGTCGAGGTGACGTACCCCGGACCGCCGCCGTTCACGGCCGTCAAGGGCATCGACCTCACCGTGCCGACCGGCTCGACCGTGGGCCTCGTGGGCGAGTCCGGCTCGGGGAAGTCCTCGATCGCCCGCGCCGCCATCGGCCTGACGCCGGTGACGCACGGCAAGATCCTGCTCGACGGCGAGGACGTCACGAACCCCAAGGGCCGGGCGCTGCGCCACCTGCGCGGCCGTGCCCAGCTGGTGTTCCAGGACCCGCACGCGTCGCTCAACCCCCGCATGGAGATCGCGATGGCCGTGCAGGAGGCGGTCAGCGTCGCCACGGGCAAGCGCATCACGTCACGCGAGTGCGCCGACGCGGCGCTGGACCTGCTCGACAAGGTGGGCGTGCCGAAGGCGGCCGTCCGCCGCTACCCGCACCAGCTGTCCGGCGGGCAGCTGCAGCGCGTGTCGATCGCCCGGGCGCTCGCGCTCGAGCCGTCGCTCATGATCCTCGACGAGGTCACCGCGTCGCTGGACGTCTCGGTCCAGGCGCGCATCCTCAACCTGCTGCGTCAGCTGCAGCGCGAGCTCGACGTCTCGATGCTCTACATCTCGCACGACCTGTCGGTCATCCGCTACCTGGCCGACCACGTGTACGTCATGCGCCACGGCGAGATGGTCGAGGCCGGCACGGCCGACCAGGTCTTCGAGTCCCCGCAGCAGGAGTACACCAAGGCCCTGCTCGCCGCCGTCCCCACGCTGGGCGGCAGTCGCTGGCGCTCGCGCCACGACCTCGCCGTCAGCTGACCGAACCCATCGAACGCTCCGAGGCGGAGCACAAGGAGCTCATGCATGAACACCGTTGACCGACTGTGGAGTCACGCCGAGAACACCCCCGACGCGATCGCCGTGCGGGTCGCTGACGAGTCGTGGACGTACGGGCGGCTGCGCGACCTCATCGCCACCTGGGCGGCGCGGTTGGACCGGGCCGGCATCTCGGCGGGAGACCGCGTGCTGCTCGTGGCGCCGACGTCGCAGGAGTTCGTCGTCGTGCACCATGCCGTCGCGGCGATCGGCGCCATCGGCGTGACGGTCAACTCGACGTCGACCGCGGCCGAGCTCGAGTACTTCCTCACGGACGCCGAGTGCGCGCTGGCGATCGCCTGGCACGAGACGCAGGACGTCGCGCGCCGGGCCGCCGAGGCGACGGGGATCGACCTGTGGGTGCTCGAGGCGGGGGACGTCGATATCGACGTCTCGCCCGATCTGCAGCTGCCCCGGCCCATGGCCGAGGACGACACGTCGGTGCTGCTCTACACGTCGGGGACCACCGGCAAGCCCAAGGGCGCCGAGCTGACCCACGGCAACATCGTGGCCTGCGCCGAAATCATCGCCGGCGCCCTGGAGAGCGACAGTTCGGACCGGGTGGGCACGGCGCTGCCGCTGTTCCACGTGTTCGGCCAGGTCTGCGTCATGGCCAGCACCTTCGCTGTCGGCGCGAGCCTGTCGCTGCTGCGTCCCTTCAGCGGTCCCGGCCTCCTGCAGATGGCCGCGGCGCACCGCCTGACGGTCCTGGCCGGTGTCCCGACGATGTGGAACGCCATGCTGCACGCCGACGTGGACGTCTCGCGCGAGGACCTGGCGGGCCTGACGCACGCCCTGTCCGGTGGTGCCGCGCTGCCGCTCGCGGTCGCCGACGCGTTCCGCGAGCGCTTCGGCTGCCGCGTCCTGGACGGCTACGGCCTCAGCGAGACGACCGGCGCGGCCACGTCCGCCAAGCTCAGCGTCCGGCGCAAGGAGGGCTCCGTCGGCCCCGCACTGCCGCGGTTGAAGGCCTGCATCATGGACCCGGACGGCCGTCAGGTCGAGCCCGGCGTCCACGGCGAGGTCGCCGTCGCGGGCCCGGTCATCATGAAGGGCTACTGGCGCCGTCCCGAAGCCACCGCGGAGGTCATGCGCGGCGAGTGGTTCCTGACCGGCGACATCGGCAAGCAGGACGAGGACGGCGACGTGTGGATCGTCGACCGCAAGAAGGACCTCGTGATCCGCGGCGGCTACAACGTGTACCCGCGCGAGATCGAAGAGGTGCTCTACACACATCCGGACCTGCGCGAGGTCGCCGTCATCGGTGTCCCCGACGACCGGTTGGGCGAAGAGATTGCCGTCGTCTTCGCCCCGCACCCCGGGCGCGAGGTGGACGCCGCACGTCTGCGCGAGTGGTTGGAGGAGCGGGTGGCCCCCTACAAGGTGCCGCGGGTCTACCAGCAGGTCGAGGAGCTGCCGAAGGGCTCGACGGGCAAGATCCTCAAGCGCCAGCTCGACCGCGGTGCGGTCCTGGCGGAGGGGACGCGTGTCTCCAGCGGCAGGAGCGCGTCGTGACACAGCTGATCGCGACGGAGCCCGTCGCTCGCTGGATCGCCTCCCTGGGGATCGGGGCCGAGGGCCCGATCGAGTTCCGACGGGTCGGCGCGGGGCAGTCGAACCTCACCTTCCTGGTCACCGATGCCGTCGGGCACCGGTGGATCCTGCGCCGTCCTCCGCTGGGCAAGCTTCTGGCATCGGCCCATGACGTCGAGCGCGAGCACCGGATCATGTCCGGGCTGCAGGGCACCGGGGTCCCGGTGCCGGCGATCCACGGGTTCACGAAGGACCCGGCGGTGACGGACGCGCCGATCATGCTCATGGACTTCGTCGACGGTCGGGTGCTGGACAGCATCGAGGCCATCGAGACGGTGCCCCAGGACTCCCGGCGCGCCATCGGGCTGTCGCTGGCCTCGACGCTGGGATCGGTCCACGCGGTCGATCTCGCCGCAGCCGGACTGGCCGACCTGGCCAGCCACGCGCCCTACGCCGAGCGCCAGCTGCGCCGCTGGCACCGCCAGTGGGAGCAGTCCCGCACGCGGGACCTGCCGATCGTCGCCGATCTCGCGCAACGGCTCACCGCCCAGGTGCCCGAGCAGCGCGAGGTCTCGCTGGTGCACGGCGACTTCCACCTGATGAACGTGATCACCGACCCCCGTGCGGGTCGCGTCACGGCGGTCCTGGACTGGGAGCTGTCGACCCTGGGTGATCCGCTGGCCGATCTCGGCGGACTGCTGGCGTACTGGCCCCAGGCCGACGACGAGATCCTCACCGGCTTCCAGGGTCCGACGCTGCCGGGATTCCCGTCGCGCGACGAGCTCGTGGCCCAGTACGCCAAGAGCACGGGACGCGACGTGTCGGCCATCGGCTTCTGGTACGTCCTGGGCCTGTGGAAGATCGCGATCATCGCCGAGGGCGTGTTGCGCCGGTCGATCGACGACCCGCGGAACACCGCCGTCACCGGCCAGATCTCCAGTGACCTGATCGACGCCCTGCTGGCCCGTGCCGATCTCGAGGCACGCGCCGTCGGACTCTGAGGATCACGGGCACCCCCCACCTGTTGATGTTCGAAATTGAGTACGTGAGAGGTTGACATGAAGTTCAACGAGCGAGTCGGCGCGACGCGCCGCTCCACCCGGCGCCGTGGCCTGGCCACGGCCGCCGTCGCGGCCCTGGCCGCATCCGTCCTGGCCGCCTGCGGCGGCGGGGACAGCTCCGGCAGCGGAGCGTCGGGCGAGACGCCCGAGCAGGTCACGATGGTGCTGCGCAATGACGTGGACACCTTCGACCCGATGTTGACGGCCGCCGAGAACGGCGCCGTCCAGATGTACGAGGCGCTGTACGACACGCTCGTGCGTCGCAACTGGAAGACCGGCGACTACGAGCCGGCGATGGCCACTTCCTGGGAGATCACCCCGACGAAGATCGACTTCGCGCTCAAGGACGGGCTGAAGTGCAGCGACGGCACCGACCTGCTGCCCACGGACATCCAGAAGTCGCTGGAGCGGCTCGCCGATCCGAAGACCGGCTCGATCTACACCGGCCGGTTCTTCGGCGCGGGCGGCGTGAAGCAGATCGTGGCCGACGACGAGGCGAACACCGTCTCGGTCGAGGTCAACGAGCCGCACACCGACCTGATCGACAGCATGGCCGCAGCGTTCATCGTCTGCCCGAAGGGCCTGGCCGACACCGAGGCGCTGGCGACGACGCCCCAAGGATCAGGCCCCTACAAGCTCGCGTCGATGAAGCGCGGCGACACCTACGAGCTCGAGGCCTGGGGTTCGCCCGCCCTCGAGGATCCCGAGAGCGTGCCGGACCAACTGACGTACCGCGTGGTCACGTCCGACTCGACCCGCGCCAACCTCGTCGACACCGGTGACGCGGACATCGTCAGCGTCATCGGGCGCGACTCCAAGCGCCTCGAGGCGAGCATCGAGCCGATCCAGGGCAAGGCGTTCCAGGCCGACTCGATCGTGTTCAACCAGCGTCCCGGCGCCCCGTTCGCCGACGAGCGACTGCGTCGCGTCGTGGCCCAGGCCGTCGACGCCACGAGCTACACGAAGGCGGCGTCCTTCGACGTCGGCGAGGCGATCGACACGCTCGCCACGCCCAACATGGACTGCTACGTCGAGAGCAACGGCGAGATCGGCCTGAAGTTCGACAAGGACCAGGCGAAGGCCGACCTGTCGGCTGCGGGCTACGGCCCCGGTGGCAAGGAGCTGTCGGTGCGCCTGCTGGGCTACGACCTGCAGAACTCCGGCCCGGAGTACGTCGCCGACGCCCTGCGCGAGCTGGGCATCAAGGTCGACATCACGAACGGCACGCTGGCCCAGGCGGCCGGTGTCGTCTACGGCGACGCGGGGGAGTGGGACGTCATGGTCTTCCCGATGAACGCCCCCGCGCCGCACCTGTATCCGGCGGTCACGAAGATGAGCTCGAACCTCGGTGAGGGCGGGTCGTACAACTTCGGCCGGGTCCACAACGAGGAGTTCGACCGCTACGCGAAGCTGGCACCCGCCTCCACCGGGGACGAGCGGTGCGAGAACTGGAGCAAGGCCGAGGCGGCCCTGCTCGAGCGCACCGACGTGGTGCCGATGATGTGGCCGATCGCGAACTACTTCTCGAAGGACCTGACCTTCGAGACGGGCTACCGCACGACCGATCTGCGCACCATCCGCGTCAAGGGCTGAGTCCTCGACGAGATCAGGCCGGTTCGCCCGGGCCTCGTGCCCCGGCGGACCGGCCTTCTCATGGTCTGAAATGAAACTGAATTCAGTATTGATATCTCTCGTGACTTGGGTCACACTCAGGTCAGAAGAAACTGAAGTCGTCTTCAGGCTCACGTCCGAAAGGTTGATCATGACTGCTCCCCGAAATCGATCCCTGCGCCGAGGTGTGGGCGCCCTCGGCCTGATGGTGCTGTCGGCCTCCGTCCTGGCCGCATGTGGCGGCTCCGCCGAGGGTGGCGACAACGTCGCCGGGGAGGCTCCGAAGCAGGTGACCATGGACCTGCGCAACGACGTCGACACCTTCGACCCGATGCTCACGGCCGCCGATCAGGGCGCCATGCAGATGTACGAAGCGGTCTACGACACGCTCGTCCGGCGCAACCTGACCACCAACGAGTACGGGCCCTCGATGGCCACCGACTGGAAGGTCACGGCCACGCGGATTGACTTCAACCTGAAGCCGGACCTGAAGTGCTCCGACGGCACCGACCTGCTGCCCACCGACGTCGCGAACTCGCTCAAGCGCCTCGCCGACCCGAAGACGGGGTCGATCTTCACCGGCCGGCTCTTCGGGGCAGGGGGGATCAAGGAGATCGCCGCGGACGACGAGGCGGACACCCTGTCGATCGAGGTCAACGACCCTCACTCCGACCTGCTCGACGGGCTGACGCAGGCCTTCATCGTGTGCCCGAAGGGCCTGAAGGACCTCGACGCGCTCGCGTCGGCCCCGCAGGGCTCGGGCCCCTACAAGATCACCACGCTCAAGCGCGGTGACGCCTACGAGCTCGAGGCCTGGGGTTCGCCGACGGTCGAGCCCGGCGACGTCCCGGAGAAGATCTCGATCCGGGTCGTCACGTCGGACTCCACGCGGGCCAACCTCTTCGAGACCGGCGAGACGGACATCGCCGCGATCACGGGCCGGGACTCCCAGCGGCTGGAGGCCAAGACCAAGCCGATCCAGGGCAAGACGTTCCAGGCGGACTCGCTCACGTTCAACCAGCGTGACGGTGAGCCGATGGCCGACGAGGCCCTGCGGCGTGTGGTGGCCCAGGCGATCGACGCCGGTGACTACACGAAGGCGGCGTCGTACGACCTCGGCGAGCCGATGCACACGATCATCACCCCGAACATGGACTGCTACGACGAGAAGAACGGTGAGCTGGGGGTCAAGTACGACCCGGACCAGGCCAAGGCCGACTTGAAGGCCGCGGGTTACGGCCCCGGCGGCAAGGAGCTCACGCTGCGTCTGCTCGGCTACGACCTGCAGAACTCCGGCCCGGACTATGTCGCGGACGCGCTGCGCAAGATCGGGATCAAGGTGGAGGTCACCAACGGCACGCAGGCGCAGGCCGGCGGCATCGTCTACGGCGACGAGGGGGACTGGGACATCATCGTCTTCCCCTTCCAGTCGCCCGCGCCGCACGCCTACCCCCTCGTGACCAAGATGAGCTCGAACCTGGGTGAGGGCGGTTCCTACAACTTCGGCCGCATCACGAACGAGGAGTTCGACCGGCTCACGAAGCTGGCACCGGCGGCGACCGGCGAGAAGCGGTGCGAGTACTGGGCCGGTGCCGAGGCCGCGCTGCTCAAGGACACCGACCTCGTCCCGCTCATGTGGCCCGTCACGAACTACTTCACGAAGAACCTGACGTTCGACGCGAGCTATCGCATCGTCGACCTGCGGACCATCCGCGCGGTCGAGTGAGACCGGTGGGCACCCCGGCGCAGCCGGGGTGCCCACTTCCTTTCCCATCCGCAGCACGAAGCGCAAGGAGCACCATGTCAGTCGTACTCGCCGAGAAGGTCCTGGACGGTCGAGCCCTGCTCATCACCCTGAACCGGCCCGACGCCCGCAACGCCGTGAACGGTCAGGTCGCCCGCGAGATGGCCGCGATCCTGGACGACCTGGACGCCGACCCCGCGCTGGCCGTGGGCATCATCCGCGGCGAAGGCCGTGGCTTCAGTGCCGGCATGGACCTGAAGGCGTTCCTCGAGGGCGACTTCCCCACGTTCGAGGACCGCGGCTTCGGCGGCTTCGCCGAGCGTGGACCGAAGACCCCGCTGATCGCCGCGATCGAGGGGTTCGCCGTCGCCGGCGGCCTGGAGATGGCCCTGGCCTGCGACCTGATCGTCGCCGCCTCCGACGCGAAGCTGGGCCTGCCCGAGGTCAAGCGGTCGCTCATCGCGGCCGGCGGCGGCCTGCTGCGGCTCGCGCAGCGCATCCCGTACCACGTGGCCGCCGAGATCGCCCTGACCGGAGACCACCTCCCGGTCGAGCGGCTCCACCAGGTCGGCCTGGTGAACCGCGTCGCCGAGCCGGGCCACGCGCTCGACGAGGCGCTCGCGCTGGCCGCCCAGCTGGTCGACAACGCCCCGCTGGCTCTCGAGGGCTCGAAGTACGTCCTGGAGAACGCCGCCGACTGGGGGATGGCCGACGGCTGGAAGCACCAGCAGCCCGTCATGGAGCGCGTGAGCACGTCCGAGGACGCCCGCGAGGGGGCGACCGCGTTCGCCGAGCGCCGGGCGCCCGTCTGGCGCGGACGCTGACCCCTACCGATTTCCCACCACACCCTGCAACGAAGGACAGACATGACCGACACGACCCAGCTCCCCGTCCGCCCCCAGAACGTCGCCGAGCTCGAGGCGCTCATCGGACGGACGATCGGCCCCACGCAATGGCACGACGTGACGCAGGAGAGCGTCGACGCCTTCGCCGACGTGACCGGCGACCACCAGTGGATCCATGTCGATCCCGAGCGGGCCGCCCAGAGCCCGCTGGGCACGACGATCGCGCACGGGCTGTACAGCCTGTCGCTCGGGCCGGCGTTCTCGTACTCGCTGATCTCGTTCGAGGCCTTCACGCACAGCCTGAACTACGGGTACGAGAAGGTGCGCTTCCCGGCACCGCTGCCGATCGGCTCGCGCGTGCGCATGACCACCGAGGTCATCGCCGTCGACCACGTGCCCGGCGGCGTCCAGGTGCGTGCCCGTCAGGTGTTCGAGCGCGAGGGCTTCGACAAGCCGGTCGCGGTCGCCGAATCGCTGGGGCGCCTCGTCGAGGCCGGATGACCCGAACTTGACGTCAAATTCCCGTAGCATGTAACCCATGAGTAGCACGCCAGAGAGTGCGGCGCGTCACCGTCGCTCGGCCGGGTTCTCCGGGGAAGCGACGTCCCGCGACCTGCCCACCACCCCGCGTGGCCTGCGTACCCGCGCCAAGCTCGTCGACGCCGCACGCGTCGTCTTCGAGCGCGACGGGTTCCTCGATGCGCGGCTGGTGGACATCACCTCCGAGGCGGGCATCTCGGCCGGATCCTTCTACACGTACTTCGACAGCAAGGAGGAGATCTTCTCCGCCGTGCTGGGCGAGGTCGAGAAGGAGATGCTCCACCCCGACGTCCGTGCCGTCACCAGCGGGGACGACCCGGTGGAGATGATCCGGCAGGCGAACCGCGCCTACCTGGAGTCGTACCAGCGGTTCGCGAGCTTCATGCGGCTGCTGGAGCAGGTCGCCAGCATCGACGAGGGGTTCCGCGAGCTGCGCCGCAAGCGCGGCGAGTCGTTCGTCCGTCGCAATGCCAAGAGCATCCGCCAGATGCAGCAGGACGGCGTGGCCGGGGCCGACATCGATCCGATGATGGCGGCCTCGTTCCTGTCCGGCATGGTGGCGCGCGCGGCGTACTCGCGGTTCGTGCTGGGCGAGGACTGGACGATCGACCAGATGGTCGACTCGCTGACCGAGCTGTGGGCGAACGCCCTGAAGATCACTCGTCCCGCGACCTGATCGACCCGACGACGAAGCCCTCGACCGCGGACGGTCGGGGGCTTCGTCGTTCGCGGGTCCGGTCAGGGGGTGGGTCGCGGGTCGCGGCCGGTCGTCTGCGCGGCCACGTCCTGCCGGCGGGGGATGCCCACGGCGGTGATGAGAATGCTGAGCGCCATGGTCGCCGCGCCGATCGAGAAGACGATGACGAACACCGACTCGTGCGGGTGGTCGTCGGGCATCAGGTGACCGGCGATCAGGGCGACCACCAGTGCGCTGCCGAGGGCGCTGCCGGCCGACCGGGTGATCGAGGCCATCGCATTGGCCAGTGCGGTCTCGTGAGGGCGGACGACGGCGGTGACGACGGCGGGCACGGCGGCGAAGCCCATGCTGAAGGCCGCGTTCGTGATGACGCCGCCCATGATGACCTGCCAGGCCCGGTCGTGGAACGCCAGGAGCTGCAGGTAGCCGAGCAGGCCCACGACCGAGGAGACGAGCAGTGTCGCGCGACCGCCGAACCGGCTGACCCACATGCCGCCCAGCGGGGAGGCGATGATGCCGATGCTCGCGGCCGGGAGCAGGTAGACCAGGCTCGTCTCGAGCACCGAGGCCGAGAACCCGTGTCCGTGACTCTCGGGAACCTGGACGAGCGCCGTGATCGCCAGGAAGATCAGGAACATCCCGAAGCCGATGAAGAAACCGATCGCATTGGCCGATGCCAGGGTCCGGTCGCGCAGCATCGCGATCGGCACCAGCGGCTCACGCACCCGGTTCTCGACCGTGAGCCAGACGGCGAAGGTCACGACCGCGCCGACGAGGCAGCCGACGGTCGTGACGCTCGCCCAGCCCCAGTCGTTGCCCTGGGTCATGGCCAGCAGCAGCAGGATCAGGGCGACGCCCAGCAGGAACCCGCCGGTCCAGTCGACGCGGCCGGTGCGGTGGGGGCGATCGCGGGGAATGACCACGAGGGCCAGGACCAGCAGCACCAGTGCCACGGTCAGCGTGAACCAGAAGATGTTGCGGTAGTCGCGGTCGCCGTGGGTGAGGATGCCGGTCAGGACCAGTCCGGCTCCGGCGCCGACACTGATCGCACCGGTCAGGAACGACAAGCCCAGCGGCAGCCGCCGGGGCGCGAGGTGGTCGCGCAGGATTCCCACGGACAGCGGGAAGAGACAGAACGAGGCCCCCTGCACGGCGCGGGCGACCAGCAGCAGCCAGTAGGAGGAGGTCGCGGCGGCCAGCAGCGATCCGGCGGCGACCGCGACGACGACCACGAGCACGAGGCGGCGGCGGCCGTGGAGGTCGCCGGACTTGCTCAGGACCGGGGTCAGGACCGCCGCGGCCAGCAGGTTGATCGTGACGACCCATCCGATCGCGGCGGTCGAGACCTCGAGGTCGCGGCTCATCTTGCCCAGCACGGGGACCGCCATCGTCTGCAGCAGCGCGGTCACGGTGGACAGCAGGGCCAGGACGCAGACCAAGGCCGCGCCGGACGTCCGCGTCGGGCGGTCGGCCCGGCGACGCGTGGTGTTCGGTGACATCGGCGTCCCGGCTCGCTTCCTGCGCACGAGGCGCGGTTGACAATCGGGCGGACCCCAGCCAAAGTTGAAACTGAAGTAAGATTCATGTTAGCTCCATCGCGCCCCGGGCGCGAGCACTATTTCCCATTGATCTCGAGCAGAGGACACGTCCATGAGAGAGGCTGTGGTCGTCTCGACCGCCCGCACCCCGATCGGCAAGGCCTATCGCGGGGCGTTCAACAACACCCAGGCCCAGCAACTCGCCGGTCACGCCATCGCCGAGGCCGTGAAGCGGGCCGGCATCGACGGCTCCGAGGTCGAGGACGTCGTCCTGGGCGCGGCGATGCAGCAGGGCAGCTCCGGTTTCAACATCGCGCGTCAGGGCGCCCTGCGCGCCGGCCTGCCGACCTCCGTCGCCGGCATGTCGGTCGACCGCCAGTGCGCCTCGGGCCTCATGGCGATCGCGACCGCGGCCAAGCAGATCGTCCACGACGGCATGGACATCACGATCGGTGGCGGCGTGGAGTCGATCTCGCTGGTGCAGAACGAGCACATGAACGGGCACCGGGCGAACGATCCGTGGCTCGAGGAGCACCGCCCCGACCTGTACATGCCGATGCTGCAGACCGCCGAGATCGTGGCCGAGCGCTACGGCGTGAGCCGCGACGCCCAGGACGAGTTCGCGCTGCTGTCGCAGCAGCGCACGGCCGCCGCGCAGGCGGCCGGCCGGTTCGATGCCGAGATCGTGCCGTTCGAGTCGGTCCAGCTGGTCCAGGACCGCGAGACCAAGCAGATCAGCGAGCAGCGCGTGACGCTGGCGAAGGACGAGGGCAACCGCCCGTCGACGACCCGCGAGTCGCTCGCCGGCCTGTCCGCGGTGCTGCCCGACGGCCAGGTGACCCAGGTGTCGAGCGTGACCGCCGGCAACGCCTCGCAGCTCTCCGACGGCGCGTCCGCCTCGGTGCTGATGGAGGCCAAGGTCGCCGAACAGCGCGGTGCCCAGGTGCTCGGCGTCTACCGCGGCATGGCCGTCGCGGGCTGCGATCCCGACGAGATGGGCATCGGGCCGGTCTTCGCGATCCCGAAGCTGCTCAAGAACCACGGGCTCACGGTCGACGACATCGGCCTGTGGGAGCTGAACGAGGCCTTCGCGTCGCAGGCGCTGTACTGCCGCGAGGCCCTGGAGATCGATCCGGAGCGCTACAACGTCAACGGCGGGGCGATCTCGGTCGGTCACCCGTACGGCATGACCGGCGCACGCCTCGTGGGCCACTCGCTCATCGAGGGCAAGCGCCGCGGCGTCCGGTACGTCGTCATCTCGATGTGCATCGGTGGCGGCATGGGCGCCGCGGGCCTCTTCGAGGTCGCGTGATGTCCGCGCAGCTCATCGGCGGCACCAGCACCGAGGACGACGTCTACGGCCAGGTCGATGACGGCATCGGCACCATCACGCTGAACCGTCCCGATCGCCGCAACGCGCTGTCCGACGCGATGGTCGCGGGACTGGAGTCCCTGCTCGACGCCATGCAGGAGTCGCCGGAGGTCGGCGTCATCGTCATCACGGGCGCCGGCAAGGCGTTCTGCTCCGGCGGCGACGTGCAGGACTTCGACGCCAAGGGTGGCGAGGGCGGCGGCAGCACCGAGGTGGACGCCGCGGCCGTCGAGGCCCAGCGGCAGGCTCAGCGCGCGACGGTCGCCAAGATCTACCGCAGCCGCAAGCCCGTGATCGCGGCGATCCCGGGCGCTGCGGCCGGCGCCGGCCTGGGCCTGGCCCTCGCGGCCGACTTCCGGATCGGCAGCGAGCGGGCCGTCTTCGCGACGGCGTTCGGCGCGGTCGGGCTGTCGGGCGACTTCGGCGTGGCGTGGCTGCTCAACGACATCGTGGGGCCGGTGAAGGCGCGTGAGCTCATGCTGCTGAACCCGAGGGTCCGCGCCGAGGAGGCCCGCTCGCTCGGCCTGCTCAACGAGGTCGTGCCCGAGGACGAGTTCGACGCCCGGGTGCGCGCTCTGGCCGAGCAGCTCGCGAACGGACCGGCGCTGGCCTATGAGTACATGCTGGACAACCTCGACCGCGCGCCCCGCGTGAGCCTCGAGGAGAGCATGGACGCCGAGGTGCCCCTGCACAAGGCGACCGGCCTGACCGAGGACCACATCGGCGCGGTCCGCGCCTTCGTGGAGAAGCGCACGCCGACCTTCGGCCGGCGCTGACCACCGATCGAGAGGAACCGCATGATCAACGTGACCGCGGCTGTCACGGTCCGCGAGGACCGCACGGCCGACTTCGAGGCGGCCGTCGCCGCCGCCCGCCCGGGCATGCTCGCCGACCCCGGCTGCACGCGCTGGGACCTGCAGCGGGTCAGCCGGTCCGAGGTGGACTACGTGCTGCTGGAGGAGTACGTCGACGGTGACGCCCTGCGTCGCCACGGCCAGTCCGCCGAGTTCGTCGCCTTCGGTGAGGTTCTCCAGGACCTCATCGCCGGCCCGCCGGTCCTCTCCGTGCTGAAGCCGGTCGGTGAGCAGTCCCGCTAGCGGGCTGCCCGAGGGGCACGAGGCGGGTTCGCTGGTCGACGAGCGACAGGTCCGGGCGCTGCCCGTGACCGCGCGCGGCCAGCGGACCCGCGAGTCCCTGGTCGCGGCGGCGCGGCGGGTGTTCGAGCGCGACGGGTTCATCAACTCGCGCCTGACGGACATCGCCCGGGAGGCCCGCACGTCGATCGGGACGTTCTACACGTACTTCGACGGCAAGGACGAGGTCTTCACCGCCGTCCTGCAGGTCGCCCAGGACGACATGCTCCACCCGGGCCTGCCGCGGGTGGAGGAGGATCCGCAGAACATCGCCGCGGTCCTGGAGGCGTCGAACCGCGCCTACTTCGAGGCGTACCGGCGCAACGCGAAGCTCATGGTCCTGCTCGAGCAGGTCGCCACGATCAACCCGGACTTCCGCGTCCTGCGCCTGGAGCGCTCCAAGGTGTTCACCGACCGGGTCGCGCGCTGGGTCGAGTCGATGCAGGAGTCCGGGATGGCCGACCCGAGCCTGGAGCCGCTCATGACGTCCCGTGCCCTCGCCAGCATGGTGAGCCGCCTGGCGTACTACTCCTTCGCGCTGGGGGAGGAGTGGGACGTCGACGCGATGGTCGAGACCTCCACCAAGCTGTGGTTCAACGCGCTCGGGATGAATCCGCCCGGGGCGGCCGTCGATCCGTGATCCCCGCTGTCGCGGACCATTGCCACCGAGCCACCCACGCGCTAGCCTGAGTTGAATCTGAATTCACCTTTGGGAGACTCCCGTGGAATTTGCCTACGACGCCACCACCAACGACCTGATCGAGCGCCTGACCTCGTTCATGGACGAGTTCATCTATCCCGCCGAGGCGACCTTCTGGGAGCAGCTCGAGGCTGCTCCCGACGTGTGGTCGCCGCCGCCGGTGATCGAGGGCCTGAAGGCCGAGGCGAAGAAGCGCGGCCTGTGGAACCTGTTCCACCCCGGCGCCGAGGGCGCCGGCCTGACGAACCTGCAGTACGCGCCCCTGTGCGAGATCATGGGCCGCAGCCTGCACATCGCCCCCACGGCCACGAACTGCGCCGCGCCGGACACCGGCAACATGGAGGTGCTGAGCATGTTCGGCACCGACGAGCAGAAGAAGCAGTGGCTCGAGCCGCTGCTGGCCGGTGAGATCCGCTCGGCCTTCGCCATGACCGAGCCGGCCGTCGCCAGCTCGGATGCGACGAACATCGAGACCTCGATCGTGCGCGACGGCGACGAGTACGTCATCAACGGCCGCAAGTGGTTCATCTCGGGTGCGATGAACCCGAACGCCAAGATCATGATCGTCATGGGCAAGACCGACCCGAACGCGTCGCGTCACCGCCAGCAGTCCCAGATCCTCGTGCCCCGTGACACCCCCGGCGTCGACATCAAGCGCGGCATGCGCGTCTTCGGCTACGACGACCGCGATCACGGTGGCCACGCCGAGGTCGTCTTCACCGACGTGCGCGTGCCGGTCTCGAACCTCATCGCGGGCGAGGGCGAGGGCTTCGCGATCGCCCAGGCCCGTCTCGGGCCCGGACGCATCCACCACTGCATGCGTCTGATCGGCATCGCCGAGCGCAGCCTCGAGCTGATGGTCGCGCGCGCCAACGACCGCGTCGCCTTCGGCAAGCCCTTGAGCGAGCAGGGTGTCGTCCGCGACTGGATCGCGGAGTCGCGCGTCAAGATCGAGCAGATCCGACTGCTGACCCTCAAGGCCGCCTGGCTGATGGACACGGTCGGCAACAAGGGCGCGCACACCGAGATCCAGGCGATCAAGATCGCCGCGCCCCGCACGGTGGAGTGGATCGTCGACAAGGCCATCCAGGTCCACGGCGGCGGTGGCCTGAGCCAGGACTTCCCGATCGCCGAGTGGTTCGCCCAGGTGCGCACGCTGCGCTTCGCCGACGGACCCGACGAGGTGCACAAGAACGCCCTGGCGCGCCACGAGCTGCGGAAGGTGGCCACGCGTGACTGACGTGCGCGCGGAGGTGGCGGCCCTGCTGGCCCGCTTCGACCTCGAGACCGTCGACCCCGTCGAGTTCCTCGGCGCCCGCTTCGACGCCGGCCTGGCGTGGGTGCACTTCCCCGTCGGGCGCGGCGGGCTGGGTCGTCCTCGCGACGAGCAGCAGGTCGTCGAGCAGTTGCTCGCCCAAGCCGGAGCACCGGCGCCCGACCTCGGCCTGAACAGCATCGGCCTGGGCATGGCGGCCCCGACTCTCATCGCCTTCGGCACGCCCGAGCAGCAGGACCGCTACCTGCGACCGCTGTTCACGTGCGAGGAGGTCTGGTGCCAGCTCTTCAGTGAGCCCGGCGCCGGGTCCGATCTGGCCGGTGTGGCGACCCGAGCCGTGCTCGACGGCGACACCTGGATCGTGAACGGCCAGAAGGTCTGGACCTCCGGCGCCCAGAACGCCCAGCGGGCGATCCTCGTCGCACGGACCGACCCGACGGTCGTCAAGCACGCCGGCCTGTCGTACTTCGTGGTCGACATGAGCGACCCCGGGGTCGACGTGCGTCCGCTGCGCCAGATCACCGGTGAGGCCGAGTTCAACGAGGTCTTCCTCAGCGACGTCCGCGTCCCGGACACCGATCGGGTGGGTGCGGTCGGCGCCGGCTGGCGCGTCGCCACGACGACGCTCAACAACGAGCGCGTGGCGATCGGCAGCGGCGCGGATCGCGAGGCCGGACAGATCGGCATCGTCACCGAGCGCTGGCGGCGCGACCCGTCCGTGCGGTCCGCGGCCGAGCACGACCGGCTGATGTCCTGGTGGGTCGAGACCGAGGTGACCCGCCTGGCCGGCGAGCGACTCCGTCAGCAGCTCGCGGTGGGCCAGCCCGGCCCCGAGAGCTCGGCGATGAAGCTCGCGTTTGCGAAACAGGCCCAGCAGGTCTCGGGCTTCGCCCTGGAGCTCGATCCCGACGCGGGTCTGCAGTACGACGACTGGACGATGGTGCGAACCGGCTCGGCCAGCTTCCTGGGCCGCGGCCCGGGCTTCCGTTACCTGCGCGCCAAGGGCAACTCGATCGAGGGCGGGACGTCCGAGATCATGCGCAACGTCGTGTCCGAGCGTGTCCTGGGCCTGCCCGCCGACCACCGCCCCGACAAGGGCGTTCCCTTCAATGAGGTGCCGCGATGACTGAACTTCTCTACTCGGACGTCGAGGAGTCGCTGCGCTCGAGCGTGCGCGGCGCACTGAAGCGCACCGTCGATCCCGCGACCGTGGCGGCGCTCTACGACGCCCCGGACACCGACGTCTCGGCTGCCTGGTCCGCCCTCGCGGGCGACCTCGGCCTGGCCGGGTTGCTGGTCCCCGAGGAGTGGGGCGGCGCGGGTGCCGGCGCGCGCGAGGCGTCCGTCGTGCTCGAGGAGCTGGGCCGCGCCGTGGCGCCGGTCCCGTTCCTGGAGAGCGCCGTCATCGCGACGACCGCGCTGCTGGCCGTCGAGGCGCAGGACGTCCTGGAGCAGCTGGCCTCGGGCGACCGACGGGCCGTCCTCGTCCTGCCCTGGTCGGCCCGTGCCGGCGCCTGGTCGGCGGGGGAGGGAGTCACGGCTCCGGTCGCCGGCGCCCTCGGTGCCGACCTGTTCGTCGTGCCGACCTCGGTCGACGGGACCGTGCAGCTGGTGCTGCACGAGACCGCTGACGTCGCGGCGCTGACCTCGCTCGACATGAGTCGGCCGCTGGCATCGGTCGCGCCGACGGGCGAGGGGCGCGTGCTGGCCGAGGGCGACACCGCGGTCGCGGCCGTCGATGCCGCGCTGGCCGCGGGTGCCGCCCTGCTCGCCTCCGAGCAGCTGGGCCTCGCGCAGTGGTGCCTCGAGACCACCGTGGAGTACGCCAAGACGCGCATCCAGTTCGCCCGGCCGATCGGCTCGTTCCAGGCGATCAAGCACCGGCTCGCCGACCTCTACCTCGAGGTCACCCAGGCGCAGGCCGCGGCGCGGTACGCGGCGGACACGCTGGCCACGCGAGACCCCGACGCGCCCGTCGCGCAGGCGGTCGCGCAGTCCTACTGCTCCGACGTCGCGGTGCACGCGGCCGAGGAGGCCCTGCAACTGCACGGCGGCATCGGTATGACCTGGGAGCACGGGGTGCACCTGTACCTCAAGCGCGCCAAGTCCGACCAGCTGGCACTCGGGACGCCGGCCGCCCACCGCGCCGACCTGGCCGGGCTCGTCGACCTTCCGCAGCACTGACCTTTCGACCACGACCGACTCCACCTCCACAGAAGTAAGGACCACCATGGACACGAATGCACTGTTCAGTCTCGAAGGCCGCTCGGCCCTCATCACCGGCGGCTCGCGCGGCATCGGCAAGATGATCGCGGAGGGCTTCCTGAGCCAGGGCGCGCGCGTCTACATCTCGGCCCGCAAGGCCGAGGCGTGCGACGCGACGGCCGAGGAGCTCTCGCAGTACGGCCAGTGCGTCTCGCTGCCGGCCGACGTCTCGACCCTCGACGGCATCAACGACCTGGTCGCCCGCTACCGCGAGCACGAGTCGAGCCTGGACATCCTGGTCAACAACGCCGGTGCCGCCTGGGGAGCCCCGTTCGACGAGTTCCCCGAGTCCGGCTGGGACAAGGTCATGGACCTCAACGTGAAGTCGCTGTTCTTCCTCACGAAGGCGCTGAAGTCGGACCTCGTCGCCGCGTCGGGCGATCACCTGGCGAAGGTCATCAACATCGCGTCGATCGACGGGATCAGCCTGAACCCGCAGGAGACGTACTCCTACCACGCGAGCAAGGCCGGCGTGATCCAGCTGACCCGCCGGATGGCCATCCGCCTGATCGAGGACCGGATCGCCGTCAGCGGCATCGCGCCGGGCGCGTTCGCCTCGAACATGAACAAGGACGCGCGCGATCGCGGCGACGAGATCAAGGCCGAGATCCCCGCGGGCCGCATCGGCGACCCCGAGGACATGGCCGCGGCAGCCATCTACCTCGCCGCGCGGTCGGGCGACTACGTGGTGGGCTCGACCATCACCGTCGACGGGGGCGTCACCCACGCCCGCTGACGCCGCTGTACCCAGCCCTCCCGGTCTCCCCACGAAGGAGATCGGGAGGGCTTTTCTAAAGTTGAACTCAATATTGACTCCAGCCGCCTAGTCCTTCAAGATGGGGCGAACGTGTGAGCACGATCACAGCCCCTTGGAGGAGAACGACGATGGCAAGAACCAGTGCAGCGGTGGTGCTCGGGACCGCCGCGGTGATGGCCCTGAGCGCCTGCGGAGGCGAGGCGAAGGGCTCGAACGGAGCGGCCGGAGCGGTGCCCGAGAGCCTCGTCATGGACCTGCGGAACGACATCGACACCTTCGATCCGGCGATCTCCTCGTCCGACCAGGGCTCGATGCAGCTGTTCGAGGCGCTCTACGACACCCCGGTCCGCCAAGACCGCAAGACCGGCGGCGTCGCCCCGGCGATGGCCACGAAGTGGGACGTCACGCCCACGAAGGTCGTCTTCACCCTGCGCCCCGACCTGAAGTGCAGCGACGGCTCGGACCTGCTGCCGTCGGACGTCGCCAAGAACATGCAGCGGCTCGCCGATCCGAAGTCCGGGTCGCCGTTCACGGGGCGCCTCTTCGGACCCGGTGGAGCCAAGTCGATCGTCGGTGACGACGAGGCCGACACCCTGACGATCGAGGTCAACCAGCCGCACGCGGACATGCTGGAGTCGATGACCAACGCGTTCGTCGTCTGCCCGAAGGGGCTGAAGGACGTCGAAGGCCTCGGCACCGCACCGCAGGGGTCGGGCCCGTACAAGATCGCGTCGATGAAGCGCGGTGACGAGTACGTGCTCGAGGCCTGGGACTCGCCGGCTCTCGGCGATGAGGAGGTGCCGGCGAAGATCACGATGCGCGTCGTGACGTCGGACTCCACCCGCGCCAACCTCTTCGAGACCGGCGCCACGGACATCGCCGCGATCCTCGGCCGCGACAACGAGCGGCTGGTGAAGGACAACGAGCCGATCCAGGGCAAGGCGTACGGCGCCGACGCCATCTCGTTCAACGAGCGCAAGGGGCGCCCGTTCGCCGACGAGCGCCTGCGCCGCGCCATCGCGCACGCCGTCGACCCGGAGGGGTTCACGAAGGCCGCCTCGTTCGGTCTGGGCGAGCCGACCCGGACGTTCATCACGCCGGACATGAACTGCTACACGCCGGAGAACGAGAAGTTCACGCCGGAGTTCGACCTGGACCGGGCGAAGGCGGAGCTCAAGGCGGCCGGGTACGGCCCGGGCGGCAAGGAGCTGACGATCGAGATGCTGGGCTACGACGTCCAGAACTCCGGACCGGAGTACCTGGCCGACGCAGTGCGCCAGCTGGGCGTCAAGGTCAACATCACCAGCGGCACGCAGGCCCAGGCGGCGGGCACGATCTACGGTGAGAACGAGAACTGGGACATGATCGTCTACCCGTACCAGACCGCGATCCGCACGCCCTTCCCCATGGCCACGAAGATGAGCTCGGTCTACGGCGAGGGTGGCGCGCTGAACTGGGGGCGCGTCGACAACGACACGTTCGACGCGATGGTCAAGGACCAGCTCTCGCGGGTGGAGGGTGATGAGCGCTGCAAGCTCTGGGGCGAGGCCGAGGCCGCGCTGCTGGAGCGGGTGGACTTCGTCCCGCTGATGATCCCCGTGGCGAACTACTTCAGCAAGGGACTCACCTTCGACGCGGGCTACCGCGTCGTGAACCTGCGCAGCATCCGCAACGCGGGCTGACGCCCACGAGCCAGCAGCCCCACCGGATCCCCCCTCCGGTGGGGCTGTTGTCGTCCTCAGGCGCTGGCGAGCGAGCGGACCGTCTCGATCGTGTCGGCCTCGGCCGGCTGCTTGTCGTCGCGGTAGCGGACGACGCGGGCGAAGCGCAGTGCCAGTCCGCCGGGGTAGCGGGTCGAGCGCTGGAGCCCGTCGAAGGCGATCTCGACGACCTGCTCGGGTCGCACGTGGACGACGTGTCCCTCGCGGTGGGTCTCGAGGGCGAGGAAGCGCTCGGTCTGCCAGGCGAGCATCTCGTCGGTCATGCCCTTGAACGTCTTGCCGAGCATCACGAACCCGGTGGGGGAGGACTCGTCGCGGGCGCCGAGGTGGATGTTGGACAGCCAGCCCCGGCGCCGGCCGGAGCCCCATTCGACGGCGAGGACGACCAGGTCGAGGGTGTGCACCGGCTTGACCTTGACCCAGGCCGCGCCGCGCCGGCCGGCCGCGTAGGGAGCGGAGAGGTCCTTGAGGACCACGCCTTCGTGGCCGGCGGCGACGGTCTCGGCGGCGAAGGCGTCCGCGGCCTCGACGTCGGAGGTGACGAGGCGTCGGACCCGGTGCGGCTCGGGCACGAGCGCGTCGAGGGCGGCGAGACGCTCGTGGCCGGGGGAGTCCAGCAGGTCGCGGCCGTCGACGTGGAGCACGTCGAAGAAGTGCGGCGTGATCGCGACACCGACGGCCTGGGCGGTGCGGCTGGCGGTGTCCTGGAAGGCCAGCGGGCGGCCGTCGTCGGAGAGCGCGAGCGCCTCGCCGTCGAGCACGAACCGGGTGGCCGGCAAGGACCGGGCGACCTCCACCACCTCGGGCAACCGCGCGGTGATGTCGTCGAGGCTTCGGGTGACCACGAGCACCGCGTCGCCGTCGCGGTGGACCTGGATGCGGATCCCGTCGAGCTTGGCGTCGACGGCGACCTCGGTGCGGCCGTCGGGGGAGAGGCCGGCCATCGCGGCGGCCACGTCGGGCGCGCTGGAGGCCAGCATCGGCATGACCGGCCGGCCGACCTCGAGACCGATCGCGGCCAGTGCCTCCCCTCCCTCGAAGGCGGCTGCGGCCGCGGCGACCGTGCTGCCGGCGAGCATCGCCGCTCGGCGGACGGTGGCCACCGGGACCTCGGCGACCTGCGCAACCGCCTCCTGCGTGACGGCGTCGAGCGCGCCCTGGCGGAGGTTGCCGGTGACGATCGCGCGCAGCCACGCCTGCTCGGTGCCGGTGGCGCGCCCGAACAACTCGGTGACGGCCTGCTGGCGCGCGCCCTGCGACCCGGGTCCGGACAACCGGGACATCGCCTCGAACGCCACGTCGACCTCGAGGACGCTGAGCGATGGCTCGTCGGCCGGCGGGACCGTCGCGCTCACGCCCCGCCAGCCCAAGCCGGTGCGTCGCTGGCGCAGCGCACCGCCGAGGTAGGACACGACGACCGCGAGCTCGTCAGGCTCGGTCCGGCGCAGCAGCTCCGCGAGCAGCGCGACCTTCGCCTTCCGCGAGCGGGTGGCGGCAACCTCGGACGAGGTGGCGACGAGCTCGGCGAGCAACATGCCCCCATCCTGCCGCTCGGCACGGACAGTCGCTGGCGCCGACGGGCAGGATGGATCCGTGGACGCCGGTCGGATCAGGGAGCGCTTCGTGGGCCGGATCGCCGGCGTCGGCAGCACGAGCGGCATCCGGGTGGTCGTCGGGCGTTGGGACTCCTCGCCGTGGGGTGCGTTCGCCGACGTGATGCTCGAGGACCCCACCGGACATCGCGTCCTGCTGGCGCCGTCCGATCGGGTGCGGGACTTCGTCGCGGCGACCTACGCGTTCGACGAGCACGTCATCGAGCCCGTGTCCGTGACGGACACGGCCGACGGGTGGCAGGTCTCGACGCCCTCGCTGTCGCTCCGGCTCGTGACCGGAGGCCGCACTCCGCTCGGCGCGCTGCTCGGACTCGTCCCGAAGCGAGTCGCGACCGCACCCGCGTGGTGCGGTGCGATCGACCCGATCGCGCGCGTCGTCATGCGCGGCGTGCGGACCCGCGGGACGGCCGGCAACGACCGCCGCGAGTGGTACGGCGCGACGTCGGTCGTCGCGGTGGACGCCATCGCCGGGACCTGGCGAGGGGCGGGCCTCGGGACGCTCGCCCCGGTCGACCCGCCGTGCCGCTTCGGCTTCTCGAGCACGCCGACGAGGCCCTCGGTGACGAGCGTCGTGACCACGATCGAGCGGCTCGCGTAGCCGCTCAGGCGGTCACCAGGTGTCGACGTAGCGGTGCGACCCCTCGCCCTGCCAGTCGCCGAGGGTCGCCACGATCCAGCGGCGGGTGTCGGCGGGGTCGATGACCTCGTCGAGCTCGAGCTTCATCGCACCGTTGATCGCCTTGCCGGCCTCGTAGTGCTGGGCGACGAGCTCCTCGTAGCGCTCGGCGCGGGCCTGTTCGTCCTCGATCGCGGCCAGCTCCTTGGAGAAGCCGAGCCGGACCGCGCCCTCGAGGCCCATACCGCCGATCTCGCCGGTCGGCCAGGAGAGGGTCGCCGTCGTCTGGGCGAAGCCGCCGGCGGCCATCGCCTGGGCGCCCAGGCCGTACGCCTTGCGCAGGACGATCGTCGTGAGCGGCACCGTGAGGTGCGACGAGATGACGAAGAGCCGGCTGAAGTGGCGGACCGTGGCGGTCTGCTCGGCGTCCGGCCCGACCATGAAGCCCGGGGTGTCACACAGTGACACGACCGGGAGTCCGTGAGCGTCGCACAGCTGCAGGAACCGGGCCATCTTGTCGGCGGCGTCCGCGTCGATCGCTCCGCCGAGGTGCGCGGGGTTGTTCGCGACGAGCCCGTACGGACGCCCCTCGATCCGCACGAGGGCGGTGATGGCGCCCACGCCGAACTCGCGGCGCAGCTCGAGCACGCTGTCGGTGTCGACGAGGTCCTCGATCACCCGGCGGATGTCGTAGACCTGCTTGCGGTTCTCGCCGATGGCGTGGCGCAGCCGCCGCTGGTCGGCGGCGGTCCACGTCCGGCGGCCGCCCTGGAAGTAGGACAGGTAGCGCTGCGCGACCTCGATCGCCTCGGCGTCGTCGGCGACGACGATGTCGACCACGCCGTTCGGGGCCTGGACCGACATCGGGCCGATCTGCTCGGGGGTGAAGACGCCCAGTCCGCCGCCCTCGATCATCGCGGGACCGGCCATGCCGAGGTTGGCGTCCTCGGTCGCGATGATGACGTCACAACAGCCCAGGAGAGCCGCGTTGCCGGCGAAGCAGCGTCCGGTCAGGATGCCGATGGTCGGGACCACGCCGCTGAGCGAACCCATCGTCGAGAACGTCCGCACGTTGAGTCCGGCGGCCATCAGGTCGGCCGTGTCGGTGTCGCCGGGGCGACCTCCGCCGCCCTCGGCGAAGAGGACGACCGGCAGTTTCCGGTCGCGCGCCAGCTCCAGCAGGCGGTCGGTCTTCTTGTGGTTGAAGTAGCCCTGCGTGCCGGCGAGGACGGTGTAGTCGTAGGCGAGCACGGCGCAGCGGTTCGCGGCGTCGTCGGTGCCGTTGATCGTGCCGAGGCCGGTGATGATGCCGTCGGCGGGAGTGTTGTCCATGAGGTCGTCGAGGCTGCGGCGCTGCCGCTGGGCGGCGACCGTCAGCGAGCCGTACTCGGTGAAGGTGCCCTCGTCCACGAGCAGGTCGATCCACTCGCGCGCCGTGAGGTGACCGCGGGCGTGCCGTTTCGCGACGGCGGTGGTCCGGGCGGCGTCGCGGGTGCGGGCGATCCGCTCACGCAGTTCGGCCAGGTCGGGACGGACGTGGTCGAGGTCGACCTCCGCGTCCTCGGCGTGCTGGTGGTCGACGGTGTCGTCGGGTGTGACCACGGCGATCGGCTGGCCGGCCGCCACCTGCTCACCGACCGCGACCAGCACCTCGGTGACGGTGCCGGCGAACCCGGCGGTGATCGGGTGCTCCATCTTCATCGACTCGAGGGTCGCGAGCGGCGTCTTCGGTCCGACGGTGTCACCGGGCTCGACCGAAACGGCCAGCACGGTGCCGCTCATGACCGAGGACACGGTGTCGGACTCCTCGGTGGTGCGCTCGGCGTCGGCCCGCTCGGCCAGGAGGCGGTCGAGCCACGCCGTGGTGACCTCGCCACTGCGGACGGCGTCGTGCGCGAACAGCTCGTGCAGCAGCGGGACGTTGGTCCGCACGCCCTCGATCCGCAGGGCGGCGACCGCCGCGTCGGCGTCGGCGCAGGCCGCCGCGTGGTCGCCCTCGGTGACGGTCACGACCTTCGCGAGAAGCGAGTCGAAGGTGCCGTCGGCGACGGTCCCGACCGAGATGCCGGTGTCGACCCGGACACCGTCGGGGGCCGAGAAGCCGGTGACGGTGCCGGTGGTGGAGACGACCGTGCCGCCGACGACCTCCTCGGCGTTGACGCGCGACTGGATCGCGACGACGCCCGGACGGGGCTGCACGTCGGTCGGCACACCCGCCTCGTCGAGCCCGTGGCCGGCCGCGACGAGCAGCTGGGCACGCACGAGGTCGGTCCCGGTGACCTCCTCGGTGACGGTGTGCTCGACCTGGAGCCGGGGGTTGACCTCGATGAACACGGCGTCGAGTGGGCCGCCGCGGCGCAGCAGGTCGGCGTTGACGAGGAACTCGACCGTGGCCAGGCCGCGGTAGCCCAGGGGAGCGACGAGGTCCTTGGCCCACGTGGTCAGCTGGTGCCGGTGGGCATCGGTCAGCGACGGGCTGGGGGCCACCTCGATCACCTTCTGGTGTCGCCGCTGGACCGAGCACTCGCGCTCGCCGAGCGTGACGACGCCCGAGCCGTCGCCGAGCACCTGGACCTCGATGTGCTTGGCGCTGGCGAGGAGCCGCTCGGCGTAGACCGCAGGGTTGCCGAAGGCCCGCTCGGCCTCGGAGCGGCACCGCTCGTACGCTTCGGCGAGATCCGCGGGGTCGGTCACGGGACGCATGCCGCGCCCGCCGCCACCGGAGACGGCCTTGATCATGATGCCGGAGGGGTGGCGCTCGAGCAGGGCGGCGACCTCGGCGAGCGAGGCGTCGCGGCCGGTCGCGTCGAGCACAGGAACGCCGTGGGTGACGGCATGCTCGCGCGCCAGGCCCTTGTCGCCGAACAGCTCCAGGATGCGCGGCTCGGGCCCGACGAAGCCGACGCCGGACTTCTCGCACGCAGCGGCCAGCTCGGCGCTCTCGCTGAGGAAGCCGTAGCCCGGGTGCACGAGGTCCGATCCGCTCAGGACGGCGGCCGCCACGATGCCCTCGACGTCGAGGTAACCCGCGACGCCGGATTGGGGGAGCAGCCAGCTGTCGCTGCCGGCGCCGGCGGCCTCGTCGGACGTGTGGACCCGCTGCGGCGTCCAGCCCAGCGCCTCCACCGCACGCTCGATCCGGACGGCGATCTCGCCGCGGTTGGCGATCAGGACCTTCATGGGCTCTCCTGGCATTGACAGTGGTGTCAATGCCCATCTTGGCCACTGTTGACACAGGTGTCAATGATCTGGCTAGGCTGACCCCCATGACACAGGGCTGGTCGGTGCGCGAGGACCGTGACCGTGCGGACGCCGAACGCCACCGCGAGTTGGTCGCCGCCGCGCGCTCGGCCTTCGAGGAGCTGGGCTACGGTGCCACGACGATCGCCGAGATCACCCGCCGCGCCGGCGTCAGTCGCGCGACGTTCTACGTGTACTTCGCGTCGAAGGAGCAGGTCTTCGCCGTCCTGGCGGAGCAGGTCCGGGATCGCTTCGTCCGGGCCCAGGACCTGAGCGGCGTCGACCGCGACGACGTCGAGGGCGTGCTGCGGCGCACGATCGCCACGACGCTGGAGGCCACGGTCGAGAACCTGGCGCTCATGACGGTGCTCAACCACCAGGCGGTCGCGGACGACGCGATCCGCGACCTGTGGCTCGAGATCCAGCGCGAGGCGGTCCACCGCACCGCCGGTTACGTGCGCCAGCAGGCACGCGCCGGACGCGTCTCGCCGGTCGCCGACCCGGAGGCGCTCGGCTACATGGGCGCCGGCATGAACGACCGGTATGCGCCCTTGGTCGTGTCCGGGGCCACGACCCCCGAGGTCGCGGTCGAGGAGATGCACCGCATCTGGATGGCCTGCCTCGGCCACTGACCCGGCGGGCGGGTCATCCGGGCCGTGAGGTGCCCAGCTGATGGCTGGGCGGCAGGGTCCAGTCCAGCGTCACGTGGTGCTCCAGTGCCGCGTCGACGCGCGCCGCCACGGCGGGCGCGAGCGGGGTGGTGCGGCGGGTGGTGAGGTCGACATAGGCCTCGACGAACTCCAGGGTGCTGGCGACCTGGCCCGTCGTGCGGTTGGCCAGGATCGTCACCGCGTGCATCGTCTTGGGACCGCGACCGAGGAACCTCAGGTGCACCGAGACCTCGTGCCCCACCAGGACCTCGTGGTGGAACTGCAGGTGGTGGGCCAGGCTGAACGAGCTCTGCCCGACGCGGACCACGTATGACTCGTCGAGGCCCAGGGCGCTCTTGAAGGCGACCTCGGCGCCGTCCATGTGCAGGTCGTAGTGGCCGCGCACGTTGACATGGCCGTTCATGTCCTCGAAGCGCGCCGGCGCAGGGCGGACGAGCAGGGTGCCCAGCTCGTCGAGCTGGGCCACCGTGGGGAGCGTGCTCACGCGTGGGCGCCGGCGTTCAGCGATGCGGCGTCCTCGGCCAGCTCGTTCTTGCGGACCTTGCCCGTCGCCGTCATGGGCAGCGATCCCAGGACCGAGACGAGCGGCACCTTGTAGGTGGCCATGTTGGCCCGGGCCCACGTGACGAGCTCGGCGGCCGTGACGTCGCTGTCCGGCCGCGGCACCACGAAGGCGACCGGGCGCTGGCCGGTGTCGGGGTCGTCGGTGGGGACGACCGCGACCGAGTCGACGGCCGGGTGCTGGGCGAGCAGCATCTCGACGTCGGCGGGGAAGACGCTCATGCCGTTGACCTTGATCATCTCCTTGCGCCGGCCGAGGTAGTGCAGGAAGCCCCGCTCGTCGATGCGGCCGTTGTCGCCGGTGTGGATCCAGCCGTCGACCAGCTGCTCGCGCGTGGCCTCCTCGTTGCGCCAGTAGCCGTCCGTGACGGAAGGGCTGCGCACGATGATCTCGCCGACCTCGCCCAGCGGGACGGGACGCTGCGTGCCGAGCTCGACGATGGCGATGTCGGTGCCGGGCACGGGCACCCCGCAGAAGACGGGCTCGGAGAGCAGGTCGTAGTCGTCCTCGGCGAAGCCGTAGGGGACACAGTCGATCGTGTGCGTCTCGGTCATCCCGTACGACGACTCGCGCAGCACGGAGCCCGGGACGCTCTCGGCCCAGCGACGGCGCACCTCGGGCGTCATCTTGCGGACGAACGACACGGCCTGCGGGTCGACCAGCGAGCTGAGGTCGTGCTGGGACAGGTCCTGGGTCTCCATCAGCTCGAGGTAGTTCTCGACCGTGCCGGTCATCAACGTGACCCGGTGGCGCTCGATCGCCTCGACGGCCTGGGCGGCGTCCCAGCGCGGCATCAGGATGCTGGTGCCGCCGAGGACGAACGGGATGAGGATGCCCAGGTCCTCGCCGGCGATCCAGAAGATCGGCAGGTAGCACAGCGAGACGTAGCTGCCGTCGTACGGCATGGCGGTCGCGGTGGCGGCGCTGGCGACGGTGTAGAGCATGTGCCGCTGGCTGTGCCGGCAGCCCTTGGGCATGCCGGTCGTGCCGCCGGTGTAGTTCAGGGCCGCCAGCGAGTCGAGGTCGCCGTCGTCGCCCGGGTACGGGTCGGCGCTCGACGCGGCGTCCCAGCTGAACTCGCCGTCGCCGTCGACGAGCAGGACCGGGATCGCCGGCACGCGGTCGGAGCAGGCGTCCAGCACCTCGGCCAGCCGGCTCGTCGTCACGACGAGGACGGGCTCGCTGTCGAGCAGCTCGTAGGCGAGCTCGGCCGGCTGGAACATGGGGTTGACGGGCACGTGCACGGCGCCCAGCCGCAGCACGGCCAGGAAGGCGATGGCGAACTCGGTGGAGTTGCCCAGGTAGATCGCCACGCGGTCACCGCGTCCGACGCCGTGCTGGGACATCCAGGTGGCCACGCGACGATGGGCCTCGTCGAGCTCGCGGTACGTGTACCGGGTGTCGCCCATCGCGAGGGCGAGGGTGTCGGGTCGTTCGCAGGCCCAGTGCGAGACGTGGGCCGGGATCGTGATCTCGCCGGCCGGGTAGACCACCTCGTCCGGGATGCCAGCGGGCCGGGCTGCCGACTGGAGCCGGCGGACCTCGGTCAGGTACTCGTCCAGGTTCTGGTGACTCGTCATGGGCCGGTGTGCCTCCGCAGGTGCAGGGGACGGCCGGACACGCGTGTGACGGCCGTCTCATTGACGTTGGTGTCAACGAGTGAAGCCGACTTTGACGTTCGTGTCAACACCCCTCAGCGGGACAGCGGCGTGGCTCCCGCGAGGGTGGTCGCCAGCTCGGCGTACTGGAACCCGATGGAGGTCGGGGTCCGGCTCGAGCCGTGCCGGTACCAGCGGGCGACGTCGACGCAGGCCGAGAGGATCATGATCTTGGTCCACTCCACGTCGGCGATCCGGAAGACGCCCTCGTCGCACCCCGCGCGCAGGATCTGCAGCACGTGCTCCTCGACGCCCCGCCGCAGGGTCCAGACGTCGGCGAACTCGGGCCCTCGGTGCAGCCGGACCTCGTACTCGATCGAGCGCGAGAGCAGGTTCATCTCGGCGTTCCAGGTGGCGAACGAGGCGACGCCGAGCCGCAGCTGCGTCAGCGGGTCGGCGCCTTGGCGGGCCGCGTCGCTGAACGCGCCCGTGGATGCGACGTGCCCGTCCAGGGCGATGCGATGGAAGAGCTCCTGCTTGGACGCGAAATGGATGTAGACCGCGGCGGGACTCATGCCGGACCGAGCGGCGATCTCGCGGGTCGAGGCGCCGTGGTAGCCCCGGTCGACGAACGCCAGGGTGGCGCCGCAGAGCACCTTGCGCGACGCGCCGGTGGCGCGCTCGCGCCAGAAGTCCTCGAGCCGTCGCTCGGCGTGCTCGCGATCGACGACGAGCGCCCGCGGCAGCTCGCAGTCGGTCCGGGGGTGAGGGGTCTTCGTCATCGTCCTGCTCCGTCCCGTCTGGGCGGCTGGGTGCTCGCGGCGACGTTCCGGGATCCAGCATAAGCGTATGCTTAGCCGCCATCTGCGAATCGTCGAATGGGAAGGACCGTGTCATGACCGATGTGCGCGCCGAATTGTCGGCCTCGGTGTTCAAGCTCGAGGTCGCGGTGGGGGACCGCGTCGAGCAGGACCAGCCCCTGCTCGTGCTCGAGTCGATGAAGATGGAGATCCCCGTGGTCGCGCCGCGCGCTGGCGAGGTTCAGGAGTTGCTGGTATCCGAGGGTGAAATGGTCGCTGAGGGTGCCGTCGTCGCACGCCTCGCCGACTGACCGCACCGTCTCGCACGCCGCCCGAGCCGCTCTGACGGCTCGGGCGGCGGTGTTTCATCGGAGATGAAATTGGTTTCAGTTTCCTCTTGCGCCGTGTGACGCCGATCACCTAAGTTGGCTGCTTGCAGGACCTAAGCGTTCGCTTAGATTCTTCGGTCAGCGTGGCGCCCGCCGCCTCGCTGGAGACGGAAAGGGCACCAGTGAGCCACGTGTGGTCCGACGAGATCGAGGAGATCGCCCGCCGACGCGGGTGGGCCGAGCTGCTCGGCGGCGAGGAGAAGATCCGCCGTCAGCACGCGACCGGTCGCAGCACCGTGCGGGAGCGCATCCTCGACCTGCTCGACGCCGACAGCTTCGAGGAGATCGGCGCGCTCGCGGGCTTCGCGACGGTCTCCGAGGACGGCACCACCGTGTCCGTGATGCCGGCGAACTTCCTCTTCGGCCTCGGCGAGATCGACGGCCGCCGGGTCGCGCTCGGTGCCGACGACTTCACCATCCGCGGCGGCGCGGCCGACGCGTCGATCATGGCCAAGCAGGTCGACTCCGAGCGCCTCGCCGCGGCGATGCGCGTCCCGCTCGTGCGCCTGGTCGAGGGCACCGGCGGCGGTGGCAGCGTCCGGATGGTCGAGGACGCGGGCTACACCTACGTGCCGGCCAACCCGGGCTGGGACGCCGTCGTCGAGAACCTCTCGGTCGTGCCGGTCGTGGCCGCGTGCATGGGGCCCGTCGCCGGGCTGGGCGCCGGCCGGGTCGCGATGAGCCACTTCAGCGTCCTGATCGAGCAGGTGGCGCAGATGTTCGTCGCCGGCCCGCCGGTCGTGAAGCACGCGACGGGCGAGCACCTCACCAAGGAGGAGCTCGGCGGAGCCGACGTGCACCGCCGCAGTGGCGCGATCGACCGCATCGTCCCCGACGAGAAGGCGGCGCTGCAGGCCGTGCGCGACTTCCTGTCCTACCTGCCGGCCAGCGTCCACGACGTCCCGCCGGTCGTCGCCGGAGCGGAGCCTGCGGGCTCGGCCGACGCGCTGGCCGACGTCGTCCCGCGGAACCGCCGCCAGCCGTACCGCCTGCGGACGATCCTCGACGCGGTCTTCGACGCCGGTTCGAACTTCGAGTACGCGGGATACGGGGCCTCGGTCTACACCGGGCTGGCCCGCCTCGACGGCCACCCGGTCGGCGTCGTCGCCACGGATCCGTACAAGGGCGCGACCATGACGCCCAACGGCGCCGACGCCCTCACCCGGCTGATCGACCTGTGCGAGACCTTCCACCTGCCGATCGTCAGCCTCACCGACCAGGCCGGGATGATGATCGGTCTGCAGGCCGAGAAGTCGGCCTCGATCCGTCGCGGCGCCCGTGCCGTCGTCGCGGCGTACCAGGCCCGGGTGCCCATGGCCGAGGTCATCGTCCGCCGGGTCTTCGGCGTCGGCGGCGCGGGCCAGATCAACCGCCACCGGTTCAGCCGGCAGTGGGCCTGGCCCTCGGGCGACTGGGGCTCGCTGCCCGTCGAGGGCGGCGTCGAAGCGGCCTACCGCGCCGACCTGGAGGCGTCCGACGACCCCGAGGCCCTCATGGCGCAGATCCATGCCCGGCTCGAGGTCGCACGCTCGCCGTTCCGGACTGCCGAGCGCTACGGCGTCCAGGACCTGATCGACCCCCGGTCCACCCGCGAGGTGCTCGTCCGGTGGGTCCACGACGCCTACCGCGTGGTCCCCGAGCTCGTCGGGCCGCCCTCCTTCGGGACGAGGCCGTGACATGACCGCAGCACACCTCTCCGGGGCCGAGCTGGAGCAGCTCCTGGAGTTCGACTTCGCGACCGCCGTGGACGCCTTGGACCACCACGTGGCGCACGCGCCCGACCGCCGGGCCGTCGTGTACGGCGAGACCGGCGAGACGCTGACGTACGCCGAGTTCGGCACCCTGACCGACCACGTCGCCGGCAACCTCGGGCGACTCGGGGTCGGCCCGGGGGACCGGGTCAGCCTGCTCACGACCAACCCGCTCGTCGCGACCGTGCTGATGTACGGGCTGTGGAAGGCCGGGGCCGTGTACGCGCCCGTCAACTTCCAGTACGGCGGCGACCTGCTGGCCTACCAGCTCGACGACACCCGCCCCGCCGTGCTGTTCGTCGACCGGGCCCTGCGCGAGCGGATCGACCAGATCGACGCCCAGCTCGAGTGCTCGCCGCGCGTCGTCGTGCTCGACGGGCTGCGCGACGGCGAGCTCGGCGACCTGCTGCGACCGGCCGAGCGGCCGTCGGTGCGGGTGCAGTTCGACGACCCCGCCAACGTCATCTACACCTCCGGGACGACCGGCCCCTCCAAGGGCGTCGTGCAGTCGCACCGGTGGATCAACGGCTACTGCTGGGTCGGTCGCAAGATGCTCACCCCCGACGACGTGGTCTACAACGACCTGCCGATGTACCACGTCGGTGGAGCGCACTTCAACGTCGTGCGCGCGCTGTGGTCCGGCGCGTCGGTCAGCCTGTGGGACCGCTTCAGCCCGAGCGAGTTCTGGCGCCGCGTGCGCGACGGCGGGTGCACGACGGCGGTGCTGCTCGACGTCATGACGCCGTGGCTGCTCAACGCCGAGCCGTCCGACGACGACCGCCGCAACCCGCTGAACAAGGTGCACATGCAGCCACTGCCGGCCAACCACCACGAATTCGCGCTGCGGTTCGGCATCGACTTTGTGACCTCGGGCTTCGGGCAGTCCGAGTCCGGCAACCCGCTGGTGACGCTGACGCGGCAGACCGACCCGGGGGAGGGCACCCCGGACGACCTCTACCGCGGCCTCTCCCACGCCCGGCTGCACGAGATCTTCGAGGAGCACGGCCTGCTCGTCCGGCGGGGCGCCGACCCCATGCCGAAGGGCATCATGGGCACGCCGACGCCGTTCCTCGAGGTGGCGATCCTCGACGACCGCGACCGGATCTGCCCCGACGGCGTCGTCGGCCAGCTGGCGCTGCGCCCCCGCGTCCCGTCACTCGTCCACGACGAGTACCTGGCCAAGCCCGAGGCGACCGTCAAGGCCTGGCGCAACCTGTGGTTCCACACCGGCGACGCGGCGCTGCGCGACGAGGACGGCGTCTTCGTCTACATCGACCGCCTGGGCGACCGCATCCGCGTCCGCGGCGAGAACATCTCCGGATTCCACATCGAGGAGCTGCTCGTGAAGCACCCCTCGATCGCCCTGGCCGCGGTCATCGCGGTTCCAGGTGCCGACGGCGACGAGGACGACGTCGTGGCGTTCGTCGAGGTGGCCGACGGGCACGACTTCGATCGCACCGCGATCGACCAGCACTGTCTCGACACGATGCCGAAGTTCATGCGGCCGCGTGACGTGATCCCGGTGGACCGGATCCCCCGGACCCCCACCAACAAGATCGAGAAGTACAAGCTGCGCAAGCAGTGGACGGAAGGGCAGGCATCATGACCATTCGATCCCGATGGGGGGCCGCCGCCTCGGCGGTGCTCCTCACTGTGCTCGCCGCCTGCGGTGGCGGCGGCGGGTCCGGCGACTCCGACCGGGCCCTGCGTGTGGCGGCGGCGTCCGACGCCTCGTCGCTCGACCCGATCCGCGGCAACGCGGGCACGGACCACGTGCTGCTCTACCCGCTCTACGACACGCTCGTCTCCTACTCGACGGGCCTCGAGCCCGAGCCCGGCCTGGCCGAGTCGTGGGAGCAGAAGTCGCCGACGGAGCTGACGCTCAAGCTGCGCGAGGGCCTGACGTTCCACGACGGCGAGCCGCTCGACGCCGAGGCGGTCGTCTACAACGCCGAGCGCGCGCTGGGCGAGGGCTCGAACATCCAGGCCGACCTGGCGTCTGTCGAGAAGGTCACCGCGGACGACGAGCTCACGGTGACCTACCACCTCAAGGCTGCGGACGCCTCGCTGCTGCTCGTGCTCGCGGACCGCGCGGGCATGATGGTCTCGCCGAAGGCCGCCGAGGCCGCCAGCGGCGACCTCAGCACCAAGCCCGTCGGCGCCGGTGGCTGGAAGTTCAAGGAGTGGAAGCGCGGCAGCGTCCTCAAGGTCACGAAGTTCGCCGACTACTGGGACACCGACGCCGAGCGCGTCTCCGCGATCGACTTCAACATCATCCCCGAGCCGAAGACCCGGGTGACCTCGCTGCGCTCCGGTCAGCAGGACGTCGCGATGGAGATCTCGCCGTCCGACAGCGACGCGCTCGACAAGGCCGACAACGTCTCGCTCGACGCGTCGCCGCGCGTGAACCTCAACCAGGTCTACCTGAACAAGGCGGCGCCCGAGCTCAGCGATCCCGACGTCCGCAAGGCGCTGTCGCTCGCGATCAACCGTGAGGCACTGCTCAAGAGCGGCTACTTCGGCCGGGGCGTCATCGCCGACGGCATCGTCCCCGGCGGGGACTACTGGGCCGCGCCGCCGGCCTCGGTGAAGTCCGAGTACGACCCCGACCGGGCGAAGCAGCTGCTCGCGCAGGCCGGCAAGAGCGACCTGTCGTTCGACATGATCGCCAACGCCGACTCCGCGACGATCCGCGTGGCCGAGATCCTCAAGGAGCAGTGGGCGGCGGTCGGTGTGACGGTGAACCTGCGCCCGCTCGAGATCGTCCAGGCGACGAACGACTACTTCAACGACCGCAAGGCGCCTGCCCTGCTGTCGCAGTGGACCGGTCGTCCCGACCCCGCGATGAGCTACCGCCTGATGTTCTCGGGCGAGGGCTACTTCAACACCTCGGACGAGGGCACACCCGGTCTGGAGAAGGCGCTCGGCCAGGCCGACGTCTCGACCGAGCCGCAGGCGCGCAAGCCCGGACTCGACGCTGCCGCCGAGGCGGTCTTCGCCGACACGCCGTGGCTGCCGCTGGTGTTCGGCGACTCGCTCGTCGGACTGGGCGACGACGTCAAGGGCTTCGAGGGCAACCTGCTCGGCAAGCCGAAGTTCATCGGGGTCAGCCTCGGCTGAGCCGAGGCCAACAGGAGGTGACGGTCATGCCACTGCTCACGGTCGAAGGACTGCAGGTCCACTTCGGTCAGCACGAGAACCAGGTCCAAGCCCTGTACGACGTCGATCTGACGATCGAGCCGGGCGAGATCGTGGGACTCGTCGGCGAGAGCGGAAGTGGCAAGACCGTCACCTCCCTGGCCCTGATGGGCCTGCTCGATCCGCGATCCTCGCGGATCGAGGGCCGGGCGGTCCTGGACGGAACGCCGCTGTGGGACGAGAAGGGCGAGCGCAGAACCGCGCGTCGTGACGTCCCCATGGCCATGGTCTTCCAGGAGCCGATGACGGCGCTGGACCCCGTGTTCACGGTGGGCTACCAGCTCATCGAGACCCTGCGGGTCCGGCGGGGGATGGGCAAGGCCCAGGCCCGCACCGAGTCCCTCTCGCTGCTCGATGCGGTCGGCATCTCCGATCCGAAGGCGCGCATGCGCGCGTACCCGCACGAGCTCTCCGGCGGCATGCGCCAGCGCGTCATGATCGCGATCGCGCTGGCCTGCGACCCGAAGCTGCTCATCGCGGACGAGCCCACCACCGCCGTCGACGTGACGATCCAGGCTCAGCTGCTCGACCTGATCAAGTCCCTGGCGAAGGAGCGCGGCATGGCGGTGCTCTTCGTGACCCACGACCTGGGCGTCGTCTCCGAGACGTGCGACCGGATGATCACGATGTACGCGGGCCGGATCGTCGAGCGCGGCCCGGTCGCCTCGGTGCTGGCCTCGCCGGGTCACCCCTACACCGCGGGTCTGCTGGCGGCACTGCCGTCGCCGGAGTCGCGCGGCGGTCGGCTCGCGACGATCCCCGGTCGCGTGCCGCCGCCCGGATCGGTGGTGGAGGGGTGCGTGTTCCGTCCGCGGTGCCCCTTCGCCGCCGACGAGTGCGCCCTGCCGCAGCAGCTGCTGCCGCTCTCGGACGCACGCGAGGTCCGCTGCATCCGCTCACACGAACTCGACTTCGAAGGAGTCGCCTCATGACTGCATTGCTGTCCCTCGAGGACGTCTCGGTGCGGTTCCCCATCGGAGGTCGCCGGCACGTGACCGCGGTCGACGGCGTGAGCCTCGAGCTGCGCGAGGGCGAGACCCTCGGCCTGATCGGCGAGAGCGGCTCGGGCAAGTCCACGGTGGCCCGTGCCGCGATGGGCCTGGCGCCCGTCAGTGGCGGCACGGTGCGCTGGCGGGGCGAGGACGTCTCGCGCTTCAACGCCAAGCAGCGCCGGGAGTTCAACCAGTCGGTCCAGATGGTGTTCCAGGATCCGCACAGCGCACTGGACCCGCGGCGCACCATCTTGCAGAGCGTCCGCGAGCCGCTGGACGTCATGGGTCGCGGCGACAAGCGCGGGCGCGAGGACATCGCCGCCAAGGCGCTCGAGGACGTCGGCCTGCCCACGCAGATGCTCAAGCGGTATCCGCACCAGCTCAGCGGCGGCCAGAAGCAGCGCGCCAACATCGCCCGGGCGCTGGTGACCGACCCCAAGCTCCTGATGTGCGACGAGTCCGTGGCGGCACTCGACGTCGCGCTGCAGGCCGAGATCCTCAACCTGCTGCAGGACCTGAAGGCCGAGTACGAGCTGACCATCTTGTTCATCAGCCACGACCTGTCCGTCGTCAGCTACCTCGCCGACCGGATCAGCGTCATGTACCTGGGCAACATCGTCGAGAACGCGACCACCGAGTCGCTCGTCGGTCGCAGCCGCCACCCCTACAGCGAAGCGCTCCTCTCGGCGCAGCCGCTCGTGCACGACTCCTCCGCGGGCCGGCGGATCGTGCTGAAGGGCGACATCCCCAGCCCTGTGTCGCCCCCGCCGGGCTGCCGGTTCAACACCCGCTGCCAGTTCGCGCAGGAGGGCTGCCGCCAGGAGAAGCCCGAGCTCCTGGAGGTCATGCCGGGCCACTGGTCGGCCTGCCTGCGCGTGGACGAGCTCTACGGAGCGACGGCCGGAAGGACGGCGTCATGAGGATCCTGCGCGTGGTCGGGACGTGCCTGCTCTCGGCCGTCCCGACGCTCATCCTGGCGACCTTGATCGTCTTCCTGCTGCAACGGCTGATCCCCGGCGACCCCGCCGTCGCGATCGCGGGCGACTACGCCACCCCCGAGAACCTCGCCCGCATCCGCGAGGAGCTGGGCCTGGACCAGTCGCTCGTGATGCAGTACCTGACCTGGATCGGCAATGCGTTCACCGGCGACCTGGGCACCTCGTTCCAGACCGGCGAGTCCATCACCGCGCTGGTCCTGCAGCGGCTGCCCGTGACTCTCGTGCTGACGACCATGGCTCTGGCCGTCGCGGTCCTGATCGGCCTGCCCGCGGGCGTCTGGGCCGCCCAGAAGGTCGACACGAGCTTCGACCGGTTCCTCACGACGGCGGCCACCGCCGGCATCGCGATCCCCAACTTCTGGCTCGGCATGATGCTCATCATCGTGTTCGCGCTGACACTCGGCTGGTTCCCCGGTCCGGGCGGCGTCAGCTTCGAGGCCGGCTTCGGCCAGGCGATCCGCGGCATGGTGCTGCCGGCGCTGGCGCTGGGCCTGGTCGGCGGTGCCGAGATCTGCCGGCAGGTCCGCAGCGCGATGGTCGAGAGCCTCTCGACCGACTACGTCCGCACGCACCGGGCGAAGGGACTGTCGACCCGCAACATCGTGTGGAAGCACGCGTTGAAGAACTCCAGCCTGCCGTTCGCCACGATCGTGGGCCTGCAGGTGTCGCGCCTGATCGGCGGCGCCGTCGTCGTCGAGGCGGTCTTCGGACTGTCCGGCATCGGCTCGCTCGCGGTCGAGGCGACCAACCAGCGCGACTACGGCGTGATCCAGGCGGTGGTCTTCGTGGCCGCGGTGATCGTCCTGTTGACGAACCTGATCGTCGACGTCTCGTACCGACTGCTCGATCCGAGGATCTCCTGATGTCCGCCGTTGCCGCACGCGTCCAGCCCACGACCACTCGCCGCCGGGCGGGCCGGGTCTCGGTGTGGACCAGCTATGTGATCCTGCTCGTCGTCGCCCTGGTGGTGGTGTTCGCCGACGCGCTGGCGCCGTATGCGCCGAACAAGCAGGACCTCGACGCGATCTTGCTGCCCATGAGCGGCGAGCACTGGCTCGGCACCGACGACCTGGGTCGCGACGTGTTCAGCCGGATGCTGGTCGGGACCCGGGTCTCGGTGCTGGCGGCCCTGCTGGCGGTCGCGATCTCGGTGGTGATCGGCCTGCCGCTGGGCATCGCCGCCGGGTGGCTCGGCGGTCCGACCGACCTGGTCGTGATGCGCGTCGTCGACGCGGTCATGTCGTTCCCCGCGATCGTGCTGGCGATCGGTATCACCGCCACGATGGGGCCCGACATCACGACGGCCATGATCTCGGTCGGCATCGTGATGTCGCCCGCGATCCTGCGACTGGCCCGCGCCCAGACGATGGCGATCCGGTCCGAGACCTACATCGAGGCCGCGAAGTCCTTCGGCGCCCGCGGGCTGCGGCGGATGGTCCTGCCGCACGTCCTGCCGAACATCATCCAGCCCGTGCTCGTGCAGGTGGCGGTGCTGATGGGCTTCGCCCTGATCGCCGAGGCGAGCCTGAGCTTCCTGCAGCTGGGGGTCCAGCCGCCCACGGCCTCGTGGGGCGCGGTGCTGTCGCGGGCGTACACGTTCCTGGACCAGGCGCCGATGCAGATCTTCATCCCGGGCATCGCGATCGCCGCGACCGTGTTCTCGTTCAACATCATCGGCGACGAGATCCAGCGCCTGCTCGACCCGAAGCGGAAGTGACGCCATGACCACGGTCTTCATCGCCAACCGCGGCGAGATCGCCGCCCGGATCCTGCGCACCGTGCAGGAGCTGGGGTACGTCGGGGCCGTCGCCCATCCCGAGGTGGACGCCGACCTGCCCTACGTGACCTCGGCCGACGTCACCGTCGGGCTGACCGGGCCACGGAACTTCGGCGACGTCGAGGCGATGGTCTCGGCCGCGCGGGCGGTCGGTGCCGAGCATGTGCATCCCGGCTACGGCTTTCTGTCCGAGAACTCCCGGTTCGCCCGCGCGGTCGAGGCGGCGGGCATGACGTTCGTCGGCCCGTCGGCCGACGTCATCGAGTCGATGGGCGACAAGGCCGGCGCCCGGACCGCGGCCGTGAAGGCCGGTCTGGCGGTCGCCGCCGGCTCCGACGGAGCGGTGGCGTCGCCGGCGGACGCCGCGCGGGCGGCCGAGATCGCCGGCTATCCCGTGATGCTGAAGGCCGTCGCCGGCGGCGGCGGGATCGGGATGGCGGTCGTCCGTGACCCCGACGGGCTCGAGCGGGCGTTCACCTCGGTGACCGGCCGCGCCGCGTCGGTGTTCGGTGACGAGCGGGTCATCGTCGAGCGCTTCATCGAGCGCTCGCGCCACGTCGAGGTCCAGGTCATGGGCCTGCCCGACGGCCGGGCCATCGCCCTGTCCGAGCGGGACTGCTCGGTGCAGCGCCGGCACCAGAAGGTCGTCGAGGAGAGCCCGTCCCCGGCCCTGCAGCCCGCGGCGCGCGCCGCGCTGCTCGAGCAGGCGGCGGCCCTCGCCGAGGCCGTCGGGTACGTCGGCGCGGGAACGGTCGAGTTCATCCACGACCTCGATTCGGGGGAGTCCTACTTCCTCGAGATGAACACGCGCCTGCAGGTCGAGCACCCGGTCACCGAGCTGGTCCACGGCGTCGACCTCGTCGCGTGGCAGCTGGCGATCGCCGCCGGCGACTCAACCGTGCCCTCGTACCACGTCGAGCCGCGCGGGCACGCGCTGGAGCTGCGGCTCTACGCTGAGGACTCCCAGCGGTTCCTGCCCCGGCCCGGCACGATCACCGCGTGGCGGATGCCGTCGGGCGAGGGGATCCGGGTGGACGCGGGGTACCGCGAGGGCAACACCGTGACCCCGTTCTTCGACCCGCTGCTGGCCAAGATCGTGGTCACGGCGCCGACCCGGGCGCAAGCCCTGGCGCGGGCACGCGAGGCGGTGGCGTCGACCGTCGTCGAAGGACCGGGCTGCAACCTGGAGTTCCTGGCGCGGGTGCTCGACGAGCCCGAGTTCGTCGACGCCACGCACGACACCGGCATCGTCGAGCGGATGGGTCCGGGGCGGCCCCGTCCGTGACGCCGGTCAGGGACGACGGGCCGACAGCACCCGGAAGCCCTTGCTGCTGGCGACCCGCTCGGTGGGGTAGCCCTGGTCGACGAGCCAGCGTTGCAGGGTGTCGGCGCCGAGGTTCTTGCCCACGACCAGACGCGCCTCGCCCTCGGTCTTGAGCCGAGGCAACCAGGTCAGCAGCAGCTCGTGCAGGGCGTCCTTGCCGATGCGGATCGGAGGATTGGACCAGATCGCGTCGAACCGCAGGCCGGACGGAACCTGGTCGGGCAGCGCCGGGTGCACGTCGAGCCCGGCCGCGTTCTGCGCCATGAGCTCGAGCGCGCGCTCGTTGACGTCGACGGCCCACACGGTGCTGCCGGCCTCGGCCAGCGAGCAGGCGATCGGACCCCAGCCGCAGCCGAGGTCGAGCACGACCGAGCCGACCGGGGGCGGGGTGCTCTCGGAGAGCAGGATCGCGGTGGCCTTGTCCAGCGAGCCACCGGAGAACACCCCGGTGGAGGTCACGTACTCGCGGCGGTTGCCCCAGACCTCGACCGTGACGGTGCGGCGCTCGTCGTCGGTGCGGGGCGTGGCGTCGAAGTAGTGGCTCACGCGTCGGGCTCGTTCTCGGCGGTCCAGGCGGCCAGCACGGACGGCGTGGCCGTGACGCGCCAGGCGTCGGTCAGCAGCTCGCGCAGCTCGACCGGATCGATCTCGCCCGGGCGGAACAGGACGACGTTGGGCGAGCGGTCGCGCAGGTGGTCGTTGGTGTGGAACGGCGTGGCGGCGTCCTGGATCAGGGCCTCGGCCTCGTCGCGGTCGACCTTGATCGCGACGCAGCCGGGGGAGTCGTCACGGTCGCGCCACCAGGCCACGAGTCGCCCGCCGGTCTTGACCCCGGGCATGCCCCACGACGTACTGGCCTCGGTGTCGGGGAACCCCAGCAGGAAGGCCTCGATGTCGGTCCACGTCGTCGCCGCATCCATGACGTCAGTCTGGCACGACGGGCAGACGTTCGAGGAACGTCGTTTGCGCCGCGACGATGACCTCGGCGGCCTCGTCGAGGCCGAACCACTCGACCCGGTCGAGCTCGGGGAAGGCCTGGGTCGTGCCCGAGCCGGGCGGCCACTCGAGGTCGAACGTGCCGGGCACGACGGACGCGGGGTCGAGATCGGCCTCGACGGCCCACACCCGGACGTCCTTCTTGGACTGGCGCACGGTGCCCAGATCGACCCACGGACCCTCGGGAACGGGCACGCCGAGCTCCTCGAGGAACTCACGAGCGGCGGCGTCGCGGGCGTCCTCACCGGCCTCGAGCACGCCCTTGGGGATGGACCAGGCCTGCTCGTGGCGCCGGGCCCAGAAGGGTCCGCCCAGATGCCCCAGCAGCACCTGGCGGCGGCCGTCGCGCACCCGGTGCAGGAGGATCCCCGCGCTGAGCAGGCGGGCCATCACTCGTCCCGGCGTCGCCGCGCCTGCTCGACCCGCGCGGCCAGCTGGTCGTCGGCGGGATAGACGACCTCCTCCAGCACCAGGCCGTGCGCGGGCATGACCTTGACCCGGGGGTCGCGGACCTCGCCGGCCAGGATCTCGGCGGCGAACTCCGGCGGGAAGCGGCGCTCGCCGACGGCCACGAGGCAGCCCATCAGCGAGCGGACCATCGAGTGGCAGAACGCGTCGGCGCGCACCGTGGTGGCGATGGTCTCGCCGCCGCGCATGGTGCGCAGGGTCAGCAGGTTGCGGATCGTCGTGGCGCCCTCGCGCTGCTTGCAGAACGAGGCGAAGTCGTGCTCGCCGAGCAGGTGCTGGGCCGCCTCGTTCATGAGCTCGACGTCCAGCGGCTTCGGCATCGCGGCGACCATGCGGCGCTGCAGCGGGTCGGGGCCGGCCGGGTGGTCGGTCATCCGGTAGACGTAGCGCCGCTCGATCGCCGCGAAGCGGGCGTCGAAGTGCTCGGGCGCCTCGGTCACGCGCACGATCCGGATGTCGCCGGGAACGATGCGGCGCAGACGCCGCTCCAGCACGCCCGGGTGGGTGTCGACGTCGACGTGGGCGACCTGGCCGCGGGCGTGGACGCCCGCGTCGGTCCGGCCCGCGCAGGTCAGGCGCGGAGGCTCGGGCAGGCGCAGCACGGTGGCGAGGGCGGACTCGATCTCGCCCTGGACCGTTCGCAGTCCCGGCTGGGTCGCCCAGCCCCTGAACTCGGTTCCGTCATAGGCCAGATCGATCCGCATGCGCACGACTCCACGGTACTGGGCCGCTTTCCCCGGTGACGCCGCGCCGTATTCGGCTTAGCGTGGAGGTATGCGCACCATGATCGGGCTGGTCGCGGCGGTACTGGCGATCTCCGTGCTGTCGCCGCCGGCTCCAGCCGGCGCCGCGAGCTCCGGCGTGAGCCGCATCCTGCTGACGCCGACCTCCGACCCGGCGAGGTCGCAGTACGTGTCGTGGAGCCGTCGGTCGGCGACCTCGGGCCAGCGGGTCGTGGCCGTCGCCCCCGACGGCACGACGCTGTCCGTGCCCGCGCGACGCAAGCTCGGCACGACCACCCGCACGGCCGGCAGCCGTCAGTACCGGTACTACGTCCGGCTGAGCGGGCTCGCGCCGTCGACGCGCTACCGCTACCGGATCGTGGGCTCCGGGTTCAGATCGGCGTGGCGCACCTTCACGACGGCCGGAGGTGCGAACCAGTCGTTCCGGCTCCTGCAATTCGGCGACACCCAGATCGACAACGACGGTGTCCCGGAGCGGATCATCGACCGAGCCACCCAGCGCTACCCCGAGGCCGGGCTGCTGTTGCAGGCCGGCGACGTGGTGAACAAGCCGTGGGTGGGCCGAGAGTGGAGTGAGCTGGCCCGTGCGCTGACGCCGTCGGGGCAGCGGAGCAACTGGATCTCGTCGATCGGCAACCACGAGCAGTGCAAGCTCAAGTCCTCCTGCCGCTCGGGGGAGGGGCGTGGCTTCCGCTCCTACTTCCAGTTCCCCTCGAACGGTTACCCCGAGCAGCGGCGGACGTGGTTCTTCGTCGACCGAGGGCCCGCCCGGATCATCGTCCTGGACAGCTTCGGCAAGGACCTCAAACGCCAGTCGGCCTTCCTGGCGGACGCGTTGCGGACGAACCCGCGGGCGTGGTCGATCGTCCTCATGCACTCCGGTCCCTTCGCCTCGGTCGGCGACCGCAAGAACTCCGAGATGCGCCGCTGGTTCCTGCCGGCGATGGAGCGGTACGACGCGGACCTCGTCCTGTCGGGTCACGATCACTCCTACGCCCGTGGCCGCAAGGCGGGCGTCACCTACCTGACCTCCGTCAGCGGCCCGAAGTACTACGGCTCCTCCGCGAAGGACTGGAAGCGCGCCGGTGCGACCCGGGTGAAGGCGGCGTACCGGACGTCGACCTACCAGGTGGTGACGGTGACGCCGTCGAAGCTCTCGGTGCGCGCGGTCGTCGGCCACCGGGGCAAGGGCGCCAAGCCCTCGGCGAAGGTCGGCTCGACCCTGGATGCGTTCACCCTGACCCGCTGAGTGTCCTCAGCTGGTCGAATCGAGCGCGCTCAGGTCGATGCTCGTGCCGCGCAAGGGCTCGCCGCACTGGTCGCAGGTCAACTCGCCGGCGAAACGGGCTCCGCAGGCGCGGTGCGTCTGGATCAGCGCAGGTCCCTCGTCGCTGCCGAACCACCGCTCGGACCAGCCGATCGTCATGGCGATGACGGGGAAGAACGCCAGGCCCTTGGCCGTCAGCCGGTACTCGGACCGCTCGGCGGCCGACTCGCCGGTGACCTGTTCGATGATGCCGTGCTCGCGCAGCGTGCTGAGCCGGCCCGAGAGCAGCGACGGCGGCAGGCCGAGCGCGGCCTCGAACTCGCTGAAGCGCCGCACGCCCAGCAGGGCTGCGCCCATCAGGGCCCAGGACCAGCGGTTGCCGAAGATGGCCATGGTGTCGGGATAGAACGTGTGCCCGACGGCGGCTCCGCGGGTGGAGGAGCGGCGTCGCGTGGCGACCTCGGGCACCGAGCTGCGCCACCCGCCGGTGGGTCCCCATGCCGTGTCGAGGTCCTGGACGGCGACGGGCCGGTGGCACTCGCGGCAGGTCAGGACGGGGGTCGTCTCCTGTCCGCAGGTGATGTGGCGCATCGGCGGGGTCTCGTAGGAGTGCTCGTGCACCCAGGTGCGCTCCCAGCCCCAGATCGCGGTCAGGATCGGCCACGTGGCGCGGCCGGAGTCGGTCAGGACGTACTCGGCGCGCGGCGGGCGCTGCTGGTACTCGTGCCGGGCCATCAGGCCCGAGCGGACGAGGGTGTCCAGGCGGCCGCTGAGGACGGCGTGCGAGATGGGCATCCGGGTCGAGAACTCGGTGTAGCGGCGGCAGCCCAACAGGGCGAACCGCAGCAGGAACAGGGTCCACTCGTCCCCGAGGACGCCGAAGCCACGGGAGAGTGCGTTGGGTGTGCTCGGTCCGGCGGGCTCGTCGGAGGAGTAGCCGCGAATGCTCACTCGGGCATCCTAGGCGCCTCGACGTCCCGGGGCGCGAGATGATTCTTGTAGTCACTCTGTTTAATGCAGTAACCTGCCGTCATGCCCGCACGGTGCGGCGCGTTCAGGACAGGTGGGATCGATGACCGAGGCCTTCGTCTACGAGGCGGTGAGGACGCCGCGCGGTCGCGTGCGGCGCGACGGCGGAACGCTCGCCGGCGTGCCCGCCCACGAGCTGCTCGCCCAGCTGCTGCGCGAGCTCGAGCGACGCGACCTGCCGCTCGACGCCGTCGAGGACGTCGTCATCGGCGTCAGCACGGCCCACGGCGAACAGGCCGCCGACCTGGGTCGCGTCGCAGTCATGGCCGCCGGGTGGCCGGACGCGATCCCCGCCGGCGTCGTGTCGCGGATGTGCTGCTCGGGCCTGGACGCGATCGCCACGGCCTCGGCCCAGGTGCGGTCCGGGATGCTCGACGTGGTGGTGGCCGGTGGCGCCGAGTCGATGTCGCGTGTGCCGATGATGAGCGACAAGCCGGCGTTCGCCTTCGAGCCCGGCATCGGTGGGACGACCGGCTTCGTGACGATCGGCGTGTCGGCGGACCTGACCGCCGCCAAGCACGGCTTCTCCCGCGAGGAGCTGGACGCCTGGGCCGTCCGCTCGCACCGGCGCTCCGCCGCCGCCACGTGGGACTCCGTCGTGCCCGTGACCCAGGGCGGCGAGACCGTCCTGGCGCAGGACGAGGGCGCCCGCGCCGACACGACCCCCGAGTCCCTCGCGGGCCTCGCCCCGCTGTTCGGCGACGACCCGCTCTGGTCGCGCGTCGAGGAGCGGTTCCCCGGCTTCGAGCGACCGGCGCAGGGACTGCACACCGTCGGCACCGCCCCGCAGCTGTGCGACGGCGCCTCGGCCTCCGTCATCGGTTCGGCCGCCGCCGAGCACGTCCTCGGCCGTGCCCCGCGCGGCCGCATCGCGGGCTGGGCGCACACCGCCGTCCGCTCGCCCGGCCTGGACGGCACCGTCGCCGCGGCCCGGCTGGCGCTGGAGCGGGCCGGCATCGACATCTCCGACGTCGCCGTCGCGGAGTTCAACGAGTCCTTCTCGGTCACGCCGCTGCTGCTGACCCGTGAGCTGCGCCTCGACCCCGAGCGCGTCAACATCCAAGGTGGCGCCGTCTCCGTGGGCCACCCGCTGGCCGCCAGCGGCGGCATCCTGCTGGCGAACGCCCTGGACCTGCTGGAGCGTCGCGGCGGGGGATACGCCCTGCTCGTCATCCCCGCGGCCCTCGGCGTCTCGATGGCCGTCGTCGTCGAAGGACTGGCGTCATGACCTACCGCGTCGTCCAGTGGGCGACCGGTGCCATGGGGACGGCGATCCTGCGGACGATGCTGGACCACCCGGGTGTCGAGGTGGTCGGGACGTACGTCTACGGCGCCGCCAAGGCCGGCCGTGACGTCGGCGACCTCGCCCGCCGGGACGCGACCGGCGTGCTGGCGACCTCGGACATCGACGAGATCCTCGCCCTCGACGCCGACGTGGTCGTCCATGCCGGCCGCATCGGCCCGTACGGCGCCCACGACGACGAGATCGTCGCCCTGCTCGAGTCGGGCAAGAACGTGCTCAGCATCAACGGCTACACCGATCCGTTCGTCCACCCGGGCCCGCGGCTGGACCGGCTCCGGGCCGCGGCCGAGCGTGGCGGCGTCACCCTCATGGGGGTCGGGCTCAATCCCGGGTTCATCGGTGAGCAGGTCGCCGTCCTCGCCACGGGCGTGTGCGCCTCGGTCGACCACATCGAGGTCGTCGAGATGGCCGACGCCCGCCTGGTGCAGGACCCCGAGTACCTGTTCGGCGCCCTCGGCTTCGGTGCGGCGCTGGACGAGCACGACCCGAACGATCCCTCCTGGGGCCCGGTCGGCGCGCTGAACGGCATGTACGAGGAGGTCCTCGGAGCGATGGCGCACCACCTCGGCCTGACGATCGACGAGGTCATCAGCGACCACGTGTGCCATCCGGCCGGGTCCGACCTCACGGTCGCCGCCGGCGTGATCCCGCAGGGGACCGTCGGGCACACGAACTGGCGCTGGCACGCGATGGTCGACGGCACCCCCCGGCTGACGATGTCGATCCACTGGTTCGTCGAGACCGCGCACCTGCCCGAGCCCGAGCCGCCGCTGTGGCGGGTCAACATCACGGGGCACCCCGGCGTGAAGATCGCGATGGAGCTCGAGAAGCACCCCGCCGACCGCAGCCGCATGGGCGCCGAGCAGTACGCCGTGGCGGGGCAGGTCATCAACGCCGTGCCGCACGTGGTCGCCGCTGAGCCGGGTCTGATGATCCGGCCCGTCGCGACGCCGGCGCGGGCCGACTACGCGACGTTCCGGCCGCGCTGAAGCCCGCTGAAAGAGCTGTTTTCTCAACCCTTCCGTAGCAACTCTGATAAGTGTAGTGTGATCAACGACGCGTGAGTGCGCGTCAGAGAGGTGGATCATGACCAAGTCGCCGAACGTCTGGGTGCTCGGTGGGTACCAGACCGATTTCGCTCGCAACTTCCATCGCGAGGGCAAGGACTTCGCCGATCTCGCGACCGAGGTCGTCGACGGCACGCTGGCCGCCTCCGGGCTCGACGCCGAGGAGATCGGCGTCGTCCACGTCGGCAATGCCTTCGGCCAGCTCTTCGCCGGTCAGGGGCAGCTCGGCGCGTTGCCCGCGACCGTCAACCCCGGCCTGTGGGGCACCCCCTCCTCCCGCCACGAGGCCGCCTGCGCCTCGGGCAGCATCGCGGTCCTGGCGGCGATGGCCGACCTGCGCGCCGGCAACTACGACACCGCGCTCGTCGTCGGCATCGAGCTGGAGAAGACCGTCAGCGGAGACCAGGCGGCCCACCACCTCGGTGCCGCGGCCTGGGCCGGGCACGAGGGCGAGGACGCCACGTTCATGTGGCCCTACATGTTCAGCCAGGTCGCCGAGGAGTACGACCGCCGCTACGGCATCGACCAGGCGCACCTGAGCCGGATCGCCGAGATCAACTTCGCCAACGCGAAGCTCAACCCCAACGCGCAGACCCGCGGCTGGGACGTGCCCGACCTCGGTCCGGCCGGCGACCCCGCCCTCAACCCGCCGGTCGACGGCCGCGTCCGCCGCTTCGACTGCAGCCAGATCACCGACGGCGGCTCCGGCATCGTGCTGGTGTCCGACGAGTTCCTGGTCCGCCACCCCGACCTGCGCCCCATGGCGCGCATCGCGGGCTGGGGCCACCAGACCGTCGGCCTGGGCCTGCAGCAGAAGCTGGACCACTCGGCGGACCAGCCCTACGTCATGCCGCACCTGCGCCGTGCCGTCCTCGACGCGTTCGACCGTGCGCAGATCGGGCTCGACGACCTCGACGCGCTCGAGACGCACGACTGCTTCACGCCCAGCGAGTACATCGCGATCGACCACATCGGCCTCACCGAGCCCGGCGAGTCGTGGAAGGCGATCGAGAACGGCGACATCGAGATCGGCGGTCGCCTGCCCATCAACCCCAGCGGCGGCCTGATCGGCGGCGGACACCCCGTCGGTGCCTCCGGCATCCGGATGGTGCTGGACGCGACCAAGCAGGTCACCGGTACCGCCGGCGGCTACCAGGTCGACGGCGCCGACACCGTGGGCACGCTCAACTTCGGCGGCAGCACCGCCACCACCGTCAGCTTCGTCGTGACGGCCAACTGACCTTCTGACTTCATACGTACGAGAGGAACCTCCATGGATCTGGAACTGGTGGGCAAGCTGCTGTCGACGCTGCCCGAGGACGACGACCACCCCTACCGCACCGGCCCCTGGCGCCCGCAGACCAACGAGTGGGTCGCCGACGACCTGGAAGTCGTCGAGGGTCAGGTCCCCGCCGACCTCGACGGCGTCTACCTGCGCAACACCGAGAACCCGATGCACCCGTCGTTGAAGAACTACCACCCGTTCGACGGTGACGGCATGATCCACGTCGTCGGCTTCCGCGACGGAAAGGCGTTCTACCGCAACCGGATGATCCGCACCGACGGCTACCTCGCCGAGCAGGAGGCCGGGCAGTCGCTGTGGGCCGGCCTGGCCGAGCGACCCCAGATCGCGTTGCGTGAGGACGGCTGGGGCGCCCGTCGGCAGATGAAGGATGCGTCCAGCACCGACGTGGTCGTGCACCGGGGCGTGGCGCTGAGCACGTTCTACCAGTGCGGCGACATGTACCGGATCGACCCGTTCTCGGCCCAGACGCTGGGCAAGGAGAGCTGGAACGGACACTTCCCGTTCGACTGGGGCGTCTCGGCGCACCCGAAGGTCGACGACCGGACCGGCGAGATGATGTTCTTCAACTACAGCAAGGAGGCGCCGTACATGAAGTACGGCGTCGTTGACGACAAGAACGACCTCGTCCACTACGTCGACATCCCGCTGCCGGGCCCGCGTCTGCCGCACGACATGGCGTTCACGGAGAACTACGCGATCCTCAACGACATGCCGCTGTTCTGGGACCCGGAGGCGCTCAAGCAGAACGCCCACGTGGCCCGCTGGCACCGCGACATGCCGGCCCGGTTCGCGGTCATCCCGCGCCGTGGTCAGACCAAGGACATCATGTGGTTCGAGGCCGAGTCGACCTACGTCCTGCACTTCACCAACGCCTACGAGGAGGGTGACGAGGTCGTGCTGGAGGGCTACTTCCAGACCGACCCCGAGCCGTCCGACAACGGCACCGGCACGAAGTGGGAGCGGGCGTTCCGCTTCCTGGCGCAGGACCGGATGGAGACCCGCCTGCACCGGTGGCGCTTCAACCTCAAGACCGGCCTGACGAAGGAGGAGCGCCTCACCGACACGGTGTCCGAGTTCGGCATGATCAACGGCTCGTACGGTGGCGTGAAGCACCGCTACTCCTACTCGGCCACGAACAAGCCGGGCTGGTTCCTGTTCAACGGTCTGGTCAAGCACGACTCGTGGACCGGCGCGGAGGAGACGTTCTCCTTCGGTGACGGCGTCTACGGCAGTGAGACCGCGATGGCGCCGCGCGTGGGCTCGACGTCCGAGGACGACGGCTACCTGGTCACCTTGATCTCGGACATGAACGCCGATGCGTCCTACGCCGTGGTGTTCGACGCCGCGCGGCTCTCGGACGGGCCCGTCTGCAAGCTCAAGCTGCCCGAGCGCATCTCCAGCGGGACGCACTCGACGTGGTGTGCCGGCGAGGAGCTGCGCCGCTGGCAGACGGAGGACTCCGCGGCGACCGCCGTCGGCCTCTGAGACGATTGAAGAGCGAAGCCCGCCATTCCTGCGAGAGGATGGCGGGCTTCGTCTTTCCCCGGGACCGGCCCCGGACCTCCCCGCAGCCCGAGATCTGCTCCCCTTCCGACCTTTCGTCCGGGTTGAAAGGTGGATTCAGGAGCAAATCTCGGGACGGGGGGAGGGGGGTCAGCGCGGCTGCAGCGTTCGCGCGGCGAAGCGCTCGCCGGCCGCGCGGTACTCGGTCTCCAGGCGGTCGACGACGGTGGCGACGGGCTCGACGGCGCGGATGGTCTGCAGGCCCTGGCCGGCGGCCCACAGATCCTTCCAGCGTGCTCCTGCGCCGGCGGTCGAGTCGTAGTCGCGCTCGGCCGGACCGACCATGGCGTCCGGGTCGTAGCCGTTGGCCACCAGGCTCGGCCGCAGCCACGACGCGGGGGTGCCGGTGACGCCCGAGCTGACGATCAGGTCGTCCGGGCCGTGGTCGACGACCATCTGCTTGTACTCGTCCTGGGCCATGCTCTCCTCGGTGACGAGGAACCGCGTGCCCATGTAGACCAGGTCGGCGCCCGCGGCGATCGCACCGGCGATGCCGGCTCCGTCGGTCACGCCGCCGCCGACGGTGACGATGCCGTCGAACATCTCGCGCACCGCGGAGATGAACGCGAAGGGCGACAGGTGGCCGGTGTGGCCGCCGGCGCCGGCCGAGACGCAGGCCAGCCCGTCGACGCCCGCGTCGATCGCCTTGCGCGCGAGCTTGAGGTTCACGACGTCGGCGATGACGGTGCCGCCGTAGGACTTCACGACCTCCATGACCGGCAGCGGGGAGCCCAGCGCCGTGATCACGATGTCGGGCTGGTGCTCGGCCACGAGGGCGAGGTCCTCGGGCAGGCGTGCGTTGCTGCGGTGGGTCACGAGGTTCAGCGCCCAGGGAGCGGCGTCCGGCGAGCCGGCGAGGCGGTCGCGGATCGTGCCCATCCAGGTGTCGAGCTCCTCGGCGGTCCGGCAGTTCGGGCTGGGGAAGGAGCCCACGACGCCGGCCTCGCAGGCCGCGACGACGAGGTCGGGGCCGGAGATCAGGAACATGGGCGCCGCCACGACGGGCAGCCGGAGGCGGTCGAGCAGGGTGTCGGTCATCGAGGTCACTTCTCTTGCGGGTGGGGGATCTGGTCCCGGGACAGTGGGGGGAATCGTGGGGGACGGCGTTCAAGGAGGCTGGCGAGTCCCTCGCGGAAGTCGGCCGAGCCCAGGACGTCGTCGAGGGTCGCGTCCGCCGACTCGGTGGCGTCGCGGACCCGATCGAGCCACGGCGCCACGAGATGTGCCTTGATGGTGGCCAACGATGACGGCGCGCACGTGGCCGCGAGCTCCGCAGCGAGGTCCAGGGCGCGCTCGAGGGGGGCGTCGCTGATCTCATTGACGACACCGAGCCGGTGCGCCTCGACGCCGTCGAAGGTCCGCGCGGTCAGCAGCAGGTCGGCCGCGACGGACTCGCCGGCCGCGCGGGCCAGCAGGGGCCCCATGCCGTGCATGGGCGGCAGTGCGCGGCGCGCGAAGGCGGTGGTGAAGCGGGTGTCCGGTGCCGTGATTCGCAGGTCGCACATCAGTGCCTGCGCGAGACCCACGCCGGCGCACATGCCCGAGATCGCGGCGATGACCGGTTTGGGCACCGTGAGCGTGAACCACTCCGGCTGTTCGATGGTGGCCATCTCGGGGTTGGTGGTCGCGGTGTCGCTGTAGACCTGCAGGGCCTGGGTGTCGGCGCCGGGGCAGAAGGTGCCGCCGGCTCCCGTGACCACGATGGCTCGCACGTCCGGATCGGCCGTGAGCTCCTCGAGTGCGCCGAAGTAGGCCCGCTGGAGGGGCACGGTCCAGGCATTGCGCCGGTGCGGCCGGTTCAAGGTGATGGTGCCGGTCCCGGGTCGGTCGCGCGTCAGCACGATCACGTCCTGCTCTTCACTCATCGCCCCTCCTCGATTCGTGTGGCTGTTCTTATCTGACCTTACATGGAATATGGGGCGGTAAGTCCAGTCATAGGTCGAAAAAGGTCACTTCCTATCTAGTAGTTTTCCCGAATCTCAACTAGAATTCCGGCCATGGAACTGTTCGATGAGCACCAGCGCCGGGAGTTCGAGGCGCAGGGGTGGTGGACCGGTCGGACCTGGTCCGCCCTGGTGGCGCGGGCCGTGACGGCCACTCCCGACGCCGTGGCCGTGGCTGACCCGATCAACCGAGCAGCCGTCATGTCGGGGGAGCCCCGGACCCTCACCTGGACGCAGCTCGATGCCGAGGTCCGCCGGATCGCCGCCGCGCTGTACGGACTGGGTGTGCGCCGTGGGGACGTGGTCGGGGTCCAGCTGCCCAACGTCGTCGAGCTGCCGCTGACGCTCCTCGCGGTGGCGCGGCTCGGGGCGATCACGTGTCCCTTCCCGATCCAGTACCGCAGCCACGAGCTGGTCCGCATGTGCGAGCTGGCCGGGGTCGAGGTCTTCGTCTCGACGACCTCGGCGCTCGGCCGCGACCTGGCCGCCGACGTGGCGGAATTCCGCGCCGACGTCCCCGGGCTGCGGGCCGTCGCCGCCTACGGGCAGCCGGAGCAGGACGCGCGTCTCGCGTCGCTGACCCGGGCCGACGACGACGTGCGCGCCGAGGCCGACGCCTACGCGTCCGGCCTGGAGTTGGGCTCGGGCGACGCCGTGACCATCGTCTGGACGTCCGGCACCGAGGGCTTCCCCAAGGGCGTGCCCCGTGCGTACGGCGACTGGGAGGTCCTGGGGACCGCGTGCGTGCAGTCGCCGCGGCTGGTCGCCGACGACGTGCTGCTGAACCCGTTCCCCATGGTCAACGGCGGTGGGCTCGCCGGGATGTTCGTGCCGTGGCTGCTCACCGGGTGCACCCTCGTGCAGCACCACCCCTTCGACCTCGACCTGTTCTGCGAGCAGATCGAGCTCCACCGCGTCACGTACACGTGCGCTCCGCCGCCCGTGCTCAACGCCGTCGTCTCGGGCGCCGGCCCCGACCGTGACCTGTCGTCCCTGCGGGTGGTCTCGTCCGGATCGGCCCCGTTGGCCGGCTGGATGATCGACGCCTGGGAGAACGGACGCGGGGTCGAGGTGCTCAACCTGTTCGGCTCGAACGAGGGCGGGATGCTCTTCGCCGAGCCCGAGACGGTGCCGGACCCGGCCCAGCGCGGACGCCTGTTCCCGCGCTACGGCCGCGAGGGACTGGCCTACCGCACCGACGTGGCCGCGGCGATGTCCGCACGCCTGGTCGACCTGGCAGACGGCTCCGAGATCGACACCCCGGGGCGCCCGGGCGAGCTGCGGCTCAAGGGCCCGGCGATCTTCTCGGGCTACCTCGGCCGGGGCCGTGAGGGCTTCGACGAGGACGGCTGGTTCTGCACCGGCGACGTCTTCGAGATCAGCGCCGAGAACGAGGACCTGCTGGTCCACGTCGATCGCGCCAAGGACCTGATCATCCGCGGTGGCTACAAGATCTCCGCCGCCGAGATCGAGGCCATCGTCACGTCCGACCCGCGGATCTCCGAGGCCGCGGCCGTCGCCGTGCCGGATCCGGACCTGGGTGAGCGACTGTGTCTGTTCGTCGTCCCGTCCGGGGACGAGCCGATCGGCCTCGACGAGGTCGTCTCGATCGTCCGCGCCGCGGACGTCGCGAAGTTCAAATGGCCGGAGCGACTCGAGGTCGTCAGCGCGCTGCCGCGCAATCCGGTGGGCAAGGTGCTCAAGCGTCAGCTGCGTGACCGGCTGAGCGCAACCACGACAGGAGCCAACTGATGGAACCACTGCGTCTTCGACAGGTCGTCCTCATCACGGACGACCTTCCCGCCGCCCGGGACGAGGCGATCGCCGCCTTCGGATTCCCCGGCAGCGTCCGTGACGAGGAGGGGATGGCCGCGCTGGGCTTCGTCCACGAGGTGTTCAGCTTCGCCGACACGTTCGTGGAGATCGTCGCCCCGATCTCGGCGGACTCGCCGCACGGGCGGCTGGTGGCCAAGAACGGCCCGAGCGGCTTCATGATCGCCACGCAGGTCCTCGACCTGGCCCTGGTCGTCGAGCGCGCCGCTGAGCACGGGCTCGAGCCGCTGATGCACCAGGAGTACGACGGCCACATGATCTCGCAGTGGCACCCCAAGCAGCTGGGCACGCTGGCCGAGATCGACCAGGTCGATCCCTTCGAGAGCTGGCACTTCGCCCCGCGGATCTTCGCGCAGTCCGCCACCGACGTGGCGGTCGACATCGTGGGCGCCACCCTGGCAGTCCCGGACCCGGCCGCGGTGGCCTCGACGTGGGGTGCGCTGACCGGCGCGTCCGTCGACGAGGGCCACACCGTCCAGATGGGCCCGGAGTCACTGTCGTTGGTGGCCTCCGGCGACGGCCCGCGCGGGCTGGTCGCGGTCGACGTGCTCGCGGCCGACCCGCACGAGGCCGGCCGGGTCGTCGAGCTGTGCGGCGTCCCCTTCCGTTTCGTCTCCGCCGACACCCAGGAGCAGTCATGACCAGCCCTCACGTCCACTACGAGGTCGCCGACGGCATCGCGACCATCACGATCGACCGCCCGGAGAAGCGCAACGCGCTGAACTACGCGATGTACGACGCGATTCGCGACCACACGGCCGAGGCCGACGCGGACCCCGGCGTGCGGGCGATCATCCTGACGGGCGTGCCGGGACAGTTCTGTGCCGGCACCGACCTGACCGAGCTGCGCGACGTCGAGCCGGGCACGAAGCCCGAGGACCGCGAGGGCCACACCGACGGCCGCCACTGGTACTTCTGGGAGTCGTCGACGCCGGTCATCGTGGCCGTCGATGGTCCGGCGGCCGGCCTCGGCGTCGAGCTGTCGACCCAGGCGGACTTCCGCATCGCGTCCACCCGCGCGAGGTTCTCGTGGATCTTCGTGCAGCGCGGCCTCATCCCCGACACCGGCGCCGGCACGTGGCTGCTGCCGGACCTCGTCGGGCCCCAGCAGGCCAAGCGGCTGGTGTTCTCGGGCGAGTTCATCGACGCCCAGGAGGCGCAGCGGATCGGCTTCGTCATGGACGTCGTCGAGCCGGAGGACCTGCTGGCGGCCGCCCGCGAGCTGGCGGCGAAGATCTCGACGGGCTCGCCGTTCGCGATCTCGCGCGCCAAGTCGCTGCTCAACTGGTCGTCGTCGCGCACCCGGGACGAGCACCTGCGCCATCACATCGAGGCACTGACCCAGTGCCAGCTGTCCGACGACCACAAGGAGGGCGTGGCCGCGTTCCTGGAGCGTCGTCCCGCCGTCTTCACGGGTCGCTGAGCACGGGTCGCTGAGTCACCGACGACCGGTGCTGCTCGTCAGCGGAGCCGTTGCACGATCTCGCGCGTGTCCTCGTCGACCGTCACTGTCGCCAGTGCGCCGTTGACGAGCGGCAGGTGCGGCGGCACGTGTCCGATCTCCAGGTCGAACACGATCGGCAGGTCGAGGCGGCCGAGGGCGTCGATGACCGCGTCACGTTGGGTGAACCCGTCCGAGTCGGGTGCGTTCGTCCGGCCGATGAGGATCGCCTTCGCGTGCTCGAACCATCCGGCGAGGCGCAGGCCGTGGAGGTTCCGGCAGATGGTCGCCGCGACGTCGCCGGCCGCCTCGAGGTAGACGATGAGGCCGTCGGCGGCGTGCTCGCGACCGAACGCCGCCACATCGCCGTACGGGGTGCCGGCCAGGTTGGCCATGGTCTCGACGCACCCGCCGATGAGCCGGCCGGTGACGTCCACGACGTCGGCACCGTGAACCGTCCACCGGCCGTCGCCGACCCGCTTCCAGCGCGTCGCCCTCGCGTCCTCCTCGAACCGCCACCAGTCGGCGACGAGGCCGGAGTCGTGCTGACGATGCGGGCCGGGCCCAGCGGCGAGGTCCCGCCAGCTCATCAGGGCGTCCGGCACGTCGTAGGGCGTGTCGGCGAGGTTGTCGCCGTGGATCGTCGCCCAGCCCAGGCGCGTGGTGAGCGGCAGCAGGAGAGTCGACAGGTCGGAGTACCCCACCAGCCACGTCGGCTCGGCGTCGGCGAGGGCGTTCCAGTCGAGCAGGTCCACGAGATCGATCGCCGTCTCGCCGCCCCAGGGCGGGATCACGCACCGGATGTCCGGGTCGCAGAGCATGGCGGTCAGCTCACGGGCCCGCAGCGCGGCCGGGCCCGACGTGATCGCGGTCCCGTCCATCATGTCGCCCACCACGACGTCATAGCCGGCCTCGCGCAGCCAGTCGACGCTGAAGTCGATGCGGTCGGCGCCCGGCCCCGCCACCCCGGCCGACGGGGAGGTGACACCGATGCGGTCACCGCGCTGCAGCGGAGCGGGGAATCGAACCATGCTCCGCATCGTGCCAGCCCGACCGCGGCCGGCACCAGCTCACAGCTCGGGGATCGGCCCCTCGAACCGGATGTTGGTGCGGTTCAGCACGCCGTTGCACGCGTTGCACGTGAACTGCGGCACGAACTCGTTCTCGCACGGGATGTGCACGAGGTTCAGCCCGGAGCGGCCGTCCTGGGTGAGCCAGCGCTGGGCCCACCCGTTGATCGTCGTGGTGACGTCGAAGAAGTCCAGGGCCTTCGAGGTGAGCCGGTACTCCTGACGCTTGCCGCCGGCGATGTCCTCGCGCGACATCATCCCGGCCTCGACGAACAGGTGCAGGCGCTGCGTGAGCGTCACCGGGGAGATGCCCAGGTTCTCCTGGAAGTCGTTGAACCGGCGCGTGCCGGTGAAGGCGTCCGAGAGCAGGAAGGTCGACCACCGGTCGCCCAGGACGCCGGTGGCGTCGATCGGGGTCGTCATGGTGGGGGAGCGCCGCGAGCGGCGCTGCACGCTGTCGAGCAGGAGACGGTCGTCCACCGTGCCGCGCACGTCACGGGCGCCGACGCCGATGGCCCCGCAGGCGCCACAGCCGAACACCGGCCGGACGTGGTGACCGCAGTCGAGGTGGCGCAACCGGGTCTGGGCGTCGCGGTGGTGGTGTCCCGCCCAGCGTCGGTCCCACACCCACATGGCGACGAGGACCTGCCACAGGTCCAGTCCCGCCTCGGTGAGCACGTACTCACGCCGGGGCGGGTTCGTCTGGTACTCGCGGGCCTCGAGGATGCCCTCGTCGACGAGCGAGTTGAGGCGGCGCGACAGCACCGGATCGGAGATGGACAGGGCGTTGCGCAGGTCCTGGAAACGGCGCTTGCCGTTGAAGACCCACATGACGATCCGCAGCGTCCACATGTCGCCGAGCAGGATCAGGGCGCGGCCGAGCGGGGAGGCACCGTTCTCGTCGGTGGTCGCCTCGGTCATCGCGCCCCCTTTCGACGTCGTAGTTCCTGGTCGGTAGCAACAGTGGGCGCTGACTACTCGATAGTCAAGCGACGCGAGAGCCGCGCGGCGGACCTCCGGTGAGTAACTACGTCAAATGTAGTGATGCTCCGGAACGACTCCTCAGGGGCGCACGGCGCTGTCTCGAGAGCTCGGTCCGGTACTCGCTCGCCGACCCGTGACCGGCGGTTTTGCTGCGCCGTATGGGGTTCCTGAAGCATCAATGACAAAAGACACTTCAAAACACAGAGTTTCTCTTGACCGGGCGTCTTTAGTGCTGTTAGAAAGACGTGTACACATTGGCAGAGTGACTCCAGTCACAGATTCAGGCCCAATGAGTCTCCCCTCTACTTCGTTAGCGAAAGGCTCCTGATGCTTCACGTTTCGGACGTTGTTCTCCGCTTCGGTGGGGTGACCGCGCTCGACCGGGTGGGGTTCGAGGTGGCCGACGGTGAGATCTGCGGACTCATCGGGCCGAACGGGGCCGGCAAGACCTCCCTGTTCAACTGCGTCACCCGCGTCTACCAGCCCGACGAGGGCACGATTCGCTACGGCGAGGTCGACCTGCTGGGTCTGCGCCGCCACCAGGTGATCCGTGCCGGCGTCGCCCGCACCTTCCAGAACCTCGCCCTGTGGCCCGAGATGACCGTCCTGCAGAACACGGTCCTGGGCGCCCACGGCACCCGGACGCCGCACCTGCTGCCGTCGCTGGTCGGCTGGCCCGGCTCGCGCCGCGTCACGCGTGAGATCGAGCGCGACGCCTGGGCCCTGCTCGAGCGGCTCGACCTGACCGAGTTCGCCCACCAGCCCGCGGCCGGCCTGCCCTTCGGCACGCTCAAGCGTGTCGAGCTGGCCCGCGCCCTGATCAGCCGTCCGTCCCTGTTGTTGCTCGACGAGCCGGCCGGTGGACTCACGCACTCCGAGGTCGCCGACCTCGGCACCCTCATCCGCTCCCTGCGCGACGAGCTGGGCTTCAGTGTCCTGCTGGTCGAACACCACATGGGCCTGGTCATGGGCGTGTGCGACCACGTCGTCGCCATGGACTTCGGCCGCACGATCGCCGACGGCCTCCCCGCGGAGGTCCAGCGTCACCCCGAAGTCATCGCCGCCTACCTGGGGAGGTCCGCATGACCGCGCTGCTGGAGGCCACCGGCCTCACCGCCGGATACGGCGGAGCCACCGTGCTGCGCGACGTGTCCGTGCACGTCGAGCCCCTTGAGGCCGTCGTCGTGCTGGGCGCCAACGGCGCCGGCAAGTCGACACTGCTCAGCGTGCTCTCGGGTCAGCTGCCCTTCGAAGGCTCGCTCAAGATCGACGGCAAGGAGCTCGGCAAGATCCGTCCCGACACGGTCCTGGCCGCAGGGGTCAGCCTCGTGCCGCAGGGCCGCGGCACCCTGACCGCGATGTCCGTGCTGGACAACCTGCGCGTCGGCGCGGTCACGCGTCGCGACAAGGCCGGAGTCGAGGAGGACATCGAGCGCTGGTTCTCGGTCTTCCCCCGGCTGGCCGAGCGCAGCGACCAGGTCGCCGGCACTCTGTCCGGCGGAGAGCAGCAGATGCTCGCCATCGCCCGCGCGCTGATGAGCCGTCCGCGGCTGCTGATGTGCGACGAGGTCAGCCTCGGCCTGGCACCGGTGATCGTGCAGAACCTGTTCGACACCCTGCGCGGCATCAACCGCGAATCGGGCACCGCCCTTCTCATGGTCGAGCAGAACGCCGAGCTCGCCCTCGACATCGCCTCGCGCGTCTACCTGCTCGAGGTGGGTGAGGTCAGCGCCAGCGGAACGGCCGAGGCCTTCCGCGCCGACGACAGCATCCGTGCTGCCTACCTGGGCTACTGAGGAGCATCCATGGACATCTTGCTTTCCCGCGTCTTCGCCGGCGCCACCAACGGCTCGGTCTACATCCTGATCGCGCTGTGCCTGGTCATCGTCTTCCGCAGCTCGTCGACCATCAACTTCGCCCAGGGTGAGTTTGCCCTCTTCACCGCCTACATCACGTGGTGGCTGACCGAGCGGGGCCTGAACCCGTGGGTCGCCATCATCCCGGCGATCATCATCGGCTTCCTCATGGGCGCCGCCGCCGAGCGCTGGCTCATCCGGCCGGTCGCCAAACGCGACGAGACGGCGGTGCTCATCGTGGCGCTGGCCCTCTTCACCGGGCTCAACGGCCTCGACGGCTGGATCTGGGGCTCGGACGACAAGCCCTTCCCCCGCATGCTGCCCAGCGGTGAGAACGACTTCGTCCTGATCGCCGGAGCGCGGCTCTACTACGACTCGATCGTGATCTGGGCGATCACCGCGGCGATCGTCTTCGGCCTCTACCTGTTCTTCAAGTACACGACCATGGGCCTGCAGATGCGGGCCGTGGCGACCAACCGGCAGTCCGCCGCCCTCTCGGGCGTCAAGGTCGGCCGGGTGCTCACCCTCTCGTGGGGCCTGTCGAGCGCGATCGGCGCGTTCGCCGGAGCCCTGCTGATCCCGCTGGTCCCGCCGGGCCAGCTCGGCCTGAACGGCATGTTCCACGTCCTGATCTTCGCGACGGCCGCCGCCCTGCTGGGCGGGCTGGACTCCGTGAAGGGCGCCGTCGTGGGCGGTCTGGGGCTGGGCATCGGCCTGGCGCTGGTCAACGGCTACGCGACGTTCCTGGGCGGCTCGATGTCGCTCACCGTCGCCCTGGTCGTGATCGTGGTCATCTTGCTGGTCCGCCCCACCGGTCTGTTCGGGGCCCGACGTCTGGAGCGCGTGTGAACACCCCCCGAGTCATCGAACGTGGCACCCCTACCCACCGCGCCCTGGTGGGTGCCGGCGTGGTGCTCACCGTCGCCGCGGCGCTGTGGCTGGGCGGCTTGGCGCCGTTCGAGATCGGCCAGGTCACCCGGGTCATGATCTTCGCGGTCGCCATCGCCGGCCTGAATCTGGCGACGGGCTACGTCGGCCTGCTGTCGGTCGGTCACTCGGCCTTCTTCGGCATCGGTGCCTACACGACCGGCATCCTCATGCTGGAGCACGGCTGGCAGGGCTGGGCGACGATCCCGGTCGCCTTCGCCATCAGCCTGATTGTCGGACTGTTGGTCGGCCTGCCGGCCCTGCGGATCCGCGGTCTCTACCTGGCGATGGTCACGCTGGCCTTCGCCGTCGCCTTCCCCGAGCTGGTCGCCCGGTTCGACGACCTGACCGGTGGCGCGAGCGGCATGACGATCCCCCGGACGGCCATGCGTCCGCCGGAGTGGACCGGGCTGGGTCTGGGTGAGAAGTACGTCTGGCTGTTCTGGCTCTCGGTCATCGTCATGACCCTGTCGTTCTATGTCTGCTGGTGCCTGACCCGCAGCCGCTACGGCATGGCGATGTCGGCCATCCGCCAGAACGAGATCGCCGCGTCGGCCTCGGGCGTCAACATCGCCGTGGTCAAGACCGCGAGCTTCGGCCTGTCGGGGGCGATCACCGGCGCCGCGGGCTCCCTGTTCGCCCTCTACATGGGCAGCCTCTACGCCGAGGGGTCGTTCACTCTGATGGCCGGCATCACGCTGCTGATCGGCCTGGTCATCGGCGGCGAGCGGACCGTGCTCGGCCCGATTGCCGGCGCCTTGGCCGTCGTCTACGTCCCGTACTACACGGCCGACATCGGCAGCGGTCAGTCGTCCGCGGTCCTGTTCGCGGTCGTCCTGTTGTTCGTCATTTTCGTCGCGCCGGCCGGAGTCGTCGGCTCGCTGGCCAACCTGGTCAGGCGGCGCGTCGTCTTCCGGGACCCGCGCCCAGAACTCGCCACCGGGGAGGCGTCCGCGGTGCCCGCAACGGCCCCGCACCCCGAGCATCCGCTCGACAGCACCACCACCACCATCGAAAGGTCCCGTTCATGACCGCATCCACCACCATGCGCCGGTTCCGCCGCGCCGCGGTGATCCCGGCCGCCGTGCTCGCGAGCTTCACGCTCGTCGCCTGCGGCTCGAGCAGCGACGACTCCGACTCCGGCTCCTCCGGCGGCTTCCAGCTCAACCTGGACGACTGCGAGGATCCGGACGCGGTCTCCAAGAAGATCACCGACACGATCGCCGTCGGCTACAGCGCTCCGCTGTCGGGCCCGATCGCCGGTGCGGCCGAGCTCGCCACCGCGGGCTACAACGCGCGCATCGAGGCGGCCAACGCCGAGGGTGGCATCGACGGCGTGAAGATCGAGGTGACCTACAAGGACGACGCGTTCGCCCCCGACAAGGCGAAGGCCAACGCGACCGAGTTCCTGCAGAAGGACAAGGTCGACCTCGTCACGACGTTCGGCGCCGGCCAGGTCGCCGCCATCGCCGACGACCAGAACGCGGCCTGTGTGCCGATGCTCTACCCGAGCTCGAGCGACGTGCGGTTCAACGACATCGAGGCGTACCCCTGGACGCTGCAGTTCCTGCCGTCGGCCGACGTCGAGACGAAGTTCATCATCGACTTCATGAAGTCCAAGGTCGACGACATCAAGCTCGGCATCGCCGAGAACGCGACCGCCAGTGGCGCGGCCATGGCTGAGTCGTTCAAGAAGTCGGCTGAGGCCGCGGACCTGAAGATCGAGGCCGAGACCGAGGACACCGATCCCTCGGCCGCCGCGACGAAGCTCAAGGCCGCCGGCGTCAACGTGCTCTACCACGGTGGCGTCACGGGCACCTGCGGCGTCCTGGACACCGCCATGGCGCGTGTCGACTTCAAGCCCGAGCTCGTGGTGAAGGCCAGCAACTGCGCCAACGCCGCCGAGTACATCACCGCCGGCAAGGCCGCCGACGGTGCTGTGGTGCCGAAGTACCTCAAGGAGCCGGCCGATCCCGAGATGACCGACGACGAGGGCATCAAGCAGTACCTGTCGCAGGTCAGCGACGTCGCCGACCCGAACAACACGATCACCGTGAGCGGCTGGCTCGCGGGCGACCTGCTGGTCAACACGCTCAAGCAGGCGGCCGCATCCGAGGACGGCCTGACCCGCGAGAGCATCATGAAGGCCGCGCGCGACCAGGACTACGCGTCCCCGGTCCTGCTCGACGGCGTCACCTGGAAGAGCACGGCGGAGCGCTCGGGCGGCGTCAGCGGCTTCGGCCCGTTCGCCTGGTCGCACGCCGACAAGCGGTTCGTGTCGGCCGGAGACGTCCTCGACGTCGACTGATCCATGCCTCACGCGAAGGGCCCGGTCCACCGACCGGGCCCTTCGTCGTGCCCGGACGGGGGTGGACATGAGTGACTTGCCTATCCGTATCAAATTGCTTGAGAGTTGATACGTCGATTGATTCTGGGCATTCTCGCGGAGACAGAGTCACTGTTAAAATGAAAGTATGAACGATGCAGACGTGATCGACGCCGAAGTTGCGGCCGACGACACCATCAGTTTCAGCCGGCACGGGTACGAACGGCGCCGCCCTACGTGGGACGACACGGACATGGCGGACGTCGCGGGGCGGACCGTCGTCGTTTCGGGTGGCACGGCCGGCGTGGGCCTGGGCGCCTCGACGAGCCTGGCGGCTCTCGGCGCCCACGTCGTGATGCTCGGCCGCAATCCCGACCGCGGCGCCGCGGCCGTCCAGGAGGTCACCGCGGCCACCGGGAACAGGGACGTCGAGTGGGTGCCGCTGGATCTCGCCTCGCTGAGCTCCGTGCGCGCCACCGCGGCCACGCTCCTACAGCGCTACCCCCGGATCCACGCGCTGGTCAACAACGCCGGCGGCATGTGGGACACCTGGGAGACCTCGGTCGACGGGATCGAGATGAGCTGGGCCACCAACGTCGTCGGCCCGTACCTGCTGACCGAGCTGCTGCTGGACCGGCTCGCGGAGTCGGCCCCTGCGCGCATCATCGAGATGACGTCCGGTGGCGCCTACAGCCAGCGGTTGACGCTGGGCGAGCTGCGCGGCGAGGAGGACGCCTTCGATCCGAAGGCCACCTACTCGCGGACGAAGCGCGCCCAGATCGTGCTGACGGAGCTGCGTGCCGCCGAGCTGGCCGACCGCGGGATCGTCGCCCACGTGACGCACCCGGGCTGGACGGACTCGCCCGGACTGCGCGAGTCCGGCGCGATGCAGGGCTTCATCCGGCGGTTCGAGTCGGACTTCCGCACGCCCGAGCAGGGCGCCGACACCGCCGTGTGGCTGACCAGCGCCCGCGAGCCCGGCCGGAGCTCCGGACTGTTCTGGCACGATCGTCGCCCCCGCGAGACGCACCGCACCGAGGCCACCCGCGAGACCGACGAGGACCGTCGCGAGCTCGTCGAGCTGTTGCGCCGCACTTGCGGCCTGTCCGCCTGACCCTGCGGAAAGACACCACCGCCCCGACCCTGAGTGGGTCGGGGCGGCGGCGTTTCCGGGGGGCGGCTCAGCTGCTGAACCGCAGCGCCTCGGCCGAGTCGATGTACTCGTCGAGACGCGTGATGAGCCCGTCCTCACCGACGGTGACGACGACACAGGCATGCAGCTGGACCGGCTCGCCGCTGCGCACGTTGATGCCGCGCAGGACGTGTTGCTGGACCACTCCACCGTCGAACACCTGGATCCGGCGGTCGGTGTACTCGCGGTCCGTGACGCGCTCGGAGATCCGGCGCAGCACCTTCGCGTTCTGCTCGACCGTCTGCTCGACGCCGTCGTTGTTGTGCCAGATGACGGCGTCGGGTGCGTAGACGTTGAACAGGTCGGCCGGGTCGCCGGCCTGGGCGGCCGCGATGATGCGGTCGAGCAGCTGGACGTAGGGGTGGCGATCGTTCATGGTCCTCCTCAGATCTGGGCGGTGCGGCGCAGCTCGCGCTTGAGCACCTTGCCGACGGGGTTGCGGGGCAGCTCGTCGCGGATCTCGAGCCGCTCGGGCAGCTTGTAGGAGGCGATCTTCGACTCACGCAGGAACTCGATGAGCTCCTCAAGGGTCAGGGACGCACCCGGGTTGAGCGTGACGACCGCGGCGACGCGCTCGCCCATCTGCTCGTCCGGATCGCCGACGACCGCGACGTCCGCCACGGCCGGGTGCTCGCCGATGAGGGCCTCCATCTCGGCCGGCGCGATGTTCATGCCGCCCCGGATGACGAGGTCCTTCCCGCGATCGAGGTAGCGCAGGAACTGGTTCTGGTCACCGGCGATCTCGAAGATGTCGCCGGTCTTCAGCATCCCCTCCTCGTCGAACGGGTTCGCGCGCGTCTCGGGGTTGAGGTAGCCGGCGAAGACCGTCGGGCCGCCGATGCGCAACTCGCCGGGCACGCCCGGCTCGGTGACCTCCTCGCCCGTGATCGGGTCGACCAGGCGCAGCTGGACCCACTCCGAGACGGCCGAGGACCACGTGACGCCCGGTGCGCCGTAGCGCGGGAAGAACTGCGCGCGGTCGTCCGCTTCGGGGAAGTCCTCGAGGCTCGACAGCAGCGCGATGCCCTCGTTGGAGCCGAAGAAGTTGATGACGCCGATGCCGAGCTTCTCCTGCCAGCCGCGCACCATGACGGGCTGCAGCGGCGCTGAGCCCGAGCCGATGCGGGTCAGGCTCGACAGGTCGATCTGGCTCAGCAGGGCGTCGTTGTGCAGGAGCATCCACAGCAGTGCCGGCGGCGCGACGGTGTAGGTCGCCCGCTCGCCGGCGATCTGGCCCAGGAAGGTCTTGAGGTCGAACGGGTGGTGCTGCACCAGCACGCCGCCCGTGCGCAGCCACGGCAGGAACATGCCGTTGATGCCAGCCATGTTGACCATCGGGAAGGGGTTGAGCAGGACGTCGTCGGCCGTGACCTTCGGGGCGTCGAGGGTCGCCGTGCTGATCGCGATCCACTCCAGGTGTGCGCGGGGCACGCCCTTCGGCTCGCTCTCGGTGCCCGAGGTCCAGCAAATCGTCGCGCAGTCGTTCGCGTCGTTCGGGTCGGCGGCACGGCGCTCGGCGACGCGGGCCCGCTGCTCGTCGGTCGCGACGGCGGGCGACCAGCCCATGACCTGGTCCGAGAGTCCCTCGAGCTCGGTCGCGTCGCTGAACGCGATGACGGTCTCCAGGGTCGGGACGCGCTCGCTCAGGGCGGCGGCCTCCTCGGCCGGCCGGCGGCCCGCGAAGGCGGGCGAGCCGATGAACGCACGGAAGCCGGCCTGGTTCGCCATGCCCACGATCTCGTGCTCTCGGTACTGCATGGGAAGCGGCGAGACGACGATGCCCAGCAGCCACGCGCCGAGGTAGACCTCGGCCAGCTCGATCGTGTTGGGCAGCTGCACGCCGACCACGTCGCCGCGCTGGAGGCCCAACTCGTCGAGGCGTGCCGCGACCGTTTGGACCTCGGCGTCCAGTTCGGCCCACGTGAGCCGTCGCGGAGCCGATCCGAGCAGGTCGGAGCGGTTCGCGGGGTCGACGATCGCGAGTCGGTCGGGCCGCTCGCGCACCTGCTGCAGGTAGAAGTCGTCGAGCGTCTCGTCGGTCCACCACCCCTTCGACTGGAACTCCCGGACCTTCGCCTGCGGATGCAAGCCCCGTGCGATCGACATGGCCTCTCCTCGTGACACTTCAATTGACAGTGTGATACAGATTACTACAATAAACGTAGTCAGTCGACAAGGGAAGAGGTGGGGTCCATGAGCGCCGGACGTCGTACGCCGGTCACCGGCAGCACCGTCGTCGTGACGGGAGCCAATCGCGGGATCGGATTGGCATTCGTCCAGGAGGCTCTTGCCGCCGGAGCGGCGAAGGTCTACGCCGGGGTGCGCGACGTCGGCGACGTCACGGACGAGCTGGTCGCCACGGGCGCCGAGATAGTCGCGCTCGACGTGGTCGACCGCGCCCAGGTGCAGGCCGCGGCCCGCACCTGCTCCGACGCCACCGTGCTGATCAACAACGCCGGACTCTTCACGGGGAACCGCCTCGTCCAGGCTGACGACCCCGACGCCGCCCGCCGCGAGATGGAGGTCAATTACTTCGGCCCGCTCGAGACGACGCGCGCGTTCGCGCCGGTGATCTCGGCCAACGGCGGCGGCGCGATCGTCAACGTGCTGTCGGTCGCGGCCATCGCGCCGACCGCGTTCATGGGCGGCTACTCGACCTCGAAGGCCGCCGCGCTGTACCTCGGCGGCATCGCGCGGGCCGAACTCGAGCCGATGGACGTCGGTGTGACGTCGCTGATCGTCGGCTCCGTCGAGACCCGCATGGCCGCGCACGTCGACGGCCAGAAGGAGGATCCGCGCGACGTCGCCCGGATCGGCCTCAAGGCGATGTCTCGCGGCGACTGGACCTGCGACACCGATCGCATGGCCATCGACTCGCGCGCTCGCATGGCGCGCGACCCCATCCGCTACGAGCGCGGCCTGGGCAAGCTGCTGTTCGTCGACCAGCTGGTCACCAAGCCGTGAGCACGCTCGCGGCCGGCCTGGAGACGCACGGGGACGGCTCGCCGTTCGTGCGGCTCGAGGACGTCGTGCGCCGGAGCGCGGCGCACGACCCCGAGGGCACCGCCCTGATCGAGCCCGGCCGGCGCGTGACGTTCGCCGAGCTCGACGCGTCGAGCAACCGGTTCGCCCGGGCCCTGCTCGCCGACGGCGTGCAGCCGGGGGACCGGGTCTGCCACATCGGCGAGAACAGCGCCGCCTTCTTCGACGTGCTCTACGGCGCGGGCAAGGCCGGCGCGATCCCCGTGCCGATGAACTTCCGGCTCGCGCCGCCCGAGGTGCTGCACATCGTGGAGGATGTCCAGCCCCGCGTGGTCGTCCTCGGCGCCGGCATGGAGCACCACGGCGCCGCGATCGCGGCCGTGCCGGGTGTCGCCCGCGTCGTCACCGTCGAGCCCGCCGACGGGCTGACAGACCTGTCCACCTGGACCTCGGAGCAGCCTGCCACGGACCCGGGCATCGCCCGCGACCCCGAGGACACGGCCGTGATGTTCTACACGTCGGGCACGACGGGCCGGCCCAAGGGCATCGAGCTCACGGGCGTGAACGTCAGCTCGTCGCTGGCCTGCCCGCTGTCGCTCGTGCGGTTCGACCGGGCCTCGGTCGCGCTGGCGCCGGTGCCGTTCTTCCACGTCACGGGCTTCGGACTGGCCCTCATGGCGAACCTCAAGGGCTCGGCCCTGCTGATGATCAACCCGCAGGGTCCGGCCGACCTGCTGCGCGTGTTCCAGGAGTACCGGGTCAGCCACGGCGTGCTGGTCCCTACCGTCATCCAGTTCATGCTGGACCTGCCCGAGTCCCGCACCGGCGACTGGTCCGCGCTGCGCTGCCTCATGTACGGCGGCGCGCCCATGCCCGAGTCGGTCCTGCGCGACGCGACCGACGTCTTCGGCTGTGACTTCATCCAGGGCTACGGCCTCACCGAGTCGACCGGCGGCGTCGCCTTCCTGGCGCCGGAGGACCACCGCACCACCCCCGAGACGGTGCACCGGCTGCGGTCGGTGGGCCGCGTGCGCGGCGGCAACGAACTCCGTGTGATCGACCCGAGGACTGGGGCCGACCAGCCGCCCGGCGAGCGCGGCGAGGTCCTCGTCCGCGGCGGCAACATCATGAAGCGCTACTGGAACCGACCTGAGGAGACGGCGGCGGCGATCGACGCCGACGGCTGGCTGCACACCGGCGACGGCGGCTCCCTCGACGCGGACGGCTATCTCTACCTGCACGACCGGCTCAAGGACATGATCGTCAGTGGCGGCGAGAACGTGTACCCGGCCGAGGTCGAGAGCGTGCTCACGGCCCATCCGGGCGTCGCCCAGGTCGCCGTCATCGGCGTGCCCTCCGACCGGTGGGGCGAGTCGCCCATGGCGATCGTCGTCCGGTCGAGCGGACCCGAGGGAGCCGCGCTCGACGCGGCGGCGGTGATCGGCTGGGCCCGCGAGCGGCTCGCGCACTACAAGTGCCCGGTCGACGTGGCGTTCGTCGACGCCCTGCCCCTCAATGCCAGCGGCAAGCTGCTGAAGGCGCGGCTGCGCGAGGAGTTCGCCGGCTCCTGAGGCGACCGGACGTCGGGGTTCCCCTCCCGGCGACGCGACAGGGGCGGGACCGTCACCGGCCCCGCCCCTGTTCGTCGTGCTCTCAGGCGTGCTGCACGCGGAAGGTGACCCGCCCGAAGTCGATCTCGTCGGGAAGGTCCTGCCCCGCCGCGGTCGCGACGACGTCGATGGCGCTGAGCCGTGCGACGTCGTCCTTGACGAAGCGCACCGTGCGCTCGCCCAGCCGGATGAGGGGCACGTCGTCCCACTCGTCGACCTCGACTCCCAGCACGGCGGCCCAGAGCTCGGCGCGGGCGACCGGGTCGGCCGTGGCGACGTCCATCCCCACCACGTCCTGGATCAGCGGCTCGGCGGGCGTCGCGAAGTCGACGTCGTCCCAGTGCCACGCCTGCGGGTCGGGGATCTCGTCGAGCTCGACGAGCAGACCCATGTCGGCGGGGTGGAACTGGATGATGCGCTTGCCGTGGACGTCCAGGTCGACCGCGATCCGGACACCGGCCGTCTCGGCCGCCGCCAGGTGCGGCGTCAGGTCGCTCACCTGGATCGAGGCGCAGTAGCCGGCGGTGCCGCCGACCTTCGCGAGCCAGCCGTTGATGGGGGCCTTCTCGTTCAGCGGGGCGACCAGCTCGAGGTAGGCGACGTCGCCCACGGGCAGCGTCTCGTCGGCCATGCCGACGTCCTCCAGCATCGGATCGGTGTATCCGGGGGCCAGCCCGAAGAGGGTGCGCAGCCGGTCGCCGTCACCGGCGAAGTCGGCGGTCCCGAGCGCGATCTGGCGCAGGATGGGGAAGGGGGACGTGGTCATCCGATTGTCCTTTCGGCAGCGGCCCAGTGGGGGGCGCGCAGCTCTCGCTTGAGGATCTTCCCCGAGGGGTTCCGGGGGAGCATCTCGATCACCTCGACCGAGGTGGGGCACTTGTAGTGGGCCAGGCGCTCACGGCAGAAAGCGATGATCTCCTCGGCCGTGACGGACTCGCCCTGGTGCGTCACCACGACGGCGTGCGGCGTCTCGCCCCAGCGCTCGGAGGGGATGCCGATGACGGCGACCTCCTGCACGGCCGGGTGCGCCATGAGCGCGTTCTCGACCTCGGCCGGGTACACGTTCTCGCCGCCCGAGACGATCATGTCCTTGAGTCGGTCCTTGAGGAACAGGTAGCCGTCCTCGTCCAGGTAGCCGGCGTCGCCGGTGCGGAACCAGTCGCCGTCGAAGTAGGAGGCCTCCGTCGCGTCGGGCCGGCGCCAGTACGAGCGGGTCACCATCGGGCCGCGGACGATGATCTCGCCGACCTCGCCGGTGGGCAGGTCCTTGCCCTCCCCGTCGACGACGCGGACCTCGACGCCGGGCACCGCGCGACCCGCGGACTGCAGCTTGCTGTCGGCGCCCGTGACGTGGTCCTCGGGACGCAGGATCGTGGTGACGCCGATGGTCTCGGTCAGGCCGTAGCTCTGCGAGAGCTTCGCGTCGAAGATCTTCTGCGTGCCGAGCATGACCGTCTCGGAGATCGGGGAGCCGCCGTAGACCAGGTGCTGCACGCTCGAGTAGTCGGCGGCGGCGGCCTGCGGGTTGGCGATGACCATCGCCATGACCGTCGGGACCATGATCACGTGGGTCGCGCGGTGCGCCACCAGGAGGCCGATCATGCTCTGCGGCGTGACCTCGGTGAACTGGACGATCCGCCCGCCGTGGGCCAGCGAGATGAGCGACCATCCGCCGGCGGCGATGTGGTAGTACGGCGTCGGCACGAGGCTGACCGTGTCCGGCCCGACCTCGAACTGCGCGGCGAAGGCGGCGACCGCGGCGAGCATCGCGTCGCCGGTGGTGGTGACGCCCTTCGGCGTGCCGGTCGTGCCGGAGGAGTACATCAGGGACAGCAGCTCGTCACCGCGCACGTCCTGCTGCGGATCGGTCGTGGACTGCTGTGCGAGCCACGGCTCGTAGCCGACCCAGCCGTCCGGGACGGTGGGCTCTCCCTCCTGGCTGAACACCACGCGCAGGCCGTCGTAGTCGGCGGGCACGAGGTCGGTGAGGTGATCCTCGACCACGAGGACCGAGGGCTCGGCGTCCGACAGGATCCAGGCGATCTCGGGGGCGGACAACCGGAAGTTCAGGGGCACCACGGCGGCGCCGGACTTGGCGGTGCCGAAGAAGAGCTCCCAGAACTCCGTGCCGTTGCGGGCGAGGTAGGCGACCCGGTCGCCGCGCCCGAGGCCGTGGGCCAGGAGGCCCGAGGCGACCTGGTTCGTGCGGGTGTCGATCTCGCCGTACGTGATGGTCCGTCCCTCGCCGACGATCGCGGGCGAGTCGCGGTGCGACCGGCTGCTCGCGCGGAGGAGGTCCGCGACGGTGCGTGCTCCGTTCATGGTGTTCCTTCGGGTGTGGTCCGGTCCTCGATGACCGGGACGATCGTGATGGAGCCGGTGACCAGCGGCTGACGGCACTGGTCGCAGGCGAGGTGGGCCACGAAGTCGTGGCCGCAGGCCGTGTGGGTCTGGACGAGCGCGGGCCCCTCCGGCGAGACGAACCACTTCTGCGCCCACTGCACGGACAGCGCGGTGATGGGGAAGAACGCGCGGCCCTTGTCGGTCAGGTGGTACTCGGGACGTCCGGGGTGGTGCGCGTGCTGGCGGGTCTCGAGGACGCCGAGGGCGCAGAACGAGCGCAGGCGCTCGGCGATGAGGGTGGGGGGCGCGCCGAGCGCGGTCTCGAACTGGCTGAAGCGCACCATGCCGCGGAAGGCCGCCCCGATCAGCGCCGAGGACCACCGGTTCCCGAAGATCTCCAGGGTCTGGGGGTACTGCAGCGAGTTCGGGACCGAGTCGGGTCGACGACGCGTGGAGGAGGCGGGGACCGAGCGCTCCCAGCCGCCGCTGGGGCCCCAGGCCGCGCGGACGTCGCGAGCCTCGACCGGAACGCCGCACGCCCGGCACGTCAGCAGGGGCGCGAACTCGGCGCCGCACGCCTCGTGACGTCGCAGGGGGAGGGCCTCCCCGGCGGGGCCGGTCCAGCTGCGCTCCCACTCCCAGATGGCCAGCATCATCGGCCACAGGGTGCGGCTGCGCGCGGTCGGCAGGTACTCGGCGCGCAGCGGGTTGGTCCGGTAGATGCGCCGCTCGAGCAGGCCGTGCTCGGTCAGTCGGGTGAGCCGGTGGGTCAGCACCGAGTTCGAGATCGGCATGACTTCGCGGAACTCCCCGTAGCGGGTCAGGCCCCGCGACGAGTGACCCAGGATCAGCAGCGACCACTCGTCCCCGAGCAGGCCCAGCATCTGTCCGACGGCGTTCGTCCCGCCCGGTTCGAGCAGCGTGGGTCCCCCGTCGGTCATCGGCCATCCCTCGAAGTCGTGCGGCGTCCCGCGTGGGGACTTGTCATCTGCGTCACACCGTACTACAACTAACGGAGTATCTCTATCAATCGAAGTGAGGATTCATGAGTCGAGCTCTCGACGGCCGGGTCGCCGTCGTCACCGGTGGCGGCAAGGGTCTGGGACGCGCGTTCGCCCTCCATCTGGCCGAGGCCGGAGCCGCGGTCGTGGTGAACAACCGCAACCGCCAGGTCGACGAGAACGGGCTGGGCCCCGCCGACCACGTCGTCGCCGAGATCGTGGCCCGCGGAGGTCGAGCGGTCGCCAACCACGACGACGTCGCCGACCCGGCGATCGGCGACCGGTTGGTCGCGGACGCCCTCGAGCACTTCGGCCGACTCGACATCCTCGTCACCAGCGCCGCCGTCAGCGCCCCGCAGATGGCGCACAAGACGACGGCCGAGAGCTTCCGCCAGGTCATGGACATCAACGTGACCGGCACCGTCCTGCCGGCGGCCGCCGCGATGGCGCACATGCGCCGGGCCGGGTCCGGTCGTGTCGTGCTCATCGCCTCCACCGCCGGCCTGCACGGTGAGACCACCGTGTCGGCGTACGCCGCCAGCAAGGGCGCCGTCATCGCGTTCGGCCGCACGGCCGCCGTCGAGGGCGCCGGCAAGAACGTGCTCACGAACGTCGTCCTGCCCTACGCCACCACCCAGATGACCGAGGCCGGGATGGACCCGCGTCATGCCGACCGCATGCGGTCCGACCTCGTCGCGCCGCTCGTCACCGCCCTGGCCTCCCCGGAGAGCACCATCAACGGCCAGGTCATCGTCGCCGCGGGCTCCGCGTTGCGTGCCGCCGACGCCGTCGAATGGGGCACGGTCGGCTACGACGCCGACCAGCCGATCGAGCCGGCAGTCCTCGAGCAGCTGCTGACGCAGTCGCGTGCGGGCGACCCGCACACCTTCACCCACGCCCAGAACGCCTTCCAGAGCCTCGCCGCGGACCTCGCCGCGAGCTCCCACCCGTAAAGAAGAGGACGCATGTTCGACTACCCCTGGGGCGACTTCGCCCTCAACCTGCTCGTCACCGCCGGTGCCCTGGTCGTGTTCTTCGCGATCGTCATGGCGATCGCGCACCTCGTGAACGACCACTCGATCATCGACATCACGTGGGGCCCGGCGTTCGTCGTCGTCGCCGTCGTGTCGTACCTGATGTCGGCCGGTTCCGACGGCGACGACACCCGCCGCCTCATCGTGCTGGCGCTGACCGCGATCTGGGGCCTCCGCCTCGGCATCTACATCGGCAAGCGCAACATCGGCAAGGGCGAGGACCCGCGCTACACAGCCCTGCTGCGCTCGCGCAAGGGCCGCCCGCTCATCCCGTTCCTGGTCAAGAAGATCTACGGCATGCAGGCCGTGCTGGCCTGGGTCGTGTCGATCCCCGTGCAGTTCGCGGTCTACGTGTCGCGCGGGTTCGACGCCCTCGTCGTGGTGGCCATCGCCATCTGGACCATCGGCTTCCTGTTCGAGGCCGTCGGCGACTGGCAGCTCGCCCGCTTCAAGGCCGATCCGGCGAACGCCGGCAAGATCATGGACCGCGGCCTGTGGGCGTGGACGCGTCACCCCAACTACTTCGGGGACGCGTGCGTGTGGGCCGGACTGTTCCTGCTCACCCTCGGCTCCGCCTGGGGCGTCCTGACGGTGTTCTCGCCGATCCTCATGACGTGGCTGCTGACGACGTTCAGCGGCGCGAAGCTGACGGAGAAGGGCATGCGCCGCAAGCGTGGCCCCGAGTTCGAGGCGTACGTCGCGCGCACCAGCGGCTTCTTCCCGCGGCCGCCGCGGAAGGTGGCGGCAGGACCGAAGTCGTGACGACGTCGGTGGCCGCGCTCGGGTCGATCCTCGACCTGAGCCCGGCCGGCGACGGCGCCTGGATCGGACACGCCGACGGCGTGGCGCTGCCCCAGCTGTACGGCGGCCAGCTCGTGGCGCAGTCGATCATGGCGGCCGGCCACAGCGTGCCCGGCCGGCTCGTCGACTCGCTCCACACGACCTTCCTGCGCCCCGGTCGATCCGACCTCCCGGTCCGGTTCCAGGTCGAGCACCTGCGCGACGGGCGCCAGTTCTCGACCCGCGTGGTCGACGCCGTCCAGGACGACCGGCTCGTGTGCCGCTCGACGATCTCGCTGATGGAGCCCCGCGAGGGGGTGGCGCACTCGCGGCGCCGACCGGTCAGCGCGTCGGTCGAGGACAGCATCGAGCTGCGCGAGCTGGCCGAGGCCGACGGGGGCCTGGGGGAGTACTGGGAGGGGTTCAGCGCGGTCGACGTGCGGGTCTCCCCGGAGTCCGACGAGACGCCCCTGCACTCGGCCGCCCCGGTCCAGAACATCTGGATGCGGGTCGCCGAGGAGCTCGGGGACGACCCGCTGGTCCACCAGGCGGCGATCGGCTACGTCAGCGACCTGATGCTGATGTCGATGGCGGTCGCGCCCCACGGGCACCGGGCCGGCCAGGAACGGAGCCTGGGGGAGCGGTGGAGCGCGGTGTCGCTCGACCACGCCCTGTGGTTCCACCAGCCGGCCCGGGCCGACGAGTGGCTGCTCTTCGAGCACGCCACCCCGACGGCCCACGCGGGCCGGTCGCTGGTCGAGGCGGCCGTGTTCGGGGAACCCGAGTCACAGGTCTGTCACGTCGTGCAGGAGGCTCTGGTCCGTGAGAACTGACATGCTCGGCTTCGAGGGCTGCTACCGACGGATCGATCACCACCGCGACGAGCAGTCGCACGTCTCGGAGGTGTTCATCCCGTCGGCGGCCGCGATCGGGCCGTGGAGCAACGACCATCAGCACGGTGGTCCCGTCGGCGCGCTGCTGACCCGCTCGATGCGGCGGCTGCCGCACGGTGCGCCGGGACGGATCGCCCGGACGACGGTCGAGATCCTCGGCCCGATCGCCATGGCGCCCATCGAGGTCACCGCGCGCGTCGTGCGCCCCGGCCGCAAGGTCGAGCTGCTCTCGGCAGTGGCGCACCAGCGCAGCGAGGCGGGGACGCGACCGGTCGCCCAGGCGTCGGCCTGGTGGTTGCGCACCGACGAGTCGCCCGAGGTCGTGCACTCGCCGGAGCCCCGGCTGGCGGCGCCCACGGACGAGGAGCTGGCACGCGGCGAGGAAGGCGTGCCGGCCAGCTGGCGCCGCGGCTTCGTCGGGTCGCTGCGCTGGGCCGTGCGCACCCGCATCGGCCAGATCGACGGACCGGCGATCGCGTGGGCGTCCATGCCCTACCCGCTGGTCGAGGGGGAGGACGGTGACGACCTCGAGCGCTGCATCGCGATCGCCGACGCGGCCAACGGGGTCGGCTCGCGGTTGAACCCGAAGGACTGGGTGTTCATGAACACCGAGCTCACGGTCCACCTGGCCCAACCCCCGGCCGGGGAGTGGACCGGGATGGTCGCCGAGTCGTGGATCGGCGAGGACGCCGTGGGCATGAGCTCGGCCGTCCTGTCCGACCTCACCGGGCCGGTGGGGCGCGTCGCGCAGAGCCTGCTGCTCGAACGGCTCTGACCCGAGGCGGGGACGACGAAGGGGCCGGAACGATGTTCCGGCCCCTTCGTCATGCGTGGTGCGCGCTCACTTCCAGCGTTCGCTGGCCGGCACGAAGTCCAGCTTGCGGTCGCCGGTGTAGATCTGCTTCGGGCGGGCGATCTTCTGCTCCGGGTCGTCGACGAGCTCGAGCCACTGGGCCAGCCAGCCCGACGTGCGCGGGATGGCGAACAGGACCGTGAACATCTCCGGCGGGAACTGCAGTGCCTCGTAGATCAGGCCGGAGTAGAAGTCGACGTTGGGGTAGAGCTTGCGCTTGACGAAGTACTCGTCCTCGAGCGCGATCTTCTCCAGCTCCTGGGCGACCTCGAGCAGCGGGTTGACGCCGGTGACCTCGAAGACGTCGTCGCAGGCCTTCTTGATGATCGTCGCGCGCGGGTCGTAGTTCTTGTAGACCCGGTGGCCGAAGCCCATCAGGCGCTCTTCGCCGTTCTTGACACCCTCGATGAACGCCGGGACGTTCTCCTTGGTCTTGATGCGCTTGAGCATCTTCAGGACGGCCTCGTTGGCGCCACCGTGCAGCGGGCCGTAGAGGGCCGCGATGCCGGCCGTGACGGCCGAGTACGGGTCGACCTGGCTCGAGCCGACCGAGCGCACGGCGTTCGTGGACGCGTTCTGCTCGTGGTCGGCGTGCAGGATGAACAGCACCTCGAGGGCCTTGGCCAGGCGCGGGTCCGGGTCGTACTTCGGCTCGCTCATGCGGAACAGCATCGAGAGGAAGTTCTCGGTGTACGACAGGTCGTTGTCGGGGTAGATGTAGGGCTTGCCCTGCGCGTGACGGAAGGACCAGGCGCCGAGGGTCGGCATCTTGGCGATCATGCGCACGATCTGCTCGTGACGGATCTGCGGGTCCTTGATGTTGCGGGCCTCGGGGTAGAACGTCGACAGCGCGCCGACGCTCGACAGCAGCATGCCCATGGGGTGCGCGTCGTAGCGGAAGCCCTGCAGCTGGCTCTTGAGGTTCTCGTGCACGAACGTGTGGAACGTGATGTCGTGCACCCACTGGTCGTGCTGCTCCTTCGTGGGCAGCTCGCCGTGGATGAGCAGGTACGCGACCTCCAGGTAGGTGGAGGACTCCGCGAGCTGCTCGATGGGGTAGCCGCGGTACTCGAGGATGCCCTTCTCGCCGTCGATGTACGTGACGGCGCTGCGGGTCGAGGCGGTGTTCGTGAAGCCCGGGTCGTAGACGGCCAGGCCGGGGTCGTCGTCGGACTTGCCGATCTTGCCCAGGTCCGCAGCGCGGATGCTGCCGTCGGTGATCTCGACCTCGTACTCCTCGCCGGAGCGGTTGTCGCGGATGGTCAGCGTCTGCTTATCGGTCACGATCGGGTCTCCTGTGACGTCAGAGTAGTGACGGCCGCGGGGGTGAGCGGCCCACTCCAACTTAGTGTCCCCATGCCTCGGGCGCGAGAGCAGGGTCACGTTCGACCGACCCGTTTTGACCAGGACGGGTACGGCCGGGTAATCTGGGTAGTCGTTGTGTTGCGACGCGTTCAACCGCGCCATCACGACGCGCAGATTCCCGATCACACAGCTTTCGATTAGCAGCGAGAAGGTTACGCCGTGCGTACGTACAGCCCCAAGCCTGCTGACATCACCCGTCAGTGGCACGTCATCGATGCCCAGGACGTCGTCCTGGGCCGTCTCTCCGTCGCCGCGGCGACCCTCCTGCGCGGCAAGCACAAGCCGACATACGCCCCCCACGTGGACGGTGGCGACTTCGTCATCATCGTCAACGCGGACAAGGTCGCGCTGTCCGGCAACAAGCGCTCCGACAAGAACGTCTACCGCCACAGTGGTTACCCGGGCGGCCTCAAGCAGATCTCCTACGGTGACCTGCTCGAGAAGGACGCGCGCAAGGCGATCGAGAAGTCGGTCCGGGGCATGCTCCCCAAGAACCGTCTCGGCCGTCAGCTCATCACGAAGTTGAAGGTCTACGCCGGCCCGGATCATCCGCACGCCGCCCAGAAGCCCCAGCCGTTCGAGATCACGCAGATCTCCCAGTAAGCGAAAAGCGCAGGTTCATCGTGGCTGAGACCACCACCGAAGAGACCGAGTTCACCCCCAACGCCGAGGGCGTCGCCTACACGTCGGAGTCCTCCGGCGCGACCGCGACCAGCGAGATCAACTCGATCATCGCCCCCGGCTCCGCGACGGGCCGCCGCAAGGAGGCCGTCGCCCGCGTCCGGATCGTTCCGGGCACCGGCGTCTGGACCGTCAACGGCAAGCCGCTCGAGGAGCACCTGCCGAACAAGCTGCACCAGCAGATCGCCAAGGAGGCCCTGGCCGTCACCGGTCTGGCGGACTCCTTCGACGTGATCGCTCGTGTCCACGGTGGTGGCATGACCGGCCAGGCCGGCGCGCTGCGCCTGGGTGTGGCCCGTGCCCTCAACGCGATCGACGTCGAGGTGAACCGTCCGACCCTGAAGAAGGCCGGTCTGCTGACGCGCGACTCGCGCATCAAGGAGCGCAAGAAGGCTGGTCTCAAGAAGGCCCGCAAGGCGCCTCAGTACAGCAAGCGCTGATCCGCCGGCGCGTATGGGCCGGATCTTCGGTACCGACGGCGTTCGCGGCCTGGCGAATCGGGACCTGACCGCCGAGCTCGCGGTCGACCTCTCGGTCGCAGCCGCGCACGTGCTCGGCGAGGCCGGTGCGTTCGCCGACCAGCGTCCGACAGCGGTCGTCGCCCGCGACACCCGCGCCTCGGGGGAATTCCTCGAGGCCGCGGTGGTCGCGGGTTTGGCGTCTGCGGGCGTCGACGTCCATCGACTCGGTGTGGTCCCCACGCCGGGTGCGGCGTACCTGACGGCACTGCTCGAGGCCGACATGGGCGTCATGATCTCCGCGAGCCACAACCCGATGCCCGACAACGGCATCAAGTTCCTGGCGCGCGGCGGGGTCAAGCTCGACGACGCGATCGAGGCCGCGATCGAGCAACGCCTCCATGAGGCGTGGGACCGCCCCACCGGCGCCGACGTCGGTCGCGTGGGCGACAGCCACGCCGGTCTGGGTGCCTACGTGCGCCACCTGCTCGACACGCTGCCGATCCGTCTCGACGGCCTGCGCGTGGTCCTGGACTGCGCCAACGGCGCCACCTACGAGGCGGCTCCGGACGCCTTCGAGCGCGCGGGCGCCGAGGTCATCGCGATCCACGCCGCGCCCGACGGTCTCAACATCAACGAGGCGTGCGGATCGACGCACCTCGACGACGTGCGACGCGTCGTGGTCGAGCGGGGTGCCGACGTGGGCTTCGCCTTCGACGGCGACGCCGACCGGTGCCTGGCCGTGGACCAGAACGGCGAGGTCGTCGACGGAGACCAGATCCTGGCGATCCTGGCCCTGCGTGCCAAGCGCGAGGGCCGCCTGGTCGACGACACGGTCGTCGCGACGGTCATGAGCAACCTCGGCTTCACCCAGGCGATGGAGGCCGCCGGCATCACCGTCCGCCGCACCGCCGTCGGTGACCGGTACGTGCTGGAGGCGATGCGCGAGGGCGGGTACAGCCTCGGCGGCGAGCAGTCCGGTCACGTCATCATGAGCCGTTACGCCACCACCGGCGACGGCACCCTGACCGCCCTGCAGCTCGCGGCCGAGATGGCGTCCACCGGCCGGACGATGTCCGAGCTGGCCGCCGTGATGGAGCGACTGCCGCAGGTGCTGCTCAACGTCGGTGGCGTCGATCGTGAAGGGGCCAAGCACCACGAGGTCGTCCTGGCCGAGGTCGCGGCCGCCGAGGCGAAGCTGGGCGACAACGGTCGCGTGCTGCTGCGTCCCTCGGGCACCGAGCAGTTGGTCCGGGTGATGGTCGAGGCGCCCACGGCCGCCCAGGCCCACGAGATCGCCGAGCACCTGGCCGGCGTCGTCCGCACGACGCTCGCGCTCTGACGTGGCGCTCGAGTTCGAGGCCGGCGGGCTCGACCGCGCCGACGTGCGCGCTCTGCTGGCCGAGCACCTCAGTGACATGTTCGCCACCAGTCCGGCCGAGAGTGTCCACGCGCTCGACCTCGACGCGCTGGGCGAGGGTGCCGTCTCGTTCTGGACCGCCCGCGAGGACGGGCGCCTGCTCGGTTGCGGTGCGCTGAAGGACCTCGGGGACGGTCACGGCGAGCTCAAGTCGATGCGCACGACCGCCGACGCGCGCGGGCGGGGTGTGGCCACGGCTCTGCTCGCCCATCTGGTCGCCACGGCGCGTTCGCGGGGATGGACCCGGCTCAGCCTCGAGACGGGCACCGAGCCGTACTTCGCGGCAGCCCGCCGTTTGTACGCGCGCGAGGGCTTCGAGGCGTGCGAGCCGTTCGGCGACTATGCGCTCGACCCGCACAGCGTCTTCCTCACGCGCCCGATCTGACCCTGTCGCCGTCACCGTCGGCGGTGCCAGACTGACCGCATGACCGTGACGATCGAAGTGCTGGACCCGACCGACCACGGGGCCTTCGTCGAGTTCTACGACGTGTACCGCCGTGCCAACGAGCGCGCGATCGACCAGCCGTGGCTGCCCGACGAGCTGCAGGTGCTCATGGTGGGGGACGAGTACCTGCGCAACGACTCGCTGCTGGCGCGGGACGGCGAGGCGGCTGTCGCGGTGGCCCTGGCCGAGCTGCCCGAGCGCGACAACGTCACGACGGCCTACGCGGAGGTGTGGGTGCCGCCCGAGCTGCGTCGGCGCGGGTACGGCAGCGCCCTGATCGAGCTGCTGGAGCGTCGGTCGGCCGAGGACGGACGCGAGCGGATCCTCACCGAGACCCTGCGTCCGCTCGATGCCGAGACGGCGCCGGCGCGGGAGTTCATGCTGGCGCGCGGCTACTCCGCCGACACGACGCTGGTCCAGCGTGAGCTGGACCTGCCCGCGGCCACGCCACCGGCAGACCTCCGGGACGGGTACACGCTGGCCGCCTGGCGAGCAGCTCCTCCGCAGCGGTGGCTCGAGGAGTACGCCCGGCTGCGGGCGCTGCTGAACCAGGAGATGCCGGCGGGCGAGACCCAGCTCGAGAACGAGTACTGGGACCCCGACCGGCTGCTGCACGAGGTCGACCAGTGGAAGCGCCAGGGACGCACCGCCCAGACCGTCGTCGCCGTGGCCCCCGACGGCCGCCTGGCCGGTCACACCCAGCTGCTCTTCCCGGCGAAGTCGACCGAGGTCTACCAGTGGGACACCCTCGTGCTGCCCGAGCACCGCGGTCACGGACTGGGACTGGCCCTCAAGCGTCACGCGATGCGCGAGGCCGCCGACCTGCTGGAGGGCCGCACCCGCGTCGTGACCTGGAACGACGCCCAGAACGACCACATGATCGCCGTCAACGAGGCCCTCGGCTACCGCCCCACGGCGTGGGCCGACCAGTGGGTCAAGAACCTCGCCTGATCCCTCCCGGGAGCGGGGGAGGTCAGAGCTTGCGGAGGCGGACCCACTGGACGCTGTGGTCCGACGACTTGCGCAGCACGAGGTCGGCGCGGCCGCGCGTGGTGGCGACGTTCTCGCGCAGGTTGGGCCAGTTGATCGTGTCCCACAGCTCCTCGGCGCGCAGCTGCGCCTCCTCGTCGGTGTAGGTGCTGTACCGGTGGAAGTAGGAGGCCGGGTCGGCGAACGCGGTCTCGCGCAGGCGCAGGAACCGGCTGATGTACCACCGGCGGATGTCGCGGCTGTTGGCATCGACGTAGATCGAGAAGTCGAAGAAGTCGCTGATCGCCAGGCCGGGCGACCCGTCGCCGCGCGACCGCGGCGGCGCCAGGACGTTGAGGCCCTCGACGATGAGGATGTCGGGCCGCTTCATCGAGATCGTCTCGTCGGTGCGGTCGTAGGTCAGGTGGTCGTAGACCGGCGCCTCGATGACCTCGGCACCGCTCTTGGCCTGCATCACGAACCGCAGCAGCGCCTTGCGGTCGTAGGACTCGGGGAAGCCCTTGCGGTGCATGATCCCGCGGCGCTCGAGCTCGGCGTTCGGCAACAGGAAGCCGTCGGTCGTGATGAGGGCGACGTTCGGGTGGTCGTCGTGCTGGGCCAGCAGGTCACGCAGCAGGCGGGCCGTCGTGGACTTGCCCACCGCCACCGATCCGGCCAGGCCGATGATGAACGGCACGCGATCGGGCTGCGGGTCGCCCAGGAACCGCTCGGTGGCCCGGTAGAGGGCCTCGGCCAGGCGCACGCGCAGGCTGATCAGCTGGGTGAGCGGGACGTACACCTGCTGCACCTCGTCGAGGTCAAGCTCCTCGCCCAGGCCACGGACGCGCTCGACCTCCTCGGGGGACATGGGCTGGACGGCGTCGTGTGCCAACTTCGCCCACGCCGAGCGTTCGAGCTCGACATAGGGGGAGGGGTCCCGTGACATACCGACCATTGTCACCAGCCCTTGCGCCCACCGCGCAGTCGGTACCCTGAACCCATGTGTGGAATCGTCGGATACGTGGGCCATCGCCAGGCGCTGGACGTCGTGATGGGTGGGCTGCGACGCCTCGAATACCGGGGCTATGACTCCACGGGGGTGGGCGTCGTCGACGGCGACCACATCGCCTGGGACAAGAAGGCCGGCAAGCTGGCCAACCTCGATGCCGCGTTGGCGACCCGTCCGCTGCCTGAGTCGACCACCGGGATCGGACACACCCGCTGGGCCACCCACGGCGGCCCGACCGACGCCAATGCGCACCCGCACCTGGACAGCAGCGAGCGGGTCGCGGTCGTGCACAACGGCATCATCGAGAACTTCATGGTCCTGCGCGACGAGCTGGAGGATGCCGGCTACGAGTTCGCGTCCGAGACCGACACCGAGGTCGTGGCGCACCTGCTGCACCGCGAGCTGCAGCAGACCGACGACCTGCCCGAGGCCGTGCGCGCGGTGTGCCGGCGGCTGAAGGGTGCCTTCACCCTCGTCTTCGCCGACGCGCAGAACCCCGGCGTCGTCGTCGGGGCGCGGCGCAACTCGCCGCTGGTCGTCGGCCGGGGCGACGGCGAGAACTTCCTGGGCTCGGACGTCGCCGCGTTCATCGACTACACGGCCGAGGCGATCGAGCTGGGCCAGGACCAGGTCGTCACGATCACCGCCGACTCGATCGAGGTCACCGACTTCCACGGCAACCCCGCGCCGACGACCGAGTACACGGTCGACTGGGACGTCACCGCCGCCGAGAAGGGCGGCTACGAGTGGTTCATGGTCAAGGAGATCGAGGAGCAGCCCAAGGCGGTCGCCGACACGCTGCTGGGCCGGACGGACCCCGACGGACTGCTCCAGCTCGACGAGATGCGGCTGTCCGACGACGAGCTGCGCGAGATCGACAAGATCATCATCATCGCCTGCGGCACCGCGTCGTACGCCGGACTCGTCGCGAAGTACGCGATCGAGCACTGGACCCGGATCCCCTGCGAGGTCGAGCTGGCCTCGGAGTTCCGCTACCGCGACCCGATCATCGACCGCGCGACGCTCGTGGTGGCGATCAGCCAGTCCGGCGAGACGATGGACACCCTGATGGCCATCCGGTACGCCCGCCAGCAGCGCGCCCGGGTGCTCTCGATCTGCAACACCAACGGGTCCACGATCCCGCGCGAGTCCGACGCCGTGATCTACACGCACGCCGGACCCGAGGTCGCCGTCGCGTCCACCAAGGGCTTCCTGTCGCAGGTCGTCGCCTGCTACCTGCTCGGCCTCTACCTGGCCCAGGTCAAGGGCGTGAAGTACGGCGACGAGGTGCGGGTCATCATCGACGAGCTGGAGCAGATCCCCGCGAAGGTCCAGCGGATGCTCGACGACGGCGACCAGGTGCGCAAGCTCGCGGCCGAGCTGGTCGACCGTCGCTCCTTCCTGTTCCTGGGCCGCCACGTCGGCTATCCGGTGGCGCTCGAGGGTGCGCTGAAGCTCAAGGAGCTCGCGTACGTCCACGCCGAGGGCTTCGCGGCCGGCGAGCTCAAGCACGGACCCATCGCGCTGGTCGAGAAGGGCCTGCCGATGTTCGTCATCGTGCCGCCGCGGGCGCGGGACCAGCTGCAGGAGAAGATCGTCAGCAACATCCAGGAGGTCCGGGCCCGCGGGGCCTACACGATCGTCCTGGTCGAGGACGGCGACGACTCCGTGGTGCCGTTCGCCGACGTGGTGATCCGGCTGCCGAAGGTGCCGACGCTGCTGCAGCCGCTCGTGGCCGCGGTGCCCCTGCAGATCTTCGCCTGCGAACTGGCCGAGCTGCTGGGCCACGACGTCGACCAGCCTCGCAACCTGGCGAAGTCCGTCACGGTCGAGTGACCCGATGCTGACCGCCCACACCGTTGCGCAGATCCGCGCAGCGGAGGAGGTCGCAGCCGACCAGCAGGGCTGGGACGGGCTCATGCAGCGCGCCGCCGGTGCGCTGGCCGAGCGTCTGCTCGCACTGGTGCCCGCCGAGGAGACCGCGGTGGTGCTGGTCGGCCCGGGCAACAACGGTGGGGACGCGCTCTTCGCGGCCGCCCACCTCCTCGAGCGCGGCCGCCGGGTGAACCTGTGCCTGCTCGACGCGTCGAAGGTCCACACCGCAGGACTGGCCGCGGCCACCGCTGCCGGCGCACGCGTCGTCGACCGGCCGGACGGCCATCGCTTCGTCGTGGACGCCCTCTTCGGCATCGGCGCCCGCCCCGGGCTCGAGGGCGCGGCCGCGCACTGGGCGGCCTGGATCGAGCGTGAGCGGCCCGTGGTCGTCGCCGTCGACGTGCCGTCGGGGATCGGCGTCGACGACGGGCGCCTCGACGGACCGGCCGTGCGCGCGGACCACACCGTCACGTTCGGCACCGCCAAGTACGGGCTGCTGCTCGGTCCCGCCGCAGCGCTCGCGGGACGGGTCGACGTCGCCGACATCGGCCTGGACCTGTCGGGGGAGCCGGCGCTGGAGTCCCTCCAGCTGGCCGACGGGGCACGGTTCCGCGAGCAGATCGTCCCGGGAGCGGCCGATCACAAGTACAGCCGCGGGGTGCTGGGCATCCGCGCCGGCTCGCCGCAGTACGCCGGTGCCGCGCACCTGTGCGTCGCCGGGGCCCAGGCGGGCCCGGCGGGGATGGTCCGCTTCGTCGGCGAGCCGGAGCTGTCGCGCCGCGTCGTGGACCGGGCTCCCGAGGTCGTGGCCGCCGACGGCCGTGTCCAGGCCTGGGTGGTCGGACCGGGCGGGCAGGACTCGCCCGAGCCGCTGGCGGCCGCGCTGGCCGACGAGGTCCCGGTCGTCGTCGACGCCACTGCGCTCGGACACCTGCCCGCCACCTTCGCCACCGACGCCCTGCTGACGCCCCATGCCGGCGAACTGGCGGCGATGCTGGGCAGCGACCGCGACGACGTCGAGGCCGACCCGCTCACGCACGCCCGGCGCGCCGCCGAGCGCTGGTCCGCGACCGTCCTGCTCAAGGGGCCGCGCACGCTCGTCGTGTCCGCCGACGGCAGGGTGAGGGTCAACACCTCGGGCACGCCCTGGCTGGGCACCGCCGGGGCCGGCGACGTCCTGGCCGGCTTCGCCGGATCGCTGCTGGCCCGGGGCCTCGATGCCTTCGACGCCGGATCCATCGCCGCGCTCGTGCACGGGCTCGCGGCCGAGCGGCTGGGCGGCCCGTTCGTCGCCTCGGACGTCGCCCGCGCGATGCCGCGGCTGTTGCAGCAGTTCTGTGCCGGACCCGGCCAGGACCACCGAACCGGAGACCTGACATGAACGCCGACCTCCTCGTCGACCTCGACCAGTACCGCGCGAACCTCGCGGCGCTGCGGGCGTACGCCCCCGACGCGCTGCAGATGGCGGTCGTCAAGGCCAACGCCTACGGCCACGGCATGGTGCCGATGGCGCGCGCGGCGCGTCAGGGCGGGGCCGACTGGCTGGGCGTCGCCACCCCGGCGGAGGCACTGGAGCTGCGTGCGGCCGGCGACCGCGGCCCGCTGCTGTGCTGGCTGGCGGTGCCCGGGGCGCCGTTCGCCGAGCTGGTCGCCGCGGATGTCGAGGTCACCGCCTCGGGGGTCGACCAGTTGCAGGCGATCGCCGCAGCCGGCGACCGGCCCCGCGTCCAGCTGAAGGTCGACACCGGCCTGTCGCGCAATGGGGCGTTCGGACCCCAGTGGGACGAGCTCGTCGCGGCCGCGGCCCGGCTCCAGGAGGCCGGCAGCATCGAGGTGTCGGGCATCTGGTCCCACTTCGCCAGCGCCGACGACCCCGACAACCCGTCGAACGACCACCAGGAGTCGGTCTTCCGCGCGGCCGTCGACCAGCTGGCGTCCGCCGGCGTCGATCCGGGCGTGCGGCACCTGGCCAACTCGGCGGCGGCGGTCACCCGGCCGTCGTCGCACTTCGACCTCGTCCGGATGGGCATCGCCTCCTACGGCATCGACCCGGACCCGGCCGTCCACGTGCCCGAGGTCCGTCCCGTGCTGACGGCGCGCACGGTCCTGGCGAACGTCAAGCGGGTCCCGGCGGGTGCCTCCGTGTCGTACGGCTGGCGCTGGACCGCCGACCGCGAGACGACCCTGGGGCTCGTCCCGGTCGGATACGGCGAGGGCATTCACCGCACGGCCTCGAACCGGGCCGAGGTGGGGTTCGACGGGAAGCGTGCACCCGTCCGTGGGACGATCTGCATGGACCAGTTGGTCGTCGACCTGGGCGACCGACCCGCCCGGATCGGTGATCCGGTCACGGTGTTCGGGCCCGGAGACGACGGCGAGCCGACCGCTCAGGACTGGGCGGACGCCGCGGGGACGATCGCCTACGAGATCGTGACGCGGCTGGCCGGACGCTGGTCCCGCACCTACCGAGGAGAACGATGACGTCGGTCGCAGGACGGGTCGCCGCCACCGCGGGTGCCTTCGCGGCGGCGGGCGTCGCGGGTGCCGCCGCGACGGTGTTGAAGAACCGCAAGACCCACCAACGACGGCTGTCGCGCGGTGACGACGTCGAGTTCGGCACGGTCCGGGGCGACTCCTACTACGTCTCGGCCTCCGACGACGTCCCCATCCACGTCGAGATCGACGAAGGGCCCGGGCCGACGATCGTGTTCGTGCACGGGTGGATGTGCGACCTCGACACGTGGCACTTCCAGCGACTGGCCCTGCGCGGCCACGCCCGGCTGGTCTTCATGGAGTTGCGCTCGCACGGCCGGTCCGGCCGCAGCGGGCCCCGGAACTCGTCGCTGCACGACATGGCCGACGACCTCCACCGGGTGATCGACGCCCACGCCCCCGAGGGGCCGGTCGTGCTGGTCGGCCACTCGATGGGCGGCATGGCGGTCATGCAGCTGGCCCAACTGGCTCCCGAGCTGTTCGAGGACCGCGTCGCCGGGGTGGTGCTGGTCAGCACCAGCGCGGGCAAGCTCATGCGCCGCAGTCCGGCGCTGCGCTTCGTCGTGCCCATGATCAAGGCCGCCACCCCGCTGTTGGACTGGGGCCGCGAGTTCAACAGCTACGCCATCATCCGGCGGTGGGCCTTCGGCCCGCACGCGCAAGCGGCCCGGGTCGACATGGCCGACGAGATGATCCTGCGCGCCCCCACCACCGTGATCCTGAACTTCTACGACAACTTCGTCGAGCTCGACCTCGGGGCCGGGCTGGACGCGATCTCGCAGTGCCGCACGTCGGTGGTGTGCGGCACGAAGGACGTCATGACTCCGCTGAGCCACAGTCGCTGGCTGGCCCGGCACATCGCCGGTGCCGAGCTCGTTCCCGTCAACGACGCGGGGCACATGGTGATGCTCGAGGAGTGCGAGCAGGTGACGGAGGCGATCGAGCGCGTCCTCAAGGACATCGCATGAGCAGCGCGGAGATGGAGGAGCAGCGGTGAGCACCGAGCTGGACGTCGAGCTGGTCGGGGCCGAGCGGGCGGCGGAGGTGCTCCAGGTCATCCACCGCGCCTTCGCGACGCGGCCGGCGCTCGACCCGCCCGCCACGGCGGGGGACGAGACGCTCGAGACCGTGGCCGCGACGCTCGAACGCGACGGTGGGCTGCTGGCCACGCGCCGCGGGCTGCCCATGGGCGCGATCTTGTTCGACCGGAGCCGGCCGGGGATGCTCGGCCTCAAGCGCGTCAGCGTCGATCCCCTCGGACGCGACCGGGGTGTGGCCTCGGTGATGGTCGGTGTCGCCGAGGACGTCGCCGAGGAGGGGGAGATGGACGGCATCTGGCTGCACGTCCGCGAGGAGCTGCCCGACAACATCCGCTTCTGGAGCCACCGGCACTACCTGCCGGTGCGCCAGGACGGTCGCACGATCGAGATGGGCAAGACGCTGTGGCTGGCGCGCGAGGTGCCCGACGCCGATGCGATGCGCGACCTCGCGGCGCGGGTGGCGACGCTCCTGCGTGCCGGTGACCTGCTCGTCCTGACCGGCGATCTCGGCGCGGGCAAGACGACCTTCACCCAGGGCCTCGGCGAGGCGCTGGGCGTGCGCGGCCCGGTCACGTCGCCGACGTTCGTCATCGCGCGGACCCATCCCAGCGAGGTCGGTGGACCGGCGCTGGTGCACGTCGACGCCTACCGGCTGGGCAGCGCCGCCGAGATCGACGACATCGACCTGGACGCCACGACCGACGAGTCGGTCACGGTCGTCGAGTGGGGGGCCGGCATGGCGGAGCAGCTCTCGGACAGCTGGCTGTCCGTCGCCATCGAGGCGCGGCTCGCCAGCCCCGGCGATCCCCTGGGCACGGCGTCGGGCGTCGAGTCCGACGAGATGCGCGTCGTGACGATCCGTCCGCGCGGCCGGCGCTGGCTGGAAGTCCCGCTGCGCAGCACGCTGCTGGGCTGACGCTGCGGCCGGTGCCTGGCGTGGTCCCCGTTCGGCCCGCAACTACGCTGGTGTCGTGCTGCTGCTCGCGTTCGACACCGCCACCCCGGCGATCTCCGTCGCCGTTCATGACGGCTCCTCCGTCGTCGCCGAGGCGACGGGCGAGGGGACCATGGCCCACGGAGAGCTGCTGGCCCCCGCGATCAGCGAGGCGCTCCAGCGAGCCGGTGCGACCGCCGCCGACCTGACCGACGTCGCCGTCGGCGTGGGCCCGGGTCCGTTCACCGGCCTGCGCGTCGGCGTCGTCACGGCGCTGACGCTCGGCCAGACGCTGGGCCTCACGACCCACGGCGTGTGCTCGCTCGACATCCTCGCCGCCGAGGCCGCCTCGCTGTTCGACTCCGAATTCGTCGTGGCCACGGATGCGCGGCGCAAGGAGGTCTACTGGGGGCGCTTCACGGCCGAGGGGGTCCGGGTCGCCGGACCCGAGGTCGACTTCGCCGAGACCGTCGCCGCCCTGGGGCTCCCGGTCGTCGGCCGCGGTGGACAGCTGTACGCCGATCGTCTGGACTGGTTCGAGGACGCGCCGCTGGACCCGTCCGCCGCCGCGCTGGCCACCCTGGTCGCCGGCGGGGGAGCGGTCGAGCTGCCGCTGGAGCCGCTGTACCTGCGCCGACCCGACGCGACACCCCAGGTCGCCCCCAAGCTCGTATGATCCGCGCGGCCGGCCTCCGCGACCTGGACACCCTCGAGTCGATCGAGAAGGCCAGCTTCGGTCCCGACGCCTGGACGGCCGCCCAGGTCCGCGACGAGCTCGTCGCGGACCGGATCGTGCTGGCACTGGTCGACGAGTTCGGGGTTCGCGGCTATGCCTCGCTGCGACTCTTCGCCCCCGACGCCGAGCTGATGCGGATCGCGGTCGGCCTGGGCTCGCGCCGTGAGGGCGTGGGCTCGCGGTTGCTCGCCGCGGTCCAGGACGCGGCGCGGGCGCGCGGCGCCGAGCGGTTGCTGCTCGAGGTCGCCGACGACAACGAGGCGGCCCTGGCGATGTACCGCGGTGCGGGGTACGACGAGATCGGCCGCCGTCGCGCCTACTACCGGTCCGGGGCCGACGCCGTGCTGATGGAGCTGCGGCTGTCATGAGTGACGTGATGGAGTCCATCCGCTCGTGGCCGTGGGCCTGGGCGTGGCTCGCCTTCTTCGTGATCGTCCTGCTGCGCGCGGGCGGCACCTACGGGATCGGCCGGGCCGTCGCGGCCGGCCTCCTGCGCGATCGTCGCCCGGGGCGACGCGTGCGCCTGGCGATGGCGCAGGTCGAGCGCTGGGGTCCGCCGGCCGTCACCGTGAGCTTCTTCACGGTGGGCGCCCAGACCGCCGTCAACCTCGGCGCGGGCCTGGCCAAGATGACGTTTCCCCGCTATCTGACGGGCCTGGTGCCCGGCGCCGTGATCTGGGCGACGATCTGGTCGACGATCGGCATGAGTGCCTTCCTGGCGGTCTTCACCGGGGGTGCCGAGCGTGCCTCATGGCTCCTCGTCCTGGTCGTGGCGGTCGTCCTCGTCGTGCTCCTGCGCCGGTCGATCCGGCACTCGACACCCGCGGCGGAGCGCTTCCGGGACTGACCTCGAGCCCGCTGCGAGCCCTTTAGCGCCATGGCATGGTGGAGGTATGAGTGATCCGCGTAATCCTGCCCCGGCACCTGCCCAGTACCCGACCCAGCAGCAGAACGACGACACGCTCATGAACCGTGAGCCGTTCGATCCGTTGGACGAGGGCATCAGCCCGCCCGAGCGCTGGTCCCCCGGCGAGGGTTTCGGCACGACGGTCGAAGAACAGCTCGAGGGGGAGTCCTTCGACCTGCGGCTCTCGCAGGAGGTGCCCGACGTCGATCCCGATGCCGAGTGGAGCGAGGAGAACCTCGACGACGGCGAGGTCGGCGGAGCCCGCTCCGGCCGTCTGGTGGACCCCGACGGCGGCATCGGCGAGGACCGGGTGGCCGAGCTCGTCGGTGAGGACGTCGGCATCGACGGTGCCGCTGCGAGCGCCGAGGAGGCTGCCGTCCACGTCGTCGAGGACGAGTGACGAGACCCCGGCCGGGTGAACGCGCGTGCACTAGGGTTCTGGCATGCGCGACCTGACGTATCCGCCGGTCATCGGCACGGCCAAGACGCTGTTCCGCGTGCTGGGAATGAAGTTCCAGACCTCCGGCACCGAGCACATCCCGCGCGAGGGCGGAGCCATCTTGGCCTCCAACCACGTCAGCTACGTCGACTTCATCTTCAACGGGCTGGCGGCGGTGCCCTCGGGGCGCCTCGTGCGCTTCATGGCGAAGAAGGAGGCCTTCGACCACAAGGTCTCCGGCCCGCTGATGCGCTCGATGCACCACATCCCCGTCGACCGCGCGCAGGGCGAGGGCTCGCTGCACGCGGCGGCCGACTACGCCCGCGCCGGTGAGATCGTCGGGATCTTCCCCGAGGCGACCATCAGCCGCTCGATGGAGGTCAAGGAGATCAAGACCGGCGCCGTCCGTGCGGCCGCCGAGGCCGGGGTCCCCCTGATCCCGATGGTCGTGTGGGGCACCCAGCTGCTCAAGACCAAGGACCACGAGGCCGACCTGTGGGGTCGCGGCAAGACCGTCGCGCTCCACGTCGGTGCGCCGATCCCGGTCACGGGCGAGGATCCCGTCGCCGAGACCGAGCAGTTGCACGCGGCGCTGGCCGCCCTGCTCGACAAGGCCATCCGCGAGTACCCGATCTCGCCCGAGGGTCAGTGGTGGGCTCCGGCCCGGTACGGCGGCACCGCCCCGACGCCCGAGGAGGCCCGCCGCCTCGATCTCGAGGAGAAGGCGGCTCGCGAGGCCAAGCGCGCCCAGCGCAGTTGAGTCTTCGCCCGCCTGAGAGAATGGGCGGGTGAGTGAGCCGCTGGTGCTGGGCATCGAGTCCTCCTGTGACGAGACCGGCGTGGGCATCGTGCGGGGCACCACCCTGCTGGCCCACGCGGTCGCCTCGAGCGTGGAGGAGCACGTGCGCTTCGGTGGCGTCGTGCCCGAGGTCGCCAGCCGCGCCCATCTCGAGGCGATGGTGCCCACGCTCGAGCAGGCCTACGAGCAGGCCGGGGTCGACGTCCGCGACGTCGACGCGATCGCCGTCACGAGCGGCCCGGGGCTGACCGGCGCACTGCTGGTGGGCGTCGCCGCCGCCAAGGCCCTCGCGCTGGCCCACGACAAGCCCCTCTACGGCGTCAACCACCTGGCCGCGCACGTCGCGGTCGACCAGCTCGAGCACGGCCGGTACACCGAGCCGGCCATCGCGCTGCTGGTCAGCGGCGGCCACACCGAGCTGCTGCTGGTCAACGACATCGCCACCGACATCACCTTGCTGGGCGGCACGATCGACGATGCCGCCGGCGAAGCCTTCGACAAGGTCGCGCGCCTGCTGGGCCTGCCGTACCCCGGGGGACCCGAGATCGACCGGGTCGCCCGCGACGGCGACCCCAAGGCGATCGCCTTCCCGCGCGGCCTCACCACCGGCCGTGACCTCGACCGTTACCGGTGGGACTTCTCGTTCTCCGGTCTCAAGAGCGCCGTGGCGCGCCACGTGCAGCACGAGCAGCGCATGGGCCGACCGGTCGCCGTCGCCGACGTGGCGGCCTCGTTCCAGGACGCGGTCTGCGACGTCCTCAGCCGCAAGGCGATCAAGGCGTGCGTCGACCACGACGTGCCCCGCCTGATCATGGGCGGCGGCGTCGCGGCCAACGGCCGGCTGCGCCACTTCGTGCTGGAGCGGGCCGCGAAGGCCGGTGTCGAGGTCCGCATCCCGCCGCCGTCGCTGTGCACCGACAACGGCGCCATGGTCGCTGCGCTCGGCGCCGAGGTCGTCCGCCGCGGCATCGCGCCCTCGCCGCTGGACCTGCCGGTCGACTCGAGCCTGCCGGTCACCCGCATCGTCGCCTGACCCGCTGGCGAATCCTCGCCCCCCAGCCCCGAGATTTGCTCCCCTTCCGACGTTTCAGGCCCGTTGAAACGTCGAAAAGAGAGCAAATCTCGGGAAGAGGGCGGGCGGTCAGGGCCGGCGGCGGTGGAACCGCACGAGGTCGCCGGGGCGCACCTGGGCCAGGGCATCGGTGTCGACGACGACGCCGATGACGGGGTAGCCGCCCGTCACGGGGTGGTCCGGCCCCAGCACCACGGGGCGGCCCGAGCTGGTCACCTGGATGCTGCCGCGCACGACGGGCTCGCTCTCGAGTTCACCCGGGCGGGCACGTTCGAGCGGAGGACCCTCGAGCCGGACGCCGATGCGATCCGAGACCGGGTCGACCCGCCACGGGCAGGACAGCAGGGTGGTGATCGCCGCGGGGGTGAACCAGTCGTCGCGCGGGCCGAGGACCACGCCGACGCCGACGTCCCCGGCGGCGAGGTAGGCGGGCACCGTCTCGAGGGACACCGCGCCATGGGGTGGGCCGACGATCAGCTCGTCACCCGGCGACAGCGGCGCCGGACCCAGCGCGGCCATCGTGTCGAAGGACCGGCTGCCCAGCACGGGCTCGGGCACGAAGCCACCGCCGACGCCGAGGGTCCAGCGCATCCCGACGGTGGGTGCACCCAGCCGCAGGACGTCGCCACGGCGCAGCGAGAGCACGCGACCGGAGGCGACGGGCCGCCCGTCGACGGACACGGGCCCCACGGCACCGGTCACGGCGACGACGTGGGATGCGGTGGCGACGACGGCCAGGCCACCGCCGACGGCCTCGAGCACGGCATGGCCCTCCGGGTTGCCCACCAGGCGGTTGGCCGCGCGGAGAGCGCGCTGGTCGAAGGCGCCCGACGGGCCGACACCCAGGTCGGCCAGTCCGGGGCGCCCCTGGTCCTGCACCAGCGTCAGCGGCCCCGGCTCCAGCACGCGCAGGCTCATCGGTCGACCGCCACGAATCGCACGACGTCACCGGGACGCAGCAGGGCCGGATCCTCACGGCCGAGGTCCCACAGCGGCGCGTCCGTCCGGCCGATGAGCTGCCAGCCGCCGGGGGAGGAGCGGGGATAGATGCCGCTGAACGGCCCGGCCAGTGCGACGGAGCCCGCGTCGACCCGCGGCCGCGGCTGGTCGAGGCGGGGCACCTCGAGCCGGGGGTCACCGCCGGTCAGATAGGCGAATCCCGGCGCGAAGCCGGCGAACCCGACGGTCCAGGGCGATCCGGTGTGCCGGCGGACGACCTCGTCGACGGCCAGGCCGCAGTGGCGGCCGACGTCCGCGAGGTCGGGCCCGTCGTAGACGACCTCGACCTCCATCTCGCGCCCTCGGACGACCTCGAGGTCGGACACCTCCGTCGACGCGACCAGAGCACGCAGCTCGTCGGGCCGCCCTCGGAGCAGGACCGTGCGCGCTCCGAGCGCGGGGGCGTGTTCGCGCAGGGCCGCGTGCCAGCGGCGGGCCTCCTCGGCGTCCTCGCAGTCGAGCAGGACGGCGGCCTCGCCGCAGGGCAGGACGCGCACGTCAGCCGAACGCCCGGACGTGGACGGCGTGGTGGGCCATGAGGTCGCGGACGCGGCCGAGCAGCAGCTCAGCGCCGGGGCTGTCGCTGTGGACGCAGACCGAGTCGACGGCGTCCACGAGGGACAGCGCCTGCTGTGCGGCGGCGTCGGGGTCGGTGAGGACGGCGCCGGCCTCGCCGCGCGGGACGAGCGAGCCGTCACCGGCGTAGGCGCGGTCGGCGAATCCTTCGTGCACGGTCGCGACACCGGCCTCCCGTGCCAGCTGGAGCGCCAGCGAGCCCGGCATCCCGACCAGGGGCAGTGGCAGGGCATCGCCCAGGAGGGCCTCCACGACCGCCGCGGCCTGGGCCGGGTCGTGACTGATCCGGTGGTAGAGCGCGCCATGGGGCTTGACGTAGCCGACGACGCCGCCGAACGGGGCGGCCAGCGCCCGGAGGTGGTCGATCTGTCGACGCACCTCCTCGGCCAGATCCCGCGGGGCGAGGTCCATGTCGCGCCGGCCGAAGCCCTCGCGGTCCGGGTAACCGACCTGGGCGCCGATGGCGACGCCGTGCTCGACGGCCGCGCTGCAGGTGGACGCGATCAGGTCGTCGTCGCCGGCGTACGCGCCGCAGCAGACGTTGGCACTGGTGACGAGGGCGAGCAGTCGGCGGTCCTCGCCGGAGGCCCATCGCTCGGCCGACTCGCCCAGGTCCACGTTGAGGTCGACGCTGGCGGGCATGGCCCGACGCTACCGGTCAGCGACACCGCTCGACCAGGAAGGCGCGACCCTCGCCGGCGACGCGGGTCAGCACGACCGTGGCGGACCGCGACCCCGTGAGCTTCAGTCGCGCGATGAGCCGCTCGGGGACGATGTCGACGCCGCGCTTCTTGACGGTGAGCGTCCCGATGTCGCGCTCGCGCAGGGCCGTCCGCAACTGCTTCTCGCGGAAGGGCAGCTCCGCCTCGACCCGGAACGCGCGGCCGTACGGCTCGGCCTCCGGGGAGTCCGTCGTGACCCACGCGATGTGCGGATCGAGCAGGTGTCCGCCGAGGTCGTCCGCCAGCTCGGCGACGAGGCCCGCGCGGATGACGGCGTCGTCCGGCTCGACCAGATGGGACAACACGGGACCGGTGGCGGCGACGGTGCCGCGGTCGACCTTCGTCGCCCCCGACGGCAGCATCGTGGCCCGGCGTGCAGGGCCGGGACCGAAGCCCGCGCCCCACAGGCAGGCCTCGACCAGATCGCCGCCGTCGGACACCCATTCGGCCTGCACGCCGGGTGGCACCGCGTCGTGGGCGATGCCGGGCATCACCTTGGCGACGGCGCGTCCGCGCAGCAGACCGGTCACGAAGTCCCACGACGGGACGAGCGCGTCCAGCCGGAACGTGCGACCCGTGCCGTCGCGGCGGGCCGGATCGACGAATGCCACCTCGTCGGGCTCGAGCGTCGTCGTGGTGGCGTCGCCCACCTCGACGGTTCCGTCGAGGTCCAGTGCCGCGAGGTTCGCCCGGGCGATCCGGGCGCGGACGGGGTCCTGCTCGATGCCGCGGACCGCGAGCCCGGCGCGCGCCAGAGCGATGAGGTCGCCACCGATCCCGCACCCGAGATCGATGACGCGCGTGCCGCCGAGCTCGACCAGGCGGGCGGCCCGGTGCGCGGCGACGGGAGAACGGGTGGACTGCTCGAGGGCGTCCGGCGTGAAGTACATCCGCGCGGCATCCTCGCCGAACTTCGCCGTCGCTCGCCGCCGCAGTGCGTGCTGCGACATGGCGGCGGCGACCAGCTCCGCAGGGTGGTCACGACGCAGCCGGGTGCCGAGCGCCAGATCGGACTCGGAGCCCGAGCGCTCGGCGATGTGCCCCAACAGGACCTGGCCCTCGTCGTCGAGCAGTGACTCGAAGGTCGCCAGGTCCATGGGTCACATTGTCCCCGCGTCCGGCCCTCAGGTCGTCGCGGCCCGGTCCTCCTCCTCGGTGACCAACGTGGCGACCTCGTCGTCGACGGGATCGGACAGGTAGCGCTCGAGGCTGTCGTCCAGCTCCTGCAGCCACGGAGTGTGATGGACCGAGGCCATCGTGCCGGTGAGGACGGAGGGGTAGACCTTGTCCCGGTAGGTGAGGACGTCCTCCTGCTTGTCCGCCTTCCATGCGAGGAAGATCTCGACCACGCGGTCCAGGTCGAACGCGGGGTAGTCCGTCAGGTCGATCAGGTCGCGGATGTAGTCGGCCTGGAACCGGATCTCGTCGCCGGCGGTCTGCAGGGACGCGAAGCGCTCGCGCCACGCGTCGATGTCGCGCCGCTGCTCGGCAGCATCCGGCAGGGCGATCCGGCCCATGATCACGTCGCGGACGTACCAGGCCTGCGCGTCGAACATGTTGAACGTGAACCACTGGTCCTGGGCGCCGAGGTAGAACAGCCGGTCGTTCGCCTCGGAGACCACGCCGCGGTACAGGTGGTCCGGGTACAGGCAGTTCGGCGAGTCCAGGGCGAGGTCCGACGGCAGGAACGGGTAGTGGTGCAGGTAGCCGGTGCACAGCACGACGGCGTCGAAGCGCCGCGTCTCACCGTTGGAGAAGTGCACGACCGAGCCGTCGAACCGCTCGACGAGCGGCAGCTCCTCCATGCCCTCGGGCCAGTCGAACCCCATCGGCGCGGTGCGATAGCTGAAGGTGACGGACCGGGCGCCCATCTTGAACGACTGCACGCCGATGTCCTCGGCCGAGTAGCTGGCGCCGATCAGCAGGACGTCCTGGCCGGCGAGTCCTTCGGCGCCGCGGAAGTCGTGCGCGTGGCAGAGGCGACCGGGGAACGTCTCGATGCCGGTGAAGTACGGCGTGTTCGGGGTGCTGAAGTGACCCGAGCCCACGACGACGTGGTCGAACTCCCGCGCGGACGTGGTGCCGGTCTCGAGGTCCTCGACGGTGACGGTGAACCGCTCGGTCTGCGGATCGAAGTCGACCCAGCGCACGACGGTGGAGAATTGGACGTACTTCTTCACTCCGCTGTTCTCGGCGCGGCCGTTGATGTAGTCCCAGAGCACCTCGCGAGGCGGGTACGACGAGATCGGCCGGCCGAAGTGGTCGTCGAAGGTGTACTCGGCGAACTCGAGGGCCTCCTTCGGGCCGTTCGACCACAGGTGGCGATACATGCTCGAGTGGACCGGCTCGCCGTGCTCGTCCAGGCCGGTCCGCCAGGTGTAGTTCCACTGCCCGCCCCAGTCGGCTTGCTTCTCGTAACAGACGATTTCGGGGATCTCGCCGCCGGCTCGCGCCGCCGATTCGAAGGCCCTCAGTTGGGCCATCCCGCTGGGTCCTGCTCCGATGATCGCGACGCTCTGGGTCAAGTCTTCCTCTCCGGCCACGCAGGCCCGGGTTCAGGGGCGCGCGACCCGGGGGCGGCGCCGCATGGTCCGGTGCCGCGTCGATGGACGGGCACCAGGGGCCATCCATCGTAGTGGGGGCGGGTCGTCGGTCGGCCGGGTGCTGCGTGGACCCTCGGCGCGACGTGCCTCTGTCCGGGCTAAATCAAAGTTGAATTCATGTTTGACTAAATCGGGGGACGACCCCCAGAATGCGGTGAGACCCAGATCACACGACCGAAGGACATGCCGTGCACCAGAAGACCATTTCGTCGGCACTGGCGGCGGCGCTCGCCGCCGTCACCCTGGCGGCGTGCAGCGGCGGTGGAGACACGACGGACGTCGCCGCCGGCGAGGCCCCGAAGGACATCACCCTCGCCGTACGGAACGACGTCGACACCTTCGACCCGGCCCTGAGCGCCTATGAGAACGGCGCGAGCCAGGTCTACGAGGCGCTCTACGACACGTTGATCCGCATCGACCTGAAGTCCGGGGAGTACGTCCCGGCGATCGCGTCGAGCTGGAAGAACACGCCCACGCGCGCCGAGTTCGTCATCAAGGAGAACCTGACCTGCAGCGACGGATCGCCGCTGAAGCCCTCGGACGTCGCGGCGTCGATCGAGCGCCTCGCCGACCCCTCGACGGGCTCGGTCCTGACGGGCCGCATGTTCGGCGCGGCGGGCGTGAAGTCGGTCGTGGCCGATGACGAGGCCCACACGCTGGCCATCGAGCTCAAGGGCCCGCACATCGACATGCTCGACGGCCTGCGCAGTGCCTTCATCGTCTGCCCGTCCGGTCTGGCGGACACCGAGAAGCTCGCGACGGTGCCGGCGGGCTCGGGGCCGTACCGGTTGGCGTCCAGCACCCGCGGCGACTCCTACGTCCTCGAGCGGTGGGACTCCCCGGCGGTCGAGGAGGACGCCTCGCTGCCGGAGCGCATCACGATGAAGATCGTGACCGCCGACTCCACGCGTGCCAACCTCTTCGAGACCGACGCGGCGGACATCGTCTCGATCGTCGGCAGGGACGCCGCGCGACTGACGAAGGAGCACGCGCCGATCAAGGGCCGGGCCAACGGCACCGAGTCGCTCATGTTCAACCAGCGCCCGGGTCGCCCCGGCGCCGATCCGCAGGTGCGGCGCATCATCGCGCAGGCGGTCGACGCCGAGGGCTATGCGAAGGCCGCATCGTTCGGTGTCGCCGACCCGATCAGGACGATGCTCTCGCCGACGATGGAGTGCTACGACGAGACGAACGAGCAGCACACGCTGCCGTTCGACGCCGCCGCGGCGAAGGCTGCTCTGGCTGACGCCGGCTATGGTCCCGGCGGCAAGACGCTGTCGGTGATCGTCGTCGGCATGGAGTCGCAGAACTCCGGTCCGGAGTACCTCGCCGAGGCGCTGCGCGACATTGGCATCGACGTCGAGGTCAAGAACGGCAGCCTGGCGCAGTTGGTCGCCATCGTCTACGAGGAGCGGGAGCCGTGGGACCTCGTGGTCTTCCCGATGATCTCGGAGGCACGCAGTCCGTTCCCGATGGTGACCAAGACCAGCTCGAACCTCGGTGAAGGTGGCTCGTACAACTACGGGCGCATCAAGAACGAGCAGTACGACGCCCTGGTCGAGCGCGTGGCCGGTGAGGACGGCGACCAGCGCTGCGCCACGTGGTCGGAGGCCGAGGAGTCCCTGCTGAAGCGCCACGACGTCGTTCCGCTGCTGTGGTCGACGGCGGACTACTTCAGCAAGGACCTCGAGTTCGACGCCGGATACCGGGTGCTCAACCTGCGCACGATCCGGGCCAAGGGCTGAGACCGGCGGGGGGCCGGGCCGAGGCCCGGCCCCCGTCGCGCTCCGGGTGCTTGGCACTCCGTTGGGGTGAGTGCCAGCCGGTGCTACGCTGAGGTCTGGCACTCCCCCCGGGTGAGTGCCAACCCGAACGTTACTCATCCGAAAGGGGAGGTCGACCAGTGTCGGTCACCATCAAGCCGCTCGAAGATCGCATCGTCATCAAGGCCGGAGAGGCCGAGCAGACCACCGCGTCGGGTCTCGTCATCCCCGACACCGCCAAGGAGAAGCCGCAGGAGGGCGAGGTCGTGGCCGTGGGCCCCGGTCGCGTCAGCGACAGCGGCGAGCGCATCCCCGTCGACGTTGCCGTCGGCGACAAGGTCCTCTTCAGCAAGTACGGCGGCACCGAGGTCAAGCACGGCGGCGAGGAGTTCCTCATCCTCAACGCCCGTGACGTTCTCGCCGTCATCGCCTGAGTCCACCCGCCCAACCTCTTCAGGGAGCACTCATGCCCAAGATTCTGGAATTCGACGAGGGCGCACGCCGCGCCCTCGAACGTGGTGTCGACAAGCTTGCCGACACCGTCAAGGTGACCCTCGGCCCCAAGGGCCGTTACGTCGTCCTCGACAAGAAGTGGGGCGCCCCCACGATCACGAACGACGGCGTGTCCGTCGCGCGTGAGATCGAGCTGGACGACCCGTTCGAGAACCTCGGCGCGCAGCTGGCCAAGGAAGTCGCCACCAAGACGAACGACGTCGCCGGTGACGGCACCACGACCGCCACGGTCCTGGCCCAGGCCATGGTCCACGAGGGCCTGCGCCACGTCGCGGCCGGCGCGAACCCGGTCGGCCTGAAGAAGGGCATCGAGAAGGCCGTCGAGGCCGTCACCGCCGAGCTGCACGAGCGTGCTCGCGTGATCGACTCGGTGGCCGACATGTCCGCCGTCGCCACGGTCTCGAGCCGTGACTCGGTGATCGGCGAGCTCATCGCCGAGGCCTTCGACAAGGTCGGCAAGGACGGTGTCATCACCGTCGAGGAGTCCAACACCATGGGCACCGACCTCGAGTTCACCGAGGGCATGCAGTTCGACAAGGGCTACCTGTCCCCGTACATGGTGACCGACACCGAGCGCATGGAGGCCGTCCTCGACGATCCCTACATCCTCGTCAACCAGGGCAAGATCTCGGCCGTGGCCGACCTCCTGCCGCTGCTGGAGAAGGTCGTCCAGTCGGGCAAGAGCCTGTTCATCATCGCCGAGGACATCGAGGGCGAGGCCCTGTCCACGATCGTGGTGAACAAGATCCGCGGCACGTTCACGTCCGTCGCGGTCAAGGCTCCGGCCTTCGGTGATCGCCGCAAGGCGATGCTGCAGGACATCGCGACCCTGACCGGCGCGACCGTCGTCACCACCGACGTCGGCCTCAAGCTCGACCAGGTCGGCCTCGAGGTGCTGGGCACCGCCCGTCGCGTCGTCGTCACCAAGGACGACACGACGATCATCGACGGCGGCGGCGACCAGGCCGAGGTCGAGGGCCGCGTGGCCCAGATCAAGGCCGAGTTCGAGCAGACCGACTCCGAGTGGGATCGCGAGAAGCTCCAGGAGCGCCTCGCCAAGCTGGCCGGTGGCGTCTGCGTCATCCGCGTCGGCGCGGCCACCGAGGTCGAGCTCAAGGAGAAGAAGCACCGCATCGAGGACGCCGTCTCGGCGACCCGCGCGGCCATCGAGGAGGGCATCGTCCCCGGCGGTGGCTCGGCGCTGGTCCACGCGGTCGCCGTGCTGGACAAGGACCTGGACCTGACCGGCGACGAGGCCCTGGGCGTGCGTATCGTCCGCAAGGGTGCCGACGCCCCGCTGGAGTGGATCGCCCGCAACGGCGGCGTCTCCGGCGAGGTCGTGGTGTCGAAGGTGCGCGAGTCGGGCGAGGGCTACAACGCCGCGACCGACGAGTACGGTGACCTGCTCGCGCAGGGCATCCTCGACCCGGTCAAGGTCACGCGTTCGGCTCTGGCGAACGCCGCCTCGATCGCGGCCATGCTTCTCACCACCGAGACTCTCGTGGTGGACAAGCCGGCCGATGAGGGCGACGAGCACGCCGGTCACAATCACTGATCGACTGCTCTGCACGACGAAGGCCCCGGGCGCTGCCCGGGGCCTTCGTCGTCCCCTGGGTGAGACGGGGGAGGACAGCGCGGGACGAGCCCAATAACCTAGGTCCCGACCCGGTGTCCGCTCCCGTTGATAGGACGTCTTCCATGACAACGCCAGTGACCACCTGCCCGTGGTGGTGCACCGATCACCGCACCGGAGCGACGGCAGAGGACGAACAGCACGCCCGAACGTTCCCCGCGCCCGGCGGGGCGTGGGTCGTGATCCTGCTGGGCGCTCTGCCCGCCGATCGCCCCGAGCTCGCCTATGCGGCCGAGTCCTACGCGAGGTCGCCGGACCAGGGGCGGGCCTTCGCCGCGGCCCTGCGCGACGCGGCCGACCTGTTCGAGCAGGTCGTCGCCGAATGGCACCGCCGCGACGGGTCCGCCGGCGGCGACGGGGTCAGCGCTTGCCGGACTCCATGAACTCGCGCACCTGGACCATGAGGTCGCCCAGTTCCAGGCCGAGGGCGGCCTCCAGGGCGAGGATCGTGTCCAGGCTCGGGTTGGCCGACGATCGTCCGACGGAGTTGTTGTTGCGGTTGTTCTCGAGGTTCTGGATCTGGTTGCGACTCAGGCCGGACTGGTGCGCCAGCTCCTCCTGCGTCATCGAGAGCTCCTCGCGGCGCCGGCGCAGCCAAGCCGCGAACGCTCCTGCGACTTCGGCCGTCCGGTCGGAAGGGGTGCGCTTGGGCATGCACAACATCATGGGCCCAATGGGGCACGAGTACAGCCCAATGCAGTAGGTCGCGACCTGCCTGCTGTCCAGCCCGCGGGAAACTCCGTGACGCGCCTCACATCCTATGTTACATTCACAATGTCACATCCGATGACCGAGGAGACCGCCATGACCGTCACCGACGATCGCGCCGCCGTCGAGTTCCGCCAGTCCATCGACATGGACACCGAGCTCGAGCGTCTGCTCGAGTCGGCCGCCGTCCTGTCGTACGACCCCGATCAGGAGATCGACTGGGCCAAGCCCCTCGATCCGACCAAGTACGGGCTCAACCCCGAGTGGTCGACGCTCTACGGCACGGCGCTGTGGGACCGGATGAGCGAGCAGCAGCGGATCGACCTCACCCGTCACGAGGTCGGCTCCATCATGAGCACCGGCATCTGGTTCGAGACGATGCTGCAGTCGATGGTCCTGCGCTCGCAGTACTCGGCCGACTACGGCGACCCGGAGTTCCGCTTCGCCCTCACCGAGATCGCCGACGAGTGCCGCCACTCGCTGATGTTCAGCAAGACCTGCAGCAAGATGGGCGTCCCGCACTACCGTCCGCGCCGCCTCTTCCACGAGCTGGCCCGCGTCTTCCGCACCACCGCCAACGGCGAGATGTCCTACGCGGCGATCCTGGTCGCCGAGGAGGTCCTCGACGTCATGCAGCGCGATTGGATGCGCGGCGAGAACGTGCTCGAGGAGGTGCGCACGAGCAGCAAGATCCACGTGGTCGAGGAGGCGCGCCACATGAAGTTCGCGCGCCTGGAGATCCGCGAGCACCTCTCCGGCATCTCCAAGCCGCGCCGGCACCTGGCCGCCCTGGCCATCGCGATCGTGGCGGCCATCATCGTCGACTCGCTGGTCAACGACGACGTCTACGCCAACGTCGGCCTCGATCCCGAGGAGGCCAAGGCGGCCGTCAAGACCAACACCCACCACCAGAACCTCATGCGGATGAGCTGCGTCCACCTCATGGACTTCCTCTCCGAGGTCGGCCTGCTGACGCCGTCGGCGATGCGGATCTACCGCACCGTCCACATGCTCTGAGCGCCCGCCGACGCACCGCCGACCCCTCGAGAGACCAACCGTGGCCTACGCGATCACCCAGTCCTGCTGCAAGGACGCCTCGTGCGTCTCGGTCTGCCCCGTGGACTGCATCCATCCCACGCCGGACGAGCCCGACTTCGGCACGGCCGAGATCCTCTACGTCGATCCGCAGGTCTGCATCGACTGCGGCGCCTGCGCCGACGCGTGCCCGGTCGCGGCCCCCAAGGCCATCGACCTGCTGCGTGGCTCCGAGGCGGTGTTCGCCCAGCTGAACGCGGCGTACTTCGAGCAGCGTCCCGAGCGCGAGAGCCCGCAGACCCACACGTGGGACGAGATGGGCGGGGACCTGCTGCGCCCGTTGTCCATCGCCATCGTGGGCACCGGCCCGGCAGCGGCCTACGCGGCCCGCGAGCTGCTGCTCTCGACCGACGCGAAGATCACGATGATCGACAGGTTGCCCGTGCCGGGTGGGCTGGTGCGCGGGGGAGTGGCCCCCGACCACACCGACACCAAGAAGTTCGCCGAGCTCTTCCACTGGGCCTACAAGCACCCCCGCACGAAGATGGTGATGAACGTCGAGGTGGGCCGCGACATCTCGCACCAGGAGGTGCTGCAGCACCACGACGCCGTCATCTACGGCGTCGGCGCGCGACGCGACCGCGAGCTCGGGGTCCCCGGTGAGGACCTGGCCGGCGTCTACGCGGCGCCGGACGTCGTCGGCTGGTACAACGGCGCGCTCGACATCGACACGACCGGCGTCGTCCTCGCCGGTGACCGGGTGGTGGTCGTGGGCAACGGCAACGTCGCCCTCGACCTGGCGCGGCTGCTGTTGCACGACCCCGCCGTGCTGGCGCGGACCGACATGCCCGATCACGCCGTGAAGGCGTTCCGCGACCTCGACGTCCGCGAAGTCGTCCTGCTCGGTCGGCGCGGTCCCTCGGCCGCCGCGTTCACCCGTCCCGAGCTGCTGATGATGCCGCCGGGGATCGACGTGGTGGTGGCGCGCGACGAGTTCACCGAGGGCGAGCTGGCCGAGGCCGAGCCGGACTCCAACGCCGCGGTGCTGGCCGCCCTGCCGCTGGTCGACGTCGACCTGACGGCGCCGCCGAGCGAGCGCCGCCGGCTCGTGTTCGCCTTCGGTCGTCAGGTGGTCTCGGTCGAGGGCGAGCAGCGGGTCGAGGCCGTGCAGGTCGCCCCGTCCGGCGTGTCCGAGCAGGCCGTCACGGTGCCCTGCGGCACCTTGATCCGCGCCACCGGTCACCGGGGCACCCCGGTGCCGGGGCTGCCGTTCGACGAGGAGACCGCGACCGTGCCGAACGAGTCGGGCCGGGTCGTCGATCCGGCGAGCGGGCAGCAGGTGCCCGGCACCTACGTCGTGGGGTGGATCAAGCGCGGCGCGAACGGGGGGATCGGCACCAACCGCACTTGCGCCCACGAGACGATCGCCGCGATCGTCGCCGACGCGAACGCAGGGCGGATCGCGCCGCCGCCGCGCCCCCGGCGCGCCTTCGGAGCGTTCGTGCGGATGCGCGTCGACCACGTCGTGGGACGCCGTCGCATGCTCGCGATCGAGAAGGCCGAGGAGAAGCGAGGCGCCCGGGAGGGCCGTCCGCGGGTCAAGTTCGAGTCCGTCGACCAGATGCTGAAGGTCAGCCCCGTCACGCCCGTGCACTGACGTCGCGGATCACGTCCGGGCCGGTCGGAAGGCCGTTCGGCCGCGAGTAGACTTGGCCCATGGTGGGCATCCCCGACAAGTTCGCGTCCCTTGGTCTGACCTACGACGACGTCCTGCTCCTCCCCGGAGAGACGGACGTCATCCCCAGCGAGGTCGACACGACGACCCGGCTGACGCGGGAGATCTCCCTGCGGATCCCGCTGCTGTCGAGCGCGATGGACACCGTCACGGAGTCCCGCATGGCGATCGCGATGGCCCGTGAGGGCGGCATCGGCATCCTGCACCGCAACCTCTCGATCGACGACCAGGCCTACCAGGTCGATCTCGTCAAGCGCACCCAGACGGGCATGATCCCCAACCCCGTCACCATCGGGCCCAAGGCGACCCTCGAGGAGCTCGACGAGCGCTGCGGCGAGTACCGCGTCTCGGGGCTTCCGGTCGTCGACGAGGACAACACCCTGTTGGGCATCGTCACGAACCGCGACCTGCGCTTCACGCCCGTCGCCGAGTGGTCCACCACCCTCGTCCACGACGTCATGACGCACATGCCGCTGATCACCGGCCCGGTCGGCATCAGCCGTGAGGACGCCTCCGCGCTGCTGCGCCAGCACAAGCGCGAGCGCCTGCCGATCGTCGACGCCGACGGCAAGCTAGCCGGACTCATCACGGTCAAGGACTTCGTGAAGTCCGAGCAGTTCCCGATGGCCAGCAAGGACGCCGAGGGACGTCTGCTGGTGGGTGCCGCGGTCGGCTTCTTCGGTGACGCCTACGAGCGTGCCGGACGGCTCATGGAGGCCGGCGTCGACGTGCTCGTGGTCGACACCGCCCACGGTCACGCCCGCGCCCTGCTCGACATGGTCCGCAAGCTGAAGGCCGATCCCGCCTTCGCGAACGTCCAGGTCATCGGTGGCAACGTCGCCACGCGCGACGGCGCCCAGGCGCTCGTCGACGCGGGCGTGGACGCGGTCAAGGTCGGCGTCGGCCCGGGCTCGATCTGCACCACCCGCGTCGTCGCGGGTGTCGGCGTGCCGCAGATCTCGGCCGTCTACGAGGCCTCCCTGGCGGCCGAGCCCGCGGGTGTGCCGGTCATCGCCGACGGTGGCCTGCAGTACTCCGGCGACATCGCCAAGGCGCTCGTCGCCGGTGCCGAGAGCGTCATGGTCGGGTCCCTGTTGGCCGGCTGCGAGGAGAGCCCCGGCGAGCTGATCTTCGTCGCGGGAAAGCAGTACAAGACCTACCGCGGCATGGGCTCGGTCGGCGCGATGGCCTCGCGCGGCAAGAAGTCCTACTCCAAGGACCGCTACTTCCAGGCCGACGTCACGAACGACGAGAAGATCGTGCCCGAGGGCATCGAGGGGCGCGTCGCCTACCGCGGCCCGCTGTCGTCGGTGGCCCACCAGCTGATCGGCGGCCTGCACCAGTCGATGTTCTACGTCGGCTCGCGCACCATCCCCGAGCTGCGGGAGCGCGGCCGGTTCGTCCGGATCACCACGGCCGGACTCAAGGAGAGCCACCCGCACGACATCCAGATGACCGTCGAGGCGCCCAACTACACGATCCTGTGACGTCGGGGCGTCGTGAGCGCCCGATAGGCTGTCAGCCGTGAGCATCGACATCGGATTGGCCAAGCGCGGTCGCCAGGGTTACCACTTCGACGACATCGCGATCGTCCCGAGTCGGCGGACGCGCGACCCGCACGAGGTCTCCACCGACTGGCAGATCGACGCCTACCGGTTCGACCTGCCGATCATCGCGGCGCCGATGGACTCGGTCATGAGTCCCGAGACCGCGATCGCCCTGGGCAAGTTCGGCGGCCTGGGCGTGCTGAACCTCGAGGGTCTGTGGACCCGGTACGAGGATCCGCTGCCGCTGCTGGAGGAGATCGCCCGGATCGAGCCGGCGCAGGTCACCCCGCGCCTGCAGCAGATCTACAGCGAGCCGATCAAGGCCGAGCTCATCACCGCTCGCCTGCACGAGATCCGCGCGGCGGGTGTCACCGTCGCCGGTGCCCTGAGCCCGGGTCACACCAAGCAGTTCGCCGACGCGGTCGTCCAGGCCGGCGTCGACCTGTTCGTCATCCGCGGCACCACGGTCTCGGCCGAGCACGTGTCGGGCAACGCCGAGCCGCTGAACCTCAAGGAGTTCATCTACGAGCTCGACGTGCCGGTCATCGTCGGCGGGTGCGCGACGCACCAGGCCGCGCTGCACCTCATGCGCACCGGCGCCGCCGGCGTGCTGGTCGGCTTCGGCGGTGGCGCCACGCACACGACCCGCAGCGTCCTGGGCGTGGCCGTGCCGATGGCGTCGGCCGTCTCCGACGTCGCCGCTGCGCGGCGCGACTACCTCGACGAGTCCGGTGGCCGCTACGTGCACGTCATCGCCGACGGATCGATCGGTCGCAGTGGCGACCTGACCAAGGCCTTCGCCTGTGGCGCCGACGCCGTCATGATCGGCTCGCCCTTCGCGCGCGCGACCGACGCGCCCGGTCGCGGGTTCCACTGGGGCGCCGAGGCCTGGCACGGCGACCTTCCCCGCGGCGAGCGGGTCGAGATCGGCACGGTGGGCTCGCTCGAGCAGGTGCTGTTCGGTCCCTCGAACGTCCCCGACGGCACGATGAACCTGGTCGGCGCGCTGCGCCGGGCCATGGCCACCACCGGCTACACCGATCTCAAGGAGTTCCAGCGGATCGAGGTCGTGCTCGGGTGACGCTGACGGTCGCCACGGGTCAGTTCGCCTCGCAGGGCGACGTCGAGGCCGACATCGCCACGGTGGTCCGGGCCGTCGAGTTGGCCCGTGGCGCCGACCTGCTGGTCATGCCCGAGCTCTTCCTGGGCGGGTACCGAATGCCGCCGATCGTCGTGGGCGAGACCGATCCGCGACTGCGTCCCATCGAGACGGCCGCGGCCGAGGCCGCCATGGTGGTGCTGGTCGGAGCCTGCCTCGACGGGCCTGACGGCTTCACGATCTCCACGCTGGCGTTCGGCCTCGGCGACGATCCCGCCGGCCGCCGCGTGTACGACAAGCAGAACCCGTGCGATGCCGAGAACGAGCACGTCGTCCCCGGTGCCGACAGCGTGATCATCGACGTCCGGGGGTGGTCCGTGGGCCTGTCGATCTGTTACGACGGGTGCTTCCCCGAGCACGCGCGCGCCGTCGCCCTGGCCGGTGCGGAGGTGTACGCCGCCTCGGTCGCGTACTTCACCGGCAGTGCCCACCGGCGCGAGCTGTACTACCGGGCCCGCGCGCTCGAGAACGGCATGTACGCGGTCGTCAGCGGGCTGACGGGGTCGGTGGCCGGCGCGGACTTCGACGGTGGCAGCGCCGTGTACGACCCCGAGGGGCGCGTCGTCGCTGAGGTCGGAACGGGGGAGGGCGTGGCGGTCGCCACGCTCGACCGCCCCCTGCTCAAGGCGACGAGGGCTCAGCACGCGATGCTCGCCGACCTGCGCGAGCCGGGACCGGTGGTGCGACGGTGAGCGCCCGGATCGTCGAGGTCGACTTCCTCGACCCGCGTGCGGTCGCGCTGCGGGCCCGGATGTCCCAGGAGATGAGCGACCTCTACGGACGGCCTCGCCACACGGTCGGCGCCGAGGACATCGATCCCGACGCGGTGATCGCCTGTCTCCTCGTCCTCGACGGCGACGAGCCGGTCGGCACGGTCAGCCTGCGCCGGCTGCGCGACCTGGTCGAGATCAAGCGCATGTTCCTGCTGCCGAGCACGCGGGGCACGGGACTGGCGCCCCGGCTCCTGGCCGAGATCGAAGCGCGAGCGGCCCGGGTCACCGACCGGGTCGTGCTGCACACGGGCGAGCGGCAGCGCGCCGCGATCGCGCTGTACGAGCGCTCGGGATACGCGCCCATCGAGGTCTACCCGCCCTACGACCAGGTGCCGGAGTCGCTCTGCTTCGCCAAGACCCTGGCGGCGCAGCAGCCGGCGTAGGGGCGTTCGCTCTATGTGACACGGAGTGTGTCACATTCGGTTACTTCGCGGTATCGTCCTCTCATGCCTGATGTCGCCCAGATCACAGTCAGCCCCGCGCGGATCGCCGAACTCACGGCCCTCATCCGGGCGACGGGCACCGAGACGCGCACGACCGTCACCCCGCTCACGGGCGCCGACATCGCCACGGTCCCGGTCTCGACCGAGCAGGACGTGCTCGACGCCTTCGCGGTCGCCCGCGTCGCCCAGCGGGCCTGGGCCCGGACGTCGTTGCGGCGTCGCAAGCGGGCGCTGCTGCGGTTGCACGACCTGATCCTGAAGAACCGCGAGGAGCTGCTCGATCTCGTGCAGCTGGAGTCGGGCAAGGCTCGGGCGCACGCGTTCGACGAGGTGCTCCACACCGCGCTGACCGGCCGCTACTACGGCCGCCGGCTCTCGCGCATCCTCGGTCCGCACCGGATCGCGGGTGCGTACCCCGTGCTCACCGGGATCCGCCAGTACCACCAGCCCAAGGGCGTCGTCGGGCTCATCACGCCGTGGAACTACCCGCTGTCGATGGCGCTGGTCGACGGACTGGCCGCCGTGGCCGCCGGCAACGCCGTCGTCCACAAGCCCGACAGCCAGGCGCCGCTCACGGCGCTCGCGATCATCCAGCTGATGCACCGCGCCGGCTTCCCGAAGGACCTGTGGCAGGTCGTCAGCGGCGCGGGATCGACGATCGGGTCGACGATCATCGACAACTCCGACTACATCTGCTTCACCGGTTCGACCGCCACCGGCAAGCGCATCGCCGCGCAGTGCTCCGAGCGGCTCATCGGCTGCTCGCTCGAGCTCGGCGGCAAGAACCCGATGATCGTCCTGCCCGGCGCCGACGTCCAGAAGACGGTCGAGGGCACGATCAACGCCGCGTTCAGCTCGGCCGGTCAGCTCTGCGTGTCCATCGAGCGCATCTACGTCCACGAGTCGATCTACGACCAGTACCGCGACGCGCTCGCCGAGCGGCTCGAGCGGCTGAGCTACGGCGCGAACGCCGACTGGGAGGCCGAGATGGGGACGCTCGTGTCGCCCGCGCAGCTGGCCACCATCGAGAAGCACGTCGCCGACGCGATCGACCACGGAGCCACCGTCGTCTCGGGCGGCCGGGCCCGCCCCGACATCGCACCGTGGTTCCACGAGCCCACCGTGCTCGAGAACGTGCCCGAGACCGCACTGTGCTTCGCCGAGGAGACCTTCGGCCCGCTCGTGTCGCTGTACCCGTACCGCGGCGTCGGCGAGGCGATCGCGCAGGCGAACGACACCGTCTACGGGCTCAACGCCAGCGTCTGGGGACCGGTCCGCCGGGCCCGCAAGGTGGCTCCGAGGATCCAGGCGGGCACCGTCAACGTCAACGAGGGCTTCGCCGCCACGTTCGGCAGCATCGGCGCGCCCATGGGCGGGATGAAGCAGTCCGGCACCGGGCGCCGTCAGGGCGCCGAGGGCCTGCTGCGCTTCACCGAGAGCCAGTCCGTCGGTGTCCAGCGGCTCGTGCCGGTCGGCGGCCCGCCGCAGCTGTCCAAGCGCACCTTCACCACCGTGCTGACGGTCGGGCTGGTGCTGATGCGCCGATTCAGCCGGAAGGCCTGAGAGGGGTCACCATGAGCGAGTTCGATTACGACGTCGTCATCGTCGGATCCGGGTTCGGCGGCAGCGTCTCGGCGCTGCGGCTGACCGAGAAGGGCTATAAGGTCCTCGTGCTGGAGTCCGGCCGCCGGTTCGCCGACGACCAGTTCGCCAAGAACTCCTGGCACCTGCGCGACTACCTGTGGGCGCCGAAGCTGGGCTGCTACGGCATCCAGCGGATCAACCTGCTGCGCAACTCGCTGGTGCTGGCCGGTGCCGGGGTCGGCGGTGGCTCGCTGGTGTACGCGAACACCCTCTACGAGCCGCTCGACCCGTTCTACGAGGACCCGGCCTGGAGCCACATCACCGACTGGAAGAGCGAGCTCGCGCCGTACTACGACCAGGCCAAGCGCATGCTCGGCGTGAACACGGTCGCGAAGATGACCCCCGCCGACCGGGTGGTCAAGGAGGCCGCCGACCGGTTGGGCTACGGCGACACGTTCCACTTCGCGCCGGTCGGTGTGCTGTTCGGCGAGAACGAGGGCCAGGACGTCGGCGACCCGTACTTCGGCGGCGCCGGACCGGCTCGCAGGACCTGCATCAACTGCGGTGAGTGCATGTCGGGCTGCCGGCACAACGCCAAGAACACGCTGGTCAAGAACTACCTGTACCTGGCCGAGCAGGCCGGCGCCGAGGTCCGTGAGCTCACGACCGTGGTCGACGTGCGGCCCCGCGCCGGAGGCGGTTACGAGGTGCACTCGAAGTCCACGAAGAAGTGGCGCGGCACGCAGCCGGTCATCCGGGCCGAGCAGGTCGTGTTCTCGGCCGCCTCCCTGGGCACGCAGCGGCTGCTGCACCGCCTGCGCGACTCCGGCAGCCTCCCGAACATCTCCGATCGCCTGGGCCTGCTGACCCGGACGAACTCCGAGGCGCTGATGGGCTCGGTCGCGATGCACCGCGAGGTCGACTACACCCGGGGCGTCGCGATCACCTCCTCGATCCACCCCGACCCCACGACGCACATCGAGCCGGTCCGGTACGGCAAGGGCTCGAACGTGATGATGTTCGTCCAGATGGTGCTCTCCACCGACGGCAGCGGACACGATGAGCCCAAGCTGCGGACGGTCCTCAAGAACATCCTCAAGCTCGGCCCGCGCCTGCCCAAGCTCTACGACGCGTTCCACTGGTCCGAGCGCACCGTGATCGCCCTCGTGATGCAGGCCCGCGACAACTCGATCACGACCTACACGAAGCGGCGGCTGTTCGGCGGTCGCAAGATGACCACGAAGCAGGGCACGGGCGAGCCCAACCCTACCTACATCGCGTCGGCGCACCGCGCCGTGACCGAGATGGCCGACTACATGGACGGAGTGCCCGGCGGCATCGTCACCGAGCCCATCGGCATCCCCATGACCGCGCACTTCCTGGGCGGGTGTGCCATCGGCGACTCGCCGCAGACCGGCGTCATCGACCCCTACCAGCGCCTGTACGGCCACGAGGGACTGCACGTGATCGACGGCGCGGCCATCACGGCCAACCTGGGCGTGAACCCCTCGCTGACGATCACGGCTCAGGCCGAGCGGGCCGTGGCGCTCTGGCCGAACCGCGGCGAGCCCGACCAGCGGCCGGCGCTGGGCCAGCCGTACCGCCGGCTCGAGCCGGTCATGCCCAAGAACCCGGTCGTCCCGGTCGACGCCCCCGCGGCCTATCGGCTGCCCATCGTCGGGGTGTCCTGAGGCGCTGGTTTACCACGGTCCCGTGGTAAACCAGCGCCTCCCAAGGGAAACTTCCTTGGGGACGAGCCAGATTGCCTGGGGAAGTCACCCGAGGGGAAGGTGAACCGCATTCCTGCCGAACTGCCGACGGGAATGTTCCAATGAAGCCGCGAGTTCGTGGGCCCACGTGCGGACGCGGGAAGCAGCGAGTTCGTTCCATGTCCATCGGGTCATTCCCCGTCCCGTGGCGCGGACGAGGTCTTCACGCCGTTTCTCCCGGATGAGGGCTTCCCGCCCATCGCCGTACGCGCTGTACTTCCTCATCCCATCGAACTCGCCCACGTGACGATGGAGTTCCCACTCGAAGTCGACGCGCGCCAGGGTGCTGCCGTCGGCGTTGGTGATGGTCGATTGAAGCTCAGGACGGGGTACACCGTGGCGCCAGAGGTGGTAGAGGGAGCGCGATTCGCCGACCGACTCGATTCGTCCGTCGGCCAGACGGATGGCCAGGCGGGCGTGTGAGTAGCCCGGCCAGCGGTTGAAGCGGGTCTCGAGATCGAGCAGCTCCTCCTTCGTCGACAACCCGGCGTGAAGGGCCGATGAAACGGCCACCACACCAGACTCCGTGCCGTCGAGAGAGGCGAGTTCGAACAGGGAACGAGCGGGGGAAACGACGCGGACCCCCTCCACGCGAGTCAACTCCCCTGAGGGCACCTCGGCTTCGTGGTGGACCACACCGGCCTCGCGTCGACCGCCTTTGCCGTCGAGATGGGTCACGTGCACGTGGCGAAAGGCCGGCCGGTACATCTCGATCCCGTGCAGGGCCGCGGCGGAGTGGTGGGAGAGCGCCACGCCGGGACCCAGACGATCGAGTACGGCTCTGCAGTGGACGAGATGGCGTTCCACAACGCTGAGTGCGTCGTAAACCTGGCGGTCGACGTAGGTTCCATGACGCAGCCTGGTCAAGAACGACTGGTGTACGAGCAGGCGGATCATTCGGTCGCTGTAACCCATGGAGACCAAATCCCTGCGCAGGAGATGTCCGCCGTTGGTCGCGAGTGCGTCGCGCAGTTCTGCATGCATGGCCTGAGGCTGTCGGCTGGTTCGCCCGAGGAGAACGGCCTCAGCGGAGCCTGTTGATCTCGGAAGTGCTCACCGCGGGCCTGTGGAGAGTGCTTCCCCAGGCAAGTGCGCGCTGCCCCAGGGAAGTTTCCCCAGGGAGGCGGCGGTTTACCACGGCACCGTGGTAAACCGTCAGTCCCGCAGCGGCCGGAAGACGCCCGCGGGGGTCAGGACGAGGTCGACGGGCCGGTCGTGCGTCTCGTGGGGGACGTGGGGGAGGAGCTCGTCCTCGAACACCAGCGCGCACACCACGCCGTCGAAGCCGGCCAGCGCGCGGTCGTAGTAGCCGGCGCCCCGGCCGAGCCGGTTGCCGCCGTGGTCGACGGCCAGTGCCGGGACGAGCGCGATGTCGCAGGTCGCCAGGGCGTCGGGACCCAGGTCCGCGCCGACGGGCTCGGGGACGCCGAGCGATCCGGCGCGGACGGCGTCGGTCGCGTGCTCGACCCACGTCAGGGAGCGATCCGGATGACTCACGGGCACCAGCACCGTGACCTGCCGATCCTGCAGCCATTGCAGGAGAGGAGCGGTGCCCGGCTCGCTGGGCATGGAGAGGTAGGCCGCCACCCGGGCCGCGCGGGCCAAGGCCGGCAACGCGGCCGCGTGGAGGGCGATCGCCTCGGCGGCGGCCACCCGATCCTGGGGTGATCTCGTGCGCCGCCCCGCGGCCAGTGACGTGCGCAACTGAACCTTCTCACTGATCACGTCGGCCGACATGCCGCTAGCCTAGGCCCGATGAAAGCACTGGCAGACGCACAGGACAAGATGCGCTCGGACGGACTTCCCGAGCAGGCGATCGACGTCTTCACGGCGTTCTACCACCAGCTGGAGGAAGGTGCGTCGGGCCTGATCCCCGAGTCCGACGTCGATCCGCTGACCGATGTCGAGAGCATCGCGCGTCTGGACTTCGACGACGAGACCTTGCGCCGCGCGGCCGCCGAGACGGTCGTCATCAAGCTCAACGGCGGACTCGGCACGACGATGGGCATGAAGCAGGCCAAGTCGCTGTTGCCGATCAAGCACCGGCTGAGCTTCCTGGACCTGATCGTCGACCAGGTCTGGCACGTGCGGTCCACCCTCGGCGTGGACCTGCCGCTGCTGTTCATGAACAGCTTCCGCACCCGCGACGACACCCTGGCCGCGCTGGCGCGCTACCCCGAGCTCAAGGTCGGCGATCTGCCGTTGGACTTCGTCCAGAACCGTGAGCCGCGGCTGGACGCCGAGACCCTCGAGCCCGTCGAGTGGCCGGCCGATCCCTCGCTGGAGTGGTGCCCGCCCGGCCACGCCGACCTCTACACCGCCCTGGACGCGTCCGGTGTGCTCGACCAGCTGATCGAGGCGGGGTATCGCTATGCCTCGATCTCGAACGCCGACAACCTCGGTGCCGTGCCCGATCCCGCGATGATGGCGTGGTTCGCGGAGACGGGCGCGCCCTACGCCGCCGAGGTGTGCCGTCGCACGCCGGCCGACGTCAAGGGCGGACACCTCGTCGTGCGCAAGTCCGACGGCCGCCTGATCCTGCGCGAGACCGCGCAGATCGCCCCGGAGGACCGCGAGGCCGCCGCCGACCTGCACGTGCACAAGTACTTCCACACGAACAATCTGTGGTTCGACCTGCACGCGCTGCGCGCCGAGCTCGACCGGGCGAACGGCGTGCTCGACCTGCCGCTGATCCGCAACCAGAAGCGGGTCGACCCGACCGATCCCGCCAGCCCCGAGGTGATCCAGATCGAGTCCGCGATGGGCGCGGCGATCTCGGTGTTCGAGGGTGCGACCGCGATCGAGGTCGACCGGGCGCGGTTCCTGCCGGTCAAGACGACCGACGACCTGCTGTTGCTGCGCTCCGACGTCTACGACGTGGGCCCGGACTACCAGCTGCGCGCCCGTCTCGACGACGTTCCGGCGGTCGATCTGGACAAGCGCTACTTCGGCGCGATCGCCGAGTTCGACAAGCGACTGCCGTTCTCGGTGTCGTTGCTGTACGCCACGTCCCTGACCGTGCGCGGCGACTGGAGCTTCGGTGAAGGCGTCGTCGTGCGCGGCGATGTCGTGCTCGAGGACGAGGGCCGGGCGCGCCACGTGGCGTCCGGAACCGTGCTGTCCGGGATCTGAGTCCGTCCGCCGGTTAGGCTGGCACGCATGTCGTCAGGTCAACTGCCCCCGCGGACGCGTCCCGTCAGCGTGGCCCCCGGTCGCCTGACGGTCGAAGACCATCTCGAGACCATCTTGCGTGGCGTCGGCCCGTTGGCGGCCTACGACCAGCCGGTCGTCGAGTCGCTGGGCCTGAGCCTGCACGAGGACGTCCTGGCCAATGAGGACCTGCCACGGTTCTCCTCGGCTGCCGTCGACGGGTACGCCGTCAACGCCACCGACGTCGTCGGGGCCCGTCCCGGCGAGCCGGTCGAGTTGCCGGTCGTGGCCGAGATCGTCGCCGGCCTGGGCAAGCCGTTCGCCATCAGCGCCGGCTCGTGCGTGCGGATCATGGCCGGAGCGCCGCTGCCGCGCGGCGCCGACGCCGTCGTGCCGGCCGACTCGACCGACGGAGGGCGCACCAAGGTCGCGATCGGCCGCGCCGTGCTGGCCGGGGCGGGCGTGCGCCACGCGGCCGGAGACCTCTCCCGCGGCGCCGTCGCGCTTCCCGAGGGAGCCGTGCTCGGCCCCCGCGAGATCGGACTGCTCGCCGCGATCGGCCGCGACCGCGTCCGGGCCCGTCCGCGTCCGCGCGTCGTGGTCATGTCGACCGGTCGTGAGCTGCGCGAGCCCGGAGCCCACCTCGAGGTGGACTCCGTGTTCGATGCGAACTCCTCCATGCTCGCCGCCGCCGTTCGCGACCTCGGCGCCATCGCCTACCGCGTCGGCGTCGTCGACGACGATCCGGCCGTCTTCAAGCGCGTGCTCTCCGACCAGTTGGTGCGTGCCGACCTGGTCGTCACGACCGGCGGCATCACCGGCGACGACCGGGCCCTGGTCAAGCGCACGCTGACCGAGGTCGGCGAGGTGGCGTTCTCCGACGTCGCCATGACCCCGGGCCGCACCCACGGGTTCGGCCGGGTCTTCGAGGAGCAGACGCCCGTCATCACGCTGCCCGGCGACCCGGTGTCGGCCTATGTCGGGTTCGAGGTCTTCGTGGTGCCGGCGATCCGGCGGATGCTCGGGCGCACGCCCTACCGCCGCCCGCAGGTGCACGCGGTCCTGGCCGAGGACCTGAGGTCCGACACGGGGCTGCGCGAGTACCGCCCGGCGTTCTTCGAGGTCACGCACCGAGGCGCCAAGGTCACCCCGCTGCCGCACACCGGCCCGCACCTGGTCGGAGCGCTGGCCAAGGCCAACGCGTTGATCGTCGTGGGCGAGGACGAGAGCGCGCTCAATCTCGGCGACACCGTCCGCACCCTGGTGCTGGACCGCAACTTCTGATGGCTCGCGGCTGGCCGGCGACGCTGTCGGACGGACTCATCGGCGTGCGGCCGCTCGTGCGCCGCGACGCCTCCGCCTGGGCCCGGCTGCGCACCGAGAACCTCGAGTGGCTGGGTCCGTGGGAGGCCACGCTGCCCCGGGGCGAGGGCGTCGCGCCGGAGTCGTACGGCGCGACGATCGGCGCCCTGCGGCGGCGCGCCCGCGAGGGCACCGCGATGCCGTTCGCGATCACCTGGGCCGGGACGATGGTCGGTCAGGTGACGGTCAGCGGGATCACGCGCGGCTCGGCGTTGTGGGCCAGCATCGGCTATTGGGTGGCGCGCAGTCACGCGGGCCGGGGCGTCACTCCCACCGCCGTCGCGCTCGTGTGCGACCACCTGTTCACGCAGGTCGGGCTCCATCGGATCGAGATCTCCATCCGCCCCGAGAACGCCGCGAGCCTGCGAGTCGTCGAGAAGCTGGGTTTCGCCGAGTTCGGGCTGGCGCCGCGCTACCTGCACATCGCGGGGGACTGGCGCGACCACCGGCTGTTCCAATTGCTGCGAGAAGACGTGCCCGACGGGGTCCTGCACCGGCTGCGCCACGGCTCTGCCGACAGCTGAGTGACGCACGCCCGACGAACTCCGGGGCGACACGCCCCCGTCCCTCCCACGGATCACGTCCGTCACGACCTACGGTTTCAAACGTGGAGGGTTCCAGCGGACTGATCGTCGCATTCGTCGTCGCACTGTGGGCGGCGTACTTCGTCCCGCTCGTCCTGCGTCGCTACGACGAGGCGGGCAAGAACTCGTCCCTCGACCAGGACGGACCGACCCGACGTGTGGTCGAGCCCCGTCGCGTCACCGTCACCGCCCAGGAGCGTCCCGTCGAGCAGAAGCGCCCGGCGCCGGCCGCCCCGGCCCCCCTGAAGAGGACTTCCCCTCGTGTCGACCGGACTTCTCCGGCGGTCGACACGCAGCGTCCGCGCGTCTCGCGCGAAGCCGCTCGCATCGCCGCCCGCCGTCGCCGCAACGTGCTGCTGACGCTGGTCGCCGTGCTGGCGGTGCTCTCCGGTCTCGCGATCGCTCGTGTCACCGCGGTGTGGACCCCGGCCATCGGTGTCGGCCTGATCGTCGCCTGGCTCGTGTTGTGCCGCGTCATGGTCCGCCAGGAGCGTGGCATCGGTCGCCAGAGTGAGGGTCGTTCGTCGGCCGGCCTGGGTGCTGCTGTTCGTCGCCTGCGCGCTGTCCCGGCCGCCACCGGCCGTCTGTTCAGCTGGGCGTCGGGCCGCGTCACCGAGGGCGGCTCGAAGGCTGCCGTCGGCGGCACCGCCGCCGACGAGGAGATGACCGTCGTCGTCTCCGACCAGGTCGAGGACTACGACCCGAACCGCCGCAACGTCATGGAGATGGACGCCCCGCTGGGTGCCGACGCCTTGGACGAGCAGCTGCAGATCGCGGTCCCCAGCGTCTCGGCCACCACGGGCGAGCCGGTCTGGGATCCGCTGCCGATCACGGTTCCGACGTACGTCAGCAAGCCGCGTGCCGGTCGCACCGTGCGCACCATCGAGTTCGGTCAGCCCGGCGCCTGGACGTCCGGTCACGTCGAGGGTGAGCAGACCGAACTGCCCGGCATCGCAGGCGATGAGGGCGACACCGGCACCGAGCAGCGCGCCGTCGGTCACTGACCTGCGGCACGCAGACCGACCCGCGGATGTGATCGGCGGAACGGTTTTGCTAGGCTGGACCACGGCCTTGGGGCATTGGCGCAGTTGGTAGCGCGCTTCGTTCGCATCGAAGAGGTCAGGAGTTCGAATCTCCTATGCTCCACCCGAGACGGCGCCTCCGGATTCTTCCGGGGGCGCCGTCGTCGTTCAGCCTGCGGCCCGCCGCGGCGTCGTTTCCCGCCGCGTAGGCTCGGGCCGTGCGCGGTCCCGACATCCCCTCCACGCCTGTGTCGGCACTGGGGCCCGTGCTGCTCGTCCTGATCGGCGGCGCGGTGGGCACGCTCGTGCGGGCCGTGCTCGAGGACACGTTCGCGGCGGGCCCGGGGGAGTGGCCCTGGACCACCTTCGCCATCAACGTGTCCGGATCGTTCCTGCTGGGCGCGCTCGTGTCGGCGCTCGCGGTACGCGGTGACGACAGCGGTGGGCGTCGCCGAGTGCGGCTTGCCGTGGGCACCGGCGTCCTCGGCGGCTTCACGACGTACAGCACGTTCATCGTCGAGGTCGACGAGCTGCTGCGCGACGGGGCGCTCGGTCTGGGCACGGCCTACGCGCTGGGCAGTGTCGTCGCCGGTGTCCTGGCGGCGGGGCTGGGCGTGCTGCTCGGGGGCGCGCGGACGACGCCGGTCGATCCGGACGAGGCCGGCCGATGATCGGCCTCGTGGTGCTGGCCGGAGGGCTCGGCGCGGTGCTGCGGTTCGTCGTGGATGCATGGGTGACGCGTGTGGTCCGTTCGCGGGTGCCCCTCGGAACCCTCGTCGTCAATGTCACCGGCTCGTTCCTGCTCGGACTCGTCGTGGCGCTCAGTGGCGACCATGGCGTCGGTGCGGACGTCCGCTCGGTGGTCGGGACGGGTCTGCTGGGCGGGTACACGACCTTCTCGGCAGCGAGTGTCGAAGCGGGGAGCCTGGCCCGGCAGCGCGGCTCCCGTGCCCTCGTGACGGCGACTGTGCACGCGGCCGCGATGCTCGTCTGCAGCCTCCTCGCGGCCGGGCTCGGCCTCTGGTTCGGGGGACGCTGACGCCAGGGCGATCTACAGGGCGATCTCCGGCTTGATCTGCGACACCTTCCAGATCCTTCGTCGATAGGCCGCGAGGGCCGTCAGGGCCACCGATCCCACCACGTACGCCGCGAGCACCGCGATGTCGCGCGGCAGGCTGTCGAGCGCCGCGTCGTACATCAGGTGACGGATGCCGTCGATGGCGTAGGACATCGGCAGGACGTGGTGGGCGGCCTGCAGCGCGCCGGGCAAGGTCTGCCACGGGAACGTGCCGCCGGCGCTGGCCAATTGCAGGACCAGCAGGACCAGCCCGAGGAACTGACCGACCGGCCCGAGCCACGCGTTGAGGCAGTGCACGATGGCCACGAAGGCCGCAGCCACCAGCATGAGGAACAGCGCGACCTGCGCGGCACGGAGCACGTCGATGCCCACCACCGCCACCACGATGCCGAGCATGACGAGCACCTGCACGGCCGCGAGGAGCGCGGGGGTGAGCCAGCCACCGAGAGCCGTGCGCAACGGGGACTGCCGCGCCGCGATCGCGCGGTTCGACAGCGGCCGCACCAGCAGGAACATGACGTAGCTGCCGACCCAGGTGCCGATGCACAGGAAGAACGGAGCCAGTCCGGCGCCGTAGCTGTCGGCGGACGCCTGGGCGACGTCCCGGGTCTGGATCGGCGAGGCGATGGCCTCGGCGGCCTCGTCGCGGCGCTCACGGCCGAGGTCCGGGACCGAGTTGATGCCGTCCTCCAGCCCGGTCGCCAGGCGCTGGGACCCCGCGCGGGCCGTGCCCAGCCCGGTGGTCAGCTCGTCGGCGCCCGATGCCAGCTTCCTCGCCCCGTTCTCGGCCTCGAGCTGCCCGCTGACGAGCCGGGCGCTGCCGGACTCGGCGGTCGTGAGGCCGTTCTTGAGCGTCGCGGTGCCGTTCGCGACCTTCTCGGCGCCGGCGGCCAGCTCGTCGATCTGGGCGTCCGTGGCCTGGACCTTGTCGTTGAGCTGGTTCAGCGGTGCTCCGAGCTGGTCGACCTGCGCCAGGATCCGGCGCTGCTGGGCCGGAGTGAGTCCGGCGTCGTCCAGGAGCTCGGCGATGTCGGCCCGCGCCTGCGGGAGCGCCTCATTGGCCGTCTTGGAGGCGGCCGCGATGTCGTCGGCCACCGTCGCGATCTTCTCGTTGCCGGCGGCCACCTGGCGCGACCCGCTCTCGAGCTCGGCCGTGCCCGAGGCGGCACTGCTGATGCCTCGGCCGAGCGTGCGCTGGCCCTCGAGCAGGGTCGCCTGCCCGTCGGCCAGCTTCGTGGCGCCGGTGGCGAGCCGCTCGCTGCCCTTCTCCGCCTCGGCGATGCCCTGGGTCAGCTTCTCGGCTCCGGCTCCGGCCTCCTGCAGCTTGTCGTGCAGGGTCGAGAAGCCCAGCAGGAACGCGGCAGCGGCCTTCTCGCCGACGTTCTGGTCGATCGACGCGCTGACCCTCGACAGGACCTGGTCGGCGATCGTGGCCGAGAGGTAGTTGTTCGCCTCGTTCGTGGTCAGGATCAGCGTGCCCTTCTTGGGGTCGAAGTCCGCCGTCGAGGCGAGCGCCTCGGAGAACCCCCGGGGGATGGTCAGGGCGAACAGGTACTCGCCGTTCTCGACACCGCGGTCCGCGTCGGCGGCGGACACCTCGCGCCAGTCGAACGAGCCGTCCTTCACCAGGTCGCGAGCCACCTCCCGGCCGGCGTCGATGCGCCCGCTCTGCTTGCTCTCGGCGGGCTGGTCCTCGACGACCAGCGCGGCCTCGACGGTGGTGAGGCGGCCGTACGGGTCGTGATTGGCCCACAGGTAGAGCGAGGCGTAGAGGGTCGGGATCAGGATCACGGCCGCGATGGCCAGCCGGGGGAGCAGTCCGGCACTGAGCCTCAGGAGCTCGGTGAGGGCGAGCCGCAGCGATGTCATCAGGACCTCCCGAGGGTGGCGTGCGAGTGGTCGACACCCTGCAGGGTGGTCGTGGTCAGCTGCAGGCACACGGCGTAGCCGGAGTCGGCCAGCTCGCGGGCCACCCCGAGGGCCTCGTCGGCCTGCACGCCGTAACGGTCGGGACAACACAGGACGAGGGCGCGGACGCCGGGGCGCTGGGCGGCGAGATACGCGAGCAACTGGAAGCGCAGCGCGGCCGGCACGTCCTCGACGCGCGTGCGACGCCAGTCCTCGGCGCCGTACTGGCTCAGCGTCTCGCGCACGTGCCTCGGCCGGGCGGGCAGGCGCGCCATCGCCAGCTCCTCGCCGATCGCCGTGGACAGCGACACGACCTCGTCGGGCTCGGAGACCGCCGGCACGTCGACGACGGCCACCTCGCGGCGCAGCCGCTGCCCGTCCGCCTCGCCGTCGACCAGGACCTGCCCCGAGGACGGGACCATCCGGCCGGCCACGACGAGGCTGAAAGCCGTGTGGCCCGTCCCCGGCGGCCCGTCGATGATCGTGACGGCTCCGGACTCGATCGTCGCTGAGGTGGGGCGCAGCAGGGGCGAATGAGGGCCGTCCACCGCGACAGCCAGGGATTCGATGCGCATGGGACCTCGCTACGGCAGTCGGTTCCCTCCACTGTGACCCAGCGTGGCGGGAACCGAAACCGGAGAGCGACGCCCGCCGGACCCCGGCCGCGTCAGAGCACGAGCTCGGCCATGAGGCGCAAGGTGGCCTCGTCGCCCCCGACCATGAGCGTCGTGACGACGGACTCGCGCCAGGCGGCGAGATCGTCGCGGATCTTCTCCTTCGGTCCGATCAGGGCGATCTTCTCGACGAGGTCGAGGGGGACGGCGGCCGTGGCCTCGTCCTTGCGACCCTCCAGGTACAGGTCCTGGATCTTCGTGCAGACCTCCTCGAACCCCAGGCGCGCGACGGCGTCGAAGTGGAAGTTGGCACCCTTCGCGCCCATGCCGCCGACGTACAGCGCGATGAACGGACGGATCCAGTCGGCTGCCGCCTCGAGGTCGTCGGACACGATGACCTGCACCGGGCAGGCGACCTCGAACTGGTCGCGCGGCAACCGCTCGGGCGAGCGCAGCGCGAAGCCCGCCTCGAGGGCGTCGTGGGCGAAGGTCGCGTCGTGCGGCGAGTAGAAGAACGGGATCCAGCCGTCGGCGATCTCGGCCGAGAGGGCGATGTTCTTCGGCCCCTCGGCGGCCAGCAGGAGGGGGATCTGATCGCGGACCGGGTGCAGCGTCGAACGCAGGGACTTGCCCAGGCCGGTGGACTTCAGGCCGTACCTGTCGACGTAGGGGATCTGGATCTGGGCGCCGTCGTGGGCGACCTTCTCGCGGGCGATCGCCTGACGCAGCACATCGAAGTACTCGCGGGTGCGCGCCAGCGGGCGCGGGTAGGGCTGGCCGTACCAACCCTCCACGACCTGTGGGCCCGAGACGCCCAGCCCGAGCATCATCCGGCCGCCCGAGAGGTGATCGAGGGTCATGGCGGCCATCGCGGTGGCCGTGGGGGTGCGGGCGGACATCTGGACGATGCCGGTGCCGAGCTTGATCCGCTCGGTCGAGGCGCCCAGCCAGGCCAGCGGCGTCAGGGCGTCGGAGCCGTAGGCCTCCGCGGTCCAGACCGAGTCGTAGCCCAGCTCCTCGGCCAGGGCGACCTGCGCGGCCTGTCCCGGCGGCTGTCCCTTGCCCCAGTAGCCGAGGCTGAGTCCGAGCTTCATCCGTCTGCACCTCCCATGAGCGGGCGCACGTCGCCCGTGTCGTGGCTCACGCTGCCACATCGAGGGCCGCCGCGTCCCGGATGGTCCCGAGGTGGGTCAGCGTCGGGCGCGGCGGCGGCGGACCCCCAGCACGACGACGGCGACCAGGCCCACGGGGATCAGCCACGGTGTCAGCAGTCCGGCGACGGTGACCAGCCCGTCCACGGTGGCGACGAGGGCGTTCCAGCCGCGCGTGAGGCCCCCACGGAAGCCCTCACCGGGCTCGACCGGGCGCGCGGTGTCCCGGGGCGTCACGAGCACCTCGATGGTGGCCAGCGAGGTCTGGTCGCGCAGCGCGCGGCGCTGGCCCTGCAGTGCCTCGAGATCTCCCTGGCGCTGGGTGAGCTGGGCCTCGGCGTCGAGCAGGTCTCGGGTCGACGAGGACTCCGCGACGATCGCCCGCAACCGTCGGATCGACGTCTCCAGCGACGCGATGCGCGCGTCGACGTCCGCGATCGTGGCCGCCTCGTCGGTGCGCTCGAGGTACACCGAGGACGGCGCGCCGAGGGAGTCGAGCTCGCGCCGGAGCGCCTCGACGCCGTCAGCGGGCACGCGCACGGTGAGCGAGGCCGAGCCCTCCGCGCCGCCCTCGATGGTCTCGGCGTCGATACGTCCCAGGCGCCCCGCGACGAACGTGCGGATCACCGCGACCGCGTCGCGCACGTCGTCGACCTCGACCGACATCGAGCCCGTCGTGACGACGGTCGTGAGCGGCGGGACCTCCGCGTCGGCAGCGGTGTCGTCCGCCTCGGCGCCCGCGTCCGACCGGGCACTCGGCGCCTCCGCCGCGGCCGTGTCATCGGCGGTGGTCGCCTTCGAGTCGCTCGAGGACCCGCCGAGCTCGCTCACTCCCACTCCGACGCCACCCACGACGACGACCGCCGCGGCGACGGCGCCCGCGAAGGCCGCCCGCACCCGCCGGCGCCGGTGCCGCGTGGCGCCCTCGTGCTCGGCGACCGCGTCCATCACGCCCACGCGCATCCGCTCGATCCGCTCCGGCTCGAGCACCGGCAGCTCCGTCCCGGTCATCAGGCACGCTCCTCTCGCAGGTCGCTGCGCAGGCGGGTCCGCAATCGCGACACGCGGTTGCGGACGGCTCCGTGGGTCACGCCGACCGCGGCGGCCGCCTGCTCGTAGGTCAGGTCACCGTCGACACACAGCTCGTACAACCGGCGATCGATGGGGGAGAGGCGGGCCACGGCCGCCTCGATGGCCGCCGCGACCGCTGCCTCCTCCAGGCGGCCGGAGGGATCGGCGTCGGGATCGACCGGCTCGTGCTCCAGCGCGACGGCGCGACGGCGCGCACGCTTGCGACGGGTGTTGAGCGCGGTGTACCGCGCCGTGACCATGAGCCACGGCAGGATCGAGCGGTCGGCGATCGTGATGTCGCCGATGCGCCGCCAGGCCGTGACGAACGTGTCCTGGCAGACGTCCTCTGCCTCGTCGGCGTCGCCGACGACCCGGTGCGCCTGCCAGTAGACGGCACCGACGTGCCGGTCGAACAGTGTGCCGAACGCGAACGTGTCTCCGC